>NZ_FOFO01000016.1 GCF_900110965.1 Ectothiorhodospira magna
CAGTTTCTTGATGTCGTGTTTGGCGCTCAACGACTGGCCGTGGTGTTGGTAGCGATGGGATATGATGCGAAGGCCGGTGTTATAGACAAAGCGCACCGCGCCGAACTGGCAGTTCAGAAATGCCGCCTGTTCGGTCGTGGGGTAGATGCGTAATCTTTGTGGCCTTCAGCATGTCAGTGCTCGCTGCTACAATAGCCATAGATTAATAGCTATAACGGGGGATTTCAAGTGAGTGCGGATGCAGTCTACCGACGAGGGCGGCACAGCGTCACAACGTTGAAAGCCTATGTTCAGGGGCAGAAGACACAAAAATAGGGCCGCTTGCGCGGCCCCCGCTGACCTCCCCGCCCGAGTGGGCGAGGGTTCACGCGGGTTTTTGCTGAATCACCATGCCGGACGGGAGGACATCATGCAATACAGAACGCTGGGCACCTCGGACATCCAGGTCAGCCTGCTCTGCCTGGGCACCATGACCTGGGGCGAACAGAACACCGAAGCCGAGGCCTACAGCCAACTGGACATGGCCGTGGATCACGGCATCAACTTCATCGACACCGCCGAACTCTACCCGGTACCCCCCAGGGCCGAGACCCAGGGGCGCACCGAAACCTATCTGGGCAACTGGCTGGCCCGGCGAGGGCGCCGGGACGATCTGGTGATCGCCACCAAGGCCGCCGGTCCCGGACTGGAGCATATCCGCGGCGGCCCCAGACTCGACCGCGCTCACCTGGAGCAGGCCCTGCACGACAGCCTCCAGCGCCTGCAGACCGATTACGTGGACCTGTACCAGATCCACTGGCCCATGCGCAGCACCAACTACTTCGGCAAGCTGGGCTACGAGCATCAGCCGGAAGCCGATGACACCCCCATCGTCGAAACCCTGGCGGTACTGGGGGACATGGTCAAGGCCGGCAAGGTACGCACCATCGGCATCTCCAACGAGACCCCCTGGGGCCTGATGGCATATCTGCGCGTGGCCGAGGGCCAGAATCTGCCTCGCATCGTGTCCATCCAGAACCCCTACAACCTGCTCAACCGCAGTTTTGAAGTGGGGCTGGCGGAAATGGCCCACCGGGAACAGGTGGGTCTGCTGGCCTATTCCCCCATGGCCTTCGGTGCCCTGAGCGGCAAATACCTGGAATCCCCCCCCGCCGATGGCCGCCTGACCCTGTTCTCCCGCTTCTCCCGCTACTCCGGGGACACCGGCGTGGCCGCCACCCGCGCCTATGTGGAAATCGCCCGGCGCCACGGACTGTCACCGGCCCAAATGGCCCTGGCCTTCGTTAACAGCCGCAGCTTTTTGACCAGCAACATCATCGGCGCCACCCGGCTGGAACAACTGGAAGAGAACATCGCCAGCCTGGAGATCACATTGAGCCAAGCCGTCCTGGAGGAGATCGAATCGGTGCATCAGCGCCACACCATCCCCTGCCCATGACCCCATCACGAGGACAAAGCCACCATGGCAAGAACCGAATCAAACATGCTGGAACTGGGCACCCAGGCCCCGGCATTCAGCCTGCCCGACCCGAGCACCGGCAAGCGGGTGTCCCTGGATGACTTTCCCGATGCGAAGGGCTATGTCATCGCCTTCATCTGCAATCACTGCCCCTTCGTGCAGCTGATCCGGCACGAGTTCGCCCGTTTTGGCCGCGCCTATACGGAAAAGGGGCTGGCGGTCATCGCCATCAATGCCAATGATGTGGACAATTACCCGGAAGACAGCCCGGAAAAGATGAAGGACGAGGCCCGTCGTTTCGGCTACACCTTCCCCTACCTGTTCGACGAGACCCAGGAAGTGGCCAGGGCCTATGACGCTGCCTGCACGCCGGACTTCTATCTGTTCGACGGGGATCGGCGGCTGTTCTACCGGGGGCAGTTCGATGCTTCCCGGCCCGGCAGCGACATCCCGGTCACCGGCGCTGACCTGCGGGCCGCCGCCGACGCCCTGCTGGCGGGGCAGCCGGCGCCCCAGGACCAGACACCCAGCCTGGGCTGCAACATCAAGTGGAAGTCATAGCCTGACACGCCGCCCTTCTCCCCCGGTCGGGGGAGAAGGGCCAGGGCTGGCGCACCGTCACGGCCCGATCAGGGCATCCACGTGCACACAGGCCGACCGCCCCAGGGACGACAGGGCATAGCCCCCCTCCAGGCAGGACACCACCCGCCCTTCCCCATGGCGCAGGGCGATCTCCCTCAGCTTGCGGGTCACCCAGGCATAGTCGTCCTCGATCAGCATGAAATCCGCCATATCCTCCTCCCGATGGGCATCAAAACCGGCGGAAATCATCATCAGCTGAGGCCGGAAGGCCTCCAGGGCCGGCAGCCAGTGTTCCGCCACCGCTTCGCGGAATTCCGTCCCGGTGGTCCCTCTGGCCAGCGGCACGCCGACGATATGGTCGGTATCTACCTCCGTGCCGGTAAAGGGATAGAAGGGATGCTGAAACGTGGAACAGAAGATCACCCGCGGCTCGTTACGGAAGATCTCCTCCGTGCCGTTGCCGTGATGCACATCGAAATCCACCACGGCCACCCGCTCCAGCCCATGCCGTTCCAGAGCATGGGCAGCCCCCACTGCAATATTATTGAAAATGCAAAACCCCATGGCCCTGGCCCGCTCTGCATGGTGGCCTGGGGGGCGCACACTGCAGAAGGCCGATTTGGCCTCGCCGCCCATGACCAGGTCCACCGCCAGCACCACCGCCCCCGCCGCCCGTCGGGCCGCCTGCAGGGTATGCTCGGTCATCACCGTATCCCCGTCATCCAGACAGACCATCCCGTCGGCACCCGGTGCCGAAGCTTCCACCCAGTCGATATAATCCTCGGCATGAACCCGCAGCAGCTGATCACGGGTGACCAGGGGAGCATCGTAATGGCGCAGCAACATGCTCAACCCCGAGGCCAGCATACGGTCGTCGATGGCCGCCAGCCGCTCCGGCACTTCGGGATGATGGGTGGCCACCCGGTGCAGGGTGCAGTCGTAATGGGTAATGAATGCGATGGTCATGGTCATCGGCTCCTTTGTAGTCATGACCATGTTACCCCGAAGCAGTGCAGCAAAAAGAGGCCCGGAGGAAGGGGATGAAAGCGAGGAAGGGAATAAAAGCCCTGCTGAATAAACGCTTGTTCCGCACTGCAGCATCTGCCGTACTATACTCGGAAGAACATTCACTCAGAGGTATTGACCGTCGCATCATGGGACCACACTTTCTCAGCCGCATCTTCAACCCCCGCAGCGTGGCCGTCATCGGCGCCAGCGAACGGCCCAACGCCCTTGGCACTTTGGTCTTTGGCAACCTTATCGACGCTGGCTTCAAGGGTGAACTCTATCCGGTCAATCCCAGGCATGAGACTGTCCAGGGCCGCAAGGCTTACCCGGATGTGGAAGCCATTGGCCGTCCGGTGGACATGGTGGTGGTGGCCACCCCGGCCCGCACAGTGCCCGGCATCCTGCGTCATTGTGGAGAACACGGCGTTCGCGGGGCTGTGGTCCTGTCCGCCGGCTTTGCCGAAAGTGGCCGGGTGGGCAAGCGCTTGGAACAGGAAGTGATGGAGATTGCCAAGGAGTACGACCTGCGCCTCATCGGCCCCAACTGCCTGGGCATCATTCGACCCAGCCGGGGCATGAACGCCACCTTCAGCAAGAACCGGGCCCTGCCCGGCAACCTGGCCCTGGTGTCCCAGTCCGGCGCCATCTGTACCGGCATCCTGGACTGGGCGGAAAGCCAGGAAATCGGCTTTTCCGCCGTGGTCTCCATGGGGGATGCCTCGGACGTGGATTTCGGCGACGTGCTGGACTACCTGGCCCTGGACCGGGAGACCCGCAGCATCCTGGTCTACGTGGAGGGGGTCCGCAACGCCCGACGCTTCATGAGCGGCCTGCGGGCGGCGGCCCGCATGAAGCCGGTGATTGTCGTCAAATCTGGCCGCCATGCGGAAGGCTCCCGGGCCGCCATGTCCCATACCGGCGCCCTGGTGGGTGCCGATGATGTGTTTGCTGCCGCTCTGGAGCGGGCCGGTGCAGTACGGGCCATGACCATCCAGCAGCTGTTCTCCGCGGCCCGCATCCTTTCCAGTGGTTACCGGATCGAAGGCAACCGGCTGGCCATCGTCACCAACGCGGGCGGCCCGGGGGTCATGGCCACGGACCGGGCGGTGGAACTGGACATCACCATGGCTCAACTCAGTGCCGCCACCATGGAAAGCCTGAACAAGGCCCTGCCAGCCCAATGGTCCCACGGCAACCCGGTGGACCTGCTGGGGGACGCCGACGCCGAACGCTTCGAGTCCGGCCTTAAGGCCTGTCTGGATGACGATGGCGTGGACGGCACCATCGTCATGCTCACCCCTCAGGCCATGACCGATCCCCTGGGGGTGGCCCAGGCCATCACACCGTTGACCCGCAAGGCTCAAAAACCGGTACTGGCCTGCTGGATGGGCGACAATCAGGTTCGGGCCGCCCGGGAACATTTCACCAAGGAACGCCTGCCCCACTTCACCACCCCGGAAGCGTCGGTGGAAGCCTTTGCCTATCTGGCGGCCCACAAGCGCAACCAGCGCCTGCTGCTTCAGGTGCCCAGCCCTCTGTCCGACCGCACCCGTACCGATGTGCAGGGCGCCCGGCTCATCATCGAAAGCGCCCTGTCGGAAGGTCGAAAGGTGTTGAGCACCATGGAATCCAAGGCCATTTTGTCCGCCTTTCGCATTCCAGTCACCCAGACCATGCGGGCCAACACCCCCAGTGAAGTCCTGGTGGCCGCCGGCACCGTGGGGTATCCGGTAGCCATGAAGATCGACTCCCCCGATATCACCCACAAATCCGATGTGCAGGGGGTGCGACTCAACATCGCCAGTGCAGATTCCGTGCGCAGTGCCTTTCAAACCATGATCGATGATGCCCGGCGCCTGCGCCCCGATGCCCGTATCAATGGGGTCACCATCGAGCGGATGCACAAGAGCACCTATGGCCGGGAACTGATGGTGGGCGTATTGCGGGACCCGGTGTTCGGCCCGGTGATCAGCTTCGGTGCCGGCGGCACGTCCGTGGAGGTCATCAAGGACCGGGCCGTGGCCCTGCCGCCCCTCAACGAGGTCATCATCGAGGGCATGATCGCCCGCACCAAGGTGGCCAGACTGCTCAAGGAATTCCGCAACATGCCGGCGGTGGACGACGAGGCCCTGGAGCAGGTGCTGCTGCGGGTGTCGGAGATGGTCTGTGAACTGCCAGAGATTCAGGACATGGACATCAACCCCCTGATCGCCGACGAACGGGGACTGGCGGCGGTGGATGCCCGCATCTCCGTGGACTATCCGCCGTCGATGCCGGACCGCTACGCCCACATGGCCATCCACCCCTACCCCGCCCATCTGGTGAACAACTGGCAACTGCCGGACGGCATCAATCTGACCATTCGTCCCATCCGGCCAGAAGACGCCAGGATCGAGCAGGAGTTCGTGCGCAACCTCTCACCGGAGGCGCGCTACTTCCGTTTCATGCAGGCGGTGCATGAGCTGACCCCCCACATGCTGGTGCGCTTCACCCAGATCGACTACGACCGGGAGATGGCCCTGATCGCGGTGCGTGAACAGCCGGACGGCTCGGAACTGCAGATTGCCGTGGCCCGCTACACCGCCAACCCGGACCAGCAGAGCTGCGAATTCGGCCTGGTGGTGGCGGACGAATGGCAGGGCCGGGGCATTGGTTCTCACCTGATGAACGAACTCATGGACGTGGCCCGCTCCCGGGGCCTGCGCACCATGGAGGGCGAGGTACTGACCCAGAACACCAACATGATCGCCCTCATGCACCGGCTGGGCTTCACCTCCCGCAACAGCACCGAGGATGACGGCATCAAGGTGGTGAGCAAGCGGCTCTGACCTCACCAGGCCGGGCCGCCCGCGTCAGCGACCAAACAGGATGGCATAGAACAGGGGTACCGCCAGCAGGGTCAGCAGGGCGGCCAGGGCCAGGCCAAACATGATGGCGATGGCCATGGGCGCCCAGAACGGACCGGACAGGGCCAGGGGGATCATGCCCAGCACCGTGGTCAGGGCCGCCAGCATCACCGGCCGGACGCGGCTCACCGCCGCCTCCACCAGGGCTTGACGGGTATCCGCTGCCCGCTCCATCTCCAGGTCGATCTGCTCCACCATCACGATGGCATTCTTGATGATCATGCCCGACAGGCTCATCACCCCCAGCAGGGCCATGAAACCAAAGGGCTGCTGCAGCAACAACAGGCCGGCGCTGACCCCCACCACCCCCAGGGGCACGGTCAGCAGGATGATCAGGGAACGGCGATAGCTGTTGAACTGAGCCATGAGCACCAGCGCCATCAGACCCAGCACCACCGGCACCGGCTGCAGAACCCCCCGCTGGGCCTCGGCGGACTTGGCCGCCTCCCCGTCCCAGTCCAGGCGATATCCCACCGGCAACGGCAGATCCGCCACCACGCGGGCCAGATCCCGCACCACCTCATGGGCGGTGACGCCGGGCACCAGATCCATCTGCAGGGTCAGTGCCCGCTCCCGGTCCAGACGCCAGATCACCGCATCGTCCCAGACCAGGGAAACATCCGCCACCTGCAACAACGGCACCGGGCGGTTTCCCTGCTCCGGCCAGATCACCATGGTCTCCACCCGGGTGGGATCGGTACGCTCCTCCAGGGGGAAACGCCATACGATGGGGATGCGTTTGTCGTCTTCCAGGTAGACGCCGATGGCCTGGCCGGCAAAGGCGGTGGCCAGGGCCTCGGCCACGGCGGCGCTGGTGACATTGGCGCGCCTGGCCCGTTCCTGGTCCACCTGAACCTGGATTTGCGGGGTTCTATCCCGCCAGTTGGGGTGGATATGGGCCACCCGGGGATCGGCCCGCAGCCGGGTTGAAGCCTCCTCTGCCAGTGCCCGCAACACTTCCCGGTCCGGCCCCAGGATACGCAGCATCACCGGATAGCGCACCGGATCGCCCAACTGCATGGGCCGCACCCGGGGTTGTGCATCGGGAAACCCCTCCCGCACAAAATCCAGGGTCCGGGCCATCATCGGCTCCAGATCCCCGACCTCATGCAAATTGACCAGGATCTGACCAAATGCGGGATTGGGGCTTTCCGGCAGCATGGGCAGATAGAAACGGGGGGTACCCTCGCCGATGAAAGCGGTCACCGTCGCCACTTCCTCCCGGGCACCCAGCCAGCTTTCGATGGCCGCCATGTCGGCGGCGGTATGGGTGATCCGGCTGCCCTCGGGCAACCAGTAATCCACCATGAACTGGGCCCGCTGCGCCGGCGGGAAGAAGATCTGCGGCACCAGCATGAAACCCAGCACCGCCACGATCAAAAGGCCCACGAAGGTGGCCACCGCCGTGCGCCGCCAGACCAGTACCCCGCGGAGCAGGGTGCGAAACCCGCCGTACAGCCGTCCCCCATAGGGGTCCTGCCCTTCGCCGCTGGCGCTCACCTTCATCCAGCGATGGCACATCACCGGAGTCACCGTGATGGCCAGCACCCAGCTCAGCAACAGACTAAAACCCACCACCCAGAACAGGGAACGGGTGAATTCCCCGGTGGCGGTATGGGTCAGGGCGATGGGGGAGAAGGCCAGCACCGCGATCAGGGTGGCGGAGAGCAGCGGCCAGGCCGTCTCGGCCACCGCCTCCCGGGCCGCCTCCAGACGATCCAGGCCCCGTTGCATCTTCACATAGGTGAGTTCCGCCACCACGATGGCGTTGTCCACCATCATGCCCAGCACGATCACCAGCGCCCCCAGGGACACCCGATGCAGGTCGATGCCGGTGATCCACATGGCGATGAAGGTGGCCAGGATGGTGAACGGCACCCCGGAACCCACGATCAGCCCGGTGCGCAGCCCCAGAGAAATCAGCAACACGGCAATGACGATCACCACCGCCATCACCAGATTGACCATGAATGCGTTGATTGCCGTGCGCACCTCCCGGGGCTGGTCGGCGATGACACCGAAGGCCATGCCCACCGGCAGGCCGCGGGTGATCTCGTCCAGGCGTTCGTTCACCAGACGGCCCAGGTCCACCACGTTCACCCCCGAGGTGGGCACGATGCCGATGGCCAGGGCCGGGGCGCCATCATGGCGCAGCAGGGCCTCGGGGGGATCGGCAAACCCCCGGCGCACCTCGGCAAAATCCCGCAGATAGACCAGATTGCCGGTGACCGGGCTGCGGATGGCCAGATCCCGGATCTGCTCCAGGGACTCGAACACCCCGCTGGCGAAGATCCGCACCTGCCGGGGCCCCAGTTCCACGAACCCGGCCGGGGCCACCACGTTCTGACGGTTCAGGGCCTGCACCACCAGATGGGGGGTCAGACCCATCTCGGCGATCTTGTCCCGGGAGGTTTCCACGAACACCCGTTCCCCCTGGGCACCGAAGATCTCCACCTTGGCCACCCCCGGCACCCGCAACAACTCACGGCGCACGGTATCGGTGATGCGATCCAGATCGTCGTACCCGTACCCTTCCCCGGTGAGGGACAGCAGCATGGCAAACACATCCCCATACTCGTCATCCACAAAGGGACCGACGACCCCCTCCGGCAAGCGCAGCGCCGCCTCGTTGACCTTGTGGCGCAATTCATCCCAGATCTGGCGCAACTGGTCGGGGCCATGGCGCTCCTGGATGTCCACGAAGATCACCGATACCCCGTCCCGACTGTAGGACTCCACCTGCTCCAGCGAACCCATCTGCTGAATCTTGAGTTCGATGCGCTCGGTCACCTCCTGTTCCACCCGCACCGCCCGGGCACCGGGATATTCGGTGTAGACCACCGCGGTGCGTACCGTGAACTCAGGGTCTTCCAGTTGCCCCAGCTGGGTATAGGCAACGATGCCCACCAGCACCAGCAGCGCCACCACGAAACCCACGAAACGGCCATTGGCGATGGCCCAGACAGCGGCGTTCATCGGCGTGCCCCCCGGATATCATCCTCGGTCAGCAACCGCACCCGCTGACCTTCCTCCAGATGCTGCACGCCGGCCACCACCACCCGCTGACCGGGCTGCAGATCTCCCCGGACACGAATGCCGTCCCGCTCCAAAGGCCCCAGACTCACCGGGACCCGGTGTACCCGTTCATCCGCCTCATCCAGACGCCAGACATGATGATCACCCCGATGTTCCGTCACCGCCGTCAACGGCACCAGAAAATAATCGGCATCCACCCCTTCCGGCAGCGCTGCGCGAAAGTCCACCCGGGCCGTCATGCCCGGCAGGATCATCCGGTCCGGATTCGGCACGGCGATGCGCACCGGATAGGTCTGGGTATCCTCGTCCACGTCCACCCCGATGGCCCGGACATGACCGGCATAGTCGCGGCCCAGGGCGGCAAAATGCACGTCCACCGCCTTCAGGCGCTCACGGTGTACCACCAGGGTCTCCGGCATGCCCACCCGCAGTTCGATCATGTCCAGTCCATCCAGCACGAAGACCACCCGCTGGGGGCTTACCTGCTCGAAAGGCTCGACGGCACGCACCGCCACATGGGCATTGAAGGGCGCCCGCAGCACGGTGTCCTCCAGCGCCGCCCGGGCCGTGGCCAGCCCTTCGGCCAGGGCATCCCGCTGCCCCCGGGCCTGTTGAAAACCGGCCTGAAGACGGTCGAAATCGGCACGGCTGATGGTGCCGTCGGCCACCAGGGTGCGGCCCCGCTCGAAATTCGCCCGGGCCTCCGTCAGTTTGCCTTCGGCGGCCGCCAGCTGCCCTTCCAGTTCACGCACCTTGAGCCGGTAATCCCGGTCATCCAGTCGTGCCAGCTCGGTGCCGGCGGCCACGTAATCCCCCAGATCCGCCCGCACCGAGACCACCTGGCCGGACACCCGGAAGGCCAGGCCGGTCCGTTCCGCCGCCTCGGCCCGGGCGCTGAAACTGCGTGCCGCCAGTCCCGTCGGGCTTTCTAGTTCCACCGCCATCACCGGGCGCACCCGGGGCTCGGACTCTGGTTCGGGTGGGCCGCCGCAGGCAACCAGCAGGACGGCAAGCAGGGAAAACACGCAAGGCAACCAGACTCGGCGGGAGACAAGAGGAGGCATCCGTTCTTTCCTTTGGCGAGGACGGGTGAGGATCAGACAAGGCATGGTGCCAGCATAACAGGGATGAGGCCAACTTCGGGCGGGGGCGGACAAGCGCCCCATTGCTGGTGATCAATGACAGGGGCGGGCTGATGAATTAGTCTGTGCTGATGAACGATTCCGGCTCTTGGACACTCTGGCTACTCATACCCATGGCGTTGGTCGCGGGTATCGGCATCACCCTCTGGGCCACCACCCCGGAACTGGCCCTGCCCGAGCGCGCCATCATCGTGCATGTGCAAAATCGCACCAGCGAAACCATCCCCACGGTGGAGATCGGTTATGCCAATGTGGACACCGAACAACACACCACCCTGCTGCAGCTGCGAGCCGGCGAGACCCGCACCATCACCCTCAATCATGAACCGGGTCTGGGCTACAACATCGAAGCCCACCTGGCCGATGGCCGGGTGCTGGATATCTGCGGCGGGAGGCATCCCGAGAGCCGGGTGATGCGGGAAGTCATTACCCGGGACTCCATCCTCTCGGGCATCGGCCAACCCTGATCGTAGCGTCGGCGAGATCAATGGTACTCGATGGCACCAAACCAACCCATTCCCTCATAGGTTTCATATCCTGGCGTCCGGGCAAAGGCCACCATACGATGCTCAAGAAGATCGTAGCCCTTGTCCCGGCTGCCCGGATTGAATGAATACACTTCCTTGAGAGAGGGATTGCCCTGGGAATCGGCGATCACCCGGTGCTGTGCATCCAGCAGCATGACGCGGCAATGGCTTCGCTCATGTTCATCCAGGGCAATGCCGGAAACAATGGCCTGGGCCTGAGGCGCCCAGTCAAAGAAGATGGCCAGAACACCCAGGGCTTCACCATAGGTCTCACCCTGACTGCGAATGGCTGTGGCATAAGTGGCGGTGGGGGTATCGTCCAGTGCGGGATGGGTATCAATATCGGCCATGGCAAACTGATCACCGTTGCGGGTTGTCATGGCGTGACGAAACCAGGGCATGGAAGATGCGTCATATCCCAGCGCCTGAGGATAGATGTCCGGGCGTCCCTGGGCGATCACCCTGCCATGTTTGTCCATCACCCACAGGTCCAGATAGACCGTATAAGAACGCAAAATGGTTGCAAGACGACTGCACGCCAATGACTGCAGCGCCTGATCCTCGGGGTTTTCCACCAACGCCACCAGAGCGCTGTCAGTGGCCCACCAGCGCACATCGCAGGAACGCTCAAACAGGTTGCGGTCGATGAGTTCTATCGCATTTCGGGCAAGATCGGTAAACCGTCTGCCCCGCAACTCGGTACTCATACGGGTACCGGCCTCCTGAATCTGGGTAGCGTAATGGTCCACATCCCCGCGAAAATCTGCAGCGATCTGGTTGATGCGGGTGGATACATGACTGATTTCCTGGGCAACAACGCCGAATCCGGCACCGGATACCCCAGCCCTAGCGGCCTCGATGCGTGCATTGAGTGCCAGGATCTGGGTCTGGCGCATGATTTTTTCGATCAGGTCCACCTTGTTGCGGGTGGTTTCAGAGAGTTTATAAGCCAGCGTGAGAATGTTGTTATCCTGCATCAGACCTTGGTTACCCCCGGTATTGTGGTTCGTTAAGGGGGCAGAATGATACGGGAGAGGTGGGTTCCAGGCTACCAGGTTCATGCCGTCTGCAAGAAGGACTCACAACTGCGAGTCCTTCGTCGTTGTGCGGCTTGATTAGCCAGAGGATTACAGCATCAGGCTGGTACAGGCCACCAAGGCACCGATCATGGCCCCTGCCAACACATCGCTGGGATAGTGCAAACCCAATACTAACCGCGACAGGGCGATCATCACCATAAAAGGAATCACCAGCCAGGCCCAAGCGGGCAAATAGGCTACCAAAATGATAGTGAAGGCTACTCCGTGCATGGTGTGCCCGGAAGGAAAGCTGAAACGATCCAGGGCCGGCACATTCTGCAGGATGTCCCGATTTTGGGTGTAGGGGCGCTCGCGAACCGTGGTCTGCTTCAGGATCCGGTAAATAGGCAGGCAGAGCAGGCCTACCAGAGCCATGTGCAAGCTCACCTGTAGCGCCCACAGACCATGGATGATGGGCAGAGCCAGCATCAATACATACCAGAACACCCCATTGCCCAGACGACTGACCACGGCAAACACCCGATGGGTCAGCCACTGACGATTGGCCCGATTGAAGATCAAACAAAGAGGTAATTCGACTTCGGTCATTCGCTGCATCATACGCATGGGGAACACCTCACTTGGCTTGGGCAAACTCAAGAAACAGGGCTTCCAGTCGGTCATGCTCACAGCGCCAGTCCACTGTCTCGGCCTCGGCGCGGGCCTGGATACCCAGGCGTCTCCAAATATCGGGATCGACCACCAGTTCGGTGGCCAATTGCCTGAAGTGTTCAGCATCATCAAAGTGAGCCAGCAAGCCGCTTTCACCATGGCGAAGATGCTGGCGTCCTGCAGCGTAGTTGTAGGACACCACCGCCAGCCCCGAAGCCATGGCTTCCAGGACCACGTTGCCGAAGGTGTCTGAAATGGATGGGAACAGGAAGATGTCGCCACTGGCATAGTAGCCAGCCAG
Source organism: Ectothiorhodospira magna (assembly GCF_900110965.1). Lineage (GTDB taxonomy): Bacteria > Pseudomonadota > Gammaproteobacteria > Ectothiorhodospirales > Ectothiorhodospiraceae > Ectothiorhodospira > Ectothiorhodospira magna. The sequence continues at coordinate 12,653 of NZ_FOFO01000016.1, forward strand.
ATCTTCACCGATATGTACCCCCGCCAGGATCAGGTCCGGGTGTTGTTCGCGTAGTTCAGCCGCGGCAGGTCCATCACCCACCAGGATGAAACGGGCGCGGGGTTGATGGACCTGCATGGCGCGAAAAGCCTCTACTGCCAGTTGCAGATTCTTTTCTGCGGCCAGGCGACCCACATAAATCACCGCAGGGTCATTGGGTTCAAGCCCCCACTGAGCACGTAGATCAGATCGACGGCGCGCCGGGTTAAACAAACGGGTATCCACACCCCGGGCCAGGATCCGACAGGTACCAAAACCCTGTTGCTGAAGTTCTGCCTGCAGGGTGTCCGTGGGGACCAAAGTACAATCAGTACGGCTGTGAAAGCGTCGCAGAAACCCACTGATCACCGGTGCCATGAACCCCAGGCCGTAATACTGGCTATAACGGTGAAAATTGGTATGAAAGCCGCTGATCACCGGGATACCCAGAGATCGGGCTGCGGACAGGGCAGAGCCACCCAGCAGACCTTCGGTAGCCACATAGATTACATCGGGCGGATGGGTACACCATGCCTTGCGAATGGCGCCTCGGGCCGGCAAGCCAAAATGCAGGCCGGGGTAGCCAGGGATGGGCAGACCTGGCGTAAGTTGCTCCCGCAGGTTCTCCTGAGGTGTCAGGGTACCGTGATCCTTCTTACCCTGACGGGGACGGATCAGGTGAACTGCATGCCCGCGCTCCAGCATGCTGTGAACCATCTGACGCAAGGTATGGGCCACACCATTGATCTCGGGGGGGAAGGTCTCGGTGACCATGGCAATGCGCAGACACCGCCTGGGTACTGCGACCAGATGAGGCTGTTGGTTGGCGGCTTCCGAAACACAGTTCGGCGCGGTCGTCCCGGATTCCAGGGGCTTTTGGGCGGGTTGCATGGGGCTTCCAGTGTGGACAGGTCGCCCCGATGCTAGGCGGATTGGTTTTCAGGTTGATGAAGAAGGCGTGAAGAACGGTTGACACCCGCCTCAATCCGGTTGCGAGCCTGCTGCTCAAGGGCGCCGGTTCGTTAAGGGGGCAGAATGATACGGGATTGGAACCTGTTTGCGGTATTACAAGTCCATCAACCGCTGTTTTTCCTCGGAGGTGGGTTCCAGGCCGCCATATTCATAGAAGTTGAAGATCGCGTCCACCACCGATTTGGCGTCGTCCACCAGCATGTAAAGGTCCAGGTCTTCCTTGCCGATGGTGCCTTCTGTCACCAGAGTATTCTCAAACCATTCCAGCAACCCTTGCCAGAACTGGCTACCCACCAGAATGATGGGAATGCGCCGGGTCTTTTGGGTCTGGACCAGGGTGAGAATTTCCGCCAGTTCATCCAGGGTGCCAAAGCCTCCGGGGAGTACCACATAGGCAGAAGCATATTTAACAAACATCACCTTACGGGAGAAAAAATGCCGAAAATCCAGGGAAACATCCTGATAGGGATTTGCGGTCTGCTCGTGGGGTAACTGGATATTCAGGCCAATGCTGGGAGATTTGCCGGCAAAAGCCCCCTTGTTGGCCGCCTCCATGATGCCAGGGCCACCGCCACTGACCACGGCAAAACCCGCGTCGGAAAGTTGCCGGGCAATCTCCTCTGCAAGGGCGTAGGTAGGATGTTCGGGAGGGATGCGGGCAGAGCCAAAGATGCTTACCGATGGCTTGATGCGGGCAAGGCGCTCGAATCCTTCCACGAACTCTCCCATGATCTGGAATATTTTCCAGCTTTCGTGGGTGAGCATGGTGTCATCCATGGGCTGCAATCCTGGATGGCTGGCGCGTTCGTGACTCTTCATCATTTCCCGCGAGAAACCCCGACCTTCAGGGCAAGGCTCGCGTCCTCCTGTATGGGTTTGAGTTGAAGGATATGGCCATCGCCGACCGCCCGTTGCAACAGACGGCAATGGCGGTACGAGAAACAGCAGGACACCAGCCCTGAGTCGATTCGGGTTGGGATGACAGAAGGTGGGATCAGGCTGGACATGACCGCCGAAGATACCCATAGAGCGGAATCCCTGGCAAGTCTTTCCTTGAGGAAAAGACTCCCGCCATCCCTGGCAGGAGGAGGTCCATCCAGGCCCGGTGATTGAAAAGAGACCGGTGAGGTACTTCCCGTACCGTGGGTATATGATTCCATAGGGGACGGGGTGGGTAACACCACCCAAATTCCCCAAAAAACCAAGTTTTGGTGCAAAAACCTGTAGGGATTTTCCTACACCCATGCCTTGAGCCTCTTGTTGAACCCCAGAAGGTTTTTTCTCATGTCTGTCGACCCCCTGTTTCCTGATTGTCGTCCCTATCGCATCCGGCATCTGGATGTGGACCCACCCCATCGTCTTCATCTGGAAGAGTGCGGACATCCCAAAGGGCTGCCGGTGGTGTTTCTGCATGGTGGTCCCGGTGGGGGATGCGAACCCTGGCATCGGCGTTTTTTCGATCCGGATCGTTATCGTGTCATCTTGTTTGATCAACGTGGCTGTGGTCGTTCTACACCCCATGCCTGCCTGGAAAGCAATACCACCTGGGATCTGGTGGCGGATATGGAGCGCATCCGCGAGCATCTGGGGATCGACCGCTGGGTGCTGTTCGGTGGCTCCTGGGGGTCCACCCTGGCCCTGGCTTATGCCCAGACCCATCCCGAGCGGGTGCTGGGCATGGTGTTGCGGGGCATTTTCCTGTGTCGTGACGAGGATATTCGATGGTTCTACCAGGAGGGTGCCGGACGCCTGTTTCCCGATCATTGGGCCGACTATCTGGCGCCGATTCCCGAAGCCGAGCGCAGTGACCTGGTGACTGCCTATTACCAGCGCCTGACCGGGGCAGATGAGGTGGCCCGCATGGCCGCGGCCAAGGCCTGGTCAGAGTGGGAAGGACGTACCGCCACGTTGACCCCCAATCCGGCGGTGGTGAGCCATTTTCAGGATCCCTTCACGGCTTTGGGACTGGCCCGCATCGAGTGTCACTACTTTCACCACGGGGCTTTTCTGGAACCTGGGCAGTTGCTCCGTGATGCCGGGCGTCTACGGGATATTCCCTGCCATATCATCCACGGACGCTACGATGTGGTGTGCCCGGTGGACCAGGCGTGGGCCTTGCATCAGGTGTGGCCGGAAGCCGAGTTGACCATCATCCCCACTGCCGGCCATGCAGCCAGCGAACCGGGCATTGCCCAGGCGTTGGTGGCGGCCACCCAGACCCTGGCGGATCGTCTGGCATGATCGCCCTGTTACAGCGGGTCAGCCAGGCTCAGGTGGTGGTCGATGGCGAGACCATCGGCGAGATCGGTCCCGGCATCCTGGCGCTGGTGGGGGTGGTGCAAGAGGATGGCCCGGCTCAGGTGGCGCGTCTGCTGACGCGGATATTGGGCTATCGACTGTTCGAGGACGAACAGGGGCGCATGAATCTGAGTCTGCGGGACACCGGCGGGGGCCTGCTGCTGGTGCCCCAGTTCACTCTGGCGGCAGATACCCGCAAGGGCATGCGGGCCAGTTTCACCCCGGCGGCAGATCCTGCCACAGGGCGGATGCTGTTTCTTGAACTGGTCGCACAAGCGCAAGCCAACTGGCCCCTGGTGGCCACTGGCCGCTTCGGCGCCGACATGCAGGTCTCGCTGACCAATGCCGGACCGGTGACCTTCTGGATTGAGGCCCGCTAACCGGCCTCAATCCATTGGGGATTTGCCGGGGTTGCACTGGCCGTTGTTGCAGTGCCCCCGCAAATCCTCCCCCACCGGATGGATACCCGCCACGGTATGCAAACCGTCAAGATCATAGATGGTGATCAGTTTGCGTCGCACCTGCATCAGTCCGGCACCCTGGAAGCGGGTAAACAGCCGGCTGACGGTTTCCACCGCCAGCCCCAGATAATTGGCGATGTCGTTTCTCGACATGGTGAGATTGAATTCCGTGCGGGAGAATCCGCGAATGCCCAGGCGGCTGGAAAGGCTCAGCAAAAAAGCCGCCAGTCGGGCATCGGAGGCTTTTTTGCCCAGCAGCATCATGAAATGTTCATCGGTCTGGATTTCCCGGCTCATGATGCGAAACAGCTGGTGCTGTAATTCCGGAATGCGTACCGACAGTTCCTCAAGGCGATCAAAGGGAATTTCGCAAATGCTGGTGGTTTCCAGAGCCCGGGCGGCGCAGGGGTGGATGCCGTCGCTGATGGCGTCCAGGCCCAGCAGTTCACCGGGCAGATGAAAGCCGGTGATCTGTTCCTGGCCATCATCGGTCAGGGTGTAGGTTTTCACCGTGCCGGAACGCACCGCATAGATGGAGGTCATACGATCGCCGGGGCGATAGAGGTGATCCTTGCGCTGCAAGGGGCGTTTGCGGTTGATGATCCGTTCGAGCAGCTGCAGCTCATCATCGCTGACCCCCAGGGGCAAGCACAGATCGTGGAGACTGCAGCTCTTGCAAGCATGCTTGAGACTGCCTAGATCGAGGATCTTCGGGGCGGACATGCGGGTTCAACCACTCCTGCAGCCATCGGGCCGCCAGCTCATTGCCGAGGTTCGGTAACGCACTGATTCGGCACATTACCCAAAGCCGGGCCGGGAGACAAGCACGGGCGTCACCGGGCGGGCACAGGCATACCCTGACCTTAACCAGGGAAGGATGTCAATATAAGGGCAGGGCTGTGGTAGGATGGGCCCCTGACCTGCTTCACCAGAGCCTCAAGCATTCATGACCTCCCGTACAGCCCAGATCTCCCGCGATACCTTGGAAACCCGGATACAGGTGACCCTTGACCTGGATGGTCAGGGCCGGGGTGAATTGGCCACCGGCGTGCCCTTTCTGGATCACATGCTCGATCAGGTGGTCCGCCACGGCTGTATCGACTTGTCGGTGCAGGCAGATGGAGACCGCCACATTGACGACCATCACACCGTGGAGGACGTTGGTATTGCCCTGGGGCAGGCCATGGCCCAGGCGGTGGGAGACAAGCAGGGGATTCGTCGCTACGGCCATGCCTATGTGCCCCTGGACGAAGCCCTGTCCAGGGTGGTGATCGACTTCTCCGGTCGGCCAGGACTGCACTATCATGTGACCTACCCCAGGGACCGTATTGGTCAGTTTGAGGTAGAACTGTTCGAGGAGTTTTTCCAGGGTTTTGTCAACCATGCCCGGGTCACCCTGCATCTGGACAGTCTACGGGGCAAGAATGCCCATCATATTGCCGAAACCCTGTTCAAGGCCTTTGGCCGTGCCCTGCGCATGGCCCTGGAGCCGGACCCCCGCATGCAGGGGATCATGCCCTCCACCAAGGGCGTGCTCTAAAACCGCTTGTCTTCCCGGCCCGACTTTTGAAGAACCCTCTATGAATACTGTTGCGGTGGTGGATTACGGCATGGGCAACCTGCGTTCCGTGGTCAAGGCCCTGGAGCATGCGGCTCCGGCCGGTACCCGGGTGCTGCTTACGGATCGCCCGGCGGATATCCTCGAAGCAGACCGGGTGGTGTTTCCCGGTCAGGGAGCCGCCCGTGACTGCATGCTGGCCCTTGATCAGCGGGGCTTGTCGCAGGTATTGCGGGAAACGGCGCTCACCCGGCCATTTCTGGGCATCTGCATGGGCATGCAGGTGCTCATGGACCACAGTGAGGAAAACGGAGGCACCGATTGCCTGGGGATCGTCCCGGGTCGGGTGCGCGGATTTGGCGTCCATCTGACCGATGCCCGGGGCGAGCGCCTGAAGATTCCCCACATGGGCTGGAACCAGGTCCGCCAGGTCCATGCCCATCCACTGTGGGCCGGCATCGAACAGGACAGCCGTTTCTATTTCGTGCACAGCTATTATGTCGAGCCGGCCACCCTCCCGGTGGTGGCGGGCACCACGGACTATGGGATGCCGTTTACCTCGGCCATCGCCAAAGACCATATCTTCGCCATTCAGTGTCACCCAGAAAAAAGCGCCGCCACGGGTCTGACCCTGCTGCGCAATTTCATGCACTGGACCGGCGGCGTCTGAAATCAGTCAATCAGGGGAATTAGATCATGCTGGTGATCCCGGCCATCGACCTCAAGGACGGCAAATGTGTGCGGCTGCGCCAGGGGCGCATGGATGACTCGACGATATTTTCCGAAAGCCCGGTGGAGATGGCGGCCCGCTGGGTGGACGAAGGGGCAAGACGGCTGCATCTGGTGGATCTGGACGGCGCCATCGCTGGCCGTCCCCGCAACGCGGAGATCATCGGCGAGATCGTCTCCCGCTTCCCCGACCTGCCGGTGCAGGTGGGGGGCGGCATCCGGGACGACGACACGGTGCAGGCTTATCTGGACGCGGGGGTGCAGTGGGTGATCATCGGCACCAAGGCCGTCAGCGCCCCCCATTTCGTCAATGACCTGTGCCTGGAGTTTCCCGGTCACATCATCGTCGGCCTGGATGCCAAGAACGGCAAGGTGGCCATTGATGGCTGGTCGAAACTGTCCCACCACGACGTGGAAGACATGGCCAGACATTTCGAACAGGACGGGGTGGCCGGCATCATCTTCACCGACATCTCCCGGGACGGCATGATGCAGGGGGTGAACGTGGACTCCACCGTGAGCCTGGCGCGGGGCGTGAACATCCCGGTGTTTGCGTCCGGCGGCGTGACCAGCATCGAGGACATCCGCCGTCTGTGCGCGGTGGAAGACGAGGGCGTCACCGGCGTCATCGTTGGCCGCGCCCTTTATGAAGGCACCCTCAGTCTTGCCGAGGCCCAGGCCCTGGCGGACCAGAACGCCACCTGAGCCCAGGGTCCGCCATGCTTGCCAAGCGAATCATCCCCTGTCTGGACGTGGACCGTGGCCGGGTGGTCAAGGGCGTCAACTTCGTCGATATCCGCGATGCCGGTGATCCGGTGGAGATCGCCCGGCGCTATGATGCCGAAGGGGCCGATGAACTCACCTTCCTGGACATCACCGCCAGTTCCGATGAGCGGGAAACCATCGTGCACGTGGTGGAGCAGGTGGCCGAACAGGTGTTCATCCCCCTGACGGTGGGCGGCGGCATTCGCCGGATCGAGGACATCCGGCGCCTGCTCAATGCGGGGGCGGACAAGGTGTCCATCAATACCGCCGCGGTCTTCAACCCGGATTTCGTCCGCGAGGCGGCGGACCGGGTCGGTTCCCAGTGCATTGTCGTGGCCATCGACGCCAAGCAGGTGTCCGCGCCGGGGGCGCCCCTGCGCTGGGAGATCTTCACCCACGGCGGTCGCAAGCCCACCGGGCTGGATGCCATCGACTGGGCCCGGCGCATGGTGGACAACGGCGCGGGCGAGATCCTGCTCACCAGCATGGACCGGGACGGCACCCGTCAGGGCTTTGACCTGCCCCTCACCCGGGCCATCGCCGACGCGGTGACGGTACCGGTGATCGCCTCCGGCGGCGTGGGGCATCTTCAGCATCTGGTGGAGGGGGTCACCGAGGGGCATGCGGACGCGGTACTGGCCGCCAGCATCTTTCATTTCGGCGAGCACACCGTGGGCGAGGCCAAGCAGTACATGGCCGAACGGGGTGTCGAGGTGCGGCTGTAGGGGGAGGGGGGTGCCCGGTTGCTGGTCAATACCCCCGCCAACGGTTTAAAGTACATGCCCGATACCTCTATTCCCAGACTTTGGTGCATGACCCTGAACACTCCCCTGGACATGATTCGATGGAATGCCGACGGTCTTGTCCCCGTCATTGCCCAGGACCATGCCGATGGCTGCGTGCTGATGGTGGCCTGGATGAACCGCGAGGCCCTGGCCCGTACCCTGGAAATCGGCGAGGCGGTCTACTGGTCCCGCTCCCGTGCCCGGCTGTGGCACAAGGGGGAAAGCTCGGGGCATGTGCAGGTGGTCCATGACCTGCGGCTGGACTGCGACCGGGACGTGATTTTGCTCAAAGTAGAGCAAAAAGGCGGCATTGCCTGTCATACCGGGCGACGCCATTGCTTCTATCATCAGTATCGGGACGGTGAATGGGTGGAAGTCGACCCGGTACTCAAAGACCCGGAGGCCATTTACGGCCAGGAGGCCCCTGCCCATGGCCGATGATCGCATCCTCGAACAGCTGGCCCAGGTGCTGGAATCCCGCAAGGGTGCGGATGCTTCCAGCTCCTATGTGGCCAGCCTGTATGCCAAGGGTCTGGACAGCATCCTTAAAAAAGTGGGCGAGGAAGCCACTGAAACCGTGGTGGCCGCCAAGAACGGTGATCCTGAGCAACTGATCTACGAGACCGCCGATTTATGGTTTCACACTCTGATACTGCTGGCCCAGCAGGGACTGGGGCCAGGCCAGGTACTGGCAGAACTGGAACGGCGTTTCGGGCTGTCGGGGTTGGAGGAAAAAGCGTCTCGCGGCACCCGCTAGTCCGCCGCTTACGATACGGATCACCAAAGCGGATACATCATTACTGACACATCTGGAGGCATCTCATGGGTTTTGGCGGCATCAGCATCTGGCAATTGCTCATCATCCTGGTCATCGTGGTCCTGCTGTTCGGGACCAAGAAGCTGCGCAACATGGGCGGTGATCTGGGCAGCGCCATCAAAAATTTCCGGCAATCGGTGCGTGACGGCGAGGCCGGAACGGATGAGTCCCGCAAAGAGGCTTCCGATCCGGCCACACCCCAGCCCCCCTTGGAAAATCATCAGGAATCGGGTCGGGTTTTCGAGGCCGAGGCCACCCGCACCCCTTCCGCCGATGATAAACCCCAGGATGATCGGCGTTCGTCCTGATGTTCTCCGGTGCCGGCGGGACATTGGTGTCCCCTGGTTTTTTTGTGACGATTAAGACGGGCCACACATGTTCGATTTTGGATTCTGGGAACTCATCATCATCGGCCTGGTGGCGTTGCTGGTGGTGGGGCCGGAACGCCTGCCCAAGCTGGCCCGTGAAATCGGTCGCTGGGTGGGCAAGGTCCGTCGTTTCGTCAGCAGCGTGCGCTCCGATATCGAACAGGAGTTGCGGACCGAAGAACTCAGAAAGATGCTTGAGGATCAGGAGCGGGAGATCGGCCGCCTCAAGACCATGATGCAGGATACGGAGCAGGACCTGCGTCGGTCGGCGGACCAGCCCCGGGATCAGGACAGGTCCACGGAGTCCCCCGAGTCCGATCAGCCCCGGAAATCCAACCATGAATCATAATTCCGAGTCCCCCCAGGCCGGGAGCGAGGCCGAGGGAACCTTGCTGTCTCATCTGGTGGAACTGCGCACCCGATTGCTGCGCAGTGTACTGGCGATTTTGCTGGTATTTTTGGTGCTGTTCCCCTTCGCCAATCCCATCTATACCTTCCTGGCCGGGCCACTGATGGTGCATTTGCCGGAAGGCACCAGCATGATCGCCATCGAAGTGGCGGCACCGTTTCTGATTCCCTTCAAGCTGGTGCTGATGCTGGCCATTGTGATTTCGGTGCCTTTTTTGCTGTATCAAGCCTGGGCCTTTATTGCCCCCGGGCTGTACCGCCACGAAAAACGGCTGGCAGTGCCCCTGCTGGTGTCCAGTACCGTCTTGTTCTATCTGGGAATGGCCTTTGCCTACTTTGTGGTCTTTCCGCTGATTTTTGCCTTCTTTACCGCCTCTGCCCCGGAAGGGGTTGCCGTGATGACAGATATTTCCCGCTATCTGGATTTTGTCATCCTGCTGTTTTTGGCCTTTGGCATCGCTTTTGAAGTGCCCATTGCCACCATCCTGCTGGTGGCAATGGGGCTGACCACACCTGACCAACTGGCCGCCAAGCGACCCTATGTGATTGTTGGTGTGTTCGTGGTCGGCATGGTCCTCACCCCACCGGATATCATCTCCCAGACCCTGCTGGCCTTGCCCATGTGGCTGCTGTTCGAGATCGGTATTGTCCTGTCCAGGATTCTGGTCCGGCGCAAGGCGGCTCGGGAGGCTGCCGGAGACACATCCCCCCCCGATGACGATGATCCACCGGACCGCCCAAGGGGCAGCGGGGCCACTGACCTGTCGGCCCGTGCAGCGGCCGCAGCCGCCAAGGCCCGGGCCAAAGCCGCCACCGCCGCAGCCCGTGCCCGTCAGGGTCGAAAAAATGAAACCGACCCGCCGCTGTCGGCATCTGAGATGGATGAAGCCCTGGATCAGGCCGAGGCGGAGGCGCGCCGGCTACGGGGGGGTTCGGATAATCCCAAGCCAAAACAGGATAACTGAATGACCCAGTCTTCCCTCAATACCCCCCGTCGTCCCACGTTGCTGGTCATCATGGACGGCGTCGGGGTGAATCCAGGCAAGCTCAATAACGCCTATCACGACGCTGCAACACCCCGACTGGATCAGTATTTTGCCAACCACCCCCATACCCTGCTGGACGCCTCGGGGCGGGCAGTGGGACTGCCGGACGGGCAGATGGGAAATTCCGAGGTGGGGCACCTGATTCTGGGTTGTGGCGCCGTGATCCGGCAAGACCTGGTGCGCATTGATGATGCCATCGAAGACGGCAGTTTCATGGACAATCCGGCCCTGACTGCAGCGGCAAAGGCCGCTGCTGCTGCGGATCGTCCCCTGCATCTGGTGGGGCTGGTGTCCGATGGGGGTGTTCACAGCCATATCCGTCATCTCCATGCCCTGATCGAACTCTGTGGCCGCCATGATGCCCGCCCCGTAGTGCATATGATCACCGATGGTCGGGATACGGCCCCCAAGTCGTCCCCCACCCATGTGCCCGCCCTGGAACAAGCCCTGGCAGCCCACGGTGGCCGAATCGCTACCGTCACGGGCCGTTATTACGCCATGGACCGGGATCAGCGCTGGGAACGCACTCAACTGGCCTTTGATGCCATGGTCCACGGCAAGGGCATCAAGGCATCCAGTGCAGCCGCCGCCCTGACCGCAGCCCATGAAGCGGGAGAAACCGATGAATTCATCAAACCCCGGATCATCGACAAGGCGGGATTGATTCGTGCCGGAGATCCGGTGCTGTTCTTCAATTTCCGTAATGACCGGCCCCGCCAGCTCACTGAGGCCCTGGCTCAGGCGGCGTTCAGCCATTTTGACCGGGGAAACTTCACCCCCGCCGCCGTCACTTGCCTGACCCGCTACGATGCCCGCTATGAACTGCCGGTGGCTTTCCTGCCGGAGCGGCCCCAGGTGACCCTGTCGCGGATATTGAGCGAGGCAGGACTCCGGCAGCTACACTGCGCCGAGACGGAAAAGTACGCCCATGTCACCTTTTTCTTCAATGGCGGTGTGGAACAGCCAGCCCCCGGTGAGGATCATGTCATGATTCCCTCCCCCAAGGTGGCCACCTATGATCTAAAGCCGGAGATGAGTGCCCCGGAGGTGGCGGCTGCGACGATCAAGGCGCTGCAAAGTGGTGATTATGATTTTGTGCTGGTGAATTTTGCCAATGGCGACATGGTGGGTCATACCGCAGTCTACGAAGCCGTGGTCAAGGCAGTGGAAGCGCTGGATACTGCTGTGGGCCAGGTTCTGGATGTGGCCGTGGACGCAGGATATTCGGTGATTCTCACCGCAGACCACGGCAATTGTGAGGAACTGATCGACCCGGCCACCGGCGAACCCCATACCCAGCACAGCATGTATCCGGTGCCCTGTCTGATCATCGACAGCACCCTCTGGCGCTTGAATAGCGGGGCCGGCCTGAGCGCCATCGCACCCACCGTGCTGCAATTGATGGGACTGACGCAACCCGTGGAGATGACCGGAAAATCCCTGCTGCTTGAAGCCCTGTCCTGATCCGACACCGGAACTGCCGGTCAACCGCCTTGCAGGTCATCGGCCATGCTGACGTTTTCCAGAAGCATTTTCCTGTCGGGTATCCCCCCCCATCCGGCGGTTGTGGCCCGTCTGGGCCAGGGGTTGATGCTGATGCTGGTGGTGCTGTTGGCCTGGAGTCTGGCGCAACTGACCTGGGCCGTGCTGGTGCCCGCAACCAGCCCATCCATGCCGGTCGCGATGCAGGTACCGGGGGAACGTTTCCCCGCCACAGCGCCCCCTGCTGATCCAGGGCAGCGGCTGGCTTCGGTGGCGGATCTGCACCTGTTTGGTCAGGCCCAGGCCCTGCCTCAGACCCCGGCGGTGCCGGCCCAGGCACCAGAAACCCGGTTGCAACTGTCTCTTAAAGGGGTGGTGACCACCCCCGATCCAGCCCAGGGGGTGGCGCTGATTGCCGATGCGCAAGACAATGAACGACATTACCGGGTCGGCGCCCAACTGCCGGGAGGCGCCCGGCTGGAGCAGATTTTTGCCGATCGGGTGATTTTGTCCAGGGGAGGCAGTTTTGAGATGTTGCGCCTGCCCAGGGAAACCCTGGAGACCACGGCAGTGGTACCGGTCCGCCCCATAGCCCCGACCATCGCCAGGGGGGCATCCCAACGGGATGAGACGCTGGCGAGCACTCTGGCCGAACGCCGGGCCATCTGGCTGCAGGAACCCGCCCGGTTCATGGACAGCATCCGGGCAAGACCGGTGATGGTGCAGGGGGAGATACGGGGATTTACAGTATCCCCCCGGCGGGATCCGGCCCTGTTCCGCCAGGCCGGGCTGCGCCCTGGTGATGTGGTGACCGGCATCAACGGCACCCCGGTCAGCGCCATCACCGATCCCCAGGCGCTGCTGACCCAGTTGGCCCAGGCCACCGAAATCAGGCTGGACCTGGAGCGCCAGGGGCGTACCCTGTCCCTGACTTTGCCTGTCGGACCCTGACGTGGAGCACCATCCCCATGATTGATCATTGCCGAAAGTCCCTGATACGGTGCCTGCTGGCGATGAGTTGTCTGCTGGCGGCGGCCCCTGCGATTGGCGACGACGGGCCTACCCTCAATTTTCGAGATGTGGATATCCAGGCGCTGATCAGCTATGTGGCCGAGGAAACGGGGGCCAATTTCATTGTGGACCCTCGGGTGCGGGGACGGGTGACCTTGATTTCCGGCCGGCCAGTCAGTGCAACGGAGTTGTACGATATCTTTCTTTCGGTGTTGCGGGTCCACGGCTTTGCTGCCGTCCAGGCCGATGAGGTGATCAAGCTGGTGCCCGATGCCATTGCCAAACAGGCTGAGGTGCCCACTGCTTCCCACCAGCATCCTTTTCGGGGAGATACATACATTACCCGGGTCGTGACCGTAAACCATGTGGATGCGGCGCAACTGGTGCCCATTTTGCGCCCCCTGATCCCCCAAAGCGGCCATCTGGCCGCCTCCCCGGAATCCAACACCCTGGTGATTTCCGACACCGCGGCCAACGTCAATCGCATGGTGGAGATCATTGGCCGGATCGACCAGGAGAGCCGGGAGGATATGGAAGTCATCCCCCTGCGCCATGCCGCAGCCGGGGAAGTGGCCCGGATCATCAATACCATGGAAGGGGCCGAAGGTCGGCAGCGGCCTGCTGCCCGTCTGCAGGTGGTGGCAGATGAACGTACCAACAGTATCCTGCTGGCAGGCGACCCCAAACGCCGAATGCCGATACGGGTCGTGATTTCCCATCTGGATATCCCCATGGAAGGCGGTAATACCCAGGTCATTTATCTGCGCTATGCCAAGGCGGCAGATGTGGCAGACGTGCTCCGGGGGCTGGCCACCTCCATGGAAGGGGCCACGGCTTCCACCTCAGGCCGGGGAGGCGGTACCCATGTACAGGCCCATGACAGCACCAACGCGGTGGTGATCAATGGACCACCGGACGTGATCCGTGATCTGCGGGCGGTGATTCGGCAACTGGATGTGCGTCGGGCTCAGGTTCTGGTGGAAGCAGTCATTGCCGAAGTATCCACGGAACGGGCCAGGGAACTGGGGGTGCAATGGGCCGTCGGCTCCGAGCGGGACGGGGTGGGCATCGTCAATTTCGGTGGCACCGGGGCGGGCATCTACCCCTTGGCCAGGGGACTCTACGCCGGTGGGACAGACCTGCCCAATCTGGGGGACGGGCTGACCCTGGGGGGTCTGGGCCAGTCCGGTCGCACCACCATCGCCGCATTGATCCGGGCGCTGGCGGGAGATTCTGCCAGTAACATCCTCTCCACCCCCAGCCTGCTGACCATGGATAACGAGGAGGCCCAGATCATCGTTGGCCAGAATGTACCTTTCCGTTCCGGCCGGGCCATTGAGCAATCCGGTCAGGCTTTTGACACCATCCAGCGTCAGGACGTGGGTGTGAAGCTCACGGTTCGTCCCCAGATCAACGAAGGCAACGCGGTGAAGCTGGAGATCGAACAGGAAGTCTCCCAGGTGGCCCCCCGGATCAGCGGCCAGGATGCGGCAGACCTGATCACCAATAAACGCAGTCTGCGCACCAGCGTGATGGTGGACGATGGCCAAATGGTGGTGCTGGGTGGCCTGATTGATGATGTGCTGGTGCAGACCCGTAGCAAGGTACCGGGTCTGGGGGATATTCCCGGTATTGGCCGTTTGTTTCGTTATGATACGGCCAGTAAGGAAAAACGTAATTTGATGATTTTCCTGCATCCGATCATCGTGCGGGATCATCAGGATCTCACCGGGGAGACAGTCACCCGGTACAACCATATCCGGGCAGAACAATTGCTGTCCCGCGCCCGGAGCGTGTTGATGATGCCCGATGATACGGTGCCGGTGCTGCCGGACTGGGACGTATTGCTGCATCTGCCGCCCCCCTTCGAGGCCACTGCAGCGGCCACCCCAGGTGGGTTATCCATCCAGCCACCACCGGGGCGTCAATGACCGCCGGCGGCCCACTCAAGGCGGTGGAAGGGCTGCCTGTCCCCCCGCTGGATGGAGGTGCCCCGGCGCGGGGGGTGAGTTTCGGCTTTGCCCGGCGTCACGGGGTTGTGGTCATGGAAGACGGGGGAGACACCCCGCGGGTGGTCTGCCGGCCGGGTGTTGCCAGCCAGACCCTCACCGAACTGCGTCGCCATCTGGGGCGCCCCCTGACCCTGGAAACGGTGCCGGCGGAACAGTTCGACCTGCTGCTGCGCAGCCGCTATGAGGGCAGCAGCAACGATGCCATGCAGCTGATGGAAGGCATGGGAGAGGACGAGGACCTGGACAGTGTCGCCCAGAGCCTGGCGGAACCGGAAGACCTGCTGGAAACGGCGGATGACGCCCCCATCATCCGTCTCATCAATGCCCTGCTCACCGAGGCCATCAAGGAAAACGCCTCGGACATCCATATCGAGCCCTTCGAGAACCGTCTTACCGTGCGTTTCCGGGTGGACGGGGTGTTGCGTGAAGTGCTGGAACCGCCCAGGGTCCTGGCACCGCTGATCACCTCGCGGATCAAGGTCATGGCCCGTCTGGACATTGCGGAAAAACGTCTGCCTCAGGATGGACGCATCTCCCTGAAGCTGGCGGGCCGGGCGGTGGACGTGCGCGTCTCCACGCTGCCCTGCGGCCACGGCGAGCGGGTGGTGCTGCGCCTGCTGGACAAGCAGGCCGGGCGCCTTGACCTGAGCCATCTGGGCATGGACCCGGCCACCCTGACGGTGATGCAGCGGGTGATTGCACGGCCCCACGGCATCCTCCTGGTCACCGGCCCCACCGGTTCGGGCAAGACCACCACCCTCTATGCGGCCCTGTCCCAGCTCAATGACCGCAAGCGCAACATCCTCACGGTGGAAGATCCCATCGAATACTATCTGGACGGCATCGGCCAGACCCAGATCAACAGCAAGGTGGACATGACCTTCGCCCGGGGGTTGCGGGCCATCCTGCGGCAGGACCCGGACGTGGTGATGGTGGGGGAGATCCGTGACGTGGATACGGTCCACATCGCCGTCCAGGCCAGTCTCACCGGCCATCTGGTCTTTTCCACCCTGCATACCAATACCGCGGTGGGGGCGGTGACCCGGCTGCGGGACATGGGCGTGGAGCCCTTCCTGCTGTCTTCCACCCTGGTGGGCCTGCTGGCCCAGCGCCTGGTGCGCCTGCTCTGCGACCACTGCAAGGCCCCGTACCGGGCCTCCGCGGCCGACAGCCGTCTGCTGGGGTTGCCGCCGGGGGAACACACCCTGTTCCGTGCCGTGGGTTGCCCCGAATGCAATCACCTGGGCTACCGGGGCCGTACCGGCATCTACGAACTGGTGGAGGTGGACGAGACCCTCCGCACCCTGATCCATGACGGCGCCGGCGAGCAGGCCATGGAACGCCACGCCCGCCAGTGTACGGCCAGCATCCGCCAGGACGGCATTCGTCGCATCCTGGCCGGCCACACCACGCCGGAGGAGGTCCTGCGGGTCACCAAGGAAGATTGACCGCCGATGCGTCCCTGGATACCCGTACCGAATCATGCCCGCCTTTGAATATACAGCCCTGAAACCCACCGGACGTCAGGTCCGCGGGGTGCTGGAAGGGGATACCCCCCGCCAGGTCCGCCAGCAACTGCGGGAGAGCGGTCTGACCCCGCTGTCGGTGGAGGCGGTGCAGTGGCGGGAACGCCGGCGGCAACGGTTGCCGGGCCTGTCCCGGGGCATCAGCGCCATGGATCTGGCCCTGCTCACCCGTCAGCTGGCCACCCTGGTGCGTTCGGGGCTGCCCCTGGAGGAGGCCCTGGGCACGGTGGCCCGCCAGAGTGAGAAGGCCCGTATTCGCAGCATGCTCATGGCCGTGCGCACCCGGGTGATGGAAGGCCATTCCCTGGCCCGCGGCCTGGGGGATTTCCCCCATGTCTTTCCCGATATCTATCGCACCACGGTCGCCGCCGGGGAGCAGTCCGGGCACCTGGATGTGGTATTGGAGCGTCTGGCCGACTACACGGAAAACCGTCAGCAGATGCGCCAGAAAATACAGCTGGCCCTGTTCTATCCGGCCATCCTCACCACCATGGCGGTGCTGGTGACCGTGGCCCTGCTCACCTACGTGGTCCCCGAGGTGGTCCAGGTGTTCAGCGGCATCGGTCAGGAATTGCCCTGGCTCACCCGCACCCTGATCGCGGTGAGTGATGCCCTGCGGG
This sequence comes from Ectothiorhodospira magna, assembly GCF_900110965.1. Classification (GTDB taxonomy): domain Bacteria; phylum Pseudomonadota; class Gammaproteobacteria; order Ectothiorhodospirales; family Ectothiorhodospiraceae; genus Ectothiorhodospira; species Ectothiorhodospira magna. Next base: position 29,529 of record NZ_FOFO01000016.1, read on the forward strand.
ATTATGGTCTGATCCTGCTGGCGGCACTGGTGGCGGCCGGTCTGCTGTTTCGGTATCTGCTGCGCCGGCCCGGTCCGCTGCGGGCCTGGCACCGCCTGTTGCTGCGCCTGCCCCTGGTGGGACGGCTTACCCGGGGCATGAATACCGCCCGCTTCGCCCGCACCCTGTCCATTCTCTCGGCCAGCGGCGTGGCGGTGCTGGAATCTCTGCGCATCGCCGCCGAGGTGATCTCCAATCGGCCCATGCGCGAAGCCGTACAGGCGGTGGCCCAGCGGGTGCGGGAGGGCTCCGGCATCGGCGTGGCCCTGGAGCGGTCCGGCTATTTTCCGCCCATGACCGTCCACCTGATCCGTAGCGGCGAGGCCGGCGGCGCCCTGGACGAGATGCTGGAGCGGGCGGCGGTGAACCAGGAGCGGGAACTGGAAACCCGCATCGCCATGATCATGGGCATCCTGGAGCCGGTGCTGATCCTGGTGATGGGGCTGGTGGTGCTGGTCATCGTGCTGGCCATCCTGTTGCCCATTTTCGAACTCAACCAGCTGGTCAATTAGTGGTCATACTCAACAAGGGGATTGCATGCGCATGAACATCCATCCACGCAGACAAGGCGGTTTCACCCTCATCGAAGTCATGGTGGTGGTGGTGATCCTGGGGATCCTGGCGGCCATTGTCGTGCCCCGGATCATGGATCGTCCCGACGAGGCCCGCATCACCAAGGTGCAGAACGACATTCGCGCCCTGGAGAGTGCCCTCAATCTCTACCGTCTGGACAATTTCGTCTATCCCAGCACGGATCAGGGCCTGCAGGCCCTGGTGCAGCGGCCCTCGGGCCAGCCGGAACCGCGCAACTGGCGCCAGGGCGGGTATATCGACCGCCTGCCCATGGACCCCTGGGGCAACCCTTACCAGTATCTGCATCCGGGCAGTCGGGGTGATTTTGATCTTTACAGCTTTGGCGCCGATGGCCGTCCGGGCGGTGAAGGCATCAACGCCGAGATCGGCAACTGGGATCAGTAATCCGGATGTCCCGGTCCGGCCCCGACCATGCCTGTGGCGGCTTCACCCTGCTGGAGGTGGTGGTGGTGCTGTTCATCGTCGGCATCATGGTCACCTTTGCGGTGATCGCGGTGGGCGACGGCGGCCGCGATCGTCACATCGAACAGGAAATGCGCCGCTTTGTCGCCCTGATCGACCTGGCCCGGGACGAGGGCATCCTCACCGCCGAGGAGACCGCCCTGAGCGTGGGTCGGCACGGGTACGGCTTTCTGCGCGAATATCAGGTGGATGCCCGCAGCTACGAGTGGCTCCCGGTGCCGGGGGATCGGCCATTGCAATGGCGCGATCTTGAAGGACTGGGCATCGAACTGGCGCTATTTCTGGAAGGACAGCCGGTAAGCCTGGAGCGGGCGCCGGCCCATCCGGTGCCCCATGTCTATCTGGGCATCAGCGGCGAGATCACCCCCTTTGAACTGCAGTGGCTCACCGATCAGGCCCGCACGCCTCGCTTCGTCATTCGCGGTCATCCCGGGGGGCGGATCGAGATACTGGAACCGGCGGACCCCCATGGCAGGGCATTGCAGCCATGGCGCTGAGGCCGCAACAGGGTTTCACCCTGCTGGAGGTGCTGGTGGCGGTCACCATCCTGGCGGTGGCCCTGGGCGCGGTGATCAAGCTGGGCAGTGACAACGCCCGCATCGCCGCCGAACTGCGTGACCGCACCTATGCCCATTGGGTGGCCGCCAACGTCATGGCCCGCTATCGGGCCGGGCTGGATACCCCAACCGAGGCTGTGGTGCGGGGAAGCAGCATGATGGCGGAACGGGAATGGTTCTGGGAGACGCGTGTGGAACCCATCCTGTTGGAGGTGGGTGATGTTGAACTGGGGCCCGTGCCCCGGATCGAGATCAGCGTCCGGGACCGGGATGATCCGGACATCTCCCCTCTGGTCCGTTTGGTGGGGTACTTGAATTGGCAGTGAAACGCTCTCGCCCCCCCCTTGCGCGACATGCACGCGGTTTCACCCTGCTGGAGCTGATCGCCTCCCTGGCCGTGTTTGCCCTGGTCTCGGTGATGGCCTACGGCGGCCTGCGGGCGGTACTGGAGGCGCGGGCCCAGACGGATGAATCCGCCGCCCGTCTGGCGGAGGTGCAGATGGCCATGACCCTGCTGGGGCGGGATCTGGAACAGGTGGCCCGTCGCCCGATTCGGGACGATCTGGGTGAATTCCAGATGCCCATTGATCATGATGGCCTGCAGGTGCCGCCGCGACTGGAGCTGATCCGTGCTGGAGTGCGGGGCGGTGCCGGTGGCAGCAGCCTGCAGCGGGTGGCCTGGGCCATGGAGGCCGGTAGCCTGTATCGGTTGCATTGGTCTGTCCTGGATGGCGGGGGAGATGATCCCGTTGATGCCATACCCGTGATCCAGGGCCGGGAGGGATTTGGACTGCGGGACTGGGAACTGCGGTTTCACCATCGGGACGGCATTGAAGGTCTGACCACATCGACCGTCTGGCCGCCTTTGGGCGTGGATCAAGACAATATGATCCTGCCCCTGGCAGTGGAGCTGGTGCTGGACCTGGAAGGCATGGGCAGGATATCCCGCTGGTTTCCCGTGCTTGAGCCGCCCCGTGATTGATCTGCAACCGGCTTGGGCCGTCAGTGGCTCAGGCCAGGGTCTGCCCGGTGAGCCGCACCAGCGCTTCTTGGTATTTGGCGGCCACCTGGGCCACCACAGCTTCGGGTAGCGCCGGACCAGGGGCCGTTTTGTCCCAGTTGAGGGTTTCCAGGTAATCCCGCAGATACTGTTTGTCAAAAGACGGCGGGCTGCTGCCGGGCGTATAGGTATCTGCTGGCCAGAAGCGGGAGGAATCGGGAGTCAGCACCTCGTCGATCAGATGCAAGGTACCCTGATCGTCCAGGCCAAATTCAAATTTGGTGTCGGCAATGATAATGCCCCGCTGCAGGGCATGGGCCGCAGCTTCCTGATACAGACGCAGGGCAGTATCCCGCACCTGGGCTGCCAATGCTGGGCCTAAAGTGCGTTCGGTATGGGCAAAATCCACATTTTCGTCGTGTTCCCCCACTGCCGCCTTGGTGGACGGGGTGTAGAGGGGTTCAGGCAGGCGATCAGCCATCTGCAGACCAGAGGGCAAGGCAATGCCACAGACATGGCCATCGGCCAGATAGCTCTTCCAGCCGGAACCGATCAGGTAGCCCCGGACCACCGCTTCCACCGGCAATGCCTTGAGACGTTTGACCACCACAGCCCGCCCTTCCAGAGGCGCCCGTTCTGCCGGGTCCGGGATCACATCGGCCAAAGTCAGGTCACATCCATGATGGGGCACCACATGGGCCAGACGCTCGAACCAGAACTGGGAAATCCAGGTCAACACCCGACCCTTGTCCGGTATCGGGGTGGGCAAGATCACGTCAAAGGCTGAAAGCCGGTCGGTGGTCACGATGAGCAGGTGCTTCTCGTCCACGGCATGCATATCCCGCACCTTGCCGCGGTGGATCAGGGGCAGGCTACGGATCGGACTATCGTATAAGGGAGCGTTCATCAGGCCACCGCCCTGAAAGCACGGGGCTTCCCGTGTACAGGGATACAGTTTAAGGGGTCAAAAACGCGCAAGGCGCGTCAGGCAATCAAGGGTCCAGTATAGTCCAAAGGTGGCCTCAATACACACATCCACCACCATGGCACATCCCGCAAAACCCAGGCGGGATATTGCAACCCAGGTGGCTTTCGCAAAACTGCAATATCATTATAATGACCGTGAACATTCCCCCTGCCAGGCGTGAGCCGGAGGGGTCAAGCAACGAGGCAATGACCCATGGCAAAACCTGATCTGATCGCGCCCTCCATCCTCTCCGCCGATTTCGCCCGGCTGGGCGAGGAAGTCACTCAGGTGCTGGCCGCCGGCGCGGACATCGTCCATTTCGATGTCATGGACAATCACTATGTCCCCAACCTGACCATCGGCCCCCTGGTGTGCGAGGCCTTGCGCAAGCACGGCGTCACCGCCCCCATCGACGTCCATCTGATGGTCAAGCCGGTGGACCGCATCATTCCCGATTTTGCCAAGGCCGGTGCCGATTACATCACCTTTCACCCGGAGGCCTCCGAGCATATCGACCGCACCCTGCAACTGATCCGCAACGAGGGCTGCAAGGCCGGCCTGGTGTTCAATCCCGCCACCCCGCTGTCCTATCTGGACTATGTGATGGACAAGGTGGACATGATCCTGCTCATGTCCGTGAACCCGGGTTTCGGCGGTCAGAGCTTCATCCCCGCCACCCTGGACAAACTCAGGGAGGCCCGCCGCCGCATCGACGAATCCGGGCTGGACATCCGTCTGGAGATTGACGGCGGCGTGAAGGTGGACAACATCGCCCAGATCAAGGCCGCCGGCGCCGATACCTTCGTCGCCGGTTCCGCCATCTTCGGCGCCGCCCGGGCGGAAGACCCCAACCGCTATGACAGCATCGTCACCGCCATGCGGGCTGAACTGGCCAAGGTATAAAGCCGATGACGATTCCGCAGCCCAAGATGGTGCTCATCGACCTGGACGGTACCCTGGTGGACAGCGTGCCGGACCTGAGTTTTAGTGTGGACCGCATGATGGAGGCCCTGGACATGCCCGTTCGGGGTGAGGCCAAGGTGCGGCACTGGGTGGGTAATGGGGTGGAACGCCTGATCAAGCGGGCGCTTACCGATGACATGGAAGCGGAACCGGACCCGGACCTGTATGAACGGGCACTGGCTCTGTTCATGGACATTTACCGGGACAACAATACCCACCGCAGTCAGCTCTATCCGGGGGTGCGTGAAGGTCTGGAAGCCTTGGCAGAAGCCGGTATCCGCCTGGGCTGCGTGACCAACAAGCCGGCCCGGTTTACGGCCCCTCTGCTGCGGGCCATGGACATCGACCGCTTTTTTGAACTGGTGCTGGCCGGAGATACCTTGCCCCAGAAAAAACCCGATCCGGCCCCCCTTTTGTATGCCGCCCATCAGTTCGACGTGCATCCCAAAGATGCCCTCATGGTGGGAGATTCCCGCAGTGACGTGAAGGCCGCCCGGGCGGCCGGATTTGGCATTGTGTGCGTCAGTTATGGTTATAATCACGGCCAGGATATCCGGGCGCAAAAACCGGATGCCGTCATCGACAGCCTCGAACAGTTGCCGGGGCTTATGGAGCAGATTGCCTGATGCCTGGGATGCTTATTCTAGTCCGGTCGACGCGATGGCGTGGGTGACAGCAGCCTGTTCATCCGCCGTGCCAACCTGTCCACCGGAAATGACCTTCCATGAGTCCCGAACAATTCGATGATCTGATCCGCCAGGGCTACAACCGCATCCCCCTGGTCCGTGAAGTGCTGGCCGATCTCGACACCCCCCTGAGCACCTACCTGAAGCTGGGCTCCGGTCCCTATTCCTACCTGCTGGAGTCCGTGCAGGGGGGCGAGAAATGGGGCCGCTATTCCTTTGTCGGCCTGCCCGCCCGGACCGTGGTCCGGGTCCGTGGGCACCAGGTCTGCGTGGAGGAGTCCGGCCGGGTGGTGGAAGAGGCCCGGGTGGATGACCCGCTGGCCTGGATCGAGACCTTCCAGACCCGTTTCCGGGTACCGGACCTGCCGGATCAGCCCCGCTTCACCGGGGGGCTGGTGGGCTACTTCGGCTATGACACCATCCGCTACATCGAGCCCCGCCTGGGTGGCGGTGAAAAACCCGATCCCCTGGGCGTGCCCGATATCCTGCTCATGGTGTCCGACGAGGTGGTGGTCTACGACAACCTGGCGGGACGGCTCTACCTGGTGGTCCATGCCGGTGCCGGTGAGCGCGAGTCCGCCGAGCGTCGCCTGGATGCACTGCAGGATCAACTGCGCCGGATCACCCATTTGCCACCGGCCCATCCCGCCCCCCGCAAGGTCAGCGAGTCGGATTTCATCTCCGGCTTCACCGAGGAGGGCTTCAAGGCGGCGGTGGATCGCTGCAAGCAGTACATCGTCGATGGCGACGTGATGCAGGTGGTGCTGTCCCAGCGTCTGTCCATCCCCTACGGCGCCCGTCCCCTGGACCTCTACCGGGCCCTGCGCAGTCTCAATCCTTCCCCCTACATGTTCTACCTGGACCTGGGCGACCACCATGTGGTGGGTTCCTCGCCGGAGATCCTGGTACGTCTGGAGGACGAGGTGGTCACCGTGCGTCCCATCGCCGGCACCCGGCCCCGGGGCGAGGACGAGGCCAGCGACCGGGCCCTGGAGCAGGACCTGCTGGCCGATCCCAAGGAGATCGCCGAACACCTCATGCTGATCGACCTGGGCCGCAACGACGCCGGCCGGGTCTCCCGCGTTGGCAGTGTGCAACTCACCGAGCGCATGGTGGTGGAGCGCTACTCCCACGTCATGCACATCGTCTCCAACGTGGTGGGCCGGTTGCGCCCCGGCATGACCGCCATGGACGTGCTGCGGGCCACCTTCCCGGCGGGCACCGTGAGCGGCGCCCCCAAGATCCGCGCCATGGAGATCATCGACGAGCTCGAACCGGTGAAGCGGGGTATCTACTCCGGCGCCGTGGGCTACCTGTCCTGGCAGGGCAACATGGACACCGCCATCGCCATCCGCACCGCCGTCATCAAGGACCAGACCCTGCATATCCAGGCCGGTGCCGGGGTGGTCCATGACTCCGTGCCCGACAATGAGTGGGCGGAAACCATGAACAAGGGCCGCGCCGTGTTCCGCGCCGTGGCCATGGCGGAGTCGGGGCTGGAGATCCAGCCCGCCTCGATGCGAGGGAAGGGGCGATCCTGACGCCGCTTCCCGCGGCCTTTTCCCGAGTCCAGCCAACCTCATTACGGTACGGCACATATGATCCTGATGATCGACAACTACGACTCCTTCACCTACAACCTGGTCCAGTATCTGGGTGAGCTGGGGGCCGATGTGGAGGTGCGGCGCAACGACGCCATCACCCTGGACGAGATCGAGGCCATGGCGCCGGAGCGGATCTTCATCTCCCCCGGTCCCTGCGCCCCGGATCAGGCGGGCATTTCCCTGGCCGCCATCGGCCATTTTGCCGGCAGGGTCCCGATCCTTGGGGTCTGTCTGGGGCATCAGTCCATCGGCCAGGCTTTCGGTGGCCGCATCGTCCATGCCCGCGAGATCATGCACGGCAAGACTTCCCTGATTCACCACAAGGACATGGGGGTGTTCCGGGGTCTGACCGATCCCTTCGAGGCCACCCGCTACCACTCCCTGGTGATCGAGAAGTCCTCCCTGCCGGACTGTCTGGAGGTCACCGCCTGGACCGAGACCCCGGACGGGACCCTGGACGAGATCATGGGGGTGCGTCATCGCACCCTGGACGTGGAGGGCGTCCAGTTCCACCCGGAATCCATCCTCACCCAACATGGCCACGACCTGCTGAGGAATTTCCTGGAGGCCCCGCCGAGGGTTGACCCCTCTCCGGGCGGCCGCAACAATCCGATCACACACGACGACAGGGGGCGGGCCATATCATGAACATGCAGGAAGCCATTCGCGCAGTCACCGAACAGCGTGATCTCAGCGGACCCGAGATGGTCCACGTGATGCGCCAGATCATGACCGGCGAGGCCACCCCGGCCCAGATCGGCGGCTTCCTGGTGGGTCTGCGCATGAAGGGGGAGACGGTGGATGAAGTGGCCGCCGCCGCCTCGGTGATGCGGGAACTGGCCACCCGGGTGGAGGTGGAGGCCGGGCATCTGGTGGATACCTGCGGCACCGGGGGGGATGCCTCCGGCAGCTTCAACATCTCCACCGCCTCCGCCTTCGTGGTGGCGGCCGCCGGCGGGCGGGTGGCCAAGCACGGCAACCGCTCCGTGTCCAGCAAGTCCGGCAGTGCCGACGTGCTGGAAGCGGCCGGGGTCAATCTGGATCTGGGGCCGGAGCAGGTGGCCCAGTGCATCAACCAGGTGGGCGTGGGTTTCCTGTTTGCTCCCAGGCACCATGGTGCCATGAAGCATGCGGTGGGTCCCCGCCGGGAGATGGGAGTGCGCACCCTGTTCAATGTGCTGGGACCGCTGACCAATCCCGCCGGTGCCCCCAATCAGGTGCTGGGGGTGTTCAGCACCCACTGGCTGGAGCCCCTGGCCCAGGTACTCAAGCTGCTGGGCAGCCGGCATGTGATGGTGGTGCACGCGGAGGACGGCCTGGACGAGATCAGTATCGGCGCACCGACCCGGGTGGCGGAACTGCGCGACGGCGAGGTGACCCGCCGTATCATCGCCCCCGAGCAGTTCGGCATGCCGCGCACCCCCCTGGATGCCATCCGGGTGGGGGGTGCCGAGGAGAGTCTGGCCCTGATCCGCCGGGTCTTTGCCGGCGAGCCGGGTCCGGCCCGTGACATCGTCATGCTCAATGCCGGGGCCGCCATCCACGTGGCGGGCCTGGCGGACTCCATGGCGGCGGGCATCCGCCGCGCCGGCGAGGTGATCGACAGCGGAGCCGCCGCGGCCCGCATGGACGAACTGGCCCGTGTCTCCCAATCCCTGAAGGCGTGAACCCCCATGACCGATACCCCCGATATCCTCAAGAAGATCCTGGCCCGCAAGCGCGAGGAGGTGGCAGAGCGCAGCGCCCGGACCTCCCTGGAGGATCTGGCCCGTTGCGTGGACGCCGCGCCGGCGGTGCGTCCCTTCCTGCGGGCCCTGGAGGATCGGGTGAATGCCGGGCGCCCCGCGGTGATCGCCGAGATCAAGAAGGCCAGCCCCAGCAAGGGCCTGCTGCGGGAGGACTTCGACCCGGTGGCCATCGCCCGCACCTATGCGCGGCACGGTGCCGCCTGTCTGTCGGTGCTGACGGATCATGATTTCTTCCAGGGGCATGAGTCCTATCTGGAAGATGCCCGCGCCGCCTGCGCCCTGCCGGTGCTGCGCAAGGACTTCATCATCGACCCCTACCAGGTCTACGAGGCCCGGGCGATGGGGGCCGACTGCGTACTCCTGATCGTGTCCGCCCTGGACGATACCCAATTGTCCGAATTGCTCAAGCTCTCCCATGACCTGGGCATGAACGTCCTGGTGGAGGTCCACGATGCCCCCGAACTGGAGCGTGCCCTGGCCCTGGATGCCTGCATCATCGGTATCAACAATCGCAGCCTGCGGACCTTTGAAACCCGTCTGGACACCACGCTGGATCTGCTGGCAATGATGCCGAAGAATCGACTGGTGGTGACGGAGAGCGGCATCCACACGACCCAGGACGTGGCCCGGATGCGCCAGGCCGGGGTGCATGCCTTCCTGGTGGGCGAGGCCCTGATGAGGGCGCCGGACCCGGGTCTTCAGCTGAGTGCCCTGTTCGATGCCTGATCCCGGGGCCGTGCTAGACTCGCTGTGACAGGCGACATAACAACAAGGTCGGGTTTTCCCGCCCCATGATCAGGAGGTTTTGATGGCTCGATACACGCTTGTTCCCTCCCATGCCCTCACCGACGATGCGGTGGTGCATCGCTTCCGTCAGGGGCTACCCCAGCGGGTCACCCTGGAAGACCCGGCGGTGGACGTGATGACGGACTTTCGTCGGGTGGAGGCTGTCACCGTCTCGGCTGAAACCGCCATGGATGCCGCGCTGCAGAAGATGATCCACTCCGGGGTGCGTCTGCTGATCGTGGTCTCCGACGACGACCAGATCCAGGGCGTGGTCACCGCCCGTGACATCCTGGGGGAACGTCCGGTGAAAGCGGTATCGGAGCAGCGCATCGCCCACAGTGAACTGACGGTCAGGCATGTGATGACCCACCGCAACGACATCAGCGCCATTGATCACTACGACGTGGTGCTGGCCCGGGTTGGGGACATCGTCGCCACCCTGCGGGAGGCCGGGCGTCAGCATGGCCTGGTGGTGGAATTCGAAAATGGCCGGGAACTGGTACGTGGCGTGTTCTCCCTGACCCAGATCGGGCGTCAGCTGGGGGTGGAGATCTCCGCCGAGGGGCCGGTACAGAGCTTTGCCCGGATCGAGAAGCTGCTGAATCGGTAGGGTGTCGCTACATGCCTTGCGCCACCTGATTTGCCTGGAAGCCTGTGAGGCTTCAGGGGATGCAAGAGTTGCCCAGTGGTGCGCCGCCCTGCCTGCCGGCAGTCGGGTGGCCTGGGTCGGGGGGCGGCCTCCGGTGGCGGTCGAGCATGTGCCCCTGTCCCGGGCCGACAGCCTGCTGGGCCGGGATCTGGATGCCCTGGTCTTCGATGCCGCCGCCGGGCTATCCGCCGATGCCCTGGGCGCCGCCTCCGGGGCACTGCGGGGTGGGGGCGTCCTGCTGCTGATCCTGCCGGGAAGTCCGTCATCCCCGGCTTCCCTGTTTCTGAAGCGTTTCCGACGGCACCTGCGCTGTGCCAACGGGTTGTGCCCAGGGCCGGATACAGCGGTATCCTCATGGCCCATGCCTCAAAAGCGGCCACCGACAGATCCGGCTGGGGGTCCCTGTCTGACCGAAGATCAGCATCACGCCGTGCAGGCCATCATGGACCTTGCCGAAAAACGGAGCACACCGGTGCTGGTGATCACGGCGGATCGGGGGCGTGGCAAGACGGCGGCTCTGGGGATTGCTGCGGCTGGATTGATGGCCGGCTCCCGATCGGCTGGCCAGGGCATTGATATTGGTGTCACGGCGCCCCGCCTCTCGGCCCTGGGGCCATTGTTTGAACAGGCCAAAGGGCTGCTTCCTGCTGATGCAGCACAGGCACCGGGGCTGTTGCGCCTGGGGGCATCCACCCTGATGTATCGTCCTCCCGACCGCATCCCTGATCCGATGCCTCATCTCATGCTGGTGGACGAGGCTGCGGGGATTCCGGTGCAGTGGCTGGATCAGTGGCTCAGTGCTGGCCTGGCGGCCCGCTGCCCCATGGTCTTTACCGGGACCATCCACGGCTATGAGGGCAGTGGACAGGGATTTGCCGTGCGCTTTCGCCGCACTCTGGCGCAGAGAGCGCCCGATGCCCATCACCTGTACCTGAACACCCCGGTGCGCTGGGCCGTCAATGATCCCCTGGAAACCCTCATGGCCCGCGGTCTGCTGCTGGACGCGGAGGCGGCGGAGGATGCGTCCATGACCGACGCCCGGCCCGTGACCTGTGAGCACAAAGCCTTTTCCCGCGAGCAACTGGCCGGGGACGAGGCCCTGCTTGGAGATATTTTCGGTCTGCTGACCCTGGCCCATTACCGCACCCGTCCGTCGGATCTGCAGCGGATGCTGGATGACCCGGCCCTGAAGGTGGTCGGCCTGATGCACCGGGGGCGGGTGGCCGCCGTGGCCCTGCTGGCGGATGAAGGTGAACTGGGGGTGGGGCTGTGCCGGTCCGTCTGGGCGGGAGAGCGTCGTCCCCAGGGGCATTTTCTGCCCGTGAGCCTGATGCTTTACGGCCACATGCCGCCCTCGGGGGGGATGCTGCGCTATCGCCGCGTGGTGCGTATCGCCGTCCATCCCGCTGCCCAGGGACGGGGGTTGGGCACTGCCCTGTTGCAGGCCCTGGTCGAGGAGGCACGGGAGGCCGGCATCGACCTGATCGGGGCCGGTTTCGGCGGAACGGACCCGTTGCTGCGTTTCTGGACCGGGCAGGGTTTTTGTCCGGTGCGGGTGGGGGTGAAGCCGGAAGTGAGCAGCGGGGGCTGGGCGGTGACCGTGCTGCAGGCCCTGACCACGGAGGGACAGGGGGTGCTGGACCCGGTGCGGGCCGGGTTTGGCCGCACCCTGCCGATGCTGTTGTCCGATCCCCTGCGGGGGATGGCGCCGGATCTGGCGGCCAGCCTGTTCCAGGGCCTGGAGCTTTCGCCCCTGTCCGGTGAGGATCGCCGGGTGATTGCCGCCTTTGCCCAAGGGCGGCGGGTCTATGAGGCTTGTCTGCCCGCCCTGCATGCCGGTGTGATGCGCGGCCTGGCGGCGTCCACCAAATCCCTGGCGGAGGACCACAGGGATGCCCTGGTGATGCGGGTGATCCAGCAGCGCCCCTGGGACACGGTGGCGCGGCATTTGGGGGTATCCGGGCGCAAGCCGGTGATTACGGTGCTGCGCCGTGCCGTCGCCGGTCTGCCTGACTGATCAGAATCCAAAAAAACCCCGGGCCTTGCTTCAGGACGCGAGCAGGGCCGGGTGAGCGCGGCGTAGCCGGGAGCGGCTACGGCTCAGGGCTTCACCCGCCCCAGCGGATCATCCGGGTCCACCTCGTCGCGAAACGGTTTCTTGCGGTCGATGTGGGTGTACTGGTAGACGTTGCCCATCCAGTTGTTGATGACGGCCTCGGCGGTGTCGTGCCAGGTGTTGTCCAGATGCTCGCAGATGAGCTGTTCCGGGAAGTCGGGGGGTGTGGTGCCCCGTTTCAGGGCCCGGTCCAGGCGGTCCCGGTATTCTTCCAGGATCGCCTGGCTGCGGGGGCAGAAATAATTGTCCACGAAGGGGGGGTAGTCCTTGCGCTCGCCCCGGGCATAGCGGGCCACCTCCCGCTTGTATTCCTTGAGCAGGCTGATGATGTCGTACTCCGGATGCCCCTGGAAGAAGACGATGCGGAACTCGTCCTCGCTCACCGCCAGATGCACCCCGGCCTCCTCGCTTTCCACCAGCACCTTGAGTCCGGCGCTCTCGAACTGCTGCCGTGAGATGTGATTGAAGCGGGAATGGGGCACGTCGAAGCGGGTATTGACCCCGGCCACCAGGGGGTGGGTGCGGTCCACCACCCGGTGGGGATAGACCCCCCAGCATTTTGAGGGCAGCGGGCTGCGGGTCTGGCCGTAGCGGAACTGCATCACCGCATGGGTGGCCAGGCAGGAGCACAGGGTGGAGGTGACATTGCCGTAGGCCCAGTCGATGACCTGGGCCAGCGGCTCCCAGAAGGGCTCCAGGGACAGGTCCGGCTGGGTGACGTTGGCGCCGGTGATGATGAGGGCGTCCAGCCCCTGTTCCTGGATCTTTTCCAGGGGCTCATAGTACCGGGCCACGTGCGCCCGACCCTGGGGACCCCGTTCCAGGGCGTCCAGGGTGAAGGGATGGATGTAGAACTGGGCAATCTGGTTGCTTTCCCCCACCAGACGGCAGAACTGGCGCTCCGTGGCCGCCAGGGCGGCATCGGGCATCATGTTCAGCAGCCCGATGTGCATGGCGCGGATGTCCTGCTTGAGGGCATAGTCCGAAGGCAGCACCGTCTGACCTTCCTGCTTCAGGCGCGAGAAGGTGGGCAGTTCCGAATGGGCAACGAGCGGCATGGCGGGTGTCCTGACTGCGGGTTTGACGGGAAGGAGCGAGGGCCGTGGCGTCAGCGCTCCGGGCGCTGGCTGTCCAGGGCCTGTTCGATCAGACGGTTGAAATCCGCTTCGGTGCGGACTTGGGCGATGGCATCGGAACTGATGGTATAGCCATACTGCCTGGCCAGGGCCTCGTAGCGGGGCAGGCGATCCCGGAACAGACGCGGGAAGGTCCAGCGCACAAAATCGTCCGGATCCATCTGGGCCACGTATTCCAGCTGCTTTTCTTCCAGATAACGAGCCAGCTCCCGATCCAGGAAGTCTTCCCGGTAATACAGGGGCTTGGGGCTTTCCTCGGCGCGACGGATCAGTTCCTGCTCGTTGGCCTCGGTGGTCTTGATGTAGATGATCAGGGTGTGTTCCGCCAGCAATTCCATGACCCCGGGGTCATCCAGTTCACAGACGCTGCCGCCGGCGTCGTTGATGACGTGATTGAAACCATAGATGTCCTGGGCCTTGAGGATGAACTCGGGCACATCGCGCATGGCGGCCACTTCGGCATCGTGATGCAGACGTTGACGGCGCTTGAATTCCTTCAGGCAAAGGCCGCCCTGCTCGGGATTGCCCAGCTTGCCAAGAAAGCTGGAGACCGGTTGCAGGTTGTCCACCGACAGGTTGTTGACGATGCTGATGGAGTCGGAGCGCAGCAGTTCCTTGAGAAAGGGAATATGCATCACCTGGCGCTTGATGTTGTCCAGGATCGGCTCATCCAGATAGCGGCTGCCGATACGGTAGTCCCCGGAGTAGTGAAACCAGTGGGCGCGGCGGAGCTGGTGGGCGAGGCGGGTCTTGCCCACGCCGGACATGCCCAGCAGGGTGATGGACTTGTTCTTCCAGTGCCGGTATTCGGAGGCCGTGAGTCTCAAGGGGGGATTCCGTCATTGATGAATGGATCAGGCCGCATTTTACGGGATACGCCCGCAAAGTAGCGATCCTCGCCGTCCCGATCCCCCTATCTGCCCTGGGTTACAATGGGATTTTACTTTATCGGATATGCCCCATGCCTCTGCTCGTCTTTCGCAATATCAAGCTCGGTTTCGGTCAGCATCACCTGCTGGACGGCGTGGATCTGTCCATCGAGCCGGGGGAGCGCCTGTGTCTGGTGGGGCGCAACGGGGTGGGCAAATCCACCTTCATGCGCCTGATCACCGGTGACATGCAGGCCGACGACGGCGAGATCGTGGGCCGGGACGGTCTCAGGGTAGCCATGCTGGAGCAGGCGGTGCCGGAGGGGCTTGGCGGCAGTGTCTTCGATGTGGTGGCCGACGGGCTGGGCCATGTGGGCGAACTGGTGCGTCGCTATCACCGGCTGGTGCATGACCTGGGCGAGCGGCCCGACGACTCCCAGGCGTTGCAGGCCCTGGAGCGTTGCCAGCATGAGCTGGAGGCGGTGGGCGGCTGGACCCTGGAGCAGCGGGTGGAGACGGTGCTGTCACGCCTGGAACTGCGGGGGGAGGCGCCCTTCGACAGTCTTTCCGGCGGGCTCAAGCGCCGCGTGCTGCTGGCCCGCGCCTTGGTGACGGCGCCGGATCTTCTGCTGCTGGACGAACCCACCAACCATCTCGACGTGGATGCGATCCAGTGGCTGGAAGGGTTCCTGCTGGGGTTCGAGGGCAGCCTGCTGTTCATCACCCATGACCGGGCTTTTCTGCGCCGTCTGGCGACCCGCATCATCGAGCTGGATCGGGGCCGGCTCACCAGCTGGCCCGGCGACTATGACACCTACCTGCAGCGCAAGGCCGAGGCCCTGGAGGCGGAGGAACGCCAGAACGCCCTGTTCGACAAGAAACTGGCCCAGGAGGAGGTCTGGATCCGCCAGGGGATCAAGGCCCGGCGAACCCGCAACGAAGGCCGGGTGCGTGCCCTCAAGGCCCTGCGGGCGGAACGGGCCGAACGTCGGGAGCGTCTGGGCACCGCCCGTCTGCAGACCCAGTCGGCGGCCCCGTCCGGACGCATCGTGGTGGAAGCCGAGAACCTGTGTTTCAGCTACGCCGGGAAGCCGGTGATCCGTGACTTCTCCAGCCTGATCCTGCGGGGTGACAAGGTGGGCATCATCGGCCCCAACGGCGTCGGCAAGACCACGTTGCTGCGGCTCTTGCTGGGGCAGTTGCAGCCCGGTGCGGGCACGGTGCGCCAGGGAACACACCTGGAAGTGGCCTATTTCGATCAGCACCGGGCCGCCCTGGATGAGGAGGCCAGCGTGGTGGACAATGTGGGCGAGGGTCGTGACCGGGTCACCGTGGGCGGCGAGAGTCGCCATGTGCTGTCCTGGTTGCAGGATTTCCTGTTCGAGCCGGCCCGTGCCCGTCAGCCGGTGAAGGCCCTTTCCGGAGGCGAACGCAACCGCCTGCTGCTGGCCAAGCTGTTCACCCGGCCCGCCAACGTGCTGGTGCTCGACGAACCCACCAATGATCTGGATGCGGATACCCTGGAGATGCTGGAGTCCCGCCTGGTGGAATTTGACGGCACGGTGCTGGTGGTGAGCCATGACCGGGATTTTCTGGATAACGTGGCCACCAGCGTCATCGCCTGGGAAGGGGAGGGGCGTTTCCGGGAGTATGTGGGCGGTTACAGTGACTGGCTGCGCCAGCGCCCGGCGCCCAGGGTGGCGCCCGCCGAGCCGGCCCGGCCAGTGGCAGCCCCGGCACCGGCATCGAAACCGGCGGCACCAAGGGCGGTGAAACTCAGTTACAAGGAGCAGCGGGAACTGGAGGCGTTGCCCCAGCGGATCGAGACCCTGGAAGAGGCACTGGCGGGGATTCAGGCCACCCTGGGCGATCCCGCCTTCTATCAGCGCGGCGGTGACGAGATTGCCGCCATGCAGTCGGCCCTGGCGGACAAGGAAGCGGAACTCAATACCGCCTATGCCCGCTGGGAAGACCTGGAAAGTCGGACCTGTTCCCCGACCTGAACAGCGCAGTTTAACTGGACAATATGTTCCGCACCGAATCAATCCTTATGACTGGGCACTCCCATCAGGCTGATTTTTTCTGTGGCCTTGTTCCGTCTGCATCAGGATCAAACTGCAGTTTGTCACCACAATGGCGACAGTAATAGACCCGCTCTCCCTGCTGGGCATTGCGATGTCGTCTTGCTCCCAGGGCATACACCCGGCAGTGACAGCGATAGGAATAGGTTCGGGTCTGGCGGACAGGAATCAGGCTCAGATCGGTGTTATGGGTCACCCGAGGCTCAAATCCCAGTTGAATCATCACTTCCTGCCATTCCGGGCCATGGGGACGCCGTCGCCCGGCTCCCAGACCAAAACGTCGGTAGATCACGCTGTGGGCCACTTCGTGGGCGATGGTGTCAGGAAAATGATTGCGCCAGTCCAGGGCAAAAATATGGGGATTGAAACGCAAGGATTCCTGGCCCACCACGACTCGCCATTGCCCTGCCGCCCGCCCCCGCAGATCAATGCGAACCTGGGGTGGGGTATTTTCCAGCCGATAAAGACGTGCTGCCCGGGCATACAGTTCCCGGGCTTTATTCTGAATGGCCTGTTGTTGTTCCGGTGTGAGGGGCATGCCGATACAGTCATCAAAGTCAGTGAGAGGGTTGCAATTTACTTTTTTTGGGGGATGTATCATTTTCAATGGATTGCCATGACCCCCCAGACCAAACTATACTCAAACCGGGTTAAAAAAAGTACAGAAACAACCCCCTCTTGATTTTGGGGTAAGCCTGATCCAGAAAGCCGCAATCCCAACAGGCCATCATCATGCAACACATTGACCCCTGTCTGGGTCAATGTCCTGATGTTTTTCGGCCAGGTCTTTCAATGCGGTCCGGTGGACAGGAGTCCCGTCTTTGCATCGGGTCACCCGTTACCCTCTTCATATTCACACTCATCATACAACCCACAACACTGTACAGGAGGACGCGATATCCTTCCCCACCCTGCAGGATGGGGGTTTTCGCGCAAAATAATGACGAACGATATTCTCAATGGCATGACCTCGGCGGAAATCTATGCACTGGCACGCCAACGTGAAGCCCAGGAAAATGAACAGGCCGAACAGGCCTGCCGGGAAAAACTGGAAACACTAAAAGCCCAGCGCAAAGACCTGATTGCCCGACAGACCGCCGAACTGGCAGCCATCGACCGGGACATCAAGGCCCTGGGTGGCCGGGTTCCCCCAGGGCGCAAAAGCCCTGCCGGCGAAGGCAGGAACGGAGACGAGGGTGACGCAGGCCAAAGCGCATCCGGCGTTGGCCTGAGCAAAATGGTACTGGATCTGATCCATGAGCGGGGGGAAATGACCACCAAGGCACTTCGCCAGGAACTCCAGTCCCAGGGCGTAGAGACCCGTCACATCAGCCAGACCCTGGCCTATCTCAAGCGCAACAATCGCCTGCGCAATATCAGCCGGGGTGTCTACGGTCCCCTCTGACCCGCTTCCAGGATGGGATCCCCCCGGCATCGGCTCCGAAAGGTGGGTTAAGGGCCTTTCGGAGCACCAATCCCCGTCCAATCCCTGCCGAGGGCAAATTTTTTATCTTCAAAGCGCCCTCTTTTCTGGCGGCCTGTATTACGGCAACAAATTGATGCATAGGGAAAAATACCCCTTTCCCCACAGGGTCTGCCAAAATTTGAGGGCATCAGAAGGGCGGGATGCTATAGCATATGAGCCATTAAGCGGATAGACTGGCTCTGTGTGGTGGTACAGGTTGTCCGTTTAACGTCGGCACGGGAACCGCTGCATGGCGCTGTAGTTAACTTGAAAGATCAGATTGAGGTTTAGTCAATGTCTACCGGTACTGTTAAGTGGTTCAATGAAACGAAGGGTTTTGGCTTTATCGCCCCTGCAGACGGTGGTGCCGACGTGTTCGTGCATTACTCCGCCATCAACTCCGATGGCTTCAAGACCCTGGCTGAAGGCCAGAAGGTCAACTACCAGGTTCAGCAGGGTCCCAAGGGCCTGCAGGCCGTCAATGTGACCATCGACGCCTAAACGTTCTGTCCCTGCTGGAGCTGGAGTCCCTGCAACGGGGTTCCAGCTCCTTCTTTTTTTCAGCCCGCGTCGTCGGGCGTTTTCAGTTGTACTGCCGACCTTCTCTCTGATCTGCCGGACAGGGATGTTCTAGCGATTTGGCATATTGCCGCCCACGACCCCAAAACCGGGGGCTTGTGGTGCCCAGTACAGAGAGGGCGCTTCCCTGCACCCTCCAGATCAATACCGCTTAATATCTGCTAGTGATCGTTGGCGGCACCGATGCCGTGGGCATGGCCGTGGTCCATCTCCTCCGGGGTGGCATCTCGCACGTCATGGATTTTGACCTGAAAGTTCAAGGTCACGCCCGCCAGGGGATGGTTGGCATCAATCACCACATTGTCACCATCAATGGCAGTGATGGTGACCACCTGCATACCGCCGTTGTCGCCACCGGCATGGAACTGCATGCCCACTTCCAGTTCATCCACGCCCTGAAACTGACTGCGGTTGAGGGTATGAACAAGGCCGTCATCCCGTGGGCCATAGGCCTGTTCGGGCGCCACCTTGACCGTCAGTTCATCACCGGCCTGCTTGCCTTCCAAAGCCTGCTCCAGCCCAGGAATGATATTTCTGGCACCGTGGAGATAGGCAAAGGGTGCCTGCCCGGAAGACTGGTCGATCACCCGGCCATCCTCGTCGGTGAGCGTGTATTCGATGCTGACTACCTTGTTGCTGCCGATCTGCATAAGGCCGATCCTTTGATGCTTTGAATGGAGTCCCAGTCTAACGCGGCTGGCATGCCCAGATCACCTGCAGGAACAGCCAGGCGGATTAAAGCAGCAATCAATCTAGGTGCAATTGTCCAGACTCGACCCGTATGGCCTGTTGTCCCTGCAACCACTGTTGCAGGGTATTGCCCGCCAGACGGGCGCGCCACCCCTGGAGCAGGATGCAGTCGGCCTGGCCGGCAACCAGACTTTCCACATCCCTGCGGTTACCAATGGCCGCCGGACTGATGCCATGTTGCTGCGCCTGATAGCGCAGCAAACCCATGGCCACATCCACCAGAACTTCCTGGGCCGGTGAGAGCTGAATCAGAGGCGGTAAGCTGGGCCAGGCATCCCGGGGACATTGCGCCCCCTTTTGCACCAGCTCCAGCAAAGTCTGGCTGTATCGGCGCAGGATCGTATCCTGCAGGCCCCGGGTTCGGCTCAGTCTGGCCATGTTGGACGGCTTGCGGCGGGCCAGGTCCAAAATCACCTCATCCTGCAACAGCCAGCGACGGGGCTGGTTCGTTCGCATGGCCTCCTCCTCCCGCCAGCAGACCAGTTCCTTGACAATGGCCAACTGGCTGCCCCGCAGGGTATGGATGCCCCGGATGCGGCGCCACAACATTTCACAGGTCGACTGTGTGACCGGATTAAAAAGGTTCCGGGAATCTTCCCACAGCCAGGACAGGCGATCATTGCGTTCCAGGGCATCGTGGATCAGGGGATAGGCGCGGGCCAGATAGCGCACATCGTCCGCTGCATAATTCAGCTGCTCGGGATCCAGGGGGCGTCGGGACCAGTCGGTACGAGACTGGCCTTTTTCCAGGGACACCCCCAGCACAGCCTGGACCATCTTGGCGTATCCGATTTGATCGCCATAGCCCAACAGGGCGGCAGCCACCTGGGTATCAAATACCTGGGTGGGTATAAACCCCTCCCGATAGTAGAGGACTTCCAGATCCTGAGCCGCCGCGTGAAATACTTTGACCAGATCCGGGCGGCGCAACAGGTGAGTCAGGGGGGTCAGGTCATCCAGCGCCAGGGGATCGATACAGACCACCTGATCCAAAGTGGCCACCTGAATCAGGCAGAGCTTGGGGTAGTAGGTTTTTTCCCGGATAAATTCCGTATCCAGCGCCAGCCAGGTACAAGGTTCCAGTGCCTGACACAGGGCTTCGAGGGCTTCGGGAGTGTCGATAAAGCGTGCTTGGTCCATGGCTTGATCAAGGTTTCCTGGTAGTCAAGGGAATCTTGGCTGCACGGCGAACGTTTGGGTCAAGCCAGGCTCAGACACCAGCGCCGTCGTACGCCACGCAGCAGAATGAAAATCAACGGCCACAGCAACAGGCTCGAAAGTACCGGCGCCCAGTACAGCCAGGTGCCTGGCCCATGTCCGGTGATGCCATAGACCCACAATACCATCAGCTTGAACAGGGCCACCATGACGCCCACCGTAATGGCCTGTTGCCATAGGGGATAGACCCGCACCCGCTGATGGACCCGAATGCTGATCCAGGCGATCATGGCCATGGCCAGGGCATGCTGACCCAACAGGGCACCCTTGGTCACATCCAGCAACAGGCCCAATCCCCAGGCACTGCCCACACCCACCCGCCGGGGCAAGGCCATGCTCCAGTAAATCACTGCCATCGCCACCCATTCCGGACGCCAGTACACCCATTGATCCGGCAAAGGGATGATGGTCAGTACAAAAGCCACCAGCAAGGTCACGGGAATGACCAGCAGCAGGCCCCGCAGTTTATCCATCGCCATGCTCCGTGCCGTGGGTATCACCCTGTTCCTGTTGCGGGTCTGATCCACCATCGGCAGGCCACAGCAGCAGCACCTCTCTGGAACGGTCCAGATGGGCCATGGGTTGGGCATCCACCACCGCAAAGGGTTCCCCTGAGGGGCGATCGACCCGAATGACCCTGGCCACCGGATAGTCGGCAGGAAAGCGTCCACCCAGCCCGGAGGTGCTGATGATATCGCCAGGTTCAATGTCTTCACTGGGCGGAATAAACCGTAATGACAGACGCTCCGGATTGCCAGTCCCCACCGCCAGGGTCCGCAGACCGGTACGATTGACCTGTACCGGCAGCGCATGGCTGGGGTCGGAGATCAACAAGGCCACACTGTGCAGGGTATTCACTTCCAGTACCTGTCCTACCACGCCGACAGCGTTGATCACCGGTTGCCCCGGATAGACACCGTGAATCCGTCCCTTGTTCACCAGAATCTGCTGGCGAAAAGGGTCCAGATCCACCGCCAGCAATTCAGCAATCACCACCTGTTCCCGTAAGCGGGAAGAGGTATCCAGCAAGGCCCGCAGTCGTTCATTTTCTGTTTCCAGGGCTTCAAAGCGCAACAGCAGACCGCGTAATTTCAGTTGCTCTTCCCGCAGTTGGCGGTTTTCTGCGATCAGGGATTGATGGCTGGAAAACTGCTCCACCACCCAATATCCCCCCCGCACGGGTAAATCCGCCAGATACTGAATCGGATACACCAGCAGCGCCAGGGTGGATTTGACCTGTTGCAGATGGTGATGGCGATGGTCCAGGGTCATGAGCACCAGGGACAACACCACACACAACGCCAGCCGGAAAGCGGGAGAAGGCCCCAGATTGAAGAGCGGCTGTTTGATGGCAGACCCTCCTGCAGAAACGAATGCCGACCCTGGCCGGACAGAAGGTGGGATATGCCGAGAGACAATGCGGGTCGGCGGATGAGGCGGGTGTTATTCCACGGATAGAAAATCCGTACCTTGACTATCCAGCATCTCCAGTACCTTGCCGCCACCCCGGGCGACGCAAGTCAGTGGATCGTCAGCCACCAGCACCGGGATACCGGTTTCTTCCATCAGCAGCCGGTCCAGATCCCTCAGCAGGGCGCCGCCACCGGTGAGCACGATGCCCCGTTCCGCCACGTCGGAACCCAGTTCCGGCGGGGTCTGTTCCAGTGCCGTGCGCACGGCACTGACGATGCCGTGCAGAGGCTCCTGCAGGGATTCGAGGATTTCGTTGCTGTTAAGGGTAAATGCCCGGGGCACCCCTTCGGCCAAATTACGGCCCTTGATCTCGATCTCCAGCAGTTCCTTGCCCGGATAGGCGGAGCCGATTTCGTGCTTGATGCGTTCGGCGGTGGCCTCACCGATGAGGATGCCGTAGTTGCGGCGCACATAGGAAATGATGGCATCATCGAAGGTGTCTCCGCCGATGCGCACGGAAGCGGAATACACGATGCCGTTGAGGGACATGACCGCCACTTCGGAAGTACCACCGCCGATATCCAGCACCATGGAACCACGGGCCTCGTCTACCGGAATACCGGAACCAATGGCGGCGGCCATGGGTTCCTCCATCAGATACACCTTGCGGGCGCCGGCGCCGGCGGCGGATTCACGGATGGCCCGTCGTTCCACCTGGGTGGCGCCACAGGGTACGCACACCAGCACCCGGGGACTGGGACGAAACAGGCGATTGCTGTGTACCCGCCGAATAAAATGCTGCAGCATCTTTTCGGTGGTGGTGAAATCGGCGATCACCCCATCCTTCATGGGGCGGATGGCCTGAATGTTCTCCGGCGTTCGACCAATCATTTTTTTGGCCGCGATCCCCACCGCCTCAATGGAGCGAGGACCACCAGGACCCCGATCCTGACGGATGGCCACCACAGAAGGTTCGTTGAGCACAATACCCTTGCCACGCATGTAAATCAGCGTGTTGGCGGTACCAAGATCAATGGAGATGTCGTTGGAAAGGAGACCGAGTATGCGGCTGAGCATGATGGTTTTTGGGCGTCGCCTGCGAAAGGCGCTACTCTATCAACCAGAGGAGGCTTTGGGCAAGGCGCAGACTGTGCTACTTTACGCAGTTTGGCCCTAAACAACGGAAACATTCCGGAGTCCGTCATGTCCCTGTCACAAGAACAGGTCCAGAAGATCGCTCACCTGGCCCGCCTGGGCGTGGAAGCGCAGGCGCTGGACACCTACGCCCGTACCCTGTCGGACATTCTGGATTTTGTGGAACAGATGGACGGTGTGGATACCGAGGGCGTAGAGCCCATGGCCCATCCCCTGGAACTGTCCCAGCGCCTGCGTGCCGATGTCCCCACCGAGACGGACCAGCGGGCGCATTTTCAGGATATTGCTCCGGCAGTGGAGGACGGCCTCTACCTGGTCCCCAGGGTCATCGAATGATCCGATGGCCGCCCGCTGTGCAGTGAGCCTGAACCGCCCAACGGCCTTCAAACACGGAATTTCCCATGCACCACAAGACCCTCGCTGAACTTGCCGCCGCCCTCGGGGACGGCAAAGTATCCAGTGTTGAACTCACCGAGCACTTTCTGCGGCGCATCGAATCCCTGGATCATCGGCTCAACAGCCTGATCACCGTCACCGGGGAGCAGGCCCTGGAGACAGCCCGTGCCGCCGACGCCGCCCGGGCCAGGGGCGAGGCCGGACCGCTGACCGGCGTGCCCATTGTTCACAAGGACATCTTCTGCACCGAGGGCGTGCGCACCTCCTGCGCCTCCCGCATGCTGGACAACTTCATCTCCCCCTACGATGCGGGGGTGGTGGAGCGCTTCAAGGCCGTCGGCTGCCCGGTGCTGGGCAAGACCAACATGGACGAGTTCGCCATGGGGTCTTCCAACGAGACCAGTGACTACGGTCCGGTGAACAATCCCTGGGACACCCAGCGGGTGCCCGGTGGCTCCTCCGGGGGTTCCGCCGCCGCGGTGGCGGCCCGCCTCGCCCCGGGGGCGACGGGGACCGATACCGGCGGCTCCATCCGCCAGCCGGCGGCCCTGACCGGCATTACCGGCCTCAAGCCCACCTACGGACGGGTCTCCCGCTGGGGCATGATCGCCTTTGCCTCCAGTCTGGACCAGGGCGGCCCCATGGCCCGTACCGCCGAGGACTGCGGCCTGATGCTCAACGTCATGGCCGGTTTCGACGAGCGGGATTCCACCAGCCTGGAGCGCCCGGCGGAAGACTTCAATGCCCGCCTCAATACCACCCTCAAGGGCCTGAAGATCGGCCTGCCGCGGGAGTTCTTCGGCGAGGGCATGGACCCGGGCGTGGCCCGGGTGATCGATGAGGCCATTGATTTCTACAAGAAGCTGGGGGCCGACTTCGTCGAAGTGGCGTTGCCCCATTCCGGTCTGTCGGTGCCGGTTTACTATGTGGTGGCGCCGGCGGAGTGTTCTTCCAACCTGGCCCGTTTTGACGGCGTTCGCTACGGTTACCGCTGCGAGGACCCCAAGGACCTGATGGACCTCTACATGCGCTCCCGGGGGGAAGGCTTCGGACCCGAGGTGCAGCGCCGCATCATGGTGGGTACCTATGCCCTCTCGGCCGGGTATTTCGATGCCTATTACCTCAAGGCCCAGAAGATCCGTCGCCTGATCGCCGACGATTTTCGCCAGGCCTTCGGGCAGGTGGATGTGATCCTGGCGCCCACCACCCCGACCACGGCCTTCCGCCTGGGGGAGAAGACCGCCGACCCGGTGACCATGTACCTGTCGGACATCTACACCATCGCGGTCAATCTGGCCGGACTGCCGGCCATGTCCCTGCCCGCCGGTTTTTCCGAGGGACTGCCCGTGGGCATGCAGTTGATCGGCAACTATTTCGACGAAGCTCGCCTGCTGGGCGTGGCCCACCAGTACCAGCGGGGCACCGAGTGGCATCAGATGGCCCCCGCGGGCTTTGAATAACTGTTGAGACCTGGGGTCTGAATAATGATGGAATGGGAAACGGTCATCGGGCTGGAAATCCACGCCCAGCTGTCCACGCAATCCAAGATCTTTTCCGGCGCTTCCACCGCCTACGGCGCCGAGCCCAACACCCAGGCCTGCGCGGTGGACCTGGGGCTGCCCGGCGTGCTGCCGGTGCTGAACCGGGAAGCGGTGCGCATGGCCGTCAAGTTCGGCCTGGCCATCGGTGCGCCCATTGCGCCCCGCTCAATCTTCGCCCGCAAGAATTACTTCTATCCGGACCTGCCCAAGGGGTATCAGATCTCCCAGTATGAGCTGCCCGTGGTGGGGCGTGGGCAGGTGGACATCGAGTTGGAAGACGGCCAGACCCGTACCATCGGTGTCACCCGGGCTCACCTGGAAGAAGACGCGGGCAAGAGTCTGCACGAGGATTACCACGGCATGACCGGGGTGGACCTGAACCGTGCCGGCACCCCCTTGCTGGAGATCGTCTCCGAGCCGGACATGCGCTCCGCCCGCGAAGCGGTGGCCTACATGAAGAAGATCCACGCCCTGGTGCGTTATCTGGAGATCTGTGACGGCAACATGCAGGAAGGCTCCTTCCGTTGTGATGCCAATGTGTCCGTGCGCCGCAAGGGCACCGAGAAGTTCGGCACCCGGACCGAGATCAAGAACCTCAACTCCTTCCGGTTCCTGGAGCGGGCCATTCACTTCGAGGTGGAGCGTCAGATCGACATCCTGGAAGGCGGTGGCGCGGTGGTGCAGGAGACCCGCCTGTTCGACCCGGACAAGGGGGAAACCCGCTCCATGCGTTCCAAGGAGGAGGCCAATGACTATCGCTATTTCCCCGATCCCGATCTGTTGCCCCTGGACATCGAGCCCGCCTTCATCGAACAGGTCCGGGGTTCCCTGCCGGAGTTGCCGGACGAGAAAAAGCACCGTTTCATGAACGATCACGGCCTGTCCGCCTATGATGCCGGCGTACTCACCGCCAGCCGGGAAATGGCCGAATACTTCGAACAGGTGGCGGCTGCCGTGGAAGGTCAGGCCAAGCTGGCGGCCAACTGGGTGATGGGGGAGCTGACCGGCGCCCTCAACCGGGAAAGCCGGGAGATCACCGACAGCCCCGTCTCCGCCGAGGCCCTGGGGGGACTACTGCGACGCATCCAGGACAACACCATCTCTGGCAAGATCGCCAAGGAGGTCTTCGAGGCCATGTGGGCCGGTGAAGGCGATGCGGATCAAGTGATCGAGGGCAAGGGGCTCAAGCAGATCACCGATACCGGTGCCATCGAGCAAGTGATCGATCAGGTGATTGCCGACAATCCTTCCCAGCTGGAGCAGTACCGTAGCGGCAAGGACAAGCTGTTCGGCTTCTTCGTCGGTCAGGTGATGAAGCGCACCGGCGGCAAGGCCAACCCCGCCCAGGTGAACGATCTGCTCAAGCAGAAGCTGTCCTGACCCATTCAATCCCCTCTCCCCCTGGGGAGGGGGGAGAACCCGGTAGTTCCCTGCTTACCCCCCGCCGCAGACGGTGCAGCCGGGGTCTTTTTTCACCCGGATGCTGCGCCATTCCATCGCCAGGGCATCCAGCAGCAGCAGCCGCCCCCGAACCGTGGGCAGACCCAGCAGCAGTTTCAGGGCCTCGGTGGCCTGCAGCGTTCCCATCACTCCCGGCAGACTGGCCAGGATTCCGTTGCGGCTGCAGGTCTCGGCGGTCTCCTCGCCTTCTCCGTAGAGACAGTGATAGCAGGGGCTGTCCGCCACCCGGGGCTCGAATACCGACAGCTGCCCCTCCAGCCGGATCACCGCCGCCGATACCAGCGGGGTACCCGTGGCCACACAGGCCCGGTTGACCGCAAAGCGGGTGGCGAAGTTGTCGCAACAGTCCAGCACCACGTCCACATCGGCCATGGCCCGGGCCAGGGCATCCCCTGTCAGGGCCTGATCGATGCAGGTCACCTGCACCAGGGGGTTGATCCCGGCAATGGATTCCTCGGCCGAGGTCACCTTGGGCCGACCGATGCGGTCGGTACGATGGATGATCTGGCGCTGCAGGTTGGACAGATCCACCCGGTCGAAGTCCACCAGGGTGAGCCGGCCCACGCCGGCGGCGGCCAGGTACAGGGCCACGGGACTGCCCAGCCCCCCCAGGCCGATGATCAGGGCATGGGACTGCCCCAGCCGTTCCTGACCCTCGTAGCCCACCTGGGGCAACAGGATCTGGCGACTGTAGCGCAGCAGGATCGGGTCATCCATGACCGGCGGGTTCCCGGGCGCCGGCGTCCAGGCCATAGGCGGCTGCCTGCTGGTCCGCATGGTAGGAGGAGCGCACCATGGGGCCGCTGGCCACCTGAGAGAAGCCCAGCCCGTAGGCCACCTGGGCCAGACGCTCGAATTCCTCCGGGGTGACGAACCGGCTCACCGGCAGATGGTGCCGGGAAGGTTGCAGGTACTGGCCCAGGGTCAGCATCTCGCAGTCATGGTCCCTAAGATCCCTGAGCGCGGCCTCCACTTCCGCCGACGTTTCCCCCAGACCCAGCATGAGTCCCGACTTGGTGGGGATGTCCGGGTGCCGGGCCTTGAAAGCCTTGAGCAGGGCCAGGGACCAGCCATAGTCGGCGCCGGGACGGGCCTGCCGATACAGCCGTGGAACGGTCTCCATGTTGTGGTTGAAGACGTCCGGCGGGGCCTGATCCAGGATTTCCAGGGCGATCTCCATGCGACCGCGAAAGTCCGGCACCAGGATCTCGATGCGGATCTCCGGGCACAGGGCGCGGGTCTGGCGGATGCAGTCAACGAAATGGGCGGCGCCGCCATCCCGCAGGTCGTCCCGGTCCACCGAGGTGATGACCACGTAGCGCAGGCCCATGGCTTGCACCGTGCGGGCCAGGTTCTCGGGTTCTTGCGGGTCCAGGGGATTGGGGCGGCCATGGGCCACGTCGCAAAAAGGACAACGCCGGGTGCAGATGTCACCCATGATGATGAACGTGGCGGTGCCGTGGCCAAAACATTCTCCCAGATTGGGGCAGGCGGCTTCTTCGCAGACGGTGTGCAGGTGACTGTCCCGCAGCACCCGCTTGAGGCGTTGAACTTCCGGGCTGCCCTGGGCACGGGCACGAATCCACGGCGGCTTGCGCTGGACTTGCACGGTGGGGGCCACCTTGACCGGGATGCGGGCCACCTTGTCGGCGGCCCGCAGCTTTTCACCCTGAACCGGGCGCTGGGGAGGGGTGGTCATCAGTTGCCCCCCTTGAGGACATTCATGATCTGGATGATTTCCTCCTCGGATTCCCGAAACAGATCAATTTTCATGTCATCATCGGGCGCCGGCAAACCCAAACGGTGATAGGCGGGAATCTGGTCATAACGGGGATAGCGGTCCCGTTGCCCATCCGGATCATGGGCATGGCGATACAGTTCAGCCACCATGACCACATCGCAATAATCCGGGATGTCCTGGGTTTTTCTGTCCCACTGGCCCCATTCCCGCACGATCTGACAAATATCCGCCCCCAATCCCCAGTAATTGATCACCAGTTCACCCACCACAGGATGCAGGCGGGTCAGGATATTATCCAGCTCCGAGGCGTCGATATCCGGATAATTCCGGCCCACATGATCCAGCAGGGGCACCATGCCCACCTGATGCAACAAACCCGCCAGCATGGCGTGCTCAGGATCGAAGCGGGGGTGATGGCGGGCCAGGATATAGCTCAGGGCAGAGACATGGACACTGCGGTCCCACAGGCTTTTCATCCGCTGCCTGAGCATGGGGACATTGGTCCTGAAGACCTGACGCATGGCGATGGTGAGCACCCGCTGTCGGGTGACATCAAACCCCAGCCGGATGACCGCATCACGGACGCTCCCCACCGGGCTGGAGCCACCATGCAAGGCACTGTTGGCAGCCTTGATCAGACTGCCGGTTACTGCCACATCAAGCTGAATGATCCGGGACAGTTGATGCACGTCGGTTTCAGGGTCATTCATGGCCCCCTGAATACGGATGGCAATTTCCGGCAGGGTCGGCAGATCCAGTTGACTGGTTAAGATCTGCTGATAGATTTTGGTGAAAATGGCGCTTTCCTGGGGGGAGAGGAAGGTTTCCTCCACCTCCACATTGTCACTCCACTGCTGCCGGGTGAGGGACTCGTACATATTGCGGTCGACCCGCAACAGAGCACTTGGGACGGCACAGACAGCCAGCTCCCGCAGATTCTGCCCCGTGAACAGCGGCTGTTTGGCCCTGGGACTGTCTGCTGTGATCTCTGTGGTCTGATCCCCGGCAGCCAGAGTGACCCGCCCTTCCAGCACATAGAGCAACCAGCGGTTTTCCTGTGTGGCCGTCAGTTGCGTACCGGCCTTGAGGTGAATCCGGATGGATTTACCGGCCAGATTCTCCCTGGCCTTGTCGGACAGCTCCTTCAAAGGGGAAAAACTGGCCAGTAATGGCGCAGAAATGGTGTTGTCAGGCATGAAATATGTTCCTGAGTACAGCAAATGAATGCTTTTTAGCGGGCCGCCACCAGCGCCTGATCCAGATCTGCAAGGATATCATCCACATGCTCGATGCCAATGGACAGCCGGACCATGTCCTCGGCAACCCCGGCCTTGTGCAGTTCCTCCGGTGACAACTGACGGTGGGTGGTGGTGGCTGGATGGCAGGCCAGGGTCTTGGTATCGCCGATATTCACCAGACGCACGGCCAGGTTCAGGGCATCGATAAAGCGGGCACCCGCCTCACGGCCACCCTGGATACCAAAAGACAGGATGCTGGCGGCGCGGCCATTCATGTACTTTTGTGCCAGGGCGTGATCCGGGTGATCATCCAGGCCGGCAAAGCGCACCCAGCTTACCTGGGGGTGATCCTTGAGGAAGCGGGCCACCGTCATGGCATTCTCGCAATGCCGGTCCATGCGGACCGCCAGGGTTTCGATACCCTGCAGGATCATGAAGCTGTTGAACGGGGACAGGGCGGCGCCCATGTTGCGCAGGGGGACCACCCGGGCGCGACCGATATAGGCGGCGGCGCCAAAAGCCTCGGTATAGACCACCCCATGGTAGGACGGGTCCGGCTCGCACAGACGGATGAACCGATCCTTATGTTCTGCCCAGGGAAATTTGCCCGAATCCACAATGGCGCCAGCCACGGTGGTGCCGTGTCCCCCCATGTACTTGGTCAGGGCATGGACCACAATATCGGCACCGTGGTCGAAGGGGCGGCACAGGTAGGGTGTGGGTACGGTATTGTCCACAATCAGCGGTACCCCGTGGGCATGGGCCATATCCGCCAGGGCTTGCAGATCCGCCACATTACCCGCCGGGTTGCCAACGGATTCACAGAACACTGCCCGGGTGTTGTCGTCCATCAGGGCGGTCATGGCTTCAATGTCGCCGGGGGCGGCGAAGCGGACCTCGATGCCATAGCGGGGCAGGGTGTGGGCGAACAGGTTGTAGGTACCACCGTAGAGGGTGCTGGTGGTGACGATGTTATGTCCCGCCTCGGCGATGGTCATGATGGCATAGGTGACAGCGGCCATGCCCGAGGCCAGGGCCAGGGCGCCCACGCCGCCTTCCAGGGCAGCCAGGCGTTTTTCCAGCACATCATTGGTGGGATTCATGATGCGGGTATAGATATTTCCAGCCACCTTCAGGTCGAACAGGTCGGCCCCATGCTGGGTATCATCAAAGGCATAGGACGTGGTCTGATAGATGGGCACCGCCACGGCCTTGGTGGTGGGATCGGGGCTAAAGCCGGCGTGAATGGCCTGGGTCTCAAACTTCATGGAACCTCCGCAAGAAAACCCGCAATTTCAATCGCGGGAGGAATTGGGGCTGCGGTATTGCAACCGCCGGAAGATGGTGTATCCGCACAAGACTATCCCCACGGACGGTCAATAGCCAGTGGCCTGATCCTTTGCACCCAGGTACCCTTTCGCTCCTGCCCTGGTCCCCTGTCGAGAGCCGCCCGGTGAACAAGACTTCTCCCCTGATCCTGGTGGATGGATCCTCCTTCCTCTACCGCGCCTTCCATGCCCTGCCTTCCCTGACCAACTCCCGGGGTGAACCCACCGGGGCAATCTATGGCGTGGCCGGCATGTTGCGCAAGCTGATGGGGGAATATCAACCCCGCGACATGGCGGTGATCTTCGATGCCAGGGGTAAAACCTTCCGCAATGCGCTTTATGCCCAGTACAAGGCCCAGCGGCCACCCATGCCGGATGAACTGGCGGCCCAGATTCCCCCCTTGCACGAACTGATCCAGGTCATGGGCATTCCGGTGCTGGTGGTGGGTGGCGTGGAAGCCGATGATGTCATCGCCACCCTGACCCATCAGGCCCGCCAGGCACAGATGGCGGTGATCATTGCCACCGGCGACAAGGATCTGGCCCAATTGGTGGGGCCGGACGTGACCCTGGTGGACACCATGAACGGTACGGTGCTGGACGAAGCCGGTGTGGAGAAGAAATTTGGTGTGCCCCCGGCAGGCATTGTGGATTATCTGACCCTGATGGGAGACACGTCAGACAATATTCCTGGCGTGAACAAGGTGGGTCCAAAAACGGCAGTCAAATGGCTCAAGGCCTATGGCAGCCTGGATGAGATCATGGCCAGGGCCGACGAGATCAAGGGCAAGGTGGGGGATAATCTGCGCGCTGCCCTGGCCTGGTTACCCCGATCCAGGGCGCTGGTTACGGTACGCCGTGATGTGGCGCTGGACCGAGGCCCCGGGGATCTGCAGGTTCAGGAGACAGACAGGGCGCGGTTAAGGGAATTGCTGACCCGTCTGGAGTTTCATTCATGGCTGGCGGAACTGGAAGAGGATGAATCTGCCCCCACGGCAACCGAGGCGCGTTACGACATCCTGATGGACCCGGAGCAACTGGACCAGTGGATAGACCGATTGACCGAAGCGCCCCTGTTTGCCCTTGATACCGAGACCACCAGCCTGGACGACATGCAGGCCCGGCTGGTGGGACTGTCCTTTAGCGTGTCACCCCATGAGGCAGCCTATCTGCCCCTGGCCCACGATTATGCTGACGCCCCGGCGCAACTGCCCCTGGACGCAACCCTGGAGAAACTGCGCCCCCTGCTGGAAGACCCCAATCGCCCCAAGCTGGGACATCATCTGAAATATGATCGCAACGTCCTGCTCAACCACGGCATCGAGTTGCAGGGCATCACCCATGACACCATGCTGGCTTCCTATGTGCTCAACAGTACCGCCGGGCGTCATGACATGGACAGCCTGGCCCAGCGCTACCTGGGCGTAAAGACCACCCGCTACGAAGATGTGGCCGGCAAAGGCGCCAGGCAGATTCCTTTCTCCCAGGTACAGCTGGACAAGGCTGCCCCCTATGCAGCCGAGGATGCAGACATCACCCTGCAGCTGCACCGGCGTATCTGGCCTCAACTCCAGAGTCTGAAGGAGCAGCGACAGATCTACGATACCCTGGAAATGCCTCTGGTGCCGGTACTTTCCCGAATGGAGCGTGCCGGGGTGCAGGTAGACCCGGAGTTACTGTTCACCCAGAGCCATGAACTGGCCGAGCGCATGCATCAGATCGAACAGGAGGCCCATGGGCTGGCGGGTTGCACCTTCAATCTGGGGTCACCCAAACAGATTCAGGACATCCTGTTCCAGCGTCAGCAATTGCCCGTGATCCGCAAGACGCCCAAGGGTCAGCCCTCTACCGCCGAGGATGTACTGGAACAACTGGCCCTGGACTATCCGTTGCCACGGCTGATCCTGGCCCATCGCGGACTGTCCAAGCTCAAATCCACCTATACAGACACGCTGCCGGAACGGATCAATCGGGAGACAGGTCGGGTGCATACCTCCTATCATCAGGCGGTCACCTCTACCGGACGGCTGTCTTCCTCCGGGCCCAATCTGCAAAACATTCCCATCCGCACCCCGGAGGGCCGCCGTATCCGCCAGGCGTTCATTGCCCCCCAGGGACGCCAGATCCTGGCAGCAGACTATTCCCAGATCGAATTGCGCATCATGGCCCATCTGTCTGGCGATCCGGGACTGCTGCAGGCCTTTGCCGATGGACAGGACATCCATCGGACCACGGCGGCTGAGGTTTTCCAGGTGGAGGCAGAGGCCGTCACCACCCAACAGCGACGGGCGGCCAAGGCCATCAATTTTGGTCTGATCTATGGCATGTCGGCCTTCGGACTGGCGCGACAGCTGGGGATTGACCGCAGTGGCGCCCAGGACTATGTGGATCGTTATTTTGCCCGCTATCCGGGGGTGAAGGCCTACATGGACGGCACCCGGACCCAGGCCCGGGAGCAGGGATATGTGGATACCCTGTTCGGGCGGCGTCTTTATCTGCCAGAGATCCGCGCCCGCAATGCCCAGGTGCGTGCCCAGGCGGAGCGGTTGGCCATCAATGCGCCCATGCAGGGCACGGCTGCCGATATCATCAAGCGGGCCATGCTGGCGGTGGATGAGTGGATTCAGACCACATCCCCCGGCGTCACCATGATCATGCAGGTGCATGATGAACTGGTGTTCGAGGTGGATACACACCAGGTGGCAGCGGCCCGGGAGCGGATCACTGCGCTGATGTGCGGGGCCGCCGAACTGGATGTGCCTCTGCTGGTGGACGTGGGGGTGGGGGAGAACTGGGACGCCGCCCATGGCCAGGACACCGGATATTGAACCCTGGAACCGTTCTGTTGTCCTACCCCGTAAGCGCTGCAGCCCGGCGCTTCCCGCTGACCTCCCTGAGCGGGATGGCTCGAACTCCCCCAAGTCGAGCCGAATACTGCCCCGGTTCACGCCGACCCCCAAGGCGTCCGGGGCTTTTTTATGTGCCCTTATCCCCCGCCATCGGCAGCCCCGTCGGTATCGTCGAACAGCCAGCAATCCAGCACCCCGTGGACATCCTCCACACCCTGTTTTTTGAGGGCTGAAAACGGCTGTACCGTGGCGGTCACCCCGTCATCACCCAGGGCCCGGGCGACCCGCCGCACCGTATCCATCATCGGCCCCCGCTTGAGTTTGTCGGATTTGGTCAGCAACACATGCAAAGGCAGTTGCCGGGCATGGGCCCAGCCGATCATCTGCCAGTCGTGGGGGGTCAGGGGATGGCGAATGTCCATCACCAGCACCAGCCCCCGCAGACAGGCCCGCTGGGCCAGATAGGCTGACATCAATTGTCCCCAGCGTCGCCGCATGGCTTCCGGCACCTTGGCGTAGCCGTAGCCTGGCAGATCCACCAGCCGACGGGTATCGTCCAGGGCGAAGAAGTTGATCAACTGGGTCCGACCCGGTGTCTTGCTGGTTCGAGCCAGCGCCCGCTGCCGGCACAAGGTATTGATGGCACTGGATTTGCCAGCATTGGAGCGGCCAGCAAAGGCCACTTCACGGCCCTGTTCCGGGGGGAGACCCTTGAGGGTAGCGGCACTGATGAGAAATTCCGCCTGGTGGTAAGCCGGGTTTATCAAGGCTATGGACTCGCTGTGTTGTGGTGTCGGGTTGACCTTCGTCGGCGTTTTGCGACGGTCGGATTAGTATGATATACATTGCGGCTATTTTGAGGCTGCGCCCGACGCGCGAGTCAGTGTCAGGTTACCAACGAAGCGCTTATTGTTTCAGGTTCAGGAGTCAACCCACAATGAAAAAACTTGTCCTTATCGCCGTCGCCACACTGGGTATGAGCATGTCGGCATCGACACTGGCCGAGCCCGGTGACCCGGTGCGCGGCAAGGAATTATCCAGTCCCTGTGTCGCCTGTCACCAGGCTGACGGTAACAGCGTAGTGCCCGCATGGCCGAAGATTGCCGGCAAGGATGAGGCCTATCTGCTCAAGCAGTTGCAAGACTACAAGGCAGGCCGTCGCAGCCATGCCTTGATGAATCCCCAGGTGGCTGTCCTGGAGGAAGAAGACCTGCCCCATCTGGCCGCCTATTTCGCCAGCCAGACCGCCACGCCGGGCCGTACCAGCGCCAGCGCGGAAAAACTGGCCCTGGGGCGTCAGATCTACTTTGGCGGCAACGCCGCCAGTGGCGTGGCCGCCTGTGTGGCCTGTCATGGCCCCACTGGCAAGGGTAACCCTGCCGCTGTGTTCCCCAGTGTGGCGGCCCAGCACGGGGTATACACCCTGGATCAGCTCCAGCAGTTCCGCGACGGCCTGCGTGCCAATGACCCTGCCCGGATGATGCGCAACGTGGCTGGCCGCATGACCGACGAAGAAATGTCTGCCGTGGCCGAGTTCATCGCGACCCTGCCGCCCAGGTAAGACAGCCTGGCATCCTGCACCCAAGGGTGGCCCACGGGCCACCCTTTTTTTCCATCGCCGGTGGGGTTCTGGTGCCCGGAATACTTGATCCAGGACAAAAGACCTGCCGATTTTGTGGTCTTCATGCCCCTCGGTAGAACTTGTGCCGGTTTCGGGGTCAAACAGGCCACCATCTTCTTCCGACACCCGTGAGATCATGAGCAGCACGCCCTCTGACCCGCCGCCTGGCCGACGCTCCACCTTTGCCGTCCTGATGGGGTTTCTTGGGTCCATGGGCCTGGCCATCACCTTGCTGGTGGCCCTGGCTGTGGCGTCCATTGTCGGTACCGTCCTGCAACAGAACCAGCCCTACACCACCTATCTGCTGGACTATGGTCCCTTCTGGCACGAGTTGTTTCGCACCCTGGGGCTTTACCATGTGTATTCTGCAGCCTGGTATCTGCTCATTCTCGTCTTTTTGGTGATTTCCACCAGTGTCTGCGTGTATCGCAGCACCCCGGCCATGATCCGGGACATGAACCAGTTCCGGCTGGGGGTGAAGGAAAAATCCCTGCGCAGCTTCCAGCACAATGTGCAGCGAAACCTGCACACCGAAGCACCAGCACCCCTCATGGCCCGAGCCGAAGCGGTGTTCCGCGCCCGGGGCTATCGGGTACGCCAGGCAGATCATGGCGATCATCAGGTGCTGTCCGCCATGCGGGGCAGTGCTGGCCGGCTGGGTTATTTCTTCACCCATGTGGCCATCGTGGTCATCTGTGTCGGTGGCCTGATAGACGGACGCCTGCCGTTGATGCTGGCGGAGTTTACCGGGCAACTGGAGATCGAGACCCGCCAGGTGCCTGTGTCCGAGATTCCCGAGCAGAGTCGGGTCTCTCCTGCCAATCCTTCCTTTCGTGGCTCGGTGGAGATCCCCGAGGGGCAACGGGCGGATGTGGCGTTCATCACCATACGCAACGGCTATGTGGTCCAGGAATTGCCTTTTTACATCGAGGTCAAGGCATTTCGGGTGGAACGTCATGCCACCGGCCAGGAGCGGGCGTTTGAGACCGACCTGGTGATCCATGACGACATGCTGGACGAACCTCTGGCCCATACCATCAGTGTGAATCACCCCCTGACCTACCGGGGCTACACCCTCTACCAGGCCAGCTTCCGGGACGGCGGTTCCCGTCTTGGTCTGAGTATGTACCCCCTGGGACGGGGCGCTGACCGGCCCCTGCCCCTGCCGGCCCGGATCTTTGGCACCTATTCCCAGACTGCCGAGGATGGCAGCCGGTTGCGGGTGGAATTCACCGATTTTAGCGACACCAACCTGACCCTGATTGAAGAGCATGGGGTGCGCCAAAGCATCGACATGGGACCAAGCTTTGAGTATGTGATTCGGGACAGCAGCGGCGCGGGCCGGTTTTACCGTAACTTCCAGCAGCCCTTTGAGCGGGATGGCCGCATGTACCTGCTCAGCGGTGTGCGAGAAGATCCCGCAGACCCTTTCAGCTTCCTCTACATTCCCCTGGACCCCCAGGGGGGTGTTGATCGTTTCATGACATTTTTGGCCAAGCTCAGCGATCCTGATGTGCTCAGGGCCGTGGTGGATGAAACCACCCGAACCGCCGCCGGCCAGTTCGAGGGGGTGGACGAACAGCTTCGCACCCAGGTGGCTGACACCATGCTCGGCCTGCTGGAAACCTTTGCCGTTGGTGGTTACGACGAGGTGATTGCCCAGGTCCAGGTCCAGTCCCCCGAAGGGCAATGGGACCGGATGGCGGATATCTTCCTGCGGGTACTCAACGCCGGGCTGGATGCCATCTATCTGCGGGTGCTGGCACAAGAAGGGATCGAGGTGGTCAGCGAGGCGGATGATCATTTTCTTGATGATGCACTGCGGGCCATCAATGCCCTGCCTTTCTACGGTTCCCCGTTTTTCCTGCATCTGAACGATTTTGACCATATCCAGGCCTCGGGTCTGATGATCACCAAGGCACCTGGGCAGGGTATAGTCTACGCAGGCAGCGTCATGCTGATTCTGGGTATTTTCCTGCTGCTGTATGTCAGTCATCGCCGCTGCTGGGTCTGGATACGACCGGGGGCTACCGGTACGGATCTGGTGCTGGCGGGCACCAGCAACCGCAACATGTCCGATTTCAACCAGGAATTCGATGATATCGCCCAGGCCATTCTGGGTGACTCCCGGCCCCTGCCGGCAGATCAGGATACAAGCCGGGTCTGATCGTGATTTCCCGTGTGAGCCATCAACAGGTAAGCCCATGTCTGTCACTCCAGATACTGTAAGCACCGAATATCCCGGCTACTTCCGTCGCCTGTCTCCCATTGACTGGTTATGGGCCGCCGGCGTGGTACTGGCCACGATCTTCATTTTGGTGGTGTACGGCAGTTCCATGGATATCTACCAGTCGGGCACTTTGGTGGTCACTGCGGCTTCTGGCCTGTGGTTGGGCTGGTTCTGGAAACCTTTCCAGGGGTATGCCCTGGCGGTGACGGCCATGAGCCTGCTGGGGATATTCAGTTACGGTGGGGACCTGGCCAACGCACAAACCCATTTCCTGCTCAAGTACCTGGTCTCTGGTGAAGCGGCAGTGATGTGGATGTGTGCGCTGCTGTACATGTCCACCAGCGCTTATCTGGCGTCATTGTTCCGGCGGGAATCCGGACGCAGTGTGTTGCTGGCCCTGGGCATTGGCGGGGCGACCGGTGCTGCGGGTCTGCTGGGTCTGTGGCTGGGGCGCAGTGGTCTGATGCCGGGCCTGGAATGGGTCAGCCCTCTGGTGCTGCTGGTGGCGGTGGGTGCCCTGCTGGGGCCGATTGCCCGCACTGACTTTGCTGCCCGGGTGGGCAGTGTGCTGGCCTGGTGTGCCGCCGCCTTTGGTCTGGCGGGATTGCTGGTGCGCTGGCGTGAAACCTATCTGCATGATCCCACCTGGGGCTATGTGCCGGTGAGCAACCTGTGGGAAGTCTTTGTCCTGTTCTGTGTCGTCACGGTACTGATGTATCTCTATTACCAACGTCGGACCCGCAACCTGGACATGGGCGGCTTCGTCATGATGGTGGTCAGTGCTGCCGTTGCCTTTCTGCTCTGGTACACCCTGGAACGGGAAGCTCACGTGGTGCAGCCACTGGTGCCCGCCCTGCAGAGCTGGTGGCTGAAGGTCCACGTCCCCACCAACTTCGTCGGCTATGGTGGTTTTGCCATTGCCGCCATGCTGGGGGTGGCTTATCTGATGCGGGTCAGGGGTGAGCGCCGCCGGCCCGATGGCCTGCTGGCCCGACGCCTGCCCAGCCGAGAGGTGCTGGACGATGTGATGTACAAGGCCATTGCCATCGGCTTTGCCTTTTTCACCATTGCCACAGTGCTGGGGGCCATGTGGGCAGCAGAGGCCTGGGGCGCCTACTGGTCCTGGGATCCCAAGGAAACCTGGGCCCTGATTGTGTGGTTGAACTATGCCGCCTGGTTGCACCTGCGCTTTACCAAAGGCTGGCGCGGTGTCCCCATGGCCTGGTGGGCCATTTTGGGGTTGTTCATCACCACTTTTGCCTTTGTCGGCGTAAATATGTTCCTGGGTGGCCTGCATTCCTATGGCAGCCTCTGAAATGGAACCCAGGCATCACGGCAATGGCCATGATGCCGCTGCCCTGATGAACACCCTGTCCATCGGGCCTAGCACCCCGCCGACCCTGGGGGGGCAGCGGCTGCGGATTCTCAGCTATAACGTTCAGGTAGGCATTGCCTCGGGGCGTTTTCGTCATTACCTGACCAACAGCTGGAAGCATGTATTGCCCTATGAGGGGCGGATGGGCAACCTGGACAGTATTGCCCGGTTCATTGCCGGATTTGATCTGGTGGGGCTGCAGGAACTGGACGCCGGCAGCCTGCGCAGCAATTTCATCAATCTGGCCGAGTATCTGGCGCACCGGAGCGAACTGCCCTACTGGTACAGTCAGACCAACCGCAATCTGGGTAAACTGGCCAAGCATAGCCTGGGGCTGTTGTCCCGCTTCCGGCCACATTCGGTGGTGGAACATCGTCTACCTGGGCGTATTCCCGGAAGAGGCGCCCTGGAGGCCCATTTTGGCGCCCATCACGGCGAGGACTCCCTGGTGATCATGCTGGTTCACCTGTCCCTGGGTCGCAAGGCCCGGATGTTACAGATGCAATACATCGCCGAGGTACTGCGGGACCATGAACATGTGGTGGTGATGGGGGATATGAACACTCCCTCCCATTCCCAGGAAGTACAGCGACTGATCAGCCATACCCGGTTACAGGAACCCCTGGCCAGTGCCAAGACCTATCCCAGCTGGCGGCCCAGACATGCCTTTGACCATATTCTGGTGACGCCGGGACTGGGACTGAAACAGGTGCATGTCTACAACCTGAACTACTCCGATCATCTGCCGGTGGGGGTGGAACTGGTGATCCCCGAGACCGTGCACATGGCCCATGCCGGACTGATATCCGGCCATGATCAGTGGCGGGAGGCGGCCACAAGCCCCCGAAACAGCGCCTGATGGCGTGTTTTATGGGGTAAAAACTCCGGATGCCACTGCACTCCGATCCTCATTACGCCCCCCTGGACCTCGATGGCCTGAATCACGCCGGTGGATTCCCTGGCGGCACTGACCACCCCATGACCCAAACGGTCCACCGCCTGATTGTGCAGGGCATTCACCGCCAATGTGCCTTCCCCCACCAGCTGCGCCAGCATCGTCTCCGATGCCACCACCACCTGCTTGCGGGGCAGGATACTGCGTACCTGGGGACATTCCCGATAAAAGCCGCTCAGCTCCTGGTGCAAGGTGCCACCGTGGACCACATTCAGCAGTTGCATACCCCGGCAGATACCCAGCACCGGCATCTGATGTTTCCAGGCAGTCCGGATCAGCGCCTCTTCCAGTTGGTCCCGTCCCCGGTCCTCCCCTTCCAGGCGAGTCAACAGGGTGCGTCGCAGCAGCCATAACAGGGGATAGAAAATAAACCCCAGCACACGTTGTCGGCCACCGCCGGATTCGGTGGCGTCAATTTCCCGCAGCAGACTCAGCGGGTCCTGGCCGTATAGCGCCGGGTCCACATCGGCGCCGCCGCCAATCACCAGACCATCCAGACCGATGCCATCATGGGGGCGGGCCGGACTAATCCGCACTGGCCATCCCCCGGCCCGCAGGATGCACCAGGCGGTCATCAGCCAGGCTGCCAGCCCCCCCTTGTCCGGGCCGGTGACACCAATACGCGGCCTGGAGGTCATGGGCTGCTCCGTAGCCAGTCACTGACCTGGGCTACCCAGCGGCGGCCCTTGTCCACCAGGTTATCCTGAGACTGATTCAGATACGCCTGGGCCATCACCGCCAGTCGCTGGGGATCATCCGCCAACTGCTCCACCGCCACCCAGCCATTCCAGGGCAGGCTCAGATTCCAGTCCGGCTCGTCAATCCGGCAGTCTGGCAGGCGATAGTGAAACGTGGGGCGGGGTCGGATCAGATCATGTTCCACCGGTGCGGCCTTGATCTGCTCAGGAGACAGATGGGCAAACAGGGGCAGCATGTCCAGGGGGCGGTTGCGGGTGGGATTGTCGGTCAGATAATCGTCAATGAGTCCGGGCAGGTCCGGGGCGTAATCCGGTTGCAGGATACGTTCTCCCCAACCGGAAGGAAAAGGCTCTACAAAGGGCGTCAGACGCCGGGATAAATCGGTCTGGGCTGCCTCCAGTAGCCAGTCATTGAGCAGCACAAAAGCCTGCAGATGCCGCAGGATGGACTGAACATCATGGCTGGCCAGTTCCAGGTTCAATTGCAGGCCGAAGGCATGGAGCAAGGAGGTATGGGTGCCCTTGGCACCGGCGGCCTGCAAACGCGCCCGCAGCCGATCCATCTCTGGCAGAAGGTGATGTGCAATGGGCGGAGCAACCACTTCGTGGGGCACAATCAACCCGGCCACGTCCGCCACCATCCGTTCCAGGGCGCCGGGTTCTGCATCCCGATCCACCGTAATCCCCATGGTTTCCAGATAATCCAGATATTCCCTGCGCTTGAGCAGACGGCTATCCAGTTCCAGACGGAAATCCCCCAGGGCAGTCTCTGTGACCTGCTGTTCAAACGGAGACAGGCGCTGTGGTGTGCCGCCGAAGCAATCGAGGATGATGTCGGCAATGGCGTCCAGGGAAATTTCAGCCATTTCCAGTTCCACACCGACCCGGCGCACATGACCATCGGGGGTATGATCATGAGGTAAAGCAGCAAAAATAGTCATCGCAAACCATGGTTTTGGCTTTGGGTTCCAGGCATCTGACCAGTTTTGGCAACACCATGCAAATCCCCGCCACGGAAAATAGGCTATTCTTTGGGGCTTCCCTGTGACCCACCAAGCCTTTAATCTCGCTGGCATGATGATTCGATTCACAAAAATGCATGGTCTGGGCAATGATTTTGTCGTCATTGACGGCGTGCGCCAGCAGGTTGTCCTGACCCCAGACCATGTGCGGTTTTTGGCCCATCGCCGTCTGGGGATCGGATGCGATCAGGTGCTGATGGTGGAACCACCGTCAGACCCCTCCCGGGCTGCTTTTCGCTACCGCATTTTCAACGGAGATGGCAACGAGGTGGAACAGTGCGGCAATGGCGCCCGGTGTTTTGCCGTGTTCGTCCGCGACCAGGGGCTGACTCGGGAGAGCCGGATTCCCGTGGAAACCGCCGCCGGTTACATTACCCTGCAGATAGAAAGGGACGGACAGGTCACTGTGGATATGGGCACGCCCCGACTGACGCCCTGGGAAATCCCCTTCGAGGCGGAACGGGCAGCCCCCTGGTACACCCTGGCAGTACAGGATCAGACCCTGGAAATCGGTACGGTTTCCATGGGCAACCCCCATGCGGTACTGCTGGTGGACAATGTACAGACCGCCCCAGTGGCCCGACTGGGTCCGGCCATCGAAGGACATCCCCGCTTCCCCCGACATGTCAATGCAGGGTTCATGCAGGTGATGTCCCGTGAACATATTCAGTTGCGGGTCTATGAACGAGGCGTGGGAGAAACCCTGGCCTGCGGCACCGGCGCTTGTG
Organism: Ectothiorhodospira magna; assembly: GCF_900110965.1. GTDB lineage: Bacteria > Pseudomonadota > Gammaproteobacteria > Ectothiorhodospirales > Ectothiorhodospiraceae > Ectothiorhodospira > Ectothiorhodospira magna. The sequence continues at coordinate 71,549 of NZ_FOFO01000016.1, forward strand.
CCGCCGTGGTGGTGGGACGCCTGCAGGGACTGCTGGATACCCAGGTGAACGTGGATCTGCCCGGTGGCCGGCTTGTGGTACAGTGGAGCGGCCATGAGCATGATCCGGTTTTCATGACCGGTCCCGCCACTTCGGTCTTTACGGGGACCATTGATGTATCAACCACCCCTCGCCTGAAAATGGATGGATATGCCAACAGGCCAGGTTGACCAGGGACAGGGCGGTGAAGGCACAGCCCTCATGCCACCAGACCCGCAAGGGTGCTGTTGATGACGATACTTTTTAACCCAACCCAGACAGGAGGACGCGAGCAGGGCGCCGTGATCGTGCTCCCCACGATACACACCCCCTCCCCGCCACCCTGAAAGACGGGGTTTCTCGCGCAACATGATGAATATATCCGACAAGGGGGTTCTTGCCGAAGAACCTTTGTCCGAAGCTGCAGTGGCGGCTTATCTTCGTGCCCATCCCGATTTTTTCGAACGTCATCTGCCCCTGCTGGAAATGATGCGGGTACCCCATCCCTGTGGGGAGGCGGTGTCGTTGGTCGAACGCCAGACCGGCCTGTTGCGGGAGCGCAACCGGGCTTTGGAACGCAAACTGGTCGATCTGGTACAAGTGGCCAGGGAGAACGAGGGACTCAGTCGCCGGATGTATCAACTTGCCCTGGGGTTGATGCAGGCGGACAGCCTGGATGGGGTGTTGGCCACGACCCAGGAACAGTTGCGTAACGGGTTTCGCGCCGATGTGGTGGTGGTGCGTCTGTGTGGCGATCCGCGCCAGGGCCTGCATTTCACCGCCCCCGACGATCCGGCCATGCGGGGATTTGATGCCCTGTTTGAGACCCGTCGCCCCCGCTGTGGTCGCCTCTCTGAAGTGCAGTATCAGGCCCTGTTCCCAGGCCATGATGCCAACGGCCCCCGCTCTGCTGTCGCTGTTCCCCTGCTGGACGGCACCCGGCCACTGGGGGTTCTGGGCATGGGCAGCCATGACGACACCCGCTTCCATCCGGGTATGGGCACCCTGTTCCTGGATTATCTGAGCGAAATCATCTCCCACGCGATTCTCCATCGCCTTGCCGTGGAGCCACCCCTTTCCGCCTGATGGACCCTCATATCCAAGCCTATCTGGATCACCTGAGCCAGGAACGGGTGTGCTCCCCCCACACCATCAGCAATTACCGCCGGGATTTGATCCACCTGCAGACCCTGCTGCTGTTCCCTGGTAGCGACATCGACTGGTCCAGGGTCAATGCACATGACATTCGTGCCCTGGTGGCCACCCGTCACCGGGCCGGGTCCGGTGGTCGTAGCCTGCAGCGCCTGCTCTCTTCCGTGCGGGGATTTTTTAATTATCTGCTGCGGGAGGGCGTGGTGGGTGCCAATCCTGCCCAGGGAATTCGCTCACCCAAAACATCCCGGCACCTGCCGGAAGTGCTGGATGTGGACGATATTGGCCGTCTGCTGGCCATTCCCGGTGACAGCCTGCCGGCGATACGGGATCGGGCGATACTGGAACTGTTTTATTCCTCTGGTCTGCGGCTGGCGGAGCTGATCGCCCTAGACTGTGCCCAACTGGATCTGATGGACGGTATGGTGCGGGTGCTGGGCAAGGGCCGCAGGGTGCGTCAGGTGCCGGTGGGTGCCAAGGCCAGGGAGGCACTGACAGTCTGGCTGCAGCGGCGGGATCAATGGGCAGCAGCGGGGGAAACGGCCCTGTTCGTGGCCCGTCATGGGCGGCGCCTGACCCCCCGAAACATCCAGAAACGCATGGCCCGCCGGGCCTTGGCACAGGGGCTGGAGCGACACGTGTACCCCCATCTGCTGCGCCATTCCTTTGCCAGTCACATGCTGGAGTCATCCCAGGACTTGCGGGCAGTGCAGGAACTGCTGGGGCATGTGGACATCAGTACCACCCAGATCTACACCCATCTGGATTACCAGCATCTGGCCAAGGTTTACGATGCCGCCCACCCCAGGGCCCGGCGACGAAAGCAAAACTCGTGACCGGTCTTCTCCCCTTGCGCCCCAGTTCCGTTACAATGCCCCCTCAGTCGTCGGCATCAAGACGTGAGGAGTCTCCCCTTGGAACAGTTCCGTGGTACCACCATCGTCTCCGTGCGCCGCAACGGGCAGGTCGCCCTGGGTGGAGACGGGCAGGTCTCTTTGGGCAATACCATCATGAAGGGCAATGCCCGCAAGGTCCGGCGCCTGCACCATGACCGGGTGTTGGCCGGTTTTGCCGGAGGCACCGCCGATGCCTTTACCCTGTTTGAGCGTTTCGAGGGCAAGCTGGAAAAATACAGCGGCAACCTGCTGCGTGCTGCGGTGGAACTGGCCAAGGACTGGCGCACCGAACGTTCCCTGCGCCGCCTGGAGGCCCTGCTGGCAGTGGCCGACCAGGACAACTCCCTGATCATTTCCGGTAACGGTGACGTGATCGAGCCGGAAGACGGCATCATCGCTATCGGCTCCGGCGGTCCATTCGCCCAGTCCGCCGCCCGTGCCCTGTACGAGAACACCGAACTGTCGGCCCGGGAGATTACCGAAAAATCCCTCAATATCGCCGCCGACATCTGTATCTACACCAATCGTCATCTGACTATCGAGGCGCTGTAATCTTTAGTGGATTGCCGCCCCCCATGTCAGCGCAAAGAGATTGCCATGACTGAAATGACCCCCCGCGAAATCGTTCAGGAACTGGACCGTTTCATCATCGGTCAGGATGCCGCCAAGAAGGCGGTGGCCATTGCCCTGCGCAACCGCTGGCGCCGCCAGCAGTTGCCTGCGGCCCTGGCCCGCGAGGTCACCCCCAAGAACATCCTCATGATCGGCCCCACCGGCGTGGGCAAGACCGAGATCGCCCGGCGCCTGGCCCGGCTGGCCAATGCCCCCTTCATCAAGATCGAGGCCACCAAGTTCACCGAGGTGGGCTATGTGGGCCGGGACGTGGAATCCATCATCCGGGATCTGGTGGATGCCGCCGTCAAGATGCTGCGGGAGCAGGAGATGGACAAGATGCGCCACCGGGCCGAGGAGGCCGCCGAGGAACGCATCCTGGATGCCCTGCTGCCGCCGCCCCGGAGCAGCGGTGGCTTCATGGCCGACGATACCCCGTCCCGGGGCGCCGATTCCGAGACCCGGCAGAAATTCCGCAAGCGCCTGCGGGAAGGCAAGCTGGATGACAAGGAAATCGAGATCCAGGTCCAGGCCCTGCCGCCGGGGGTGGAGATCATGACCCCGCCGGGGATGGAGGACATGGCCAGTCAGTTGCAGGGCCTGTTCCAGAACCTGGGTGGACAGCGCACCCGCACCCGCAAGTTGAAGATCGCCGAGGCTTTCAAGCTGATCACCGACGAGGAGGCCGCCCGCCTGGTGAACGAGGATGACATCAAGCTGCGGGCCGTCTCCCATGTGGAGCAGAACGGCATCGTCTTCATCGACGAGATCGACAAGGTGGTCCGTCGCGGCGAATACAGCGGCGCCGACGTCTCCCGGGAAGGGGTGCAGCGGGATCTGCTGCCCCTGGTGGAAGGCTGCACCGTCTCCACCAAGTTCGGGTCCGTGCATACCGACCACATCCTGTTCATCGCTTCCGGGGCCTTCCACCTGGCCAAACCCTCGGATCTGATCCCGGAACTGCAGGGCCGTCTGCCCATCCGGGTGGAGCTGGAGGCCCTCACCACCGAGGATTTCGTGCGCATCCTCACCGAACCCCGCGCCTCCCTCACCGAACAGTATGCGGCCCTGCTGGCCACCGAGGGTGTCACCGTGGAGTTCACCGAGGACGGTGTGCGCCGTCTGGGGGAGATCGCCTTCCAGGTGAACGAGCGTACCGAAAACATCGGTGCCCGGCGCCTGCACACGGTCATGGAGCGGGTGGTGGAGAAGATCGCCTACGAAGCTCCCGACTGCGGCAGCCCCGTGGTCATCGACGCCGCCTATGTGAGCGAGCGTCTGGAACAACTGGTGCAGGACGAGGATCTGAGTCGCTATATCCTGTGACCCCCACCGACCCGGTGGGCAACTACGGCATCAAGCTGGTGTTCTCCGATGGGCATGATACCGGCATCTACGATTGGGAATATCCTTACCGGTTGGGCGTCGATCAGGCCCGGCTGTGGCAAACCTATCTGGAGCGACTGGAGGCCGCCGGCCACCAGCGCCAGGGCTGATAACGGGAGTATGCATGTCCGACGACAACACCACTGATTTTGGCTACGAACAGGTGCCGGTGCAGGACAAGGTCAAACGGGTGGGGCAGGTGTTCCATTCCGTGGCCAGCCGGTACGATGTCATGAACGACCTCATGTCCATGGGGATTCACCGGATCTGGAAGCGGTTCACCATCGAGGTGGCCGCGGCCCGCCCCGGTCAGAAGATCCTGGACCTGGCCGGCGGCACCGGCGACCTGACCTCCCGTTTTTCCCGCATTGTCGGTCCCACCGGTCAGGTGGTGCTGTGCGACATCAACGCCTCCATGCTCGCCTGTGGCCGCACCCGGCTGATCGACGAAGGACTGGTGGGCAACATCAACTACGTCCAGGGCAACGCGGAATGCCTGCCCTATCCGGACGATTATTTTGATCTCATCACCATTGCCTTCGGCCTGCGCAACGTCACCGACAAGAACGCCGCCCTGCGTTCCATGCTGCGGGTGCTGCGTCCCGGCGGCAAACTGCTGGTGCTGGAGTTTTCCCAGCCCACCAGCAAGCCCCTGCAGTCGGTCTACGATGTCTACAGCTTCAAGGCCCTGCCGCTGATGGGCAAGGTGGTGGCGGGAGACGCGGACAGCTACCGCTATCTGGCGGAGAGCATCCGCATGCACCCGGACCAGGAAACCCTCAAGCAGATGATGCAGACGGCCGGTTTCGAGCGCTGCGACTACCACAATCTGACCGGCGGCATCGTGGCGCTGCACAAGGGCTACAAGCTCTAGCGCCGCGAGCCTGCCCCACGGGAGAAATGCCCATGCCTGCACCCACCACCCTGGTCACGGCCCTGCTGGAGCAGGCCATCCGCCGTTACCTGGCGTTGGACCCCGACAGCGGGGCGCGCCTGGCGGCCCTGCGGGGCGGCGTGGTGGCGCTTCGGGTCACCGGCGTGGATCTGTGCCTGTATTTCGTGCCGGCCCAGGATTACCTGCAGGTGCTGGGGCAGTACGACGGCGAGCCGGGGGTGACCATCAGCGGTGCCCCCGCCACCCTGGCGAGCCTGATGGCGGGGGCGCCCGGCGCCCGGTTGCCGGAAGGGGTCGGCGTGATCGGCGACCCGCAACTGGCCCGTCGGTTCAGCGACCTGCTGCGGCAGGTGGATCTGGATTGGGAAGCGTTGCTGGCCGGTCTTGCGGGGGATCGACTGGCCCAGCGGGCCAGTGCCACCTGGCGCGACCTGACGACCTGGTTGCAGCACAGCCGTGAATCCCTGCGCCAGGAGGTCAAAGCCTGCCTGCAGGAACAGACCCGCAGCCTGCCCACCCGGGGCGAAGTGGAGGTCTTCATGGACGAGGTGGACCGTCTGCGCAGCGACGCAGACCGCCTCCAGGCCCGTATCCAGCGCCTGGAACATGCCCGGGAACGGGCCCAGCAATAAGAACATTCAGGACTCTCGATGCGTCATCTGCACCCCTCCCAGTTGCTTCGACTGATCACCATCAATCGTGTCCTCATCCGCCACGGGCTGGATGACGTGGTGCTGACGATCCGTTTGCTGCGCTCCGTGCGCTTCTTGCGCTACCTGGGTCCGTGGAACTGGTTCCGCACCGTACCCTATGGACGGGGCGAACGGATTCGCCGGGCCCTGGAAGATCTCGGCCCCATCTTCATCAAGTTCGGCCAGATGATTTCCACCCGGCGGGACCTGCTGCCCGAGGATATCGCGGTGGAACTGGCCAAGCTCCAGGACCGGGTGCCGCCGTTCCCCAACGAGCAGGCCCGGGCCATCATCGAGAAGTCCCTGGGGCGTCCCATCGAGAGCCTGTTTGCCTCCTTCGAGGAGACCCCGATGGCTTCCGCCTCCATCGCCCAGGTCCATGGGGCGGTCATGCATGACGGTCGCCGGGTGGTGGTCAAGGTGGTGCGGCCCAACATCGAGAAGGCCATCCGCCGGGACGTGGAGCTCATGTACGTCATCGCCGAGCTGACCGAGCGCTACTGGCCCGAGGGCAAGCGGCTGCGACCGGTGGAGGTGGTGGCCGAGTACGAGCAGACCATCCTGGACGAGCTGGACCTGCTGCGGGAGGCCGCCAACGCCTCCCAGATCCGCCGTAACTTCGAGAATTCCAACGTCCTCTACATGCCCGAGGTGTTCTGGGACTACTGCCGCAAGGACGTGATGGTGATGGAGCGCATCCAGGGGGTGCCGGTGTCCGACGTGGCCACCCTCAAGGCCCTGGGGGTGGACCTGAAGCTGCTGGCGGAGCGGGGGGTGGAGATCTTCTTCACCCAGGTATTCCGCCACAATTTCTTCCATGCGGACATGCACCCGGGCAACATCTTCATCGATGTCTCCGATCCGGCGGACCCCAGCTATCTGGCGGTGGATTTCGGCATCGTCGGCACCCTCTCGCCAGCGGACCAGCGCTATCTGGCAGAGAATTTCTATGCCTTCTTCAATCGGGACTACGCCCGGGTGGCGGAGCTGCACGTGGAGTCCGGCTGGGTGCCGCCGGATGTGCGGATCACGGAGCTGGAGGCGGCCATCCGCACCGTGTGCGAGCCCATTTTCGAAAAGCCCCTCAAGGACATCTCCTTCGGTTACGTGCTGGTGCGCCTGTTCCAGACCGCCCGGCGATTCAACATGGAGGTCCAGCCCCAGCTGGTGTTGCTGGAGAAGACCCTGCTGAACATCGAAGGCATGGGTCGGGATCTCTACCCGGAACTGGACCTGTGGCAGACCGCCCGTCCCTTCATCCAGCGCTGGATGGACGAGCAGGTGGGGGTGCGGGCCCTGGTCAAGGGCTTTAGGCGCAATCTGCCCCTGATCCTGGAAAAGGCCCCGGACATGCCGGGTCTGATCCACGAGGCCCTGCGGCTTCAGGCCCGCGGCGTGGGGGTACGGGGCATGGACAAGGCCCAGTTCCAGGCCCTGCGGGCGGAAGTCCGGGAGGGCAACCGGGCCACCATCCTGGCGGTGGCCGGGGGCAGCCTGCTGATCAGCGGTGTGCTGATGCTGACCCTGGCGCCGGAGTTGCCGGCGGTGATGGGCGCGCCCTGGCCGGCCTGGCTGGCCGGCATCGCCGGTCTGGGGATGCTGCTGCTGGCCTGGCTGCGCCGGGCCTGAGGGGATGGCGGTGAATCCTGCCCCTGACCGATGAGGGTCAGGGCGCGGCATGGGTGTCTTGCCCTGCCGGAAAATTTGCTAAGATGAACGCGCGATTTCCTCGCAGGTGGCTCTTTCCTGGCAATCCCGGTGAATACCTCGTCTGATCCCGAAGACAGCCCACCGATAGACACCTCCAGTCTCCCCAGGATACTGGACGAGATACTCCGTTTATCTCCAGCCGTGGTCTACTGCACCGAAGCCGTCCCTCCCTATCGCATCGAATATATTTCCCCCAATTTACGCCTGTTCCTGCGCATTGATGACGAAAAACTCACCGTCCCCGGGGGATGGTTCCATCTCGTGCACCCCGATGACGTGGCGCCCACCCTGACAGGATTTGAAACCTGGCTACACGGTGATTCAACCCGGGATCTCTGTCGTCGCTACCGGATCATGACCTATGAAGGCAGTTATATCTGGGTCGAGGATATCTGTCGCAAGGTCTTCAAGGCGGGGCAGTTAAGGCACATTGCCGGGGCCGCGCTGGACATCACCCGACAGCAGAAGGTGGAAGAAACATTGCGCAAGATCGCCGAGGCGGCCCCAGGCATGATCTATCAGTTTGAACGCCGTGCCGACGGACGTTATGTCATTCCCTATGCCAGCCAACAGATCAGCAAAAACCCGCGTGAACCCTCGCCCACTCGGGCGGGGAGGTCAGCGGGGGCCGCGCAAGGGGCCCTATTTTTGTGTCTTCTGCCCCTGAACATAGGCTTTCAACGTTTCGATAGTCACCCCGCGCTACAAGCGAAATACGATCTCGACCACAGCG
>NZ_FOFO01000013.1 GCF_900110965.1 Ectothiorhodospira magna
GCCGCTGGAATGAGGCGCCCCTCGCGGTCCCAGCGCTGCAGGGTCTTGACCGAAACACCCAGCCGCTTCGCCGCCTTGCCTGTACTCATGGTGTTTTCCATAAGTTAAGAGTACACTATCGTGTATTTTTTGCAAGACTAGATTCTAGCTCCAGGGCCGGGGTCGCCGCCACCAGCGCCACCGGGAACGGCCATCAAGCCACACGCCCCGACCCTCTTCCCCCTGGATCACCCACGGCCCGATCCTGCCGCTGACCACAGCCTGACGCAACGGCTCAAACCAGGTCCGCTCCAGGGTGTTCATGGCGGCCATCCAGGCCTCCACATCATCAGCCAGGACAGCGGCCTGCACATCCTCCAGCACCACCAGCACCGGGCCATGGGTTTTTCCGGTTGCCAACCATGACAGTGCTGAGTCCGGCACAGGATACAAGGGAGTACCGCTCCAACGACAACATCCTGCAAGCAATGCATGGTCACCAAAAGCAGCGTCCCATGATCGGGGTGATGCCAAAACCGGCCAGGCACCGCCTCCCCAGAGCCAAAGGCTGTTCACCGGCAACAGGCCCCGGGCTTCCCTGGCCTGATTCTCCGGCGCATCAAACAGCAGCATCTGCAATTCCGTCAAATCCCGCTGCCAGGCCTGGGCGGCCATGCCCTGGGGTTGCCATGGCCCTACACGCCGCCCCAGCACCTGGGATAAGGGTACCGTGGTCAATCCTGGGTCCGTCTCCAGATAGAGATGCCAATGACCAGGGGCGGCGCTCAGCAGGCGCCAGGGACGGGACTGAAAATGGGTGTTAATCCGGGTGACCAGTGCATCATTCTCGGCGGCGGTCAGGGATGGACCCACCACCTCGGATAAAATCAGGTCATCGGTGCCTACAGTCAGATGTACCGGCTCGGCACGGAACCAGTACCCTTCGGCCATCGCCTCATCGACTGCCAACCGGGTCAAAGCACCCACGGGGGCGGGGGTGTTGGCTCCAAAATAGCGACACAGCAGCGTCTCCAATCCATCAGCGCCACAGGCAACAGGACGCCCCCGTGACCATAACCACTCCAGGGCGGGATAGCGTCCAATATCTCCGTGGTCAATCTGCCACTGGGAGACGGATGTCAACAGCCCCGGCACCAGCAGATGGGGAATCCAGGGTATTTGTCCCTCAGGATTCACGGGATGGCTCCGGGTTACCATCCGTGGGGCGCTCGTCCACCAGATACTGGTCCAGCAGGGCAATAAACGCCGTAATATCCAGTGGCTTGGTCAGATATTCGTCAAATCCCGCTTCAATCCCCCGGCTCACATCCCGTTGGGTCGCATTGGCTGTCAGGGCAAAAACAGGGATCAAGGATGTGATCCTGTCTGTGCGTAAATGCTCCAGCGCCCGATAACCGTTCATACCCGGCATATTGATATCCAGGATAATCAGATCCGGCTGGTGGCTGCGGGCCAGTGCCAACCCCAAATCGGCACCGGGGGCCTGCAACAGGCGGATACCGGGCCGTTTTGCCAGCACCTGGGCCACCAGACGCAGGTTGGAAGGATTGTCGTCCACATGCAGTACGCAATATGAATTCAACGACGGCTCAGTCTCCGGGGCCTGATCTGCAATCTCATTGGCATCCGCCCTGGAGAGGGTCACGGTCTGCGTCGCCGGCAGTTCAAACCAGAACCGGCTTCCCCCTTCCGGGCGCGGCATCACCCCAAGGGTGCCTCCCATCAATTCCACCAGCCTCAGGGCAATGGTGAGTCCGATTCCCGTGCCTTCAGTCAGTACACCTTCATCGGCACCCAGCCGATTAAAAGGCTGGAACAACTCATCGATCCGGCCTGGATCAATGCCCGGCCCGGTATCGGCCACACTCACCTGCAAGGTGTCGGGGGCCATGCCAGGCCGGGTTTCCAGCCAGACATCGCCGCCGGGCTGGTTGTATTTGATGGCGTTGGACATGAGATTGATCAACACCTGTCGCAATCGGGTGCGATCCCCCAGTACCGCATGATGGGGCTGGCATTGCAGATGCAGCCGGATGCTCCGCTCTTCTGCCAATGGACGCAGCAGGTTGATACATTCGCCCAGCACCTGGGACAGGGCCACCGGCTCCAGAGACAATTCGATCCGGCCTGCCTCCAGCCGGGACAGGTCAAGGATTTCGTTGATCAATTCCAGCAGATGCCGACCTCCACGGAGAATTTCCCGCACGTTGTCCTGCTGTTCCTCCCCCAGGGCCGGGTCTGCTTCAAGCAATTGGGAAAAACCCAGTACCGCATTCATCGGGGTACGCAGTTCATGGCTCATGCGAGAGAGAAATTCTGACTTGGCCCGATTGGCCTGCTCCGCTCGCTCCTTGGCTTCATGCCACTGCTGCACAGCCAGATGACGTTCCTCCTCGGCAGTCAGTGCGGCTGCCAACAAGGTCAGCAGACGCTGCTCCTCCTCACTGGCTCGCCAGTTCCGGGTAAATACCACACACAGGGAACCCACCGCCTGGCCCTGACAGTAGACCTTATGTCCAAAATAAGCCTTAAGCCCGTAACGCTGTACCGATGGATCCGTCAGCATATAGGGAGAATCCGTCAGATCCTCGATCATCAGCCATTCCTGCTCGCTGTGGCGGATCAGTCCGTAGCAGATATGACCCTCAGGGTCGTCTTTCATGGGGAGGTCCTGGGGAGCATTCCAATGCCCCAGGGTACAGAGTTCACCTTCCCTGAGCCGATTGTAGAAGGCGGCATCACTGCCAAATAACCCGGCACATAACCGGGTGATGGCCTGCACGTTATCATCGAAGTTGGGCCCCATGCTGGAGAGACATTCCGTCAATCGCATCAACCGCTGCTCGGCCCGCCGGCGATCGGTGACATCCCGCAAAATACCCACCGCATACCAGCCCGTATCCAGATGCAATGCAGAGAGGGACAACTCTACCGTGATCTCACGGCCATCCTTGCAGCGTGCCTGCAACTCCAGGGTACGGCCTGCAACGGTGTCACACCCCTGACGTTCAAATGATGACAGATCGCCCATGATTCCCCGGGGAGCCCCTGGGGGCACAATCATGTCATGGAGATCACGGCCAACGATTTCATCCCTGGAATACCCCAACAGGGTTTCTGCCGCCGGGTTCCAGAACACCACTCGCCCCCTGGGGCCCATCAGAATGATCGCATCCCGGGCCGATTCGGTGATGGAGCGCATCAGGGCACGACTTTTTTCCAGCTCATGGGTGCGCTCCGCCACCAACTCCTCCACGCTCAGATGGCGGGTCCGCATCAATATCACCAGGGAGGTGGCCACCACCGTCAGCAGTAACCCTGTCAATGCCGCCATCCAGACCATATGACCGGGATAGGTATTGAAAAACGCCGGCTTGGCCTGAGTCACCACCACATAACTGCGATCAAACGCCAACAGGGGAGACATCCAGGTAAACCGGTCATGCCGGCCCAGCAGCACCTCCTGATAGTTGACCTGCCCTGCCTCCAGGGGCCAGGGATATTCCGCCAACACCTGGGGGGATTCCCCTTCGCCCTTGACTTCCAGCAAGGTGACACGAAACAGGCTGGACTGCCGATCAAATAGCCCCAGTGCCTTTTCCAGACCAGCCTGCAGGGGGAGTTCTGCCACCACCAGACCCTGGATATACTCCAGGTTGCCGGGAATGGTCATACCAGCAGATAACCGAAACTGCGTGGGCTGAAAAATGGCCACCCCCTGACAACAGCGGTCCCAGACCATCAACTGAATATTGTCGGTCCCCCGTATCCGCCCGGTGTCCAATGCTTCACGCATGGCACGCAACCGGGATGCATCAGATCCCAGATCAAATCCCAACAAGGCCATGGTTTCATAGGGCGGCTCCACAAACAGGGCTGGATAACGGTCTCCGGTCCTGAAGGATGGCCGGGGATCTCCCTGCTCGTCATTTTCCCAGATGACCAAACCCTCCCAGTCTGTGCGCTGCTTGAACAGCTCCAGCGCCTCCGGGGTCTGATCGGTACTAATCTGTGGCGCCCAGGCATAGACATTCACCGCTGACCCGGCAGCCAGGGGACGGGCATAATCGGCAAAGGTACGCCAGTCCAGAACATCCTGGGCCTGGATGAAACGGGCCAGACTGTCCAGATCCTGACTGGTGCGCTGGAAGATACGGGCAATGCTGTCCACCTGGGAAGCGGCCATGCGTTCAAACACGTGCTGCTGCTCCCGCTGTTCTGCATCCCTTGCCATACCCACATAAACCGTGGTCAGCACCAGCCCGGCCAAAGCCACCAGGGCAGCCTCCATATAAACCACCCGACGGCTGCCTGGATGCTGGCCAGGGGAAACATATCGGGCATACCACCCCCCCAGCAACAGCAGTACCACCAGCACCAACCCCGCCACCAGCGGCCAGACCCTGGCCTGATGCACCAGACGCCACCAGTTGGCCGCTGGCAGATCGACGCCGACCACCAATAGCACCTCCCCGGTACGGGGGTGCAATACCGGCGCCAGAGCGCTGATAAACTGGCCAAATTCATCTTGATGGATTGTGGTCGTCAACGCCCGGCCACTGGCCATCACCCAATCCAGTTCTTCAGGGGGAAACCGGTACACAGTCCCCGGAGAACTGGCCATGTGGTCGCTGGACGGATAGCTCTCCGGCCCGAACATATACTGACTGTCCCGGCGAGCCACCGTCCAGATACCCCGGTAGCCAGCGATCTGGGCATAATTGGCAAGCTGGCGATTCAAGGCCAAAAACACAGGATGCTGCTTATCGGTGACCGCAAAATCCAGTTGTGCCACATCCTCCCAGTGAATCATGGCTGCAATCTGCCGGGTCTCCAGCAACAGCCGCTCCCGCTGATCCATTTCAATCACGCCTGCCCGCCAGCCAGATAGCACAATGGCCAGCATGAACAGGCCGGCGACCATCAGACCATAAAGCAACCGGGTATCTATGGGTTTTCCGGCATTCACCATATATCAATGTCTCACAGGGTGAGGGTCCGGACGTCCCGGTCTTGTCACCTGATCGGGATTGGCCAGATGAGCAATCAGTATCGCCAGCACAATCGCCGGCAGGCCGATCAGGGCCGATGACACAAAGAACCAGACCCAGCCGACCTGCTCGACCAAAATCCCGGTAAACCCCGCCAAAAATTGCCCCGGCAAGGTCATGATGGAGCTAAAAAGGGCGTACTGAGTGGCAGTATAGGCACTGTTGGTCAGACTCGACAGGTAGGCGATGAACACGGAAATGGCCAGCCCTCCACTGAGATTGTCCGCCATGATGGCAAACGCCAGACCATATAACTCCGGCCCCAAAGTGGCCAGCCAAGAAAAGGTCAGATTGGTCAAGGGCGCAAGACAAGCGGTGGCGATGAGCATCCGGGTGATGCCGAAACGCATCACCAAAAGCCCCCCCAGGGCGGCGCCGGTCAGGGTCATGGCCAAACCAAAGGCAGCGGCAATATTGGCAATTTCGGTTTTGCTAAAGCCCAAATCCAGATAAAAAGGATTAGCCATGACCCCCATGAAGATGTCGCTGATACGAAACAGGGCCACAAACAGCAGCACCAGCAAGGCTGTCCTGCCATAACGGTACCAAAAATCGGCAAAGGGGCAGACCACGGCACCGATGAACCAGGCAGTCAAGCGACGACGCCAACCCCGATGGGTGGTGCGATCCAGGTAATCCACCACCCGCTGCTCCAGTTGCCGGGTATGTTGATCAATGGCCACTTCCGGTTCACGAATGATCAAGGTGGTGATCACACCCACGGCCATCAGACCAGCCATGACGCCATAAGACAGGCTCCAGTCCCCAACAGCCGCCAGGTGCAAGGCACCAGCGCCAGCAGCCAGCAAGGCCACCCGATAACCAAAGATATAGGCGGCTGCCATGGCCCCTTGCCGGTCCCGGCTCACGGCTTCGATGCGATAGGCGTCGATGGCGATATCCTGGGTTGCCGACCCAAAGGCAGTGAGCACCGCCCAGACAGCCACCAGCCACAACTGCTCACGGGGATCGGTCAGGGCAATGCCCAGCAGCCCAAGGGCAATCACACTCTGGGCCAGGATCATCCAGGCCCGGCGGCGCCCCAACACACGGGTGAGTACCGGCAAGGACATCCGGTCCACCACCGGCGCCCAGAAGATTTTGATGCTGTGGGCCATGCCCACCCAGCTCAAAAAGCCGATGGCGACCAGCTCCACCCCCAGATCCCGCAACCAGGCGGTAAAGGTGCCCCCCACCAGTAACAGGGGCAAACCGGCGGCAAAGCCCAAAAACAACATGCCGATAACCCGCGGATGCCGATAAACGGCCAGGGCGGCACGCCAGTTTCGTGGATGTTGTGGTGGAATGGTCTCGGTCGTCATGGCAAGGCAACGGTCTCCGGGCCAGACCGGGACACAACCTGTCCCTGGGTATCGACAATGTATCACCGGACATAAAAAAAGCCACCCAGACGGATGGCTTTTTCATGATGAAATGGTCGGGGCGAGAGGATTTGAACCTCCGACCACCTGCACCCCATGCAGGTGCGCTACCAGGCTGCGCTACGCCCCGAGAAAGTGCAGCATTATAGACGCTGTTTTTTTATTTGTGAAGCATTTTTTAAAGTGGTTTTTGGCGCAGAATATGGAGGATATCTTCCAGTTCCAATCGCATCTGGCGGATGATTTGCTGGCTCTGGGAAGTATCCTCCCTGGCTTCCTGCCCTGACAATTTTTGCCGGGCGCCGCCAATGGTGTAACCCTGCTCGTAAAGCAGGCTGCGGATCTGGCGGATAAGGATCACATCCTGTCGCTGATAATAGCGGCGGTTACCCCGCCGCTTGACGGGCTGAAGGGAGGGGAATTCCTGTTCCCAATAGCGCAGTACATGGGGTTTGACCCCACACAGGTCGCTGACTTCCCCGATGGTGAAGTAGCGCTTTCCCGGAATGACCGGCAGTTCGCTATTGTTGCCCGCTTCCAGCATAGGATTCGACCCTCGCCTTCAGTTTCTGCCCGGGGCGAAAGGTCACCACACGACGGGCAGAGATGGGTATCTCTTCACCGGTCTTGGGATTGCGCCCAGGTCGCTGGTTCTTGTCCCTGAGCGTGAAGTTACCAAAACCGGATAACTTCACCTGCTCCCCCGATTCCAGAGCGCTGCGGATCTCCTCAAAGAAAGCCTCGACGAAGTCTTTGGCTTCACGCTTGTTGAGTCCGAGTTCTTCATGCAGACGCTCTGCCATCTCCGCTTTTGTCAATGCCATCGATCAAGCTCTGAGGGTCGCCCCAACCTCTTCTTGTAGTCCGGTCACGATATCGTGGATAATCGTATCCACTTCTTCGTCGGTAAGAGTGCTGGATAAATCCTGTAAAATCAAGCCTAAAGCAAGACTTTTTCTCCCTTCCGGCACACCCTGTCCAGTATATACGTCAAACAGGTTCACCCCTTTGAGGGTCTGGTGACCGGCATTTTCAATCACGGCCACCACCTGGGCAGCCGGCAGGGCGGCATCCACCAGCAGGGCCAGATCACGACGGATGGCCGGAAACCGGCTCTGTTCCTGGAATCGGGGCAGATGCCCTTGGCAGACCTTGTCCAGGGACAGCTCGAACAGGAACACCGGCATTTCCAGATCCAGCTCGGCTTCCAGCGCCGGGTTCAGGGCGCCCACCCAGCCCAGGAGGGACTCTCCGTTCAGCGTCAGTTCCGCGCTCTGGCCCGGATGCAGTGCAGGATGGCGAGCGGCCCGCCAGTTCACCTGCCGGTCCAGACCGGCCAGGGCCAGCAGGGATTCCACATCCCCCTTGAGATCGAAGAAGTCCACCGGGCGCTCGGCCTGCCCCCACTGGGCCGGCAACAGGGCACCACAGATCAGGCCGGAGATGACCTTTTCCTGTTTCAGTGCATCGCCTTCGGGCACGAACCTCAATCCCGTCTCGAACAGTCGCACCCGAGTCTGCTGACGATTGAGGTTGTGCCGGGCCGCCTTCACCAGCCCCGGCCAGAGGGTGGTGCGCATCACCGCCAACTCCGAAGAGAGGGGATTGGCCAGCTTGAGCGGTCGGGTATCCGGGGAGAACCGGGCTTCCAGGGCCTCGTCCACAAAACTGAAGGTAATGGCCTCCAGATATCCCAGGTCGCACAGACGGGACCGCAGGCGCCGGGGGTCCACCCGTGCTTCGTCCAGCCAGGTGATATCGGGGCGCACCAGGGGCAGCTGGGAAGGTAGATTGTCATAGCCATGAACCCGGGCGATCTCCTCCACCAGGTCTTCCTCGATGGCCAGATCGAAGCGGAACGAGGGCACCGTCACCTGCCAGGTCTCCCCTGCCCCGCTCACCTGGCACCCCAGCGCCAGGAGGATCTCCCCCATCCGCTCGGGTGGCAGCGTCAGCCCCAGCAGACGACTCACCCGGGCAGGCCGTAGGGTAATGGGGGCCTGTACCGGCACCCGGGATGTCTCCTCGGCAACCGTGGCCGGCCCTGGGGTACCGCCGGCGATCTGGCATAGCAACTGGGTGGCCCGCTCCAGGGCACGCAGGGGCAGCGCCGGGTCCACGCCCCGCTCGAAACGATGGGAGGATTCGGTATGCAGCCCGTGATGACGGGCACGCCCCGCCACGGCCATGGGCACAAAATGGGCCGATTCCAGGAATATATCCTGAGTGTCATCGGTCACGCCGCTGGCCTCACCGCCCATGATGCCCGCCAGGGCCAGCAGCTTGCCTTCGTCGGCGATCACCAGATCATCACCGCTCAAGGTCAGTGGCTGCCCATCCAGCAAGGTCAGGGTTTCCCCGGCCCTGGCCCGCCGCACCACGATGGCACCATCGAGCACGGCCAGATCGAAGGCATGCATGGGCTGACCCAGTTCCAGCATGACGTAGTTGGTCACATCCACCAGGGGACCCAGGCTGCGGACCCCGGCCCGGCGCAGACGTTCCTGCATCCACAGCGGCGTGGGCGCGGCGGGATTCACGCCCCGGATCACCCGGCCAGCATAGCGGGGACAGTCCGCGGCCGCCTCCAGGCGCACCGGAAACATGTCCTCGCAGGCCGCCGGCACCGCCGGCACCTCAAGCACCTTCAGGGGCCGACCGGTCAGGGTCGCCACTTCCCGGGCCACCCCGGCCATGCTCAGGCAATCGGCCCGGTTCGGTGTCAGGTCCACTTCCAGCACCTGATCATCCAGCCCCAGCAGCACACGAATGTCCGTGCCCGCCGCCGGTGCGTCCGGCAGGGACATGAGACCTTCATGGGCCTCGGACAGACCCAGCTCGCGAGCGGAACAGAGCATGCCGAAGGACGGCACCCCCCGTAACTTGGCCTTCTTGATCTTGAAATCACCGGGCAGGACCGCGCCGACCCGGGCAAAGGGGGCGCGCATGCCTACATGCACGTTGGGGGCGCCGCAGACCACCTGCACCGGCTCGCCGCTGCCGTCATCCACCTGGCACACCCGCAGCTTGTCCGCGTCCGGATGAGGTTCCACGGCGATCACATGGGCCACCACCACGCCGGTAAAGTCCGGCGCCACCGCCGTGATGGCGTCCAGCTCCAGGCCCGCCATGGTCAGGCGATGGCCCAGGGCGTCCACCGCCAGGCCGTGATCCACCCACTGACCCAGCCATTGATTACTGATTTTCATGAATGCTCAACCTTGATTCGGAATGGGTTAGACGAACTGGCGCAGGAAACGGATGTCATTGTCGAAGAACAGCCGCAGGTCGTTGACCCCGTAGCGCAGCATGGCCATGCGCTCCACCCCCAGCCCGAAGGCAAAGCCGGAATAACGTTCGCTGTCGATGCCCACATGCCCCAGCACATTGGGGTGCACCATGCCGCAACCCATCACCTCCAGCCAGCCGGTCTGCTTGCAGACCCGGCAGCCGTGGCCGCCACACTGCACACACTGGATGTCCACCTCGGCGGAGGGTTCGGTGAAGGGGAAATAGGACGGCCGAAACCGGGTCTTTAAATCGTTCTGCTCGAAGAAGGCTCGCAGAAAGGCATCCAGCACGCCGCGCAGATGGGCAAAGGTCACCTGCTCATCCACCACCAGCCCTTCCACCTGATGGAACATGGGGCTATGGGTGAGATCCGAGTCGCAGCGATAGACGCGACCGGGGGCGATGATGCGCAACGGCGGCGCCTGGTTTTCCATCACCCGCACCTGCACCGGCGAGGTATGGGTGCGCAACAGGGTGGTGGCATCGAAATAGAAGGTGTCGTGCATCGCCCGGGCCGGGTGATGGGACGGGATGTTGAGGGCCTCGAAATTGTGGTAATCATCCTCCACCTCGGGACCTTCCGCCACCGCAAAGCCCAGCTGCTCCAGCAGGGCCTGGATGCGCTCGATGGTCAGGGTGACGGGATGCAGGCCGCCGGGCTCCTGACGCCGTCCCGGCAGGGTCACATCCAGGGTCTCCGCCGCCAGACGGGCCTCCCGAGCCGCCAGTTCCAGGGCCTCGCGGCGCGCCTCCAGGGCTTCGGCCACCACCTGCTTGGCCTGATTGATGGCCTGCCCGGCCTCCCGGCGCTGCTCCGGCGGCAATGCCCCCAGAGACTTCAACTGTTCGGTGATGACGCCTTTCTTGCCCAGGTAATGCA
Source organism: Ectothiorhodospira magna (assembly GCF_900110965.1). Classification (GTDB taxonomy): domain Bacteria; phylum Pseudomonadota; class Gammaproteobacteria; order Ectothiorhodospirales; family Ectothiorhodospiraceae; genus Ectothiorhodospira; species Ectothiorhodospira magna. The sequence goes on from NZ_FOFO01000013.1 coordinate 10,605, forward strand.
CCCGCAGCTCATCCAGATGGCGCAGGTCGGCAGACGCCCGGATCGCTGTGAGCGCCGCGTCGGTGAGATTGGAAAGGGATTCCACGTGGAGCTTCCGTCGTTGCGTTGAAAACAAAAAGGGGAAAGGCCAGGCCTTTCCCCTTTTGACGTTCCCGCCCCACCATGGGGGGCAGGCCTGCGTCCGCAGTGCTTACGCCAGGGCAGCCTTGGCCTTTTCGGCAATACGGCCAAAGGCGGGCAGGTCGTGCACTGCCAGATCAGCCAGCACCTTGCGATCAATCTCGACGCCGGCTTTGTTCAGACCGTCGATCAGACGGCTGTAGGACAGGTCAAACTCACGGGCCGCAGCGTTGATGCGCACGATCCACAGGGCGCGGAACTGACGCTTGCGCTGACGGCGGTCACGATAGGCGTACTGACCGGCCTTGGTGACAGCCTGCACGGCAACACGATAAACGTTCTTGCGGGCACCATAATAACCTTTCGCCTTCTTCAGCACTTTTTTGTGCTTGGCGTGGGCGGTTACACCTCTTTTGACTCGGGCCATGCTCTAAACTCCTGGGTGACTCGGCTCAGCCGTTGGGCAACATCTGACGCACAGCGGCCACATCCGAAGCATGGATGTGGGCGGCGGAACGCAGGTGGCGCTTACGCTTGGTGCTCTTCTTCGTCAGGATGTGACGACGATGGGACTGGGCACGCTTGAAGGCGCCCGAGCCGGTCTTGGTGAAGCGCTTGGCGGCGCCCCGATTGGTCTTCATCTTCGGCATCTTTGAACTCCGGATGATGTCGCCTGGTTGACGACATGTTGGTCGAGACGCACAGGTGTACCGTGACCCGTGCATCCGTTTTATTATGGCTACCGCTGACTGCTCACTTCTTCTTGGGACTGATCACCATGATCATCTGGCGACCTTCCATCTTGGGGCGCTGCTCCACCGTGGCCAGCTCACCCAGATCGGCTTCAATCCGGTCGAGCAACCTGGCACCCAGCTCCTGGTGCGCCATCTCACGACCGCGGAAGCGGATAGTGACCTTGCATTTGTCACCATGCTCCAGAAAGCGGTTGAGATTGCGAAGCTTGACCTGGTAGTCGCCTTCGTCCGTTCCCGGACGGAACTTGACTTCCTTGATCTGAACCTGTTTCTGATTTTTCTTGGCAGCCTGCGTCTTCTTGCTATGCTCGAACTTGAACTTGCCGTAGTCCATGACCCGGCACACCGGTGGTTCGGCCGTTGGCACGATTTCCACCAGGTCCAGATCTGCCTCTTCGGCAATTCTCATGGCTTCGCGAGTCGGCATGACCCCCATGTTTTCGCCATCTTCACCAATCAGGCGCACTTGGGGTACATTGATCTGCTCGTTTAATCGGTTCTCTTTACCAGCGCTGATATGTCAATCCTCCAAAATGGAATGGCCGCGGCTCGCGGTTTCAAGGGAGAGACGCTGAATCAGGGAATCGATCTCCATCGACCCCAGGTCCCGCCCATCGCGCGTGCGCACGGCGACTGTACCCGTATCCTTTTCCCGGTCCCCCAGGACCAGCAGATACGGCACTCGTTGAAGCGTATGCTCGCGGATTTTAAAGCCGATCTTCTCGTTTCTCAAGTCTACCTGAGCACGGACCCCCTGCTCCCGAAGCAGATCGGCCACCTGACAGGCGTAATCGTCCTGTCGGTCGGTGATGGTGAGCACCTGCACCTGCACCGGCGCCAGCCACAAAGGGAAATGACCGGCATAATGTTCGATGAGCACACCGAAGAAGCGTTCCACGGACCCCAGCAGGGCACGATGGATCATGATGGGCCGTTTGCGGGTGTTGTCGTCCGCCACATATTCCATGTCGAAGCGCTCCGGCAGGTTGAAGTCCAGCTGCACGGTGGAGCACTGCCATTGACGGCCAATGGCGTCGCGGATCTTGATGTCGATCTTGGGGCCGTAGAAGGCGCCACCCCCCTCGTCGACGTCATAGGCCAGCCCCTTCTGCTCCAGAGCCGCCCTCAGGGCAGCCGTGGCATGATCCCAGATGTGATCGGAACCCACCGCCTTGTCCGGGCGGGTGGACAGGTTGATGTCAAAATCCTCGAATCCGAAGGCCTGCAGCACCGCCAGGGTGAGGTCCAGAATACGCAGGATCTCCGCCTCGATCTGGTCCTCCCGACAGAAAATATGGGCATCGTCCTGGGTGAAGCCACGCACCCGCATCAGGCCGTGCAGGGCACCGGACATCTCGCGGCGATACACGGTGCCCATCTCCGCCCAGCGCAGGGGCAGATCCCGGTAGGAACGCAGCCGGTCCTTGTACACCAGCACATGGAAGGGACAGTTCATGGGCTTGAGCTGGAAGGCCTGATGCTCATCCTCCATGGGCTCGTACATGGACTCGGCATAGAAGTCCGCGTGCCCGGAGGTTTTCCACAGTTCCAGATTGGCGATGTGGGGGGTGTAGAGAAATTCGTACCCGGCCCGCTCGTGCATTTCCGCCCAAAACTGTTCGATGGCGCGGCGAATCCGGGCACCATTGGGATGCCAGAATACCAGACCGCCGCCGGCATCCTCCTGAATGGAAAACAGGTTCAGCTCCTGACCGATGCGACGATGATCCCGGCGTTCGGCCTCCGCCAGGCGGTGGAGATAATCCTCCAGCTGCTGCTTGTTGGGCCAGGCGGTACCGTAGATACGCTGAAGCATCTCGTTTTTCGCATCCCCGCGCCAGTAAGCACCAGCCACCTTGGTGAGCTTGAAGGCCTTGAGCTTGCCGGTGCTGGGCACATGCGGCCCTCGGCACAGGTCGATGAAATCGCCCTGGCTGTACAGGGAGATGTCCTCATTGGTGGGGATGTCGGCGATGATCCGGGCCTTGTATTCCTCCCCCTGTTCGCGGAAGAATGCCACCGCCTCGTCACGGGGCATGACCCGACGCTCCACCTTCAGGTCGGCCTTGGCCAACGCCTTCATCTTCGCCTCGATCTTTTCCAGATCTTCCGGATGGAAGGGGCGCTCGTAGGCGAAATCATAGTAGAACCCGTCCTCGATCACGGGACCGATGGTCACCTGGGCGCCGGGATAGAGGGTCTTCACCGCCTGGGCCATGAGATGGGCGGTGGAATGGCGGATCATGTCCAGCCCTTCCGGATCCCGGTCGGTGATGATGGCCAGACGGACATCGTCCTCGATCAGATGGGACGCATCCACCAGGCGATCGTCGATCCTGCCGGCCAGGGTGGCCTTGGCCAGACCGGGACCGATGTCGGCGGCCACCTGGGCCACGGTGACGGGCGCATCAAAGCTGCGCTGGCTGTTGTCGGGGAGGGTGATGACGGGCATGTGGAATATCTCCTGCGCCGGCCTGTACGAGGGGTCGTGCGCTGTTCGTGATGATAGGAAGCATTGTCCCTGGGGGGAAGGCCGCCGGCTCTCGCTGACAGGAGCGAGGGCCGGCGGCAAGTATTGTCCACGGACGAACCTGACAACGGCGCTCAGGCTAACGAAATTGACACAAAATCACAAGTTACCAGGACCAGCGTTCGGGGTTGCTCACCGCCTGACCCTCGCCCAGGGCCTTCAATCCCTTCACACAGCGAATGATCAGCCAGACAAACCAAAACAACAGCACCAGATACCCGATCAGGACAAAACTCAGCAACAGACCCACAATCATGTACACCAGCCCCATCCAGAAGGTACGGATCTGGAAATCGTAGTGGGTCCTCAGCCAGCCGCTGCTGTCACCCCGGTAGACGTAGGCCACGATGGCGCCGATCAACCCCGTCAGACCGACGATGGGCGAGATCAGATACAATACATAGATGATCTTCGGCATCAGGGTCTGATCCTTGCCCGGCGCTCCACCCGCCGTACTTCCCGAAATCTCCGACATGCCTGGTTCTCCCATGAGTTTGAGATGACACCACCGGCCAGCCCTTGCGGTCGGCGGAAGGACACAGGATACCATCGAGCCGTTCAGTCGATCAGATCCATCCGCAGCTTGCCGGCGGCCTCCCATTCCCCGAGGCGCCGGGCCGCCTGATCCGGCGTCATCCCCTCACGGCTCGCCAGACTCCGGGCCAGGGTCGTTCGCACCCCTTCCCCCAGGGTCCGGGCATTGCCGCAGACGTAGATCACCGCGTCCCGGTCCAGCACCCAGTCCATCAGTGCATCAGCCGCGTCACTCAGCCGGTCCTGCACATATCCGCCGCCGTCCGGATCCCGGGAAAACACCGCATCCAACCGTTCCAGATACCCGTCCCGATGCCAGGCTTCCAGTTTCTCACCATGAAAGAAATCCCCCCCGCGCTTGCGATTGCCGAAGATCAGCCAGGCGGGTCGGCGGGATTTCCGTCGGGCCTGCTCGGCGATGAAGCCAATGAACGGGGCAATCCCGCAACCGGCAGCCAGCATGATCATCGGTCGTTTCGGATCCTCGGGAGGATTGAAATCCGGATGGGCACGCCATTGTCCCTCCAGCACGTCGCCCTCCTTGAGCTGTCGGCACAGCAGACCCGAGGCCTTGCCCAGCCGCTGCGTCCCATCCGCCTCCCGATGGGTCACCAGAGCCACGGTCAGCAGGATCGAATGTGGATCATCCTCCGGCGTACTGCCGATGGAATAGGGTCGCGCCGGCTCACCGACACCAGGCCGCACCAGCAGCAGATCCCCCGGCCGGTACGCCAGGGGCGCGGCGCTTTCAAACCGCAGGCTCCAGACCTCATGGGTATCCGGGTCGGTCGGGTCATTGAGCTGGCGACGCTCCCGCAGGGTCAGCCGCACCGACTGATCTCCCTGGGGCGCCGCCACGTCTCCCAGCCCCATACCCAGCAGGGCGGCCACCTGATCCAGCCACCGACGCCAGTCCGCCGCCGGATCTCCGTCCACTTTCACCATGGGCAACGCTTCCTCGCCTCCGGCAGCCATCAGGGCCGACCGCAATTGCTCCCCCCCCCGACAGAAGTGGGTATAACCACGATCCCCCAGGGCCAGGACGGAAAACCGGCAACCGGCCAGATCCGCCCCCTCCAGGGCCTTGAGAAACGAACGGGCCTGTTCCGGCACCTGTCCTTCCCCCGCCGTGGATGCAATCAGAAACACCTGACGAAATCCCTTGAATTCCACCGGCGACAACCCCGCCACCGAAGCCTGCATCACTCGGGCACCTCCCGCCTGCAGGGCCTGCCGGGTCAGATCGGCAAGCCGGGCTGCGGTCCCGGTCTGACTGGCATAGGCCACCAGAATATCCGCGTCTTCGTCACCACTGCGGCGGCGACCCTGACGGATACGGCGAGCCCAGGACCAAAGCCCTGTCACCATCAACCCCATCAACACAATAGACGCCAGCAGATTCAGCAAGCCGGACCAGGCACCGGCCCAGGTGCCTTCATGCAGGGATGTCACCAACCCTGGAAAGCGATCCTGCCGGATCACCCCATGATGGCTCACCATGTAGACTGCCTCGCCGACAGAATCCACACCTTGCACCGCTGCCGCCGAATTCTTGAAACGATCCACGGCCCTGACACCGGACAAATCACCAGCGGCCATGGCAGCCTCAATGGCAGGTGCCATGCCCATACGCCGATCATCTGGATGCTGTGGCGGCAACTGGGGGGTGCCGATGTGCAAGGACATGAGAATCCCGGTCACCGAGACCATCAGCACCAGCGGCAGGGCGATCCAACCGCCCACCCCATGCCAGCCCATGAGAGTCCGGCGCAACCGGGGCCAGGCCAGAAAGGGGCCGACAATGATCACCAGCACCATCAGGTAGGTGGCGATCTCCACCACGATGGCAGCATTGAGCAATAAATCCTTGTGCAGATGCTTGACAGTATTAAAGAAATCACCCTGCTCGCCGCGAAGGGCCAGCGCTTCCCCGGTATCCAGATCGAAGGCCTCAAACCGGGAGCGGCCCTGCTGACGAAACTCCAGCAATACCACTCCGCCCTCTTCCACCACCACAGACCGCACCCGCTGCCCAGGGTCCACCTGATCAAGCAATTGCACCAGCGCGGCAGCATCCGCCGGCGCACTGGCCGCAGGCCCGGAACGCAAATCATCGAGAACAGGATCAAAGGATAAAATCGCCCCGGTGACGATGATAAGGGCGAACAAGGGAAAAAGGATCAAGCTCACCCAGCGATGCAGCCAGCGGAGCACCTCTTTAAAGTGCAAAGACATCAGGAAAAAATCCTGCCGGATTGAGTACCCGACCAGTGTACACGCGTTGTACGCCGGTCTGATACCACCCTGCAACAGGCTGTTGCCTATCTGGCTTCTTGAGGCAACATGGACAGCGCCAGCAGTTGGCTCAAATCTTCCAGTGTTTCACGGTTCACCACCACATCGGGACGAATACCGCCACTGGCAAAACCTTCCCCGTCAGGCGGCCTGACCATGCGACTGGTCAGCCGCAGCACGGAACTATCGGACAGACGAATATCACTTTGGCAACTCCATTGACCGGGGGTGCAGGAACCCACAATCCTGGCTCGGCCATGGTGCCGTAACGCACCGGCGAACACTTCAGCACCATTGACAGTCTCTGGCCCCACCCACAGCACCAGGGGGATATCCAGCCGCCCTCCCGGCGGAGCATGGAAAATCGTGGGATGGCCGTCTGGCCCCTGCATGCAGCCCAACACGGCGCCAGTCGGCAAAAACAGGCCGGCCAGATCCAGCGCCTCAAACAGATCCGCACCACCCGCATGACGCAAATCCAGAATCAAGGGCATGTTCCCTGCCTGCGTCTGATCCTCTCCCATCTGCTCCAACGCCGCCAGCAATGCCGGGCGGGTCAAACCACCAATGAAATCCCGAATCTGCAACACAGATTCTCCGGTGGGTCCTGCCGGCACCTGTTCCAGAGGCTGAAATGACTGGCGAGTCACCGGGTGGACCCTGGGCGCCCCGTCAGCATCCGGTGACAACAGGCTCAAGGTCACTACACTGCCTTCTTCCCCCTGGAGCAGACTCACCAATCCGCGGGGTGACAACCCCACCACCGGCATGCCATCTACCTGCAGTAACTGCATGCCTTCCCGAACCCCGGCCAGATCGGCCCCTCCGCCCCGATAGGGTGACAGCAACACCTGGCCGTCCTGAAAAACCACATCCATGCCGACACCCACCTGTCCATTGCAGCTGAGCATGGAAGAAGGCCAGGTCCCTGCAGGAAAATATTGAGCCAGGGGGTCCACGGCCCGCAGGTCTTGCGCCAGGGTCGCGCTGGACAGGCTGCGCAGTGCGGGTTCGGAAGGGGGATAGAGGGCCCGCTCGCGCATGATTTGACGAATTTCATCCAATGGTGGCGCCATCCTGCCACCCCCCCAGGCCATCTCACCAATCAGTGTCAGACAAGTCAGCATCACCAATTTTCCCCGCCTGTACGGGTCAACGCCAAAGAACAGCAGCCATACGGTATGGGTTTATTTATCCGCTGTTGCCGGATTTCAATACAGTCATCACCGTGTCAACCATAAATTGGAACCCTGTCAACTATGCTGTAGACTGCCAGTAATATCAGTAACCTGGGAACATTTCATGACGCTTGCCCGCCAGCAGGTTCAGCCCATCTTCAATGCTTCCCTCTACATTGTCTGGCTGATCATGCTGCCCATGTCCGGCGCGTTACTGACCCAGGAACACCTGATGCCCTGGTTTTTGGCATCCCATGTGATTGCAGTGATCGCCCTGGGCACACTGGGTCACCGTTTGGCACCAGTCTTTCTGGAGAAAGTGGTTCGTTTTGGGGTCATCACCACGGCAGGCCTGAGCTTGCTGGCCCTGGAACTACAAGGTCATGGCACCGGATGCCTTGTCCTGATGCTGATGCTGGGGATCACGTCCGCCCCGGTTTCCCTGCGGATGCTGGAATATCTTCGCTGCTGCCAACGTCCCGTGCCTCCGGCAGCCCTGGCACTGGCTGGCGGTAATGGACTGGCTCTGGCCTTGATCCTGGCGCCCCTGTCCCTTCAACTTAAACTGGCTCTGGTCAGTGTACTGCTGTTATGCCTGCTGCCCCGACCCCAGCCGCCTTCAATGGCACAGACGGATCAGGTCGGGCACATGGGGCAACTGTACATTTACCTGCCTTTTATCTTTGTGTTTCAGATTGTTGCAGGGTTGATGTACGGGGGGATGATCCCTGCTTATGAAACCCATGCCATTGTGCCAGGTCTGGAGATCATTTTTTACGGTATTGGCGCCCTGGGTTGTCTCTGGCTGCTGCGACATACCTACCCGGTGGCCATGCTGGTGGGCGTACTTGTGGCCCTGGTAGCCTTTGGACTGTGGTCCCTGTTGCCTGCGGGGGCAGGTATCCATAGCGCCATGTTCCTCATGATGCTGGGGGCTGGCATTGTGGATCTGCTGATGCTGTCCCTGGTCCTGACCCGAACCGATTTGATCCGGGCCTTTGGCCTGGGTGTGGGTACCCTATGTGCCGGTATCCTGATGGGGAAACTGCTGGCGCTGATTTTAGGTGGTGCGGCAGAAACCACAGCCTTCATCGCGCTGGTCCTGTTGAATATGGCGGTACTGACCCTGTTTTTTCCATGGGCAAAAAAACATGACATCCCGACAGACAAACCAGCACCGCCAAACGGCCCAGACACCAGGGCAACGGTTGAACTGCCTGGCCATTTTGCCACGCTGCTGTCGGAAAAGGAGCAGCAGGTTCTGCTGCTGGTACTGATGGATAAAACCTATCGGGAGGTGGCACATACCCTTGCCATCTCGGAGTCTTCGGTGAAAACCTACATGCACCGAATCTTTCAAAAAACCGGCGTCTACCGGCGACACCAACTGCTGGCATTGATCCGGCAGTCAAACGCCGTCTCCCAGCCATCGTCGGACCCCAATCCGGGGTAATCTCTCGATCACCCCGGCAAACCGGCCCCTGGACATACCCAGGGGCCGTTGTTTCATACCTCCCGCTCAGGCGCCAGGTGCCAGTGCTCCGGGGAACGCCACAGACCTGACAGTAACAGTTCCCGGGTGAAGAAAAATTCCTTGGGTAACTTGTCATAGAGCTTGGAGAACAGCTCCTCGTGGGCCATCAGCTCTTCCTTCCAGGCTTCCCGGTCCACCTCCATCACCTTATCGAAATCCTCCATGGAGAAATTCAGCCCCTTGAAGTCGAGATCCTCGTAATGGGGCATCCAGCCGACGGGACTTTCCACCGCCGAAGTCCTGCCATGTACCCGGTCAATGATCCATTTAAGCACCCGCATGTTTTCACCAAATCCGGGCCAAACAAAATTTCCATGCTCATCCTTGCGGAACCAGTTGACGCCGAAAATACGCGGCGGACAGGGCAAATCCCGACCAAACTGCAGCCAGTGATTGAAATAATCCCCCATGTTATAGCCGCCAAAGGGCAGCATGGCAAAAGGATCACGACGGACCTGGCCTAATTTGCCAAAGGCCGCTGCAGTCATCTCGGACCCCATGGTGGCCGCCATATAGACGCCGAAATTCCAGTTGAAAGACTGATAAACCAGGGGAATGGTGGTGCTTCTGCGTCCGCCGAAAATAAAGGCGCTGATGGGCACCCCCTTGGGATTTTCCCATTCCGGGTCGATGCTGGGGCACTGATTGGCAGGCACCGTGAAGCGGGCGTTGGGGTGAGCCACGGGCTTGCCCGAAGCGGGATCATAGACGGCACCGGTCCAGGTGATGGTGCCCTTGGGTGGCTCGTCGCCCATACCTTCCCACCACACATCTCCGTCCGGGGTCACACCGACGTTGGTGAAGATGGTGTTGCACTTGATCGATTCCATGGCATTGGGATTGGTCTTGTAGTTGGTACCCGGTGCCACACCAAAGTAACCCGCCTCGGGATTGATGGCGTAGAGCCGACCACTGGAATCGGGCTTGATCCAGGCAATATCATCGCCCACCGTGGTGATTTTCCAGCCCTCCAGCTCCTTGGGGGGAATCATCATGGCAAAGTTGGTCTTGCCGCAGGCACTGGGGAAAGCGGCCGCCAGATAGGTCTTTTCTCCCTCTGGAGACTCTGCCCCCAGAATCAGCATATGCTCCGCCAGCCAGCCCTCGTCACGGGCCATGGAGGAGGCGATACGCAGGGCAAAGCATTTTTTGCCCAGAAGGGCATTGCCGCCGTAGCCGCTGCCATAGGACATGATGGAGCGCTCTTCGGGAAAATGAACGATGTACTTGGTGTCCGGATTACAAGGCCACTTGGCATCCTGCTGCCCAGGTGCCAGGGGTGCCCCGACTGTGTGCAGGCATTTGACGAATTCCCCGTCCTCTCCCAAAAGATCAATGACCTTTCTGCCCATGCGGGTCATGATGCGCATGTTGACCACCACATAGGGAGAATCGGTCAGTTCCACCCCGATCTGGGAGATGGGCGACCCCAGCGGCCCCATGCTGAAGGGGATGACGAACAGGGTACGGCCCCGCATACAGCCATCGAACAACCCGTTGAGGGTCTGTTTCATGACCTTGGGGTCTTCCCAATTGTTGGTGGGGCCGGCATCTTCCTTGCGCAGGCTGCAAATGAAAGTACGGTCCTCCACCCGGGCCACGTCGCTGGGATCGGAAAAACAGGCGAAACTGTTGGGACGTTTTTCCGGATTCAGACGGATGAAGGTGCCCTGTTCCACCAGTTGCCCGGTGAAGAAGTCATATTCTTCCTGAGAGCCGTTACACCAGTAAACTGCATCCGGCTTGCACAGCTCCACCATCTCCTGAACCCAGCGCAACAAGGCTGCATGCTTGACCTCGCTGGCGTAATCGGCGCTGGGAAGTGACTGGGTTCTTGATTGCTCGCTCATATAACCTCTCAATACTTGATTGGTTTAGTCCGTAGCTGTCCAGCCTAGCGCAGTCGGGCCGCTATTGCACCCATCAATCAAACACCACGGTCTTGTTGCCGTGCACCAGCACCCGGTCCTCCAGATGGTAACGTAACCCTCGGGCCAGCACGGCCCGCTCCACATCCCGGCCCAGGCGCACCAGGTCATCCACTGCATCGTCATGGCGAACCCGAATCACATCCTGTTCGATGATCGGCCCCTCATCCAGTTGGTCAGTGACGTAATGGCACGTGGCGCCGATGAGCTTCACGCCCCGCTCAAAAGCCCGGTGGTAAGGTCGGGCACCCACGAAGGAGGGCAAAAAGCTGTGATGGATGTTGATCACCCGCCCTGCATAACGGGCACACAGGTCTGGAGGCAGGATTTGCATGTAGCGGGCCAATACCACCACATCGGCCCTGGCCTCGTCCACCCGCTCGGCAATGCGGGCAAAAGCCGCCGCCTTGTCCTGGGGGTTCACCGGAATATGGTGATAGGGAATACCGTGCCATTCCACATAGGCCCGCATGTCCTCGTGATTGGAAATCACACAGGGAATATCCATGGGTAAATCCCCGGACCGCCAGCGATAAAGCAGGTCCGTCAGGCAATGGTCCAATTTGCTCACCAGGGGCACCACCCGACGGGGAACCTGGGTGTCGGTGATCTGCCAATGCATGGCAAATGCCTCGGCGATGGGGGCAAAGGCCTGACGAAACCCGTCCATTTCAAAGGGCAGCCTGTCGGCATCGATCTCATAACGCATGAAAAACCAGCCGGTAGACACATCGGAATGCTGGCTGGCCTCGGTGATGGAACCACCATGGCGGGACAGAAAACCGCTTACGGCGGCCACGATGCCCACCCGATCAGGACAGGAAATGATCAAGCGATAGCGACGAAGGGACATGGGCAAACTCTCCGGCCCCTTTAACACCGCTGACCCGATTGCAGACTGGGGCAATCACGACTCACGGTACGCCCTTCCTCCAGCCAGCCCAAAATGCCGTCGGTGACATTCATCACCTGAGGGTAGGCCGCTTCCTCAGCCATGAACCGGGCCAGTACGCCGGTGCGATTACCCACCCGGCAAATCAGGATAACCGGCTCGTCCCGTGACACGATCCGGGAGAGATGCCGGGGAAAACTACGCATGAAACGACCATTGGCATCAAAGGCGGTGATCAGGTAGCTCCCCGCCACCACCCCGGTTTCACGCCATTCTTCCGGGCGGCGGATATCAATGATCTTGACTCCGGCGGCGAGGTGTGCGGCCAGTTCGTCATTGGTTACGTTGACAAAGGGCGGCGGCGCTACGGTCACCAGTTCCACCTCGAAGCGCAAGGTGGCATTGGGCGGAATCACCTGACCTGCACCCCGCTCACCATAGGCCAGACGAGGTGGGATGATCAGTTCCCGCTTGCCACCCGCCTGCATGCCCACAAGCCCCATCTCCCAGCCAGGAATGACCTGCCCCTGCCCCAGGATGAGGGACAACGGTTCGCCCCGGTCATGGCTGGAATCAAAGGCAGTGCCGTCCTCCAGCCAGCCGGTGTAATGCACCTGCACGGCATGGTGACGATCGGCCCGTAGGCCATCGCCCACTTCAAGATCACGGATCTGGAGTTCACCAGCCGCCACCGGGGCAAATCCAACACTGCCGGCAACCAGAATCAGGGCCAGCCACGGGAAAATATAAGATCGAATCACGACAGCACACGCTCCATTGATAGATACACCCAATGAGCGCCCATGGTAGCGGCGCCGGGGGCAACAAAACCAGCCCCGCCATAAAAAGCGATGTGCAGAACAAGGAAGGGTGGCAACCCGCACCAGCCACACCCCGGCGCCCAAGTCCACTGTTACCGTTGCTCCCTTCCGGGCCTGGCGGAGTTCACAGTTTATTGTCGCGAGGGGACCGATGCAGGTCACCATAACTCAAACAGGAGCGGGAATTATGGGGTGTGCGGCCAGCATCGTCAACCAAGGCATCTATCCGCCAAATCCTGATAAGATGTCCGCCTCCCGAGATTCGAACGCTTGAAGGCGCCCATTATGGCTTCTACCCATATCCCCGGTTATCGTCGCCATGTCACTGTCCCCGTCCCTGTAGGTCACGTGGTGGTCGGTGGTGATGCCCCAGTGGTGGTGCAATCCATGACCAATACCGATACCGCCGACGTGGAAAAAACCACCCGGCAGGTGGCCGACCTGGCCCAGGGCGGATCGGAACTGGTGCGCATCACGGTCAATACCGAAGAAGCCGCCGCTGCTGTGCCTCACCTTCGTGACAGACTCGATGCCATGGGCGTGAATGTGCCTTTGGTGGGGGATTTTCATTTCAACGGACACCGGTTGCTCAGCAAGTATCCAGCCTGCGCCGAGGCCCTGGCCAAACTGCGCATCAATCCGGGTAATGTGGGCCGGGGCGCCCGGCGCGACACCCAGTTTGCCCAGATGATCGAGATGGCCTGTCGCTACGACAAGCCGGTACGCATCGGCGTCAACTGGGGCAGCCTGGATCAGGAGCTGCTGGCGCGGATGATGGACGATAACGCCCGACGCCATCAGCCCCTGGACATCCAGGACATCAACCGTGAGGCGCTGATCGAATCCGCCCTGAGCAGCGCCCGACGGGCCGAGGACATTGGCCTGCCCCACAATCGCATCCTGCTGTCCTGCAAGGTCAGCGGGGTACAACCGTTGATCCGCGTCTATACCGCATTGGCCGACCGCTGTGACTACCCCCTGCATCTGGGCCTCACCGAGGCAGGCATGGGCATCAAGGGTATCGTCGCTTCCACCGCCGCTCTGGCAGTGCTGCTGCAGCAGGGCATCGGCGATACCATCCGCGTCTCCCTCACCCCGGAACCGGGAGCCGAGCGGGTCAAGGAAGTCATCGTAGCCCAGGAAATCCTGCAAAGCCTGGAGCTGCGCCGATTCAGCCCGGCAGTGGTGGCCTGCCCCGGCTGTGGTCGCACCGCCAGCGATTATTTCCAGCACCTGGCCCAGGATATTCAAAACCATATCCGTCACCACATGCCCCAGTGGCGCAAGCGCTACCCCGGCGTCGAAGAACTGACCGTGGCAGTGATGGGGTGTGTGGTCAATGGCCCCGGCGAAAGCAAACATGCCGATATCGGCATCAGCCTGCCGGGTACCGGCGAGATGCCGGTGGCCCCGGTCTACGAGGATGGGGAAAAAACCGTCACCCTCAAGGGCGATCACATTGCCGAGGAATTTCAGCGTCTGGTGGAGCAGTACATCGAACGCCGCTACGGCAAGGATGCCTCAAATTAACTCAGGGTTCCTACGGGTTTTTGCCGGGGCTGAGGCTGGTCAGCCCCCGCCTTGTCCAGCCGCTCCAGTTCCTGTTGCGCCAACGTCACCAAACGGCTAAACCCCGATAACAGTCGCCGATCCAGGGCACAGGCCTGAAAACGCCGGTCGGCATAGATCAGGCCAAACGGCCTATCCCCCACAAACAGGGAATGGATAAAAAATGCTCTGACGCCGCTGGCTCGGCGCAGGGCGTCGGGCACCTTGGGCCAGATGTCCTCCATGTTCTCCTGGTTGAGCCAGAACGGGGTGGGCCGTTTCATCAATACCGACAACAGTTCTCCATCGGCCATATCCATGCTCAGGCGACAGAAACCCGGCTCATGATCGACTCCGGCGGTACGTTCGACCACCAGACGGCAGTCCCCCTCCCGCAATCGGGCAAAGACCACCCGACTCAAACCCAGACCATGATGCAATCCGGTCAGCAATACTGACAGCACTTCGTCCTCATCGGCCAGATCCCCGGCCTGCAGACGCTTGGCAGCCAGGCCCGCCTGCCGTAACCGGGGTGCCAGACAAAGGGCCGGCAAGGGCGACATGACATCGCCGCTGCGCTGCCTCATCACCTGCTCCAGGTCCAGTTCAGGCACCGGGGACACACCATATAGCGCCACCTGCAGATTGAATTCCCCGGACACCTCATTGAGATGCATCACCAGCGTCTCCAGATCAATATTCAGGCAGTCCGCCAACAGTTCCAGATCACGCCCCAATCCTGGATAACGCCAACCGCGCATGGCTTCCCGGGCCAGTTGTGCCGACAGCATCACCCCCAGGTTGCGGGGATGTCGGGCATTGGCCGGCAACATGCAGCGCCGGGTCATTTCCGGCAAGGCCCAACGGGTCGCCAGTTGCTGCCCTATCTTTACCGGGTTTATTGTCTCGTCAAGGGTCACATCACGTGCCTCATCAGGAGAGACCGTCTCATCCTGTGCCATCAGGTCAAGATAGCTGGCAAGACAATCTCCCTGATGGGCCACCAGCATCAATTCTCCCAGACCATGAAGCTGGGCGGCCAGAGCCAGTTCCCCCGGTACCATGTCTCGCCGCAATGCCCCGCATCGTTCTGCCAGCAGGGCGGCATAGCTGGCCTGGGCAGCCAGTCCGGCATAACGGACAGGATCTGCCGGACTGGCGGATGTTGCCTGTGCCAGCGCGTTCATGCAGCCGAGCACCCCTCGAATACCGATCATCATGGCAGCCTCATCCAGCCCCGCCACTTCGCAGCGAAAATGACGATGGGGTATCTCATTGGCCACCCGGATCACCCGCAACGCCAGCCCCACATCCCACTGAATCAGGCGACCCAACACACGCATGCTCGACAGTTGATCGGACTCCAGTCCCTCCAGCACTGCGGGTGTACCGGGCAGCAGCGGCAAGGCATAATCACCCAGGGCACTGATCCACGCTTCGGGTTCTGGTGTTGCCATCAGTTCGCCCCCTTTGGACTGAACGGTGTTTCACACAGGTACATTCGGTTATTATGGCTTGGTTTATTGCATCCAAGCCAGCCCAAGCCCTAGCCAGGCACCAGGAGGATAGCGGCCCGTGAATCTCATTCTTGGCTCCATCATCGTCACCGTCGCCGTACTGGGCGGATGGGCCGCCCACGGCGGACAGCTCATCCTGATCTGGCAACCCTATGAGTTCGTCATCATTCTGGGGGCTGCTCTGGGGGCGTTCATCATCGCCAATCCCATGAAGACCATCATCAAGGTCACCACCCTGATTCCCAAGCTGATGGCCGGCCCGGTCTATAAAAAAGACGACTACATGGAACTGCTGGGCCTGATGTACGACCTGTTCAGCAAGGCCCGCAAAGAGGGACTGATGGGCATCGAGGGCGATATCGAGGAACCGGAAAACAGCCCGCTGTTCGAAAAATACCCCAAGGTGCTGAAAAATCATCACGCTGTGGAGTTCATTTCCGATTATATGCGCCTGGTGGTCAGCGGCAGCATGAACTCCTTTGAGCTGGATAACCTCATGGACATCGACCTTGAAACCCACCACCACGAGGTGTCCGAGCCGGCACACGCGGTGAGCCGGGTGGCCGACGGCCTGCCTGCCTTCGGCATCGTGGCTGCGGTGCTGGGCATCGTCAATACCATGAGCGCCCTGGATGGCCCCATCGACAAGATCGGCGGCCTGGTGGCTGCCGCCCTGGTAGGCACCTTCACCGGTATCCTGCTGGCCTACGGCTTTGTTGGCCCCCTGAGCAATGCCCTGGAGCGGCGAGCCGAGGAAGAAAGCAAATACATGGCGGTACTCAAGGCCTGTATCCTGGCCAATGTCCAGGGCTATAGCCCCCAGGTGGCCGTGGAATTCGGACGCAAAGCCATGAACTCCGACATGCGTCCCAGCTTCGTCGAGCTGGAACAGCACCTGCGCGGCAACAAGGAGTAAACAGCCTTGGCGATGGAGGATAATAAACAGCCGATTGTCATCAAGCGGATCGTCAAGAAGGCCGGTCACCACGGTGGTGCCTGGAAGATCGCCTTTGCAGACTTTGCCATCGCCATGATGGCCTTCTTCCTGCTGTTATGGATTTTGGGATTTACCGACGAGTTGCAAAAAGCAGCCATCTCCGAATATTTCCAGAACCCCTCCTCGGCCATGGGTATCAGCCCCACCCCGCCCCATCCCACCGAAGGGGACGGAGCCTCCCCTTCCATCATTCATCTGGAAGGTGCCATAGACATGGATCGGGCCGAAGAACTGGCCCGGGAACAGGACCAGGAACGACTGGAAAACCTCAAGGAGATTCTGGAAGAGGCCATGGAGTACAGTCAGGCCCTGGAGCCATTCAAGGACCAGCTGCTGCTGGACATCACCCCCGAAGGATTGCGTATCCAGATCGTTGATCGGGAAAACCGCCCCATGTTCGACCTGGGCAGTGCCCAGTTGCGGCACTACTCCACCGACATTCTCAGAGAACTGGGGGCGATCATCAATCAGGTCCCCAACAAGATCAGCATCACCGGTCATACCGATGCCCGTCCGTTCGTCAGACCCAACTACAGCAACTGGGAGCTGTCTACGGACCGGGCCAATGCCGCCCGGCGGGCCATGCTTGAAGGCGGCATGGAAGAAAATAAGGTGGGCCGGGTGGTTGGTTTGAGTTCCACCGTGCCATTTGACCGGGATGACCCGGACAACCCCATCAACCGGCGCATCAGTATCATTGTGATGAACCAACAGGCAGAACAGTCCATTCTCAGGGAGGCGGCGGTGGAATACCGGGGCGATCAGCCCCTGTCCCTCACCCCCTGAACAGTTCCCGCTCCGGCGCCAGGAACTCCAGCGTCCCACCGGCATCCCGCGCCCGTAATACGCCCTGGCAGACCAGGCCGCCCTTGAGTGCCAGGGCGGCATAACGGTCTTCGATGGCACGGCAAATATCCAGACAGCGGGCCGCCTCTCGCTCCCGGCTGCCTTCCACCTTGGCATCGTAGCGTCGGTGTACCAGTATCGGCACCGGCAATCCCAACCGGGCTGCTTCTCCGTTGAGTATGCCGCGCACCCCCAGATCCAGTGCCTCTCCCATCACCTCCATCGGGCCAGCGCCCACACACCAGGCCAGATTGCGCAACTGCACCTCGTCCAGGGCATCACCGACGATGACCAGCCGTTCTGACCGTCCGCCCTGTGCATGGCGTCCATCCCGGTACAGACGCAGGTAATCAAGCTGACACAGGTTGCCCTGCAGCACACTGGCCATCACCCGTATCAACCCTTCCCGGGGGGGTTGGGATGCAGGGCCATGGCCACGCACCGTTTCATGCAAGGTCTGGTACAGGCGCAATGATGCCACCCTGGGTTCCACAGACAGGGTTTGACGGTAGAGGGTCCGGCTGTCGATAAAGACACCGGCATCAAGCCGACCGGCAGCATCGGGCACATGGAGACGAATACCATCGGTATCCGTATCCACCCCGATCAACAGGGTCTCCACCGGCGGTAGCCGGGACAAACCCGCCCCAACCGCCTCCCGGAACGCCCGCAATCGATCCAGAAGCAACCTCACCTGCATCTCCAGTCCGCCCCCCAGTTCCAGACAGGCTTCCTCTGGCTCGGTAGAACGAAAGTGATAGACGCACACCTTGAGATAACGGGAAGGCACACTGGCCGGCACCGGCACCCCTTCCAGGTGCCGCAGCAGTTCGCAGAATCGCCAGTGATCCACCTGACTGTCCACATCAAACAACCCGCCCACCCGGGCACAGGGACGCACCTGCAATCCTGGCAGACGCAGAATCAAACGCTTGAGGCCCATCAGGCGACCATCAGGACAGGCGCTCATCACCATGGCATGCACATCACAGTCCAGCAAATCTCCCAGTACCGATTCCATATCCGGTACCGAAGCTGGCGTATCACGCCAGGCCCCTTCCACCATCAAGGCCAGAATCCGGAAAATGCCGTGGGCATAGAGCAGGCGCACATCCAGACCGCCGATCCAGGCCCGCTCCAGCACCTCAACAGGCAACTCAAACCCCAGACGTTCCCGGGCCATAGCCTGAATACGGCTGGCATGATCCGGCCCCATGGCCTGGTACTGCATGTCCTGCAGGGTGGGGATCAGGGCCTGTAGCTTGCTCTCAAACACCTGCTCAAAGGCACGTAACCGGCGATGAGCCAGCAGATCAGCCAGTGGATGGTGTACCTGATGGGTGGGGATGTGATCGATTATCTCGGATTCAGGATTCACCAGCGCCCTCCTTGGGCGGGTATGGTTGACGGATTCAGGGTTTGCTGCTGCCTTTACAGGATACCCCAGACTGCCACCAGTTGCTCATCGACATAAACCAGAGGCAACCGGTCACGAATCCAGGGAGGGATACCCGCTTCTTGGAACAGTTTTTTCAGTAGGCGGGTCTGGCCACGCCAGCGCATCACCTCCCCACCCTGCCGCAGACATACCCTCAACGGCGTGGTCAAGGTGGATGGATTCACCCCCCACTGAGACTGCAACAGGGCCGGATCCAGGGTGATGCCCAGTTCGGGCAACGTCAAAGGGGCGGTGGGCGTCCATTGCCACACCCACCCCCTATCCACCGGCACCAGCGGTTCCAGAGCATAAAGATCATCCCGGTAACGCCGGACTTCGGCCCCCGCCCAGGCCACCCTGGGAGAAGCGTCAGGCCCCGCCTTGAGCACCTGTTCAATCACGCTCTCCAGCCGGACCCGCCCCGGCATGGGCAGGCCCTTGTCCTGCAACCATCCCCGCAGGGCATTGCGCAGCCGGGGACGACGCAACCGGGTCAGGCCGGCCACCGACAATGTACCCGGCACACTCCCCCGCACCAGCTCCAGGTCTTCCCTGGCCCGCTCCGCCAGTAAATCCTGGGCCTCGGCCTGCAACAGGGCCGCCCTGGACACCGTGGCATCCAGAGACGGCCAGCGTTGCCGTAGCTGAGGCATGATCACCTGCCGAAGCCCATTGCG
The DNA here is from genome assembly GCF_900110965.1 of Ectothiorhodospira magna. Classification (GTDB taxonomy): domain Bacteria; phylum Pseudomonadota; class Gammaproteobacteria; order Ectothiorhodospirales; family Ectothiorhodospiraceae; genus Ectothiorhodospira; species Ectothiorhodospira magna. The sequence continues at coordinate 30,215 of NZ_FOFO01000013.1, forward strand.
GTCAAAGCGCAGATCGGCATTGCTGTCATCTTCTACCCATCTCAAAGCCGCCTCCTGGGCATAGGCCACCAGCCTGTCCCGATCCAGATCCAGCACAGGTCGGGCCTGCCAGCCGGGACCAAAGGGCTTGAGCCGTGGCATGGCCGCCAGGCCGGCGGGACCGGCGCCGCGCAACAGCTGTAGCAGCAGGGTCTCCGCCTGATCCCGGCGATGATGGGCAGTGAGCAGGATCTCACCAGATTGCATCACATGGGCAATGGCTCGATAACGGGCGCTTCGGGCTGCGGCCTCGGGACTTTCGCCGGTGGCCGGTCGGGCATCCACTGCCTGCACCGTCAGGGGAATGTCCAAATCGTGGCACAGGGAGATACAGTGGGCCTGCCAGTGATCGGCCTGGGGATTTAAGCCATGATGAACATGCACTGCAGCCAGGGGGGGCAAGGTACGGATTTTGGAAAGGGCATGAAGGCTGTGTAACAGGACATGAGAATCCAGGCCACCACTCAAGCCAATCAGCCAGCGGGGAGCCGGCGGCAGAGGTTCAAGAGCGGCAGCGAGGGTATCCAGCACGACAGAACAACAGGGCGTTATTCTTTTACCTGACCATAGTGCATGATCCGCTCATAACGGCGTGCCACCAGGGTATCCATATCCATGCAGTGAAGTTCATCCAGCCCTTCCAGCAGATTGGCACGGAAAGTATCGGCCATCGCCTGGGTATCCCGATGGGCGCCGCCCAGGGGTTCGGGCAGAATGGCGTCGATCAGGCCCAGTGCCTTGAGGCGGCTGGAGGTGATACCCATGGCCTCGGCAGCATCTGCGGCTTTTTCTGCGCTCTTCCAGAGAATAGAGGCGCAGCCTTCCGGGGAAATCACCGAATAGGTGCCGTACTGGAGCATCTGCACCTTGTCACCCACACCAATGGCCAGGGCACCCCCGGACCCCCCCTCACCAATTACCGTGCAGATGATGGGGGTCCGCAACCTGGCCATCTCCAGCAGGTTGCGGGCGATGGCCTCGCTCTGGCCCCGTTCCTCCGCGCCCACCCCTGGATAGGCGCCGGGGGTATCGATGAAGGTGAAGATGGGCAGGGAAAAGCGTTCCGCCATCTGCATCAGTCGCAGGGCCTTGCGATAACCTTCGGGCCGGGGCATGCCAAAGTTACGCTGGATCTTTTCCTTGGTATCACGGCCCTTCTGGTGGCCAATGACCATCACTGGCCGACCCTCGAACCGGGCCACGCCACCGACGATGGCCGGATCATCGGCAAAGGCCCGGTCTCCGTGCAGTTCCTCAAAATCCGTAAACAGATGGGCCATGTAATCCAGGGTATAGGGACGCCGGGGATGGCGGGCTAACTGGGAAATCTGCCAGGGACTGAGTTTGGCGAAAATGGATTCGGTCAGACTCTTGCACTTGGATTCAAGACGGGTGATCTCGTCCTGGATGTTGACCTCGGCATCATCACTGACGTAACGAAGCTCTTCGATCTTGGCTTCCAGTTCGGCGATCGGTTGCTCAAATTCAAGAAAATCCGGATTCATCGGCGCTGGTCTGGGTCGGTTTTGGGAAAGGGGTCATTCTACACGGCCAGCGATTTGGGGACAGCCCTACCCAAGACTAACGGTAGTGAATCTGTACCCCCGCTTCCCCCAACAGCCCCCGGAGCCGCTGCACCAACGCCTCGGTGGGGCGCAACCGCCAGGAGGCCCCCAGTTGGAAACGGGCGCGGGCACGGCCATTGCTGTAGTTGACAAAAACCGGACAGGATCCATCCCGAAATGGTGTCAGACTGTCTTCCAAGGCTGCCATCAGGGACAGATCGGTACCGCCGTTGAGGGTCAGGTCCACCCGCCGGGCAAACTGCTCCCGAGCCTGGTCCAGGTCCATCACCTGACGACCGCGCATGCGCACGCCGCCGCTGAATTCGTCGATGCCCACGCCGCCTTCCACCACCAGCAGGCGATCCTTCACCAGCAGACTCTGGAAACGGCGGTAATCCTCACCAAACAACCCCACTTCAATACGGCCACTGCGGTCATCCAGGGTCAAAAAAGCCATACGGCCAGACGAGGCATTACGCAGACGAATACCCACCACCAACCCGGCAATCAGGGCATTTTGCTCCCGCTGTCGACCCCGACCCTGGGTTTCGCCGGTCCCCTGGGCCGGGGCACTGTCCGCCAGATCCAGGAGCAGATCGGCAATACGCTTGCCGGTGATGCGCCGCAGTTCTGATTCATAGCGGGTGATGGGATGGCCAGTGAGGTACAGTCCCAGGGTTTCCTTCTCCGCCAGCAAACGGATGTCCTCTTCCCATTCCGGCAATACCGGGTCCACCACCGCCACCACTTCCGGCGGGGGCGCCAGCCCAAACAGATCGCCCTGGCCCATACTTTGATCCCGGCGATACTGCTCGGCCCGGGACACGGCCTGGGGCAGGTTGTGCATCAGGGTGGCCCGATTGGGGCCAATGGAATCCAGGGCACCCGCCCGGATCAGGGCCTCCAGAGTGCGACGGTTGATCTTCTGGGAATCTGCCCGCACACATAGATCATCCAGGGAAGCAAAAGGACCATCGGCCCGGCGGCTGTCGATGAGCACCTGAATGGCTGATTCCCCCACCCCCTTGATGGCCCCCAGGCCATAGACAATGGTCTGGTCATCCCGCACCGTGAACTCGTGGCTTGAGGTGTTCACATCCGGCGGAATCACTGCCAGATCCATACAGCGACATTCCTCGATCAGGTTCACCACCTTATCGGTGTGATCCATATCAGCGGAGAGCACCGCCGCCATGAAGGCGGCCGGGTAATGGCATTTGAGCCAGGCGGTCTGATAAGACAGCAGGGCATAGGCAGCGGAGTGGGACTTGTTGAAGCCGTAACCTGCGAATTTTTCCATCAGGTCGAAGATGTAACTGGCGGTGGCCTCCTCCACCCCCTGCGCCACGGCACCGGTCAGGAAAATCTCCCGCTGCTTGGCCATCTCCTCGGGCTTTTTCTTGCCCATGGCACGGCGGAGCAGGTCGGCCCCCCCCAGACTGTAGCCGGCCAGCACCTGGGCAATCTGCATCACCTGTTCCTGATAGAGAATGACCCCGTAGGTGGGGCGCAGGATAGGTTCCAGGGCCGGGTGAGGGTATTCCACCCTGGCGCGGCCATGCTTGCGGTTGATGAAGTCGTCCACCATCCCCGACTGCAGGGGGCCGGGTCGGTAGAGGGCCACAAGGGCGACGATGTCCTCAAAGTTGTCCGGCTGCAGACGCTTGATCAGATCCTTCATGCCCCGGGATTCCAACTGGAAGACCGCCGTGGTTTCCTGGCGCTTGAGCAGGGCAAAGGTGCTGTCCTCGTCCAGGGGCACATCGTTGATGTCCAGGGGTGGCTGACCGGCATGAGAACGGCCAGCATTGATGGTCTGCACGGCCCAGTCGATGATGGTGAGGGTGCGCAGACCCAGAAAGTCAAACTTCACCAGGCCGATGGCCTCCACGTCATCCTTGTCGAAATGGGTCACCACCCCCTGCCCGCCCGGTTCACAGAACAGGGGAGAAAAATCCGTCAGGGTGGTGGGGGCGATGACCACGCCCCCGGCATGCTTACCCGCGTTTCTGGCCACCCCTTCCAACTTGCGGGCCAGGTCGATGAGGCCGCGGACCTCTTCATCCTCCTCATAACTGCGGCGCAGGTCTTCTTCCTGCTCCAGGGCCTTGTCCAGCGTCATGCCAATTTCGAACGGAATCTGCTTGGCAATGCGATCAACAAAGCCATAGGCATGGCCCAGCACACGACCGGCGTCACGCACCACCGCCTTGGCGGCCATGGTGCCGTGGGTGATGATCTGGGATACCTTGTCCCGCCCATAGCGCCGGGCCACATAATCAATCACGCTATCCCGCTTCTCCATGCAAAAATCAATATCGAAGTCGGGCATGGACACCCGTTCCGGGTTGAGGAAGCGTTCAAACAGCAGTTCGTAACGGATCGGGTCCAAATCGGTGATTTTAAGCGCATAAGCCACCAAAGAGCCGGCCCCGGAACCTCGCCCTGGTCCCACCGGCACGGCGTTGTCCTTGGCCCACTGGATGAAGTCTGCCACGATCAAAAAGTAGCCGGGGAATCCCATCTGGCAGATCACGTCCAGTTCCACATCCAGACGATTCCGATAGGTTTGCGCCTTTTCTTCCCGATCCGGGGTCTCTGCTGGAAACAGGCGCGCCAGACGCTCATCCAGCCCCCGATGGGAGAGTTGGCGGAAATAGGTATCCGTGGTCATCCCCTCAGGAATCGGGTATTCCGGTAGATGGTTCTCCCCCAGAGTCAGGATGAGATTGCACCGGCGGGCGATTTCCACAGTATTGGCCAGGGCTTCGGGGATGTCGGCAAAGCACTCCGCCATTTCCTCCGGGGTCTTGAGATACTGCTGGGGGCTGTAGATCCGGGGTCGCCGGGGATCATCCAGCACCCGGCCTTCGTGGATACAGACCCGGGCTTCATGGGCATCGTAATCATCGGGACTGATGAATCGCACATCATTGGTGGCCACCACGGGCAGGTTCCGTTGGGCTGCCAGGGCCACGGCGGCATGCAGGTAATCTTCTTCTCCTTCCCGACCCGTGCGAATCAGTTCCAGATAGAAGCGATCCGGGAAAACATCGCACCAAAAATCACAGGCCTGCCCGGCACTGTGGGGCTGGCGGGACAACAGGGCCCGACCCACCTCCCCTTCCCGACCACCGGACAGGGCAATCAACCCCTGGCAAGTGTCGCGGGTGAACCATTCACGGGCCAGGATCGGAGTACCGTCCTGCTGGCCTTCCTGATAGCCCCGACTGATGAGGCGGGTCAGACACCGATAACCAGGATCGTTCTGACACAGCAGCACCAGCCGGGTGGGTGGTTCGCCGGGGTCGGTGGCGGTCACCCACAGATCGGCGCCGATAATGGGTTTGATCCCGGATTTAAGGGCCGCTTTGTAGAACTTGACCATAGCAAACAGATTGCTTTGGTCGGTCACCGCACAGGCAGGCATCCCGGCGTTTTTGGCGGCAGCAACCAGTGGTCCCACCCGGACCAGGCCATCCACGAGGGAAAATTCGGAATGCAGGTGAAGATGAACGAAAGGCTGGGTCATCGCTGTGATATCTGAAGGCACGAAGCAGGCACGGGGGGGACAAGATAGCAGATGCTTCAGGAGGCCTGGCAGGCCACCCGCCGTACCGGAGCAAAACTCATCCGATGACAGGGGCTCGGCCCCAGGCGAGCCAGGGCTTCCAGATGGGCCGGCGTGGGATAACCCTTGTGGCCGGCCAGCCCATAACCGGGATACTCAGCGTCCAGGGCCACCATCAGGGCATCCCGATGGACCTTGGCGATGATGGACGCCGCGCTGATGGCCGCCACCGTCTTGTCCCCTCCCACCACCGCCCGGGCCGGACAGGGCATCGCTTCGGGACAGCGATTGCCGTCCACCAAAGCCAGGGCCGGCACGACGGCAAGGGTCTCCACCGCCCGGCCCATGGCCAGCAGGCTGGCCTGGAGGATGTTCAGCGCATCAATCTCCGCCGGGCCGCAGACCGCGATGGACCAGGCCAAGGCCCGTTCCCGGATCAGTGCGTCCAGGGCCTGGCGCCGGGCCGGACTCAGGGCCTTGGAGTCCTTTAACCCTTCGATAGGGCGCTCCGGGTCCAGGATCACCGCCGCCGCTACCACTGGACCCGCCAGCGGACCACGACCCACTTCGTCCACACCCGCCACGTCAGGCCCCTGGGCCAGGTTCACCGGATCAAGCGCCATTGATGTCGTTCCCACCATGCATGGAGTAGAATGAAGGCCGACATGCTATCAAGGCGCCCCCATCAGGGCCACCGGCCCGTGCCGCGCCGCTCATCAAGCCCCGGGACCGCCCGTCAACTACCCCCGACTGAAGTCGGGGGCTTGTGAAAGCAAGCCGGGTTGACCAGCCTGAGCCCGCCTGAGCAGGACGCTCGAAAAGGGCTACGTTTGCAACAGGTCGTCAAGACCCACCGGCGGATGCTTCCTCAGTCCGCCGCTCTGGAAGGTTGGGATCATGCTGGCGAAAGGTAAAGCGCCGAAGGTTCCAGTCGCCGCCGCAAGGCGGGAGCCGGTTGCAGACATTGGCGAGGGGAGACAGGGCAAAAGCCCTGCGTCACTGGTGCCCTTTACGGGGCAGCCCTTTACAGGGCAGAGCCTTGCGGCCCTGTGGGTGGAAGGCCCACACCTTTTCCTGTGGCCGCAAGACCGCAGCCGCCATTCCTCCCGCGATTGAAATCGCGGGTTTCCTTGCGGAGAGATTATGACCTCCACACGATGCGCCGTGATCGGCGTCGGCTATCTTGGCAAGTTCCACGCCCAGAAATACGCCGCCCTTCCCAATGCTGAGCTGGTGGCGGTGGCCGACGCCAGCGCGGAAACCGCCGCCGCCGTGGCTGAACAATGGGGATGTCGCGCCGTCACCGATTACCGTGAACTGCTCGGCCAGGTGGATGCGGTCAGCATTGCCGTGCCCACCACCCTGCATTTTCCCGTGGCCCGGGATTTCCTGGAACACGGCGCCCACGTGCTGGTGGAAAAGCCCATCACCTCCACTGTGGAGGAAGCCGCCGCCCTCAACCGGCTGGCCCGGGAACGGGGTGTGATCCTGCAGGTGGGACATCTGGAGCGCTTCAACGCCGCCCTGATGGATCTGGCGGACCGGCGGGGCGAACCCCTGTTCATCGAATCCCACCGCCTGGCCCCCTTCAAGCCCCGGGCCACGGATGTGAACGTGGTGCTGGACCTGATGATCCATGACATCGACATCATCCTGGACATGGTGCGCTCGCCGGTGAAATCCCTCGCCGCCAGCGGCGCCCGGGTCCTGTCCGACGCCATCGACATCGCCAACGCCCGCATCGAGTTCGACAGCGGCTGCGTGGCCAATGTCACCTCCAGCCGGGTCAGCCTCAAGACCGAGCGCAAGATGCGCATCTTCCAGAAGAATGCCTATGTCTCGGTGGATTTCCAGAACCGGGGGTTGTCGGTGCATCGACTGGGAGACAAGGAGATGTTTCCCGGTATTCCCGAAGTGGTCAGCGAGGAAAGCTTCTTTGAGGAAGGCGATGCCCTCAAGGCGGAAATCATCGCCTTTCTGGGCGCAATCCAACAAGGCACCCCGGTGGTGGTCTCTGGCGAGGACGGCCAGCGGGCTCTGGAAACGGCCATTCGCATCAGCGAACTGGTCCGGCAGGGCGCCCCCATGCGCGACCGGCCCGATTGACGCCCCCCCCTTCCCGCACAGACCGTATTCACTCAAGCAAGGAAAAATCACACCATGATTCCAATGGTCGACCTGAAGACCCAGTACCACCAGTTGAAGGACGAGATCGACGCGGGAATCGCCCAGGTCCTGGAAAACACCCAGTTCATCCTGGGCCCCAACGTGCAGAGCCTGGAGCAGGCACTGGCCGACTACCTGGGCACGCCCCATGCCATCACCTGCGCCTCCGGCACCGACGCCCTGCATCTGGCCCTAGCCGCCGCCGGTATCGGCGAGGGGGACGAGGTCATCACCACCGCCTTCACCTTCATCGCCACCGCCGAGGCCATCCGCTATGTGGGGGCCGTACCGGTATTCGTGGACATCGACCCGCGCACCTTCAATATCGACGTGGCCCAGGTGGAGGCGGCCATCAACGAACGCACCCGGGCCATCATGCCGGTCCACCTGTTCGGACAGCCAGCGGACCTGCCCCGGCTCCAGGCCCTGTGCAAGGCCCATGACCTGATCTTGGTGGAGGACTGCGCCCAGTCCTTTGGCGCCACCGTGAACGGCGCCCAGACCGGCACCACCGGCGCTTTTGGCTGTTTCAGTTTCTTCCCCAGCAAGAATCTGGGTTGCTACGGTGACGGCGGCCTGATCACCACCGGTTCCGATGCCCACGCCGACCAGTTGCGGACCCTGAGAAACCATGGCAGCCGGGTGCGCTATCACCATGACATCATCGGCTACAACAGTCGCCTGGACGAGATCCAGGCCGCCATCCTGCGGGTCAAGCTCAAGCACATCGACCGCTTCAACCAGGCACGGCGCCGGGCCGCCCACCGCTATAACGCCCTGCTGGCCGATACACCGGTGACCACGCCCTTCGAGGACGGCCTGGGCATGCACGTGTTTCATCAATACACCCTGCTGACGGACCGCCGGGACGCCGTCATGCAGGCCCTGCAGCAGGCCGGGATCGCCTGTGCCGTGTACTACCCCATCCCCCTGCATCGGCAAAAAGCCTTCGGCGATGGCTGCGCCCATGTTCACCTGCCGGTGACCGAATCCGTCACCGAACGCTGCCTGTCCCTGCCCATCTATCCCGAGATCCGTGACGAGGATCTGGTGCGGATCACCGCTATCATCCGGGGGGCCCTTGACTGATTCGAACACACCGCTGCATGTGATGATTGTCGCCGGCGAAGTCTCCGGCGACCTGCATGCCGCCAACATGGTCCGGGCCATGGAGACCCTGCGCCCCGGCAACCGCTATACCGGCATGGGCTGCGGCGCCATGGGCGAGGCCGGGGTGGAACTGATCGTGGATGCGGGGCGCCTGGCGGTGGTGGGCCTGTGGGAGGTGATCGCCCAGTACCGGGATATCCGCCGGGCCCTGGAAACCCTCAAGCAACATCTGCGGTCGGACCCGCCGGACCTGCTGGTGCTGGTGGACTATGTGGAATTCAATCTGCGCCTGGCCAAGGTGGCCAAGGCCTTGGGCATCCGGGTGCTGTTCTACATCAGCCCCCAGATCTGGGCCTGGCGACCCCATCGGGTGAAACGCATTGGCCGGGTAATCGATGCCATGGCGGTGCTGTTTCCCTTCGAAGTGGACGTCTATCGGCGTTACGGCATCCCGGTGCGCTATGTGGGCAATCCCCTGGTGGACGTGGTTCAGCCCTCTGCCACCCCGGACAGAATCCTGGCGGACCTGGGTCTGGACCATCCCCCGGTGGCGTTATTGCCCGGCAGCCGGGGCGGTGAGCTACGACGCCACCTGCCCATCATGATGGAAACCTGCCGGTGGCTGCGCCGACGACATCCCGATATCCCCTTCGTGATGCCCCTGGCCCCCGGCGTGGACGTGGCCGGCGATGTGACGCCCCATCTGGACCCGTCCCTGGACATCCGGCTGGTGAGCGGGCAAACCTATGATGTCATGGCGGTCAGTCGCGCCCTCGTCATCGCCTCCGGCACGGCCACCCTGGAGGCGGCCCTGCTCAGGACCCCCATGGCCATCATCTACCGGGTCTCTCCCATCACCCACGCCATCCTGAGCCGTCTGATCCTGATTCCCCATATCGGCCTGGCCAATATCGTCGCCGGCCGGGAAGTGGTACGGGAGTTCGTGCAGGATGCGGCCACGGCGGAGAACATCGGCGCGGAAGTGGAACGATTGCTGGCGGATGAGGATTATCACCGCTCGGTGGTGGAGGCCCTGGGCGAAGTACGGCAACGCCTGGGAGACGGGGGCGGCTCCGAAAAGGTGGCACGGATGGCCCTGGAACTGATTGATCATGGTGGTCTGCGGGATGCCAGCGATGGGGAGGCAAAACACCTTTGATCAAGCGCTTGCGCCATGCCCCGCTGCCCCTGCTGATCCTGCTGCTGAGCTACGGCTTCTGGGTCAGTCCGGACTTCAAGGAAATCGCCGCCGGGGTGGCCCTATTCCTGTTCGGCATGCTGTCCCTGGAAAAGGGCTTCAAGGCGTTCACCGGCGGCACCCTGGAACAAGTGCTGCGGGCGTCCACCAACCGGCTCTGGAAAAGCATCGCCTTCGGCATCACCAGCACCACCCTGATGCAGTCCAGTACCCTGGTGTCCCTGGTCACCATTTCCTTTGTCAGTGCCGAGATGATCACCCTGGCGGCCGGCATCGGCGTCATCATGGGGGCCAACCTGGGTACCACCACCGGGGCCTGGCTGATTGCCGGCCTGGGCCTGAGGGTGGACATCGCCGGCTATGCCATGCCCGCCCTGGTGGTGGGTGTCATCCTGCTGCTGCAGCGCTCGAAGATCCTCCAGGGCATCGGCTATGTGGTCCTGGGGGTGGGCTTTCTGTTCCTGGGCATCCATTACATGAAGGAAGGCTTTGAAGCCTTTCAGGGAGCCTTTGATCTCTCCGGCTACGTGATTCCCGGCATCCTGGGCGTGCTGCTCTATACCGGCATCGGCATGCTCATCACCGTGATCATGCAATCCAGTCACGCCACCCTGCTGGTGATCATCACCGCCCTGGCCACCGGCCAGATCAGCTATGACAGCGCCCTGGCCCTGGCCATCGGCGCCAATCTGGGCAGCGCCGTGACCACCGCCATCGGCGGCATGACCGCCAACCTGGGGGGCAAGCGTCTGGCCATCGCCCATGTCCTGTTCAACGTGATGACGGCGACCGTGGCCATCGCCTTCATCGGGCAGATGGCCTGGGCGGTGGACTACCTGGGGGCCCTGATCGGGCTGGCCGGCGACGAATACCTGCTCAAGCTGGCCCTGTTCCATACCCTGTTCAACCTGCTGGGCGTCATCCTGCTGGCCCCCTTCACCGGCGTACTGGAGCGGGCATTGATCCGGTATGTGAATCCGGCCCCGAAATCCAGGGAAAAACCCCTGTATCTCTATCCCGGCGCCCTGGAAACACCAGCCACGGCCATCAGCGCCCTGCGCAAGGAGGTGGGCCATCTCTATGACAACGCCCATGACCTCATCGCCCACGGGGTCAGCCTGCGCCGTTCCGTGATCGACTCGGAGCAATCCCTGGCCGAGGCGGTGAAAAATACCCGTCGCATCATTCCGCTGGACGTGGACGATCTCTATGAGGCAAGGATCAAGAGCCTGCACAGCGATATCGTGGCCTTCATCAGCGAGATCCAGGGCCGGGAACTGTCCCAGCAGTCGGTGGAACAGCTCTACGCGCTGCAGCAGGCCAGTCGGGATATCGTCGAAGCCGTCAAGGCCACCAAACACCTGCAAAAGAACCTCTCCCGCCACGGCCTGTCCGGTAATCCCCTGATCCGGGAGCGCTATGACACCATCCGTTTGCAGATTGCCAAGGTGCTGCGGGAAATCCGCCAACTTCGATCCCAGGACCCGGAGACTGTCACCCGTCTGTCACTGGACGCCCTTAAACTGTCGGTTGAAAAATCCGGCCGCAGCTTCACAACCGACCTCAACGCATTGATCCGCAGCCGCCACTTGTCTTCTTCCATCGCCACGTCGATGATGAATGACGAGAACTACGCCTTCGAGATCTGCGCGAACCTGATCGAGGCCAGCCACGCACTGCTGCTGCCACCCACGCGAGCAGAACAATCCGCCGAAGGGCAACTGGCACTGGATGAACAGGATATTGCGCGGATGGCCGGGGGCAATTCCCATCCTAGGACTCGGACGCATACTGATGAAAACGAAAAGACTGCTGGCTAGGCTGGCCGGTTTTCTCAGCGCGGATCAGACCGCCCAGCGCGAGGAACTCAAGTCCATCCGCAAGGTTCTGAAGAAACTCAAGGCCAAGGAACGGGATCTGAATGCCAGGCTGGAACAGACCCCACCCGGCGATGAATACGAGGAAATTGCCCAGAAACTGCAGGTGATCTATGCCCAGCGCCGCAAGGGCGTGGAACGGGTGCGGGCGCTCAAGGGGCGCACACCCCAGGATCCGCTGCCAGAGGATCAGCCACCGCCCTGATCCTGCCCATGGGCATCAGGGGCGGATATCAGGCAGAATGTGGTCCTGACTTGGTCCCATCGTGCCTAACTGGAGCCTCAACTTGAGTACGACGCAGAAGGACACCACACCACCTCCCCGCTGGATTCCCATTACCCTGGCCTTGACTTCACTGGCCAGCCTGCTGGGGTCCATGATCCTGCTGGGCCAGGGGGCATTGATCTCCCTGACCCTGTTTATCATCCTGTTCCCTGTCACCCTCATCAATCTGCTGGTCCGCTGGTGGCCACGGCATCGATGTGAACGGATGCGTAACGAAAAACGCTGGAAGCGTCGCCTGAATTTCACTGCAGCCGGGGTGATGGTGGCTGCGGCAATCAATCTTTTTGCTGGTGTGAATTTTTTCGGCACCCCTCTGGGTACGACCCTGCTGGTGGCGGGCACTTTGTTGTTGCCACCGGCAGTCATCATGGCCATCCTGTCTTTTTCCCTGGGCCGGGCGGATGTGACCCGGACGGTACTGGCCGAGGACGAACATCTGGTGTTCCAGGCCGATACCCATTGGGCCATTTTCCTGCCTCCAATCCAACTGATCACCCTGTGCCTGCTGCTGCTCATGGGGCCTTTTGGCCTGGGAGGGGAGGTGATTGCCGCTATCATTTATCTGGCGGTGCTGCCAGGCATGATGGCCCGGGCACTGGCCATTTTTCTTAACACGGAAGTGTCCATCACCGATCAGCGCATGATCACCGTGACCGGTACACTGCTGCGCCGGACCCGGGTGATGACACTCGGCGAGATCAAGGCAGCGGGGATCTATCGCACCTTTTTGGGGCGGTTGCTGGGCTATGGCAAGGTGGGGATCATCTGCCACAACGGGCAGAGTCTGAAGCTGCCCGGTATTGCAGACCCGGAAACCCTGCGTGACATGCTGGACCCGTCGGGGCAGAAAGTCAGCAGTTCATTTTAATCATCCAAAGGCGTTTCTCCATGAAAGTAGAATTAACCCTGGAACTGGACATCGCCCTGTCCAAGGTGAGTCTGAGCGACGTTCGCAAACTGGCAGAACAGTGGTTCAGTGAAAGCCAAAGCGAGGCCATCAGGCAGGTGCAGATTGTGGACGTTAAATTAAAACCCGATGCCGAAACGTCCTGAATACTCAAAATCAGCCAGTAAAACGGCGCCGGGCTGTGCGCAGGATGCCCCGGGGACTCTCCTGAACGAAGGCCATAAAATCGGCCACCTCGGGGTGAGCCTGGGCCAGCAGGGCCACCGCCTCAAGACCCTGTTGCCGGTCCCGCCCGTCCACCAAATGCCGAAAGGTCCGATGCAGGGCGCGAATGGTGTCCCCGGAAAATCCCCGGCGCCGTAATCCAATCCGGTTGATGCCCACAGCCCGGGCATAATTGCCCGAAGCCATGCAATAGGGAGGAAGATCCCGGTTCAGGGCAGACCCCATGCTGGTGAAGGCATGGGCACCAATGCGACAAAACTGATGGACCAGCGTAAATCCCCCCAATACCGCCTGATCGCCCACTTGACAGTGGCCCGCCAGGGACGCCGCGTTGGAAAAGACCACATGGTTTCCCACCTGACAGTCATGGGCCACATGCACATAGGCCATGATCAGGTTGTCACTCCCCACCCGGGTCACCCCCCCTCCCTTGGGGGTGCCGCGACTGATGGTGACATACTCCCGAATCACCGTGCGATCACCAATTTCCAGACAGGTGACCTCGTCCCGATACCCCAAGTCCTGAGGGGCCTCTCCCAGGGAAGCGAACTGGTAGATTTTGCACTGCTCACCAATACGGGTGTTACCCGTAATCACCACATGAGGTCCGATCCAGCTTCCCTTGCCAATGCTGACGCCAGGGCCGATGACGGCAAACGGCCCGATCTGCACCCCGTCCTCAATGCGCGCCCCTGGGTCCACAACGGCACGGGCATGGATCATGAATCCAGGTCCTTGCCGGCGCACATCAAGGTCGCGGTTGCCACTGTTTCACCATCCACCCGTGCTTCGGCATTGAAGCGCCAGATCCCCCGCACCACCCGCAGCAGTTCTACCCGCAGGTGCAACTGATCACCGGGTTCTACCTGACGACGGAAACGGGCTTCGTCGATACCCACAAACAGATAAAGCTGCTGCTTGTCGGTCTCACCCCGCTGTTCCTGGGTCTTGAAAGCCAACAGACCGGTGGCCTGGGCCAGGGCTTCCAGAATCAGCACCCCCGGCATCACCGGACGAACGGGGAAGTGGCCGGGAAAATAGGGCTCATTGATAGAAACGTTCTTGATGGCTTCCAAAGACTCGCCGGGCTTGACGTCAGTCACCCGATCCACCATCAAAAACGGAAAACGGTGCGGCAGATAGCGCAGCACCTCATGTATGCTCATCGCGTCCAAGTTGAGATTCCTTAGCCTGTGTTGTTGATTCAGCGACAGGGTCATCAGCCCCGCCCCTGGGAGACAAATGAGCCTCCAGTGAACCGACCCGCCGTGCCAGACGGTCGAGGCGACGCAGGTGGGCCAGGTTCCGGTTCCACTCCCGCGCTGGTGCAAAGGGCACACCTGATGAATACACCCCAGGTTCAGTGATGGAACGGCTGACCATGGTCATACCGGTTACGGTGACACCGTCAGTAATCTCCAGATGCCCTGCAATCCCGGCACCACCGCCAATGGCGCAATGTCGACCAATGCGGGCGCTACCGGCAATGCCCACACAACCAGCCAGGGCGGAATGGGCGCCAATGTGGACGTTGTGACCCACCTGGATCAGGTTGTCCAGCTTCACCCCATCTTCAATCACGGTGTCTTCCAGTGCCCCTCGGTCGATGGTGGTATTGGCACCCACCTCCACATCGTCGCCGATCATTACCGTACCCAGCTGGGGTACCCTGATCCAGGCCTCCCCATCCCTGGCAAAGCCAAATCCCTCAGATCCGATCACTGAACCAGGATGCAGCAATCCCCGACGACCAATCCTGACCCCGGCCCCCACAGTCACCCGGGCCAACAGGCGGGTATCTTCTCCAATATGGACGCCTTCCCCCAGGATACAACCAGGTCCCAGCACCACGCCGGCAGCCAGTTGTACATCTGCCGCCACCACACATTGAGGCCCGATACTGACCGAGGGATGAATCATGGCCAGAGGGCTGACCACCGCACTGGCATGAACACCCGGCTCAGGGGAGGGATCGGGATGCAGCAAGGCCGCCGCCCGGGCAAACGCCAGATGGGGATTGGCACAAACCAGGGCAGGCACCGGACAGGCCTTTAAATGGCGGGCATCAAGGATGACCGCAGCGGCCTGGGTATGGGCCAGGGCCGGGAGGTAGCGGTCATGGGCCATGAAACCAAGCTGGCGGGCATTGGCCCGATCCAGGGGGGCCACACCTTCCAGGACCAGGGCATCTTCAATGTCATCCACACCGTGGAGCCTGGCGCCGATGGCCTGGGCCACCGCCTTGAGTGAAACCGGCATCAAAACACTCCAGATAATCAGCGCCGGGCGCTTCGGTGCTGACGTCGCAATTCCTCAAGAACCTTGGCGGTCATATCGATCCGGTCACTGGCAAACAGAACGGTACGCTCCGTCACCACCAGGTCCACATTGTCGGCCCGGGCCAGGTCCAGAATCACGCTATGCACCAGCCGCTGCAGCCGGGCCAGCTCTTCGTTGCGACGGACATTAAGGTCTTCCTGGAACATGTCCTGGGCGCGGGCAAAATCCCGGGAACGGGTACGAAACTCCCGTTCCAGTTCCGATCGCCGGTCTGCCCCCATCACCTCCGCGTCCCGCTCCAGTCGCTCCTGCAACCGGCGCAGGGCATCCCGCTCCGCCACCAACTGGGAATCTCTGGGAGAAAATTCTTCCTCCAGGGCACGCAGGGAAGCTTCTGCCTGAGGGGATTGCTCCATAACACGATTGATATTGACGAAAGCCACCTTGGCATTGGCCGCAGCGGCACCAGAGATGGCCAACAGACACGCCAGCAGCAGGCCGGCCAAAATTTTTGGGGTATTGCGCTTCAACATGTTTCTCCAAAACCTGGACAGACAGGAGACCAAAGGGACATTGAACCATGACCCGGATGACAGGCCATGTCAGAAGGTGGCACCGATACTGAACTGAAACGACTGCAGGCGATCTTCAGGCTTGTCATTTAACGCCTGCGCCAGACTGAATGTCAACGCGCCCACCGGAGACAGCCAGGTCATGCCGGCACCCACGGAGGCACGGATGTCCTGGGTATCAAAATCATCGTAGGTATCAAAGACCTGCCCCGCATCCAGGAACAGACTCATCCGCACATTGGGGGCGGCATCCATGAACGGTGGCGGAAAAATCAACTCAGCCCCCCCCAGTACCCGGAAATTACCACCAAAGGGGTCATCCCGGCTGTCTCTTGGTCCCAAACTCAGATCCCGATAGCCCCGCACCGAACGGGTACCGCCGGCAAAGAATTTTTCAAAAAACGGCAAATCGCTGGAATCGCCATAGGCAGCGCCGTAGGCCAGTTCCCCGGAGAGGGCAAAGGTCAGGCCCGGACGCAGGGGAATGAAGAGCTGGTTGCGGTAATCCGCCTTGTAATATTCCAGATCACTGCCGGGCATGGAGACTTCCAGACTGATCCGCTGCACATTGCCCCGCTCTGCAAAAACGGTGCGATTGCGGGTGTCATGGATGAAACTGGTGTTTAGGGTGTACAGGTCGTACTGTTCACCATTGTCGCTCAAATAGCGGAAAATTTCGTCCGGAGTGTTGTCAGAGGTCAGAATTTCCACCCGCTCATACCCTGGGGTAATGCGGAAGGTGTTGTATTCGGTGAGCGGGATGCCATAGGTGACATTGGCCCCCAGCCGGTTGGAGGAATAGCGGGAAATATCCGCCCGGAAGGCGTCCGTCTCCCGATAGAACACATTAAATCCCCGACTGATGCCATCTAACGTGTGGTAAGGATTGGTGAAGGACAGGCTGTAGAGGGTACTCACCCGGCTGTTGTTCAGGGCCAGGGAGACCCGGTTGCCGGTGCCAAAAAAATTATCCTGGGACAAACTGGTATTGAACAGCACCCCCTGGCTCTGGGAATAACCGGCACCAATCATGAAACTGCCGGAGAGGCGTTCAGATACGGTAATGTCCAGGTCCACCTGATCGTCGGTTCCTGGCACCCGGCGGGTCTGGATGTTCACATCCTCCACATAGGACAGGCGTTGCAACCGGACCCGGGACCGGTCCACATTGGAAGTGGAGTACCACCCCCCTTCCATCTGCCGCATTTCCCGCCGGAATACCTCGTCCCGGGTCCGGGAATTGCCCGTGAAGTTGATCCGGCGCACATAGACCCGTTGGCCGGGGTCCACAAAGAAGGTCAGGGCAACTTCCCGATTGTCTTCGTCCAGTTGGGGAATGGGGTTGACGTTGGCAAAGGCATAGCCTTCATCCCCCAGCCGGCGGGTGATGCGGCTGGCGCTGTCAGTGATCAGACTACGGGAGAACGTATCTCCCGGCGCAATGGCCAGCAACCCTTGCAGTTCCTCCGGGTCGACGATGAGATGACCTGCCAGGTTCACCTCACTCACCCGATACTGTTCACCTTCGTCGATATTGATGGTGATATAAATATCCCGACGATCCGGGGTCAGGGTCACCTGGGTGGAATCTACATTGAAATTGATAAAGCCCGAATCCAGATACCGGGTACGCAGGGTTTCCAGATCACCGGCCAGACGCTGCTTGGAATAATGATCGCGCCGGCTAAACAGGGCATACCAGCGGGGAACCCCCGAATCAAAACGGCGTATCAGTTCCCGTTCGGAATAGGCTTCGTTGCCCACCACCCGCACCTGCTGGATACGGGCAACCCGCCCCTCGGCAATCTCGATGACCACATCCACCCGGTTGCGGGGCAGGGGCTGCACATCCACATCCACCTGCACGTTGTACTTGCCCCGGGCAAAATACTGCTGCAACAGTTCATTTTCCATCCGCTCAAGCACGGTGCGGTTAAACACCCGGCCTCGGGACATCCCCACCTGACGAAGGGCGTCCATGAGCTGATCGGTTTTGATATCCCGGTTACCACTGATCCGGATGTCATTGATGGCGGGACGCTCCTCCACGGCCACCACCAGCACGTCACCACGCCGGCGCAAGGTCACATCGGAAAAAAAACCAGTACGAAACAGGGCACGGATGATGTCCGGTGCCTGCTCATCGCTCAATTGATCTCCCACCGATACCGGCAAATAGGTCAATACCGTGCCAGCGGCAATGCGTTGCAGTCCCTCCAGTTCGATATCCTGGACCACAAAGCCGTTGCTGCTGGCCAAAGCTGAAACAGACCAGCCCAACATGGCGGCAAGGCTCAGACCGGCAAGCAGATGTCGTGACTTATGGGACATTCAATATCAACCCAGGATTCGCATGAAATCGTTATAAAACGCCAGCGTCATCAACAAACCAATCAGCACAATCCCAATGTTCTGACCGACGGCCTCCACAGTCGGTGATACCGGGCTACCCTTGATCAGTTCCACGCAGTAGTACAACAGATGCCCACCATCGAGTACGGGAATAGGCAACAGGTTGATGATCCCCAGGCTGATGCTGACAATGGCCAAAAACCCCAAAAAGGCCGAAAAGCCGATCACGGCGGTCACGCCTGCATACTCGGCAATGCTGATGGGACCGGCGATATTGCTCACCGCGGCTTCACCGGTGAGTAAGCGCCACATGACTCTCAGGGTCATCACGCTCATATCCCAGGTTCGCTCGATACCCTGGACAACAGCGGTCCAGGGACCGTGACGCACCTGGGCGCGCATGGCCTCGGCGGCCTCGGCGTCCACCAGGGGATAGGCGCCAATCAGCCCCACCCGCTCGCCGTTGACCTCACGACTCCCGGTATGAATCACCATGAATTCACGGCGGCCATCCCGTTCGATCCATAACTGGATGGCCTGGTCGGGGCGGGCCTGAACATGAGCCACCCAGGATTGCCAACTGTCGATGGGCAGGCTGTCTGCCTGGATGATACGATCTCCTGACTGCAACCCCCCACGGGCTGCAGCCCCGGTGGGGATCAATTCCCCCAACACCGGTTCTGACCAGGCATGCCAGGGGACAATGCCCAGTTTATCCAGCAGGGGCCCGTCATCCAGCAAGCGGCGCCGGTCACTTAGATCCAGTGATCGCAATACTTCCCGTCCCTGGGCATCCTCCACCAGCACTTCAACCCGGCGGCCATCCAGACCCTGTTCGAGCAGATTCAAGGCGGCAAGTTCCCAGGTGACCGTTTCGGTATCTCCCACCTGGACAATACGATCCCGCGCCTGAAATCCCCCCTCGGCGGCCAGGGAGCCGGGCTCCACATACCCCACCACCGGCTTGATGCCACTGACACCCACCATGAACATCAGGCTGTAGGCCAGGATGGCAAACAAAAAGTTGGCGGCAGGACCAGCGGCCACGATGGCCATGCGCCGGCCCACGGGTTGCCGGTTGAAGGCCCGGTGACGCTCGGACTCAGGAACCGGCGCCTCCCGGTCGTCGAGCATCTGCACATACCCCCCCAGGGGAATGGCGGCAATCACATATTCGGTACGGTCTCGGCCCAGGGTCCAGCTCCACAGGGGGCGGCCAAAACCAACGGAGAAACGCTGCACCCTCACGCCACAACGCCGGGCCACCCAGTAATGGCCAAACTCGTGAACCGTCACCAACAGGCCGATGGCGGCGATGAAGGCTAAAACGCTGATGAGAATAGTCATGAATGCAGGGGGCGCCCGCGGTACTGACCTTCCCGTACCGCTGCCGTGGCCACTGCCCGAGCCTCCCGATCCGCCGCCAGCACCCGATCCAGGGAGTCGGCTGGCTGATGGGGCAGGGTTTCCAGTGCATGATTGATCAGGCGGGGGATATCGGTGAAACGGATGCGACCTGCCAGAAAAGCTTCCACCGCCACTTCATTGGCTGCATTGAGAACGGCAGTGGCAGTGCCACCGGTATTGAACGCTTCGTAGGCCAGACGCAGACAAGGGAAGCGGGCCATGTCGGGCCGTTCAAAGTCCAAACGGGCAATGTCCATGATATCCAGAGACGCCACCCCCGAGGTGATGCGTTCCGGCCAAGCCAGCGCATGGGCGATGGGGGTGCGCATGTCCGGGTTGCCCAACTGGGCCAGGACCGAGCCGTCCACATAGGCCACCATGGAATGGATCACGCTTTGGGGATGCAACACCACCTCAACCCGATCCGGCGTGCTATCAAACAGCCAGCAGGCTTCGATCAGCTCCAGCCCCTTGTTCATCATGGAAGCCGAATCTACCGAAATTTTCCGGCCCATGACCCAGTTGGGATGGGCGCAGGCCTGCTCCGGGGTGACGGCCTCCAGGTCTTCGGCAGGCAAACGCCGGAAGGGGCCACCGGAAGCGGTGAGTAAAATCTTTTCTACCCCCACCTGGGACAGTCCCTGACCAAAGTTTGGGGGCATACACTGAAAAATGGCATTGTGCTCGCTATCAATGGGCAGCAACTGAGCACCCGAGGCCCGTATCTGATCCATGAACAGGCGCCCAGACATGACCAGGGCTTCCTTGTTGGCCAGCAGCACCCGTTTACCGGCCCGGGCCGCCGCCAGGGTGGGCAACAGCCCGGCGCCGCCGACAATGGCTGCCATGACCGCATCCACTTCCGGCAGGGCAGCCACCTGCTCCAGGGCTTCAGGCCCCGCCATCACCTGAGTGGACAGGCCGGCGGCCCGAATGCCCGCTGCCAAAGCCCCTTCGTGGGCTGGATCGGCCACCACCGCATAATCCGGGCGATGGGTGCGGCATTGCTCCAGCAGCCGCTCCACATTGCCATTGGCGGTGAGCGCCACGGCACGGTAACGATCAGGATGACGTGCAATCACGTCCAGGGTGTTGACGCCAATGGTTCCCGTGGCGCCAAGCACGGTCACGCCTGTTGGTGAAGCACTCATCACTGAAGGTCTCCCGGTAAGCTGACTTTAAGGTCTATCTTGCCATAACTGCGCCCCAAAGCAGGCCCATCAAAAAGACCGGGGCTGCTGCGGTGAGGCTGTCGATACGATCCAGGATACCGCCGTGACCAGGCAGCAGAGTGCCACTGTCCTTGGCACCCGCCTCTCGCTTGAGCACACTTTCAAACAGGTCACCGGCCACGGATACCAGGGCGGTGATCAGGCACAGACAGATGAAGAAGAACCACAGGGCCAGGGGAATCTGGAAGTAACCAGCCCCCAGCAGCGCAAAAGGTACAATGGCCACCATGGCACCCAACAGTCCCTCACGGGTCTTGCCGGGACTGATTCTGGGGGCCAGCTTGTGGCGGCCAAAACGCCGTCCGGCAAAGTAGGCCGCACTGTCTGCCGTTGCAGTGAGCATGATCAGATACAGCACCAGCGCCGGCTGCATTTGATGCAACCAGATCAGGGCAATACAGGCCGGCACCAGGGTCAGGACCCCGGCACCCACCAGGCCATAGCGCCGCCAGTGAGCCTGATTTCCGGTTCGGGCCTGTGGGTCATATCCGGCCAATACCACCAGCACCAGCCCCCACCACAGCACCCCGATCACCACCGGCCAGAGCAGGCCAGCACCGAAGGCCAGCCAGATACCCAGCGCCGTCAGCACCGCTATACCCGCCACATACAGCCCCCGGCGGCCCAGGGCGTGCAAACCGCAAAGTCGGCCCCACTCCCAAGCGCCTCCCAGACAGACGGCAAATACCGCCAGACCAAACCAGAAGGATGGCAGCAACAACACTGCCGAAAACACCACCACGGCCAGCACAAGACCGGTTATGACCCGCTGTCTAAGCACCACTGCCTCCGACCAGTTGTTCCTGGATATGTCCGAAACGACGCTGACGGCCAGCAAAGCAGTCAAAAGCCTGCACCAGATCATCCTCGGAAAAATCAGGCCAGAGCACGTCACTAAAAAACAGCTCCGTGTAGGCCAGTTGCCAGAGCAAAAAATTGCTCACCCGCTTTTCGCCACCTGTGCGAATGAACAGGTCAGGATCAGGCAAACCTTTGGTGGACAGCTGTTCCTCCAGCGCCTCCGGGGTAATTTGCTCCGGCGTCATCGAGCCATGACGAACCTGATCCGCCAGGGTGGCTGCCGCCCGGGTGATATCCCAACGGCCACCGTAACTGACCGCCACCACCAGCTCCATCAGGGTATTGTCACGGGTACGTTGTTCTGCCTCGGCCATGCGCGCCTGCAGCCGTTGGGAAAAGGCCTCACGGTCACCGATGAAACGCAGCCGAATACCTTTTTCTTCCAGTTCCGGCAGTTCACGCCGGATCGATCTGACGAACAGTTCCATCAGGGTGCCCACTTCCTGATGGGGGCGCCGCCAGTTTTCGCTGCTAAAAGCAAACAGGGTCAGCACCTTGACACCCCGGGAGGCACAGGCACGCACCACCGCCCGGGCAGCATTGACACCCTGACGGTGACCCTCGGTGCGCGGAAGATGACGGGCACGGGCCCAGCGACCATTACCATCCATGATCACGGCCACATGGTACGGCGTACCCGGAGTCCTGACAGGGGCCTGGATCACTGTGGACAACTCATCCCGATCAAACCGCCATCAATTCTTTTTCCTTCTCCGCCAGCACCCGATCCACCTCGGCAATGTACTGGTCCGTGAGCTTTTGGATGTCTTCCTGACCCTTGCGGTCCTCGTCCTCGGAAATGGACTTGTCCTTGAGCAGGTTTTTAAGTTCGTTATTGGCATCACGCCGGATATTGCGGACGGCCACACGGGCGTTTTCCGCCTCGTGGCGGACCACTTTTACCAGATCCTTGCGCCGCTCTTCGGTAAGCGCGGGCATGGGTACCCGGATCACCGCACCCACAGTGGAAGGGTTCAGGCCCAGATCAGAGTTCATGATGGCCTTTTCCACCTTGGCCACCATGGGCCGCTCCCAGGGGGTGACGGTCAGGGTACGGGCATCTTCCACCCCCACATTGGCCACCTGGTTGATGGGAACCTCGCTGCCGTAATACTCCACCATCACATGGTCCAGCAGGCTGGTATGGGCGCGCCCGGTACGGATCTTGGCCATTTCCTGGCGCAGGGAGTCGATGCTCTTGCCCATACGGGTCGCGGCATCCTTCTTGATAGATTCAATCATCAGTGCCTCCGCGAAAAACCCCGTCCTTCAGGGCGGGGAGGGATAGTGGCCGCAGTATGACAGCCACAAAAATGGTAGTGGGCTGTTCACCCACCGGGCCGCGAGGCTTTAACCTCTCTCGACCAGGGTACCCACATTCTCGCCCATGATCAGGCGCAGCAGATCCCCTTCCTTGAATATATTGATCACACGCAGGGGCATGTCATTATCCCGGCACATCACGATGGCCGTGGCGTCCATGACCCCCAGACGGCGGGTGAGCACTTCCTCGTAGGTGAGGCGCTCGTAGCGGCGGGCATCGGGGTGAATCATGGGGTCCGAGTCATAGACGCCATCCACCTTGGTGGCCTTGATCATGACATCGGTGTTCATCTCGATGGCCCGCAGACTGGCCGCAGTATCGGTGGTGAAGAAGGGATTGCCGGTGCCGGCGGCAAAGACCACGATGCGTCCCTTTTCCAGATGACGCACGGCACGACGACGAATGTAGTCCTCGCAGACCTGATTGATCTTGAGGGCAGACATGACGCGACAGAACTTGCCTTCCCGCTCCAGGGCATCCTGCATGGCCAGGGCATTCATCACCGTGGCCAGCATACCCATGTGATCCGCCGAGACCCGGTCCATGCCCGCCTGGGCCATGCCGGCACCACGGAAGATATTACCGCCACCGATGACGATGGCCACCTCCACCCCCAGACGACTGAGTTCGGACACCTCCCGGGCAACCCGGGCCAGGATATCTGGACAAATGCCAAAATCCAGATCCCCCATCAGGGCCTCGCCACTCAACTTCAGCAGGATACGCTTATAGGCGGGGCGCTTGTCGTTGCTCATGGGAAACCTTGGTGCGTTATGGTGTCAAGCCTGAAAACCGGGGACCGGCGGTGAGCCGGGGCATATGTGCAGACGGCGGCGACCACTCCAAAGGCGTGGCCGCCATCGGCATAGGGATCAGGCGCCCTTGGCCTGAGCCATCACTTCCTCGGCGAAGTTTTCCACTTTTTTCTCGATGCCTTCGCCCACCTCGAAACGGACAAAGCGGACAACCTGAGCCTGGGCGTCCTGCAGCAACTTGGCAACCGTGCTGTCAGGGTTCTTGACGAAGGGCTGACCCACCAGGGTGATTTCTGCCAGGTACTTGCGGATGCGACCTTCCACCATCTTTTCGATGATTTCCGCCGGCTTGCCACTTTCCTCGGCCTGGGCGCGGAAGATACTGGCTTCCTGTTCCAGCAGGGCCTGGGGAACCTGGGACTCATCCACACAGACCGGACGGCTGGCAGCGATGTGCATGGCCACATCACGTACCAGGTCATCATGTCCACCGTTCATTTCCACCAGCACACCGATGCGGGTGCCATGCAGGTAATGACCCAGACGACCGTCGGTGTTGATCACTTCAAAGCGACGCACCTGGATATTTTCGCCAATTTTGGCCACCAAAGCGGCACGGATGTCTTCCAGGGTGCCCTCCGGGGTGGACAGGGCCATCAGAGCCTCCACATCGGCGGGGGTCTGGGCCACCAGGGTGTCAGCCACCAGACGCACAAAGCGCTGGAAGTTTTCATCCTTGGCCACGAAGTCAGTCTCGCAGTTCACTTCCACGATGGCAGCCCGCCGACCGTCTTCGCTGGCGGCGACCATCACCTGACCTTCAGCGGCGACCCGGCCTGCTTTCTTCACGGCCTTGGCGGCACCGGACTTGCGCATCTGCTCAATCGCAGCTTCCATGTCACCACCGGCTTC
Organism: Ectothiorhodospira magna; assembly: GCF_900110965.1. Taxonomy (GTDB): domain Bacteria; phylum Pseudomonadota; class Gammaproteobacteria; order Ectothiorhodospirales; family Ectothiorhodospiraceae; genus Ectothiorhodospira; species Ectothiorhodospira magna. Next base: position 54,854 of record NZ_FOFO01000013.1, read on the forward strand.
GGTCAGCGCCTTTTTGCATTCCATCATGCCTGCGCCAGTACGTTCGCGCAGTTCTTTGACCATGGATGCAGTAATCTGCATGGTATTACTCCTGAATCATATCGGGTGTCACCAGGGCCGACCCGGAATCAGGAGCGGCCCTGGCGGTCTATTATTTATCAGCGACGGGCTCAGCGGCAGGCTGGGCGGCGGGCTGGGCAGCAGCAGCGGCGTCTTCCACTTCGACAAATTCGTTGGCGGCGCTGGCACGGGCCACGTTCAGGCCATCACCCACAGCGTCAGCCGCAGCGGTCAAATACAGCTGGATGGCGCGCATGGCGTCATCATTGCCGGGAATCACATAGTCCACCCCATCGGGGGAATTGTTGCTGTCTACCACGGCCACCACCGGAATGCCCAGTTTACGGGCTTCGCTGATGGCAATGCGCTCGTAGCCCACATCAATCACGAACATGGCATCGGGCAGGCCCGGCATGTCCTTGATCCCGCCCAGACTGCGCTCCAGTTTATCCATCTCGCGGGTGCGCATCAGCGCTTCCTTCTTGCTCAGGCGATTGAGGGTACCGTCTTCCCGCATGGCCTCCAGTTCCTTGAGACGGCGAATGGATTCGCGCACGGTCTTGAAATTGGTCAGCATTCCGCCAAGCCAGCGATGGTTGACGTAGGGCATCTTGCACCGGCGGGCCTGTTCAGCCACCAGGTCACGGGCAGAGCGCTTGGTGCCGACAAACATGATCTTGCCGCCATTGGCAGCCATCTTGCCCATGTAGTTCATGGCATCGTTGAAAAGGGGCAGGGTCTTTTCAAGATTGATAATGTGAATCTTGTTGCGATGACCGAAGATATACTGGTCCATTTTCGGGTTCCAGTAACGGGTCTGGTGACCGAAATGGACACCGGCTTCGAGCATTTGACGCATGGTTACATTGGGCATGAGGATCTCCTTAGGGTTGAGCCTCCATACGCCCCGAACAGCAACCCCTTTGACAGGGCACCCCGCTGCACGTGTCGGCGCATGTGTGGATTTTGGAAAAGGTCGGATGAACTGCCGCGCCCGCATATCCGGTTTGCATGGAGCGCGGGCGCTTTATACCATAATCGGTCCTTCACAACAAACGCATGGCGCCGGCCATCGCGTGTCACCCCGGACCTTCCCCAGCATGCCTGTCACCATCAAGACCCCGGAAGAAATCGAGAAAATGCGCCTGGCGGGCCGCTGTGCCGCCGAGGTTCTGGAAATGATCGTCCCCCATGTACAGGCGGGCGTCACCACCGGCGAACTGGACCGACTCTGCCACGACCACATCACCCAGGTGCAGCAGGCCATTCCTGCGCCGCTGAACTATCGGGGCTTTCCCCGGTCCATCTGCACATCCATCAATCATCAGGTTTGCCACGGCATCCCCGGCGACCGTCGTCTCAAGGACGGCGACATCATCAACGTCGATGTCACCGTGATCCGGGACGGCTATCATGGCGACACCAGCCGCATGTTCATCATCGGCAAACCCTCGGTGCAGGCCCAGCGGGTGGTGGACGTGGCCCATGAGGCCCTGTGGCGCGGCATCAACATGGTGGCCCCTGGTGTGCGGCTGGGGGACATCGGTCACGCCATCCAGAGCTATGTGGAAGGGGAGCGTTTCAGTGTGGTACGGGAATACTGTGGTCATGGTATTGGTCGGGAGTTTCATGAAGACCCCCAGGTGCTGCACTTTGGACGTCCGGGGGACGGGGTGGAACTCAAACCCGGCATGACCTTCACCATCGAACCCATGGTCAACGTGGGCAAGCGTCATACCCGCCTGCTGGCCGATGGCTGGACTGTGGTCACCAAGGACCATAGCCTGTCTGCCCAATGGGAACATACCCTGCTGGTGACCGAAGACGGTTATGAAGTCCTCACCCTGCGCCGGGACGAAACCCGGATTGGCTAAGTCTTCCATGAGCCTGATTCCCCTGCCGGACCACATGGCCCACCGCCTGGACTGGGGGGCCGTCTGTGCAGACCTTGACCAGGAACAACCACCGAACCGGCAACGGTATGCGGCCCTCGTGACCCGGATGCGTCAGGATCTGGAAACAGCCTTTACCGATGGGGTGGACGTGGCCGATCTGGTCCATGCCCGTGCCATCGCCATGGATCACCTGCTGGTGGCCGCATGGAAAGCCCTGTTGCTCCATCAACAACCCGGTCTGGGGCTGGTGGCGGTGGGCGGTTATGGACGGCGGGAACTACATCCCGGTTCGGATATCGACATTCTGGTGCTGTTCGAGGCCCCCCTTGACCGGGATCAGGAAGAAGGGATTGGGCAGTTTTTGACCTTTCTCTGGGACATTGGCCTGGAGGTGGGTCACAGTGTACGCACCCTGGATGACTGCACCCGGGAGGCCGCCAGGGACATCACCGTGGCCACCAACCTGCTGGAAGCACGCCCCCTGTTCATGCCGCCAGAGCGGTTTGCTGCCCTGCAGGCACGGATTTCCCCGGCGCGCATGTGGAACAGCCGGGATTTTTTTGCCGCCAAGCTGGCAGAACAGGAAGCCCGCCATCAGCGGTTCGGAGAAACCGCCTACCGGCTGGAACCCAATCTCAAGGAAGGCCCCGGTGGTCTGCGGGATATTCAGATGATCGGCTGGGTCACCCAGCGCCATTTCGGTGCCGGCGCTCTGGCAGAGCTGGTTTCCCACGGCTTTCTCACCGAAGCGGAATGTCACGATCTGGTGGCCGGGCAGGGCTACCTGTGGCGGGTGCGCTTTGCCCTGCACATGCTCAGTGGCCGCCGGGAAGATCGGCTGCTGTTTGATTATCAACGCCGCCTTGCCCAGCTGCTGGGGTTTACCGACCAGGATCACAATCTGGCGGTGGAACAGTTCATGCAGCAATATTTCCGCACCGTGATGGCTCTGGAACGCCTCAACGAAATGCTGCTGCAACATTTCAGTGAGGCCATCCTGCTGGAGGACCACGGTGACGAGGTGGTGCCCATCAACCGCCGTTTTCAGGCCCGCCGAGGGTTTTTGGAGATCACCCATCCCCAGGTGTTCCGCCAGCATCCGCCGGCCCTGCTGGAAACCTTTTTACTGTTACAGCAACACCCGGAACTCAAGGGTATCCGGGCCTCCACCATCCGGGAGATCCGTGCCCATCGCCACCTGATCGACGACGATTTTCGCAACCACCTCACCTGCCGCACCCTGTTCATGGATATCCTGCGTCAGCCCCACGGGGTCACGCAACAATTACGCCGCATGAACCGCTACGGGGTATTGCCGGCCTATCTGCCCGCTTTTGGCCTGATCGTGGGCCGGATGCAGTATGACCTGTTCCATATCTACACCGTGGATGAACATATTCTGGGCGTCATCCGCAATCTCAGACGTTTTGCTGTCGCAGAAAAGGACAGCGAGTTGCCCGAATGTGCCCGATTGTTTCGTCAGATTCCCCGGCCTGAATTACTCTATCTGGCAGGGCTGTTCCATGATATTGCCAAGGGCCGTGATGGTGATCATTCCGAACTGGGGGCCGATGAGGCACGCACCTTCTGCCTGCACCATGGCCTGTCGGTCCATGACGCCAATCTGGTGGCCTGGCTGGTAAAAGCCCATCTGCTCATGTCCCTGACTGCTCAACGGCGGGACATTTCCGATCCGGGAGTGGTCATGGCATTTGCCGGCCAGGTGGGAAACAGCATGCGTCTGCATCATCTCTATCTGCTGACCGTGGCGGACATTCAGGGCACCAATCCACAACTCTGGAACGCCTGGAAAAATGCCTTGCTCTCCAGCCTTCTCAGCTCTACCCAGCGCATGCTGCGCCGCGGCCTGGACAATCCGCCGGACCAGGACGAACTGGTGGGCGAGGTACAGACCCATGCCCTGGAACTGCTCCAGGCACAGGGCATGGCGGCCTCCGACTGCCTGCGGATCTGGGGCCATTTCGACGCGGAATACTTCCTGCGCCATTCCGCCGACGAGATCGCCTGGCACACCCGCGCCATCCATGAGGTGGATGAAGCGGACCTGCCCCTGGTCCTGGTGCGCCAGGAAACCGCCCGTGGCAGCACCGAGATCTTCCTCTACACCCAGGATCACCCCCATCTCTTTGCCCTGACCGCCACCGCCCTGACCCAGCTGGGACTGGACATCGTGGATGCCAGGATCATCACCACCCGCACCGATCGCACCCTGGATACCTTCCTGGTACTGGAAGACACCGGTCAGCCCATCGCCAGTGCCGAGCGGGTCCAGGAGATCGGCCGACTGCTGCGGGAAAGACTCAACGATCCGGACAAGCGCCCCGGAGTCATCCGGCGCACCACCCCGCGCCGGCTCAAGCATTTCGACGTGGCCACCCAGGTGAGCTTCGATCCCCTGCCCCACCACAACCGCACGGTACTGTCCATTTCCACCGCCGACCGGCCGGGACTGCTGTCACGGATCGGCATCGTGCTGATGGACTGCGGGGTCAAGGTCTACAATGCCAAGATCGCCACCGCCGGCGAGCAGGCCGATGACGTATTCTACGTCACCGAGCTCAATGACCAGCCCATCCAGGACCCGGAACGACGGCAGCTGATCGCAGATCGCCTGCGGGAGGCACTGCAGGACCCGCCCCCCCAGACCACATGAAGACCACCGGACCGGTGGAATTATGGCGTATACTGTCGCGCCGCTTAACGACCACCGACGATAGGGCACGATGAATCCCGATCTGGATCGACTGCAACCCTACCCTTTCCAGAAGCTGGCCGCCCTCAAGCAGGGTGTAACACCCCCGGCCGCACTGGGACACATCGCCCTGTCCATTGGCGAACCCCGACACGCCGCGCCCGCCGTGGCCCGGGAGGCCCTCATCGCCCATCTGGACGGCCTGTCGGGCTATCCCCTCACCCGGGGTTCGGATGCCCTGCGCGAGGCCATCGCCGGATGGGCCGGCCGACGTTTCGGCCTGCCCCCGGGTCTGCTGGACCCCCAGCATCATATCCTGCCCGTGAGCGGCACCCGGGAAGCCCTGTTCGCCCTGGCCCAGTGCGTGGTGGACCGCGGCCGGCAACCGGCGGAAGTCTTCATGCCCAATCCGTTCTACCAGATCTACGAAGGGGCCGCCCTGCTGGCCGGCGCCAGACCCCGCTTCATGGACCTGTTGCCGGAGCAGGGCTTTTTGCCGGACCTGGATGCCGTCACGCCGGCCCAGTGGGACCGCTGCCAGCTTTTGTACCTGTGCAGCCCGGGCAATCCCAGCGGTAGCGTGATGCCGGAAGATTACCTGGTGCGGGTGCTGGAACTGGCCCATCGCCATGACTTCATCATCGCCGCGGACGAGTGCTATTCCGAGATCTATTTCAACCACCAGCCACCACCGCCGGGCCTGCTTGGGGTCGCGGCCCGACACCAGGGCGACTTCAACCGGGTGGTGGTCTTCCACAGCCTGTCCAAGCGCTCCAACCTGCCGGGACTGCGTTCCGGCTTCGTGGCCGGTGATGCCCAGGTCATGACGGCCTTTCATCAATACCGGACCTACCACGGCTGCAGCATGGCGCCTCCGGTACAGGCGGCCAGCATCGCGGCCTGGAATGACGAAACCCACGTGGCGGAAAACCGGGATCTCTATGGCCGCAAGTTCGATGCCGTCCTTGAAATCCTGAGTGATGTCCTACCCGTGAGCCGGCCCGACGCGGGCTTCTATCTGTGGCCGGAAGTCCCCATGGATGACGCGCATTTTGCCCGCGAACTCTTTGCCCGCCAGAACATCACCGTCCTGCCCGGCAGTTATCTGTCCCGGGACACCGCCGCCGGCAACCCCGGCCGCAACCGGGTGCGCATGGCCCTGGTGGCCCCCCTGGCGGAATGTGTGGAAGCCGCCCAGCGCATCCGGGCGTTCCTGACGGATCACTGAATCAGCCGATCCCCGGCGATACATCACCCTTATCACGTTCCTATCAGCGGAGTGTTTCCATGACCGATATCCAGACCCTCATCGAAGACGCCTTTGAAAGACGCGTCGAGATCAACCCGCGCAATGCCGACACCCGCCTCAAGGATGCGGTGATGGAAGCCATCGACATGCTGGACCGGGGCACCGCCCGGGTGGCCGAAAAGCGTGACGGCCAGTGGGTGGTGAACGAGTGGCTCAAGAAGGCCGTGCTGCTGTCGTTCCGCATCAACGACAACCAGCTCATGAAGGGCGGCTTCACCAATTACTACGACAAGGTGGACGCCAAGTGGGCCGACAGCAATTCCCGGGAACTGCGGGAGAGCGGCGTGCGCATCGTGCCGCCCGCCACCGCCCGGCGCGGCGCCTACATCGCCCCCGGCGTGGTGCTGATGCCCTCCTACGTGAACATCGGCGCCTATGTGGATGCCGGCACCATGGTGGACACCTGGGCCACCGTGGGTTCCTGCGCCCAGATCGGCAAGAACGTGCACCTCTCCGGGGGCGTGGGCATCGGCGGCGTGCTCGAACCCCTGCAGGCATCCCCCACCATCATCGAGGACAACTGCTTCATCGGCGCCCGTTCCGAAGTGGTGGAAGGGGTGATCGTGGAGGAAGGCTCGGTGATCTCCATGGGGGTCTACATCGGTCAGAGCACCCGCATCTATGACCGGGAGAAGGACGAAGTGAGCTACGGCCGCATCCCCGCCGGCTCGGTGGTCGTATCCGGCAACCTGCCGTCCAAGGACGGCAAGTACAGCCTCTACTGCGCCGTGATCGTGAAGCGGGTGGATGAAAAAACCCGCTCCAAGGTGGGCATCAACGAACTGTTGCGGGATCTCTGACCCCGCTTCAGGGGCGGTCCGGGGGCGGGGATTCCCGCGCCCGCCGCCGCGCCGCCAGGGCGCGGCGCACCGACAGGATCTGCCATCCGCACAGACCCAGCAGCACGGCGGCGGTCAGCAGTCCCTTGCCCAGGACCAGGGTGGTGGTGTCGATCATGACGGCACTGCCTCGCAGGTTCAGGCCCGGACGAACAGTGCCATGGACTCCACATGGGCCGTATGGGGAAACATGTCCATGACACCGGCGGCCACCAGACGATACCCGTGCTGGTGAACCAGTTCCCCCGCATCCCGCGCCAGAGTGGCCGGATTGCAGGACACATAGACCATGCGCTCGGCCCCCAGACGGGCCAGCGGCGCCAGCACTTCCCTGGCCCCGGAACGGGGCGGGTCCAGCAGCACCCGGTCCACCGGCCCCGACAGCCAGGGGGCGTTGCCCGGATCGGCGGCCAGATCGGCGGCATGGTAGCGGGTATTGTCGATGCCGTTTTCGACCGCATTGCGGCGCGCCCGTTCCACCATAGCCCCATCCCCTTCCACGCCGATGACTTCCCGCGCCATCCCCGCCAGGGGCAGGGTGAAATTGCCCAGACCACAGAACAGATCCAGTACCCGGTGTTCTGGCGCCACCGCCAGCAGGGACAAGGCCCGCGGTACCATGGCCCGATTGATGGGGGTGTTCACCTGGAAAAAATCCACCGGGGCAAACGGTACCCGGGTGCCGTACCCGGGATGGCCATAGGTCAGCGCTGGCGGCGAGGTCGGCCACAGGGGGGTGATGGTCTCCGGGCCTGCGGGCTGCAGCCAGACCTGCAACCCGGTGTCCTCACCAAAATCTCTCAGGATTGCCTGATCCCCGGCATCCAGCGGGTCCAGATTGCGAAACACCAGGGCCACCTGGTCGGCGTCATCCACCGCCACCTCGATCTGGGGAATGCGGTCCCGGGCCCGTAGCCGGCCCATCAGCTCCCGCAGCACCATGATCCGCTGCCCCACCGCCGGATGCAGCACCTCGCAGGTGGTCAGGGCCGCCAGGTAGGGGCTGCCCTTTTCCCGGAAACCCACCAGCACACCCCCCTTTTTCGGCACATGCTTCACCCCCAGGCGGGCCTTGCGGCGATAGCCCCAGACCGGGCCGGTGATGGGCGTCAGGATCTCATCCGGGGCCACGTCACCGATATGCCGCAGATCGTCCAGCAGGACCTGCTGCTTGGCCCGCACCTGGGCCGCCGGGTCCATGTGCTGCAGAGCACAGCCGCCGCACAGGCCGAAATGGGGGCAACGGGGTTCCACCCGGTCCGGCGAGGCTTCCAGCACCGCCTCCACCCGCCCCTCGTCATAGCGCCGATGCTGCTTGTGATAGTGGAAGGTGACGGTTTCCCCGGGCAGGGCACCGTCGATGAAGACGGTCTTGCCCTCGATGCGGGCAACGCCCCGGCCTTCGTGGGTGATGGCGTCAATATGGGTCTGGACTGCCGCCTGGGGCAGCCGGGATCGGCGTCGGGAACTCATGGATGTGATCGGTCGATTCAGGTGGAGGAAGCGGAGGCACCCTGCCAGGCTGCCAGAAATGCCTGCAGATGGGACTGGGATGCGGCGGCCAGCATCTCGGCCAGGCGGGTCTGTTCCCGGGCCAGCCCTTCAGGACTCAGACGACCCCGCAGGTGCTCGAAACGCAGGTAAATCAGATAGGTATTGAGGACGTCGGTTTCACAGTAATGGCGGATGCCCTGGATATCCCCGGCCAGCCAGGCACCCCAGACCTGGGCACCCCCCATGCCCATCTTGCCGGGAAAGCCCAGCAGGGAAGCCACCTCGTCCAGGGGGGCATTGGCCCGCATCTGAAAACCCGCCAATACGTCCATCAAATCCAGATGACGCCAGTGGTAGCGGGAGAGGTAGTTGTTGTAACGGAAATTGCGATCGTCATCGCCGGTATCCCAGTAACGGGGGGCCGATACCCCATGCAGCAGGCTGCGGTAATGGAGCACCGGCAGATCAAAGCCGCCGCCGTTCCAGGTCACCAGAGTGGGGGCATAGCGCTCGATACCCTCGAAAAAGCGCCGCACCAGTTCCGCCTCGTCGGACTCCGGCCCACCCAGGGACCAGACCTTGAGCTGATCCCGGGTGGCCAGCACCACGGAGATGGCCACCACCCGATGCAGGTGATGGGCCAGAAACTCACTGCCGGTCTTCTGCAGCCGCAACTGGAACATGGCCTTGGCGGTGTCCTCGTCACCGAGCCCTTCCAGACCCAGGAGCCGGCGGCCACTGGCCACGTCGGGAATGGTCTCGATATCGAACACCATCACCGGTTCAGATAATGCCACGCTCATGCAGGATAGACCCCGGTGGAAATGTACCGATCCCCCCGGTCGCAGATGATGGCCACGATCACCGCGTTGTCCACATCCGCCGACAGGCGCAGGGCAGCCGCCACCGCCCCCCCTGAGGACACACCGGCAAAAATACCCTCTTCCGCAGCCAGACGACGCATGGTGTCTTCTGCCGCTTTCTGACTGATATCCAGCACCTGATCCACCCGGGCCGGTTCATAAATCCGGGGCAGATAGGCCTCGGGCCAGCGCCGGATGCCGGGAATGGCGGCCCCTTCTTCTGGTTGTACCCCGATGATTTGCACATCGGGGTTTTGTGCCTTGAGATAACGGGAGACCCCCATGATGGTGCCGGTGGTGCCCATGGCGCTGACAAAATGGGTGACTTTACCCTCGGTATCCCGCCAAATCTCCGGCCCGGTGGTTTCGTAGTGCGCCGAGGGATTGTCCGGGTTGGCAAACTGGTCCAATACCCGTCCCTTACCTTCCGCCTGCATCTGCTGGGCCAGATCCCGGGCGCCTTCCATGCCCTCTGCCTGGCTTACCAGAACGATCCGGGCGCCAAAGGCCTTCATGGTGGCCCGTCGTTCTTCACTCATGTTTTCCGGCATCACTAAAATCATCGGATACCCCTTGATGGCGGCTGCCATGGCCAGGGCAATGCCTGTATTGCCACTGGTGGCCTCGATCAGGGTATCACCAGGACAGATGTCCCCCCGGGCTTCGGCCCGTTGTATCATGCGCAAGGCTGGACGGTCCTTGACCGAACCCGCCGGGTTATTGCCCTCCAGTTTGGCCAAAATGGTATTGCTGGTCTGTCCCGGCAAACGCTGTAAACGGACCAGGGGCGTATTGCCCACGAAGGATTCCAGGGTCGGATGATTCATGCAAATACAACCTCAAAAGACGGACCCCATTATAAACATGCCGCCAGGGGGATTAGAACGACAGCGCCCCCCCAGCCAACCACGGCTCTGGTCCATGATTTTGTTGCTTTGGGCACTGAGCTGGCCAATGCTGACCCTGGGTGCCGACAGTCCATCCCATTTGCCCCGAACCCTGTTTCTCGCCAGTGAGGACAGCCTGCCCCATCAGCAGGCCTACGCCCCCCTGCGCCAGGGACTGTCCCATCCGGCGCCCCTGTTCGTCGCAATCACATCACCAGAAGCCCAGCATTGGCTGCATCACTTCGACTGCCACCAGTGTCTGATCATCACCTCTGGCCCGGCGGCCTTGAAAAAAACACTGGAAACCACCCGGCAGGCCCAGGTGCTCAGCATCATGATTACCATGAATCAGCACCAGCAGCTGTTACAGCATCTGGATCACAATGAACGTTTTGCTGCCCTGTTCATGGACCTGCCCCTGACGCAGCGACTGGAGATTGCAAAACAGCATATCCCCATGCTCAGACAATTCACCATGGTGACCAGCCCGCAGGATCAGGCCCACCGGATGGACTGGCCAGACAACCTGACTGTGTTCATACACGACCCCAAACAGCATCTGCTGGAACCCTTTATCCATGCTGCCCGCCACGGGGATGCCATCGTAACCCAGCCCGACCGGGATATTTACAATGCCAAAACCCTCATCAGCATCATGATGACCACTTACCGCCTGGGTATCCCCCTGATCGGTCATTCGGAAGCCCTGCACCGGGCCGGGGCCATGCTATCCATTTATGCCGATCCGGAAATGCTCGGCAAAGAAGCCCTGGCACTGCTACGGGAACAGGCGCCATACACCACACAGCCCCTGCCACAACGACATACCACCCGCTATCAGGTGGTGATTAATCACCAGATGGCCCGATCACTGCAGATTCATGTGGAAACCCCCTGATGCACTGGGGTATCCGGCAACGCATCCTGACCCTGTCCCTGCTGCCTACCTTGTTTGTAGCCCTGCTGCTGACCCTGCATTGGGTGGGCATCAAAATACTGGAACTGGACAAGCAACTGCTGGATCGGGGCGAAACTCTGGTGGCCTTTTTGGGGCCGGCTGCCGAATACGGCGTCATCTCTGGCAATCAGGCTTACCTGGAAGCCATCACCGCCAAGGCCCGCGCCCAGCCCGACATGATCGGAATCCTGATCCAGGATTACGACGGCACCCTGATTTACGAATACCAGGGCACTGCCGATGCTGTTGAGGTGCCCCGCTGGCAACGATGGATGGCCCGACAGCTGTTCACTGAGCGCATTGTGCATTTTCGGCGGGACATCCACCTCTCTGCCCTTGACCCGCGCCATCTGTCCCTGATGAAGGAAGAAGAGATCATCTGGCAGGATGAGCGCCCCATTGGCAGCGTTCAGATCACCCTGAGCAATCTGCCCATCAGCCTGCAACAGGTGCAGTGGATCATGCAAAGCCTGGGACTCACCGTTTTGGTGATCATCGGCCTGTTTTTACTGATTCCTCATCTTTCCCTGTCCCTGTCCCGCCCCCTGGAAAAGATTGCCGCCACGGTGAAACAGATCGACCAGGGCGACCTTGCCGCCCGCAGTCGGGCACGGGTCGGCGGCGAAATCGGGGGACTGCAAAAGGGTATCAACAGCATGGCCGACAGCATCGAACGTTCCCATCAGGTGATGCTGGAACAGATTCATGCCGCCACGGTCAGTCTGCGGGATCAACTGACCCTGATCAACACCAAAAACCGGGAGTTGCTCCAGGCCCAGGAACAGGCCGACCTGATCAACCAGCGCAAAACCCGGTTTCTGGCCAGTATCAGCCACGAACTACGCACGCCCTTAAGTGCCATCAAGGGTTATGCAGAACTGCTCAGCCAGCAGGGTAACCTGGATGAACAGGAGCGAAGCTGGATCACCACCATCGAGGCCGTCAGCCGGGACAGCCTGCAACTGGTCAACGATCTGCTGGATATTTCCCATATCGAAGCGGGCACCGTGGCCATCCACCACACCCGGTTCGACCTTAGACCCCTGGTTCTGGAAGTCATCAGCCTGTGTCGTCGGGGGGTGGCGGGAGATCGAAATGTGGACATCAGCCTGCTGATGAATCCCGCCACGCCGGTATGGATCAGTAGTGACCCCTTGCGGATCAAGCAACTGCTGACCAATGTGGTCACCAATGCCGTGAAATTTACCCGCAACGGTCATGTCATCGTCCGTGTCGGCCCTCACCCGGACCGGAGCGGGATGCTGGCCCTGTCGGTAGAAGATTTTGGTGCCGGCATCGAAGCAGAATACCTGGAGCGGATCTTTGAGCCGTTTTATCAAATCCACCGGGAAGCCCAGCCTGTTCACATCGGCTCCGGGCTGGGACTGAGCATTGCCCGGGGGCTGATCAGTATTCTCAACGGGGAACTGACAGTGGATAGCGAACCGGGGGAGGGGTGTATTTTCCATTTGCATATCCCGATCCATGTGGTCTCCCCCCCGCCAGATGACAGTGATCCGGAAAAATGGCAGGCGCCCATGGCCCTGCTGACCGATGATGCAGAAGTCTGCTTCATCGCCCAGGGCTGTCTACAGCGCCTGGGCCTGCACACCCAGTGTCAGATCGAGGTGGATGATTTTCTTCAGATGCTGGAAGACCACCCCAAAAGTCCGGGTCTGATCTGGCTGCGCCAACCGCCCCCGGTGCTGCTGGATGTGCTGATGAATCGGCAGACATTGGCCAGCCGGGTGATCCTGACAGCCTTCAATACCCTGGATATCTTCCAGCAAACCCAGCTACGCCGACAGGGCGTACTGCTGATCCCCCCCTACCTGACGGTGGACATGCTACAAGACCATCTCCGGCGCCAGCTCAGAACCACGCCCGAGATGGTGCCAGAACCGCCCAAATCCCCCTCGCCCCAGAATCAGACCCTGAGCGGCATCCGGGTGCTGGTGGCCGATGACAATGCCACCAATCGCCGACTGCTGTGCGAATTTGTGCATCACTGTGGCGCCCAGGCAGATGAAGCCGAACATGGAGAACAGGCCCTGCGACGCTATCTGGTCACCCGCCATGACCTGATTTTCATGGACATGCACATGCCGGTGATGGATGGCCTCCAGGCACTCAAGGCGATCCGGCGGGAGGCGCCTGGTGTAAAAATCGTCGCAGTGACGGCCGACGCCCAGGAAAACACCCACAACACACTGATGGCCAGCGGGTTTGATCATGTGCTGATCAAGCCGGCCTCCCAGGCTGATGTCATGGCCTGTCTGACCCGTTTCCCCAAGGATATTGCCACCGTCTCTCCGGTTTCCACCACGGGGGAAAAGGCCCGGCATGACCCCGCCCAGGCGCTACGCATGGCCGGTGGCTCACCCGCACTGGCCAGGGAACTGGCGACCCTGCTACTAAGGGATCTGCAACAGGCCCGCCGGGATCTGGATGATCCAGCCATCAAGCAGACGGTCCTGGTGAAGCTGGCCCATCAACTCAAGGGGGCATCCCGTTACTGTGCCACTGCTCGACTTGAAGCTGCAGCCAGCGCCCTGGAAAATGCCCTGCGAGATGGGGAGGATGCCACCATTCCCACATTGCGACAGGCCCTGCTCCAAGAGGTGGACGCCCTGCTGGCACTGGAAGCCCAGATGCTCAACCTGTGATGATGACAAACGCCAAAGCGTACTCCCGTTCATCGGACAGACTGATCTGAATCTCCCGCGCCCCCAGCGCGGCTGCCGTGACTGCAGCAGGACCGGACAGCTTCAGCAAAGGACGCCCGCTGACATCATGATCCACCTGGGCGTCCTCAAAACGCATCCGGGCCCCAATCCCTACCCCCAGCGCCTTGGAAACCGCTTCCTTGGCGGCAAAACGCCGGGCCAGGAAGGCGGCAGGCTGGGCAGCGGCGGTAAAATCGGCATACTCATCGGGATGCAGGATACGCCGGGCCAGACGCTCGCCGTGGCGCTCCAGCATTGCCGTGATACGCTGGATGCTGGTGATATCGGTGCCGATGCCAATCAGGCGCATGACCGTCCCGCATCCATGGCTGTACGCATCTGCACCACCGCTTCGTGGATGCCACAGAACAGAGCCTGGGCCACGATGGCATGGCCAATATTGAGTTCATGCAACTGGGGGATGGCGGCAATGGCGCCGACATTGTTGTAGTCCAGCCCATGACCGGCATTGACCGTCAAACCCATGGCCTGCCCATGGGCGGCAGCCTGGCGGATTCGCTCAAGCAACACAGCCCGACGCGCCGGATCTGTGGCCGAGGCGTAGGCACCGGTATGCAGTTCCACCACCGGAGCGCCGATGCGGGCTGCTGCATCCAGATGGGTCAGCTCCGGCTCCACGAACAAGGACACCTGAATACCCGCCTCCATCAGACCGGCGCAGTAATCCTGCAAACGGGCTTCGTGGGTCAACACATCCAGCCCGCCCTCGGTGGTGAGTTCCTGACGACGCTCGGGCACCAGGCAACAGGCCTGGGGACGCACCGCCAGGGCCATGGCGTGCATCTCCCCGGTAGCAGCCATCTCCAGATTCATGGCGGTCTGGATCACATCCCGCAGGCCATGCACATCTGCATCCTGGATATGACGCCGGTCTTCCCGCAGGTGCAGGGTAATAATATCGGCGCCGGCGGCCTCAATCAGGCTCACTGCCTGGGCCAGATCCGGATAGACAGTGTGGCGCTGCTGGCGAATGGTGGCGATATGATCGATATTAACCCCCAGGCGCAAGGGGCAAGGCACTGAATTCATGATGACATATCCGGTCGCCCGCGGGCGAAGAGTTGACGTGACACAATGGGTTTGCCATCCAGATGCTGCTCCAGCAACCCACGCAGCAGCCGCTTGGCCTGACGCTGATGGGCCGGGGCAACCAGGCGGTCGGTGAGCAGAGCCACCAGCGCCTCCCCCTGGATGGTCCGGGGAGATGAGGGTGTATCGTGGATATCGGCCTGTCGCACCCCCGAGAGGGAATCGACCCGATAAAGTTGCTGTGGTTCCAGGTCTTCGACCACCACATACTCCAGCCCTTCTCCCAGCAGGTTGAGCAGGGCCAGTTCATAGCGACGCAGAACAGGCTCCAGCGCCTGGTCTGGATCCCCCAGGGCAGACAGGGTAGCGGCATAGACCGCCAGAAATGCCGGCTGGGGGATATGCCGGGGCAGCAACCTGACCGCCAGTTCATTGATATACAGGCCACAAACCGCCCGGTTGCCCGTCAAGGACACCCCCCCCAAATCATCCCAACCCGTCAGGGTGGGCAATTGGCCACGGCCCCGAAAGGTCACTTCCAGGGGGGAAAACAGGGGGGGCCGCTGGCTTCGGGCGCCACGCAGGATGGCCCCCGTGCGCCCCTCGGTGGCGGTGAGCAGTTCCAGCAGCAGACTGGACTCCCGGTACGGGCGGGCATGGAGCACAAAGGCGATGGAACCGGAAACCGGAGTCACGGTTCCACGTCGATCCCCATGCGGCGAATGCCGTCGATATCGCCCTGCCAGCCCTCCCGCAACTTCACCCAGAGCTTGAGCATCACCTTGTGCTGGAGCATATCCTCCAGTTCATGCCGGGCGCCGGTACCCACCGCCTTGATCATGCGCCCACCTTTGCCAATGACAATGGATTTCTGGCTGTCCCGCTCTACCCAGATCACTGCCCCGATATGGATTGCAGCGCCGGTATCTTCCCAGGTGTCCACGTCCACCGAGGTGGCATAGGGGACTTCCTGCCCCAAACGCTCCAGCAACTGTTCCCGGATCACTTCGGCAACCCTGAAGCGCTGACTGCGATCGGTGATCTCGTCATCGGGAAACAGGTGGGGTCCAGCCGGCAACAGGGCCATCAGGGTGGTCAACAGAGGCTCCATATTCATCCCCCGCAGGGCGGACAAGGGGACCACATCATGGCTGTTGAGCTTGCCGCGCAATTGATCAATCAATGGCAGCAGGATGTCCTTGTCCTTGAGCTTGTCCACCTTGTTGATCACCAGCACCACCGGGCGGCCACTGGCAGCCAGCCAGCCGGCCAACTGCTCATCTCCCGCCTCCCAGCGACCGGCTTCCACCATAAATACCACAGCATCCACATCGTCCAAAGTGGCCCGGGCAGTGCGGTTGAGCACCTTGCCCAACAGTTTTGGGGTGGTCGGGTCCACTCCGGGGGTGTCCACCAGCACCAGCTGATCAGCCCCCTGGGTCACTACACCGCGAATACGGTGGCGGGTGGTCTGGGGCTTGCGGCTGGCGGCGGCGATCTTTTCTCCCACCAACTGATTGAGCAACGTGGATTTGCCCACATTGGGACGACCGACGATAGCCACATAACCACAGCGGGAGGGCATGTCTTTAGCTGTCATGGCTTGGAATTTATCAACCAAACTGCGGTTCCTCGGAATGGGTCAGGGCTGCAAAGGCCTTGACCGCGGCAGCCTGCTCGGCCCGGCGACGGCTGCTGCCCTCTCCGATCACCGAAATGTTGCAAGACTTGATGTGACAAGCCGCCTTGAAATGCTGATCATGGGGCTTGCCGGTGACTTCCAGCACCTGATAACTGGGAATATCCAGGCTCTTGCGCTGCAGCCACTCCTGGAGCCGGGTCTTGGGGTCCTTGAGGGCTTCTGCACTGGGTAAAGTGGCAAATCGCTGCTGATACAGGCGCAGTACAAAGTCTCGGGTGGTGGCAAAATCCGTGGCCAGATAGACCGCGCCGATAACTGCTTCCAGAGCATCCGCCAAAATGGAATCCCGCCGGTGCCCCCCGCTCTTGCGCTCTCCATCCCCCAAGCTCAGCAAAGTCCCCATGCCCTGATCACGGGCAATCCGGGCCAGACTATCCTGATTGACCAGTGCAGCCCGCAACCGACTCAGCTCTCCTTCCGGGGCCTGGGGGCGCAATGCAAACAGATGGTCGGCCACGATGAAGTTCAGGGCGCTATCTCCCAAGTATTCCAGTCGTTCATTATGACACTGGCCGGCACTACGGTGAGTCAGCGCCTGCCGAAGCAGGTCGGACCCCTGCAAGGATGCTGGCAACAGCGCCTCCAGTCCTGTGGTCTTGGTATGCATCAACAGCCCTATCTGGCCAGCACAAAACTACGGTCAAAAGTGACCACCGCGTCCACATTGCCCATCATGGGAGTTCGCACTTCATAGGTCACCCTCAGACTGCGCACTCCCCCCTGGTCAGTGGTGGTAAAATCTTCCCGACCAATCTGGGTGACCTTGTTGATGCGAAAGCGGCGCTCCAGATCAGGCCAGAGTTCACTCATACTCCGCTCGGCGGCCCCTGGTAAGGCGGCCACTTCCTTGATCACTGCCATTGCCGTTGAATGCTGACTATAAATCGGCACCAGCCTGATCCCGGCCATGGCGATAACCCCGACCATGGACACAATGATCAGCATATTGATCAGGCTTCGCCCTGATTCCTTACCTTTTTGCCTTGTTACCATATCCACGAACCATCAAATCAACTCTCAATGAATCAGCGAATCCGCGTCCCCAGACGACTGACATCCATTTCCCGGGCGCCATGATCCCAATGCATCCAGATGAACAACGCCTTGCCCACCAGATTCTCCTCGGGAACAAATCCCCAGAACCGGCTGTCGTTGCTGTTATCCCGGTTATCCCCCAGAGTAAAATACTGCCCCTCAGGGACGATGATCTCCCCTTCCACCGAAGGCCGGTCAGGCCACAGCAGCACCTGATGGGACACGCCATTGATCCGCTCTTCCATCAGATGGGCGCCGGTCATCACCGCACCGGAACCACTGCCCTCATAACGGCTCAGGAAAATCTGCTCCACCGGCACATCATTGATGTATAGCTGCTTGCCGTAGAACGCCACACGATCACCAGGCAGGCCCACAATGCGCTTGATGTAATCTTCCCTGGGGTTTTCCGGGTAACGAAAAACGGCCACATCCCCCCGGGCCGGCAACCCGGTATTGATCACACGGGTGCGTACCACCGGCAGGTGGATACCGTAGCTGTACTTGCTCACCAAAATGAAATCTCCCACCAGCAAGGTGGGCATCATGGAGCCGGAAGGGATGCGGAAAGGTTCGGCCACAAAGGCGCGCAGCACCAGCACAATCAGCAGTACAGGGAAAAAGGAGCGGGCATAGTCCACATACCAGGGTTCGGGGGGACGTCCCCCCTTGCCGGTATCCTCTGCACCCGCCCGGCGTAACCGGCGCCACCAAAGTACATCCGCCAGCCAGATCAGGCCGGTGATCAGGGTCCCAAGGACCAGAATCAGTTCCAGATCAAACGTCATGGGCTCTCCCCTGTCGGCACCCGAATACCCTGCTTATCCGATCAGTTCTTCTGATCCACCTGCAGCACCGCCAGAAAGGCTTCCTGGGGCACTTCCACCCGTCCGATCTGTTTCATCCGCTTCTTGCCTGCCTTTTGTTTTTCCAGCAGTTTGCGCTTGCGGCTGGCATCCCCGCCGTAGCACTTGGCAGTCACATTCTTGCGCAGGGCCTTGACTGTGGAACGGGCAATGATCTTGGAACCAATGGCCGCCTGAATCGCCACCTCAAACATCTGCCGGGGAATCAGTTGTGCCATGCGCTCGGTCAGATCCCGGCCCCGATACTGAGCCTGATCCCGATGGGTGATCACCGACAGGGCATCCACCCGATCACCATTGATGAGCACATCCACCTTCACCAGTGGCGCCGCCTGAAAACGGGTCAGAACATAGTCAAAGGAGGCATAGCCGCGGCTCACCGACTTGAGCCGATCGAAGAAGTCCAGGACCACTTCGGACATGGGCATGTCATAACCCAGGGAAATCTGGTTGCCCACATACTGCATCCGGGTCTGCACCCCGCGTTTTTCAACACACAGGGTAATCACCGCCCCCACATAGTCCTGGGGCACCAGGATACTGGCGTTGATAATGGGTTCACGGATCTCGGCCACCGTATTCACCGGCGGCAACTCTGCCGGGTTGTGGATGGACAGCACCTCGCCGGCAGTGGTCTCCACCTGGTAGATCACGGTGGGCGCAGTGGTGATCAAATCCAGGTCGTATTCCCGCTCCAGACGCTCCTGGATGATCTCCATGTGGAGCATGCCCAGAAAACCGCAACGAAACCCAAACCCCAGAGCCTGGGACGTTTCTGGCTCGTACTGCAAGGAGGCATCGTTGAGCTTGAGCTTGTCCAGGGCCTCCCGCAGGCTGTTGTAATCATCGGCACTCACCGGAAAGATGCCGGCAAATACTCTGGGCTGGACTTCCTTAAAGCCCGGCAAGGGGTGCTCGGCGGGCCGGTCGGCACCGGTCAGGGTATCCCCCACCTTGGCCCCGGTGATGTCCTTGATGGTGGCAATGACAAATCCCACCTGCCCCACCCCCAATGCCTCCTGGGGCGTGGGCTTGGGGGTGAATACCCCCACCTGATCCACCAGATGGGCACGGCCAGTAGACATGGCAATAATCTTCTGCTTGGGCCGCAGGGTGCCTTGCATCACCCGTACCAGAGCCACCACGCCCAGATAGTTATCAAACCAGGAGTCGATGATCAGGGCTTGCAGAGGGGCATCCGGGTCTCCCTGGGGAGGAGGAATACGGGCCACCAGCGCTTCCAGCAGATCGGGCACCCCGACGCCAGTCTTGGCACTGACATGGACGGCATCCCGGGCCTCGATGCCGATGATTTCCTCGATTTCATGGGCCACCCGCTCTGGCTCCGCCGCCGGCAGGTCAATCTTGTTGAGCACCGGCACCACTTCCAGCCCCTGGTCGATGGCCGTGTAGCAGTTGGCCACGCTCTGAGCCTCTACCCCCTGGGAGGCATCCACCACCAGCAGGGCACCTTCGCAAGCAGACAGGGAGCGGGATACCTCGTAGGAAAAGTCCACATGCCCTGGGGTATCAATGAAATTGAGCTGGTACTCCTGACCATCCCGGGCGGTATACATCAATGATACGCTATGGGCCTTGATGGTGATGCCCCGCTCTTTTTCCAGGTCCATGGAGTCGAGCACCTGCTCGGACATCTCCCGGTCTTCCAACCCGCCGCAGACCTGGATAAAACGGTCGGCCAAGGTGGATTTGCCGTGGTCGATATGGGCAATGATAGAAAAATTTCTGATTCTACTGATCTTGCAATCGCTGGATTGACGACTCATGGGGCCTGCTCGGGATAGGGGGCCCTGGCGCACAGGGTCCGGCCATGTACCCACTGGGTTGATCAAGATTTGGACTGCGCATTGTACAGACTCGGCCGGGGCAGTAACAGCAATCCCCCCATTTCCAGGGCGAGGGACTTAAACCCCCCCCCTTTTTCAGCGGTCGCAATACTGCAACCGCCTTCATGTAACCCCTTGAAACACGACATTTCCCGGAGAATTTATGACAGCACATCACCCCCCCCAGGCCCGGAAACTGGCAGAGCAGGCATGGATGGAGGATCGGGACCACATCCTCTGGCAACGTTGCCTGTTACTGGCAGACCAGGATGAAAACGCGGCCCGGGCCGCCTATCTGGACGAGGCCACCGCCCTGTTTGCCGCCCAACTGGAAGCGCAAGCCCAGGCAAAACAACCAGACCCGGCCTGGAAAAACCCGTGGCTTGGCGCCATCCTTCCAGCCCTGATGGCACTGGTCATCAGCGTTTTGTTCACTCTGGCCCAGTATCCCTTCCCGTTTGTGGCCTGGTCGATCCTGATGGGAATTGTCTTCGTTCCCTCGGCGGGCATCCTGGGCTATGTGGGCGCGTTTGCCCTGCGTTACCGACTGGAGTCCGGGTTTCGCGCAGCCCAAGGCCACCGGACCGAACGGATTGCAGTGATGGGGTTCATCGCCCTGGCCCTGGTGGGTGCCATCGGCACCTACAAGTTGGTCTACTGGCCCTATTGAACACCCTCAATCCTCGGCCAGGGCCGCCCTCAACCCCCGTTCATCAAGGACATGGCAGCACAGAATATCCCCGTCCACGGCAAGGACGGGAATTTTGGTCCGAAAACGCTGGCACAGAACGGGGTCTTCATCAATATCCTTTTCCTGGATATCAAACGCCAGTTCCTCTTGCAACGGGCGCAGGGCCTGTGCCATGCGCTCGCACAAGTGGCATCCCTGCCGATGATACAGGGTGACTACCGGCCTCATTTTGGTATCTCCAGAGGTAACCAGATGGGCCCCTGGGGTCGTTGCACCAGCACCCGGGCCGTCCGACCCGCTGGCAATGCCTCGACCACCTCCCGCATCTGCTCCGGGGACTGGATGGCATGACTGTTGATCATCAACAGCACATCACCACGGCGGATGCCTGCCCGCTGAGCGGGTCCAGCGTCCACCTGGGTGATCAGCACACCGCCCTCGGCCAGTTCCAGACGGCTGCGCAGTTCATCAGGCACCGATTCCAGATGCATGCCAAACGGTTTAAAACGTGCGGGTTCCGCAGCCGGAGGACGGGCACGGGCAGGGCCTGCGTCCGTTTCGGTGGGCAATTCGCCGATCACCACAGTGAGGGTCATGGGCTTGCCATCCCGCAGAATATCCAGTTGGGCCGGGCGATCAATGGGGGCACGGCCCACTATTGGGGGCAGGGCCGAGGAGCGGGGCACTTCAGTACCATTGAAGCTCAGGATCACATCACCGGTACGCAGCCCCGCAGCATGGGCCGGACTATCGGGCAACACCCGCGACACCAGCGCCCCGGTGGGACGTTCCATGGCAAAGGAATCTGCCAGTTCCCGGGTGACCTCCTGGATGATCACCCCCAACCAACCACGGCTGACATACCCCTTGTCCCGCAACTGCTCCACCACATCCATAGCCACTTCGATGGGAATGGCAAAGGACAGCCCCATAAAACCACCGGTACGGCTGTAAATCTGGGAATTGATCCCCACCACCTCACCATTCATATTGAACAGTGGCCCCCCGGAATTGCCCGGATTGATCGCCACGTCGGTCTGAATAAAGGGAACATAGCTTTCGCTGGGCAGATTACGCCCCTTGGCACTGACGATTCCCGCCGTGACCGAGTGGTCAAAGCCAAAAGGAGAACCGATGGCCAGCACCCATTCTCCCACCCGCAGGCGTTCGGAATCCCCCAGGGTCAGGGTGGGCAGATCACTGGCCTGAATGCGCAGCAGGGCCACATCGGTACGTGGATCGGAACCCACCAGTTCGGCACTGAAAGTGCGCCGGTCACTGAGCCGCACCTCAATCTCGTCTGCACCCTGGATCACATGGTGATTGGTCACCACATAGCCATCTGCAGAGATGATGAAACCCGATCCCAGGGAGGTACTGTCAAAGCCCCGACGGGGCGGTACGCCCCCCCGTTCACCAAAAAACCGGCGCAACAGATCACCAAAGGGACCATCCTCCGGCATCCCTTCGGGCAGCTGTAGCGGGGGATGCCCACTGGGCAACTCTGCCGCCCGTGAGGTACTGATATTCACCACTGCCGCACTGTTGGCTTCCACCAAAGGCACAAACTCGGGTAATCCCCGGGCATACACAGGGCTGGCCACCATCAAACACAGGGACAAAAGCAGAATCAGCCCAGAAACCTGCAGGCGTTGGCATGTTATCTTCATAGATTTAGTGCTCCAAAAACAAAAACCCCAAGGTTCCGGTGACATGGGCGGTGACGTGGGATGCACTCAGGGAGCAAGCACACCATGAACCCGGATAACCGGCGGACCAAGACGACGCACCACCACCGGCTGATAGCGAGGATCCCGACGGATGCGACGGGTGAACCCACCAACGGCGCCCAGCCCTGCCGCCAGCCCCGCCAGACCTGCCAACACCACCGGTAACTCACCGTATCCGGCCCAGAGCCACTGGCCCAGGGCAGCCCCGATCAGCAGACACACCAAAGGCAGGATATAGATTGCCAGAGAACCCCGCACCAGCGCCGATTCCTCCAGCCCGATGATCACCTCATCACCCAGAGTGACCCCCACAGGATCAATGACCCGCACCTGGGTACGACGCTGACCAAACAGTTTGGCGATCACACTGGTGCCACACCCCTTGTTTACCGAACAGGTTCCGCAGGCGGTTTTGCGCTCCGTTTCCACCCAGGCAAAACCAGGCTCATCCACTGCAATCACACGGGCCGTCTCTTCGATCACTGCATATTCTCCCCATCACGAAACACCGACTCGGCAATCAGCCGAACAGTGGCCTCGGGGACTTCCCCAAGGGCCGTCACCTGATATTCATCCCAGGGCAGGGCCACCACGTGCAGGGCACCGGAACGGGTCATGCCACTGAGTCGCTCATGGGGGGTGTCGGTGCGGGTGATAAACACTGACACCGTCGCCAACCCATCGCTGAGGATCATATGCTGTACCGGGTGAGGACTGGCGGCCATTACCCGCTTGCTGATGCCGGTGACATGGAATCCGGGAGGCATCTGTCCCACCTGCCATTGGGGATCAAAGGGCATCATGTGGGTTTCAGCAGGTGCTGTCTCCATCGGTCGGGCCACCATCCCCTGTTCCTGCATCTCCGGCTGAAAGCGAGCTTCATCCACCTGTGAGGGAAACTCGATACGGGTGAACATCAGTTGCTCAAAAATCCGCCCCTCCCGGCTCAACAACCGGGCCTTGAGCAACATACCAGTAGGCTCATGGATACAAAACTGATGACCATAGCGGAAGTGATCCCGCGGCACGATGGCCACCTCCCGGCAGGATAATCCGGCCACCCGGCGAACCGGCCCAAGCCGTAGCCGGTAACTGTCCTTCAGACCGTCCAGACCCTGACGGATAGGCAGCACACCGGGCAATCCCAACAGACTTTTGCCTGGGTCCAGGCATAACGCCGGGTCCAGATGATCGGGGCGGACACAGATGATGGACTCTGCATCCTTGATGATCTCCCTGGGATAACCGGTCAAGGCCACCAGCCGTTCCCTGGAACCCTGCTCGCTCCGGGCATGGATGATATGCAGGGTCTCCATGCGATGATCATGGGCAAAGACGAAGGTACCCTCATAGTTGAGCTCGTCCACTGCCTGGGCCATCTGCCGCAAAAGCGCTTCTGCAGTGACCTGTTCCGAGGCCGCCACCGGGGTGACCGTCACCAGTAATGCCGCCAGACAAGCCTGGCCCAGGCGCCATCCCATGGGATCAATCTCCCACGAAGCCGTGTCCGACGGTACGCACCTGGGGTGGGATACCCCCCCGACCCACAGCCCATTCGGCATGATTGAGCAAATAACTGCTAAAGCGCGCATCGTCCATATCGATGGGCAGGACAGGCGGAGTACTCAGTTCCAGCGGGGAATGCTGCACCGGTGCTGACAGGGGGTTGGGTTCGAACATGGATTGCAAAACATGACGCTGACCGGTGTCCCACTGGGCGGCCCGGATGACCGGATCGGCAGCCGCCAGGGCAGGTTCTGGTTCGGCAAGCCCGCCGGCGAAATTCTGCAATCCCACCAACACCGCCACGGCCACCGCAGCGGCCATGCCCATACCCGCTGCCGGTTTGAGCAGGCGGCCATACCAGGGAGGAGAAGGCGCGGTCAGCGGCGGCTCCTCGGCCACAGCAGCCATGATACGGGCAGAAAAATCGGGGGGCGCGGTATGCTGCAGGTTGCCCCGCATCACATCACCGATCAGATGGTAACGGCCCCATTGGGCCAGATCTTCAGGGTTCTTTGTCAACTCATCCAGCAACCGGCGGGTCTCGAAGGCTTCCGCCTCGTCGTCTACCAATGCGGAGAGTCGTTCCTCTTTAGTGGTGGTTGTCATAGCGGGTCTCGCTCTTGAAAGCACATTTAATCAAGCAATGGCCGCAAGACGCGATCAATCGCTTCCCGCGCCCGGAAAATCCTGGATCGTACCGTGCCGATGGGACATCCCATGGTTTGGGCGATCTCTTCGTAGCTCATCCCCTCCAGTTCCCGCAGGGTAATGGCCATTTTCAAATCGTCTGGCAATGCCCCGATGGCACCCTGCACAGCCAGGCGTATCTCCTCCGACAACAATTCCCCTTCCGGGGTTGCATATTCCTTGAGCGCAGATTCTCCCCCCATCTGTTCTGCATCCTGGGCATCCACCTCCACATCCGGTGTACGACGGCTCTGGGAAACCAGGTGGTTCTTGGCTGTATTGATGGCAATACGGTACAACCAGGTGTAAAAGGCACTATCGCCCCTGAAATTGGCCAACCCCCGATAAGCCTTGATGAAGGCTTCCTGAGCCACATCAAGGGCAGTGGCGGAGTCGTGTACATAGCGGGAAACCAGATTGACGATCTTGTGCTGATATTTTTGCACCAGCACATCAAAAGCCTTCTTGTCTCCAGCCTGAACACGCTTGACCAGTTCCTCGTCGGTTACTTTATTGCCCATTCGGGCACTCCCCCTGTGAGGGCACATCCTGTACCCTAACTGCGATGGACATGGAAACCCCCTTTAAGTTCTTGCAAATGACGCCCGGATTGCACCATGCTCCCCACATTGCCGGGAATTCATGGCACAGGTCAATTTAAAGACCCTCCCGCTGCGTGCAACCGTGCAAAAAACCCCGACAAAATAACCCAGATCCAGACACTGCCTCAAGCAAGCCCGGCCCGGGGCGAGGCCATTATGGAGAGACTGCCCATGCAAGATTCGCCCCAGGCAGGAGGCCGCAAGTCCATGGATGTACTCATCATCGGCAGCGGTGCTGCCGGATTGACCCTGGCCCTGCATCTGGCGGCGCAACAGCGGGTGGCGGTACTGAGCAAAGGCCCCGTCAATGAAGGCAGCACCTTCTATGCCCAGGGCGGGGTATCTGCGGTACTGGACCGGCATGACTCACTGGAAGCCCATGTACAGGATACCCTGGATGCCGGGGCAGGGTTATGCGACGAGGCCGCCGTGCGACACACCGTGGCCCATGGCCCGGAAAGCATTCAGTGGCTACTGGACCTGGGGGTTCCTTTCACCTACGAACCCACCACCGATGGCCGGGTCCAGTTGCACCTCACCCGTGAAGGCGGCCACAGTCACCGCCGGGTGGTTCATGCCGCCGACGCCACAGGCAAGGCCATTGAAAACACCCTGGTGGAACAGGTCAGGCGACATCCCAACATTGCCCTGTTCGAGCACCACATCGCCGTGGATCTGATCACCAGTATCAAACTGGGACTGGTGGGACCACGCCGCTGTCTGGGGGCCTATGTGCTGGATCTGGAGTCCCACCGGGTGGAGATCTTTGCTGCGCCCTCTGTGGTGCTGGCCAGCGGCGGCGCCAGCAAGGTTTATCTTTACAGCAGCAACCCGGACGGCGCCACCGGCGACGGTATCGCCATGGCCTGGCGGGCTGGCTGTCGGGTGGCCAACATGGAGTTCATGCAGTTTCATCCCACTTGCCTGTTCCATCCCCAGGCCAAGTCCTTCCTCATCTCCGAGGCAGTACGAGGGGAGGGAGGCAGACTGCTGCTTCCCGACGGCACGCCATTCATGGAACGTTTCGATCCCCGGGGGGAGTTGGCACCACGGGACATCGTCGCCCGAGCCATCGACCATGAAATGAAACGCCTGGGGGCAGACTGTGTCTATCTGGATATTTCCCACAAGCCGGCAGACTTTATTCGATCCCACTTTCCCAACATTTACAAACACTGCCTGGAATATGGCTTTGACATGACTCAAGACCCGCTGCCCGTGGTGCCGGCTGCCCATTACACCTGTGGCGGCGTGATGACCGATCTGGCAGCCCGCACCGATCTGGACGGGCTTTATGCCGTTGGCGAAGTGGCTTACACGGGTCTGCACGGGGCCAATCGCATGGCCAGCAACTCCCTGCTGGAATGTCTGGTATTTGCCCGCTCTGCGGCACAGGACATGGGGCGACGACAGCCGGAACCGGTACCACTGGCACAGATTCCTGCCTGGGATGAAAGCCGGGTCACCGACTCCGATGAAGAAGTGGTGGTGGCTCACAACTGGGAGGAACTGCGTCGTTTCATGTGGGATTATGTGGGCATTGTGCGCACCAGCAAGCGCCTGCAGCGTGCTCAGCGGCGTATTGAACTGCTACAGGGTGAGATTCATGAGTACTACAGTCATTTTCGGGTCACCAACGACCTGATCGAACTGCGAAACCTGGCGCTGGTGGCAGAAATCATCATCCGCAGCGCCCAGAGCCGTGCCGAAAGCCGGGGTCTGCATTACACCCTGGATCATCCTGTCACCGACCCGGCCCTGACAGGCCGCCCCACAGTTGTGAGTCCTTGTCCGGCCATCACCGCCGTATAGACATGATGGGTCTCTCCCTCTGGACATGAATGCAGGAGAGAAGGACAGTACGCACGGGAAATCAGGTAAGGAATAACGGTCTGGTTTGACCGGTTACTGTGCAGGAGCCCGCAACCGGCCGGTACGTTTCCGACCTTCGCCCAGAACGCACGCTCGCTATAGTACGAGTCATAATCAGTCATCGACGAGGTTCTCCATAAGGTTGCTGGAGCAGAGGCGGGCGTCCCTGCCCGAAAAGGTATTATCCCTCAGAAATCGTAACGCATGCCCAGAGAGAAGGCGGTGGCCGTCTCGCCGCGGGCATCCACGCCTTCTACGCCAGAAAGGTTGGCACTGCGGGCCGCGCCCCAGGGGGTCAGGCCGGAATTGTCGTCATTATCCATGAAGGCCAGATTGCCGTAGAAGCGCAGGGCGCTGTCCACCCGGTATTCCAGACCGATGGCATAGAGATTGGCATCCCGCTTCTCCAGATCGGAGTCCAGGGTGAACCAGTGGGCATTCAGGTACACGGAGGGGCTGATGCGGTACTGACCGGCAATGCCGAAGACATCCGCTTCCTGCCCTTCCACGCCACGGGTGTTCTCCGTCTGCTGGTAGAAGCCGGCCAGACGGAAGTCAGGGGTGATCCGGTAGGAGGCCGCCAGGCGCCAGGCGTCCGCCGTGTAATCATAGTTATCGGTGCTGTAAATATCCTGGCTTTCATAGGCAACGACCACATTGAGCGGCCCGTTGCTGTATCCCAGCGAGGTACTCACGGCCTTGTTCTTGGCGTCTTCCACCGTGCTGGAGCCGCTGTTTTCGTTGGAGTAGTGACTGCTCCCCGCCCTAAGCGCTGACGCGCCACGGGCGAGGCTTCCCACTTCTCAGGCAGCAGCCGGCGATGTGCCGGGCTTACGCAAGCCTCCATGGGCAGAGACGGACAGCCCTTCCGCCTTCAGCTTTACTATGCCTTGATGCTTGATGTTCAGCGCCGAGTTGATATCCCGGTCATGCTGTGTGTGGCAGGCCGGGCATTCCCACGACCGGACGTTCAACGGCATGGCGTCCCTCTTGTGCTGGCAGACATGGCAGGTTTTGGAGCTGGCAAACCACGGGTCGATCTTGACCAGATGCTTGCCCTGCTCCTTGGCCTTGTAGTCCAGCTTGGTGGTCAAGGCATACCAGGACGCATCGCCGATGTGCTTGGCGAGTCTGGCGTTTTTCATCATATTTTTGACCTTCAGCGTCTCGACGATCACCGCTTGGTTGTCGTCAACGATCTGTCGAGAGAGCTTGTGCTGGAAGTCGTGGCGGGCATTGGCGACCCGCT
>NZ_FOFO01000046.1:0-3254 GCF_900110965.1 Ectothiorhodospira magna
ACCAATCGGGGTTTGGAATAAGTGCCTGGCAGTGACCTACTTTCACATGGGGAGGCCCCACACTATCATCGGCGCTGAACCGTTTCACTTCCGAGTTCGAGATGGGATCGGGTGGTTCCGGTTCGCCATGGCCGCCAGGCAAAACTGACGCTGATGCTGAATATTTCAACATCGGCAAAATCGGGAAAACATCAGGCATGTCATGTCGTTGCAACTTACACACCTCAAACTGCTTGGGTGTTATATGGTCAAGCCTCACGGGCAATTAGTACGGGTTAGCTTCACACATTACTGCGCTTCCACACCCCGCCTATCAACGTCGTAGTCTTCGACGACCCTTGAGGGGCATCAAGTGCCCAGGGAGATCTCATCTTGAGGAAGGCTTCCCGCTTAGATGCTTTCAGCGGTTATCCCGTCCGTACGTAGCTACCCGGCAATGCCACTGGCGTGACAACCGGAACACCAGAGGTACGTCCACTCCGGTCCTCTCGTACTAGGAGCAGACCCTCTCAAATCTCCGACGCCCACGGCAGATAGGGACCGAACTGTCTCACGACGTTCTAAACCCAGCTCGCGTACCACTTTAAATGGCGAACAGCCATACCCTTGGGACCTGCTTCAGCCCCAGGATGTGATGAGCCGACATCGAGGTGCCAAACACCGCCGTCGATATGGACTCTTGGGCGGTATCAGCCTGTTATCCCCGGAGTACCTTTTATCCGTTGAGCGATGGCCCTTCCATTCAGAACCACCGGATCACTAAGACCTGCTTTCGCACCTGCTCGACGTGTCTGTCTCGCAGTCAAGCACCCTTGTGCCTTTGCACTCAGTGCGCGATTTCCGACCGCGCTGAGGGTACCTTCGCGCTCCTCCGTTACTCTTTGGGAGGAGACCGCCCCAGTCAAACTACCCACCACACACGGTCCCTGTCCTGGATGACAGGACGAGGTTAGAACTCCAAACATGCCAGGGTGGTATTTCAAGGTTGGCTCCGCCGAAACTGGCGTTCCGGTTTCAATGCCTCCCACCTATCCTACACAAGCAGGTTCAAAGTTCAGTGTGAAGCTGTAGTAAAGGTTCACGGGGTCTTTCCGTCTAGCCGCGGGTACACTGCATCTTCACAGCGATTTCAATTTCACTGAGTCCCAGGTGGAGACAGTGCCGCCATCGTTACGCCATTCGTGCAGGTCGGAACTTACCCGACAAGGAATTTCGCTACCTTAGGACCGTTATAGTTACGGCCGCCGTTTACCGGGGCTTCGATCAAGAGCTTCGCCTTGCGGCTGACCCCATCAATTAACCTTCCGGCACCGGGCAGGCGTCACACCCTATACGTCCACTTTCGTGTTTGCAGAGTGCTGTGTTTTTAATAAACAGTCGCAGCGGCCTGGTCTCTGCGGCCCCCGGCAGCTACGGGCGCGAGGCCCTTCACCGCCAGAGGCGTACCTTCTCCCGAAGTTACGGTACCATTTTGCCTAGTTCCTTCACCTGGGTTCTCTCAAGCGCCTTGGGATTCTCACCCTGCCCACCTGTGTCGGTTTCGGGTACGGTCACACCGTGTCTGAAGCTTAGAGGCTTTTCTTGGAAGCTGAGCATCGATCACTTCGCTCCGCGTGGGAGCTCGTCATCACGCCTCAGGATTGTGCCTCCGGATTTGCCTGGAAGCACTCCCTACACGCTTAAACCGGACACCAACTGCCGGCTGATCTAGCTTTCTCCGTCCCCCCATCGCAACATGGTGCGGTACAGGAATATTAACCTGTTTCCCATCGACTACGCATTTCTGCCTCGCCTTAGGGGCCGACTAACCCTGCGCCGATTGACGTTGCGCAGGAAACCTTGGGCTTTCGGCGGATGGGGTTTTCACCCATCTTATCGTTACTCATGTCAGCATTCGCACTTCCGATACCTCCAGCATGCCTTACAGCACACCTTCGCAGGCCTACGGAACGCTCCTCTACCACGCCACTTACGTGGCGTCCGCAGCTTCGGTACATGGCTTAAGCCCCGTTGAATCTTCCGCGCGGGCCGACTCGACCAGTGAGCTATTACGCTTTCTTTAAAGGGTGGCTGCTTCTAAGCCAACCTCCTGGCTGTTTCTGCCTTCCCACATCGTTTCCCACTGAGCCATGATTTGGGGACCTTAGCTGGCGGTCTGGGTTGTTTCCCTCTCCACGACGGAAGTTAGCTCCCGCCGTGTGTCTCCCATGATTGCACTTCCTGGTATTCGGAGTTTGCAATGGTTTGGTAAGTCGGGATGACCCCCTAGCCATAACAGTGCTCTACCCCCAGGAGTGAGACATGAGGCGCTACCTAAATAGCTTTCGAGGAGAACCAGCTATCTCCGGGCTTGATTAGCCTTTCACTCCTATCCACAGCTCATCCCCTAATTTTTCAACATTAGTGGGTTCGGACCTCCAGTAGGAATTACCCCACCTTCATCCTGGCCATGGATAGATCGCCCGGTTTCGGGTCTAACGCAAGCGACTATGGCGCCCTATTAAGACTCGGTTTCCCTACGGCTCCCCTATGCGGTTAACCTTGCCACTTACGTTAAGTCGCTGACCCATTATACAAAAGGTACGCAGTCACCCATAAAGGGCTCCCACTGCTTGTACGCACACGGTTTCAGGTTCTATTTCACTCCCCTCTCCGGGGTTCTTTTCGCCTTTCCCTCACGGTACTGGTTCACTATCGGTCGGTAGGGAGTATTTAGCCTTGGAGGATGGTCCCCCCATGTTCAGACAGGATTTCACGTGTCCCGCCCTACTCACTTTTCATTGACAAGATCTTTTCGTGTACGGGGCTATCACCCTGTATCGCCGGACTTTCCAGACCGTTCCACTAAAATCGAGTCAACTTTTGGGCTGTTCCGCTTTCGCTCGCCACTACTGACGGAATCTCGGTTGATTTCTTTTCCTTCGGGTACTTAGATGTTTCAGTTCCCCGAGTATCGCCTCTGCATCCTATGTATTCAGATACAGATACCTCTAAAAAGAGGTGGGTTTCCCCATTCGGAAATCCCCGGATCAACGCTTGTTTGTCAGCTCCCCGAGGCTTATCGCAGACTACCACGTCCTTCTTCGCCTCCTACCGCCTAGGCATCCACCGTGTGCGCTTAACCGCTTGACCATATAACCCCAAAAAGTCTGAAGTTATATGCGCAGTTGCTCATGCGACATGACATTTGAGAGAACTAAACTACATTTACTCTCGCCTAGATGTTTTCCCGAATTGTTAAATAACTTCACCGG
>NZ_FOFO01000052.1 GCF_900110965.1 Ectothiorhodospira magna
CTATGCGGTTTCTGTCCGTCGGCTCGCACTTTTGCGCTCGGGCTTCCTCCAGACAGACCCTCACGGGGCTGCCCTTGCCGTCGGCTAGTAGTTACAGTCGTCCACAGAGTGGACATCACAGGTACTCCTACAGGGGACTTTCACCCCATCAGTTCATGCCCATGCCGGGCGTACACAAGGCCAAGCACAGCGACAGCTTCTCCGCTGCGGCTTCGCCTACACTACAAAGCTACGCGTGTTGGCAGCGTTGAGCAGAATAAGGAGCAATTAACAGTTGCTTGATTTCTGCTCAGGGCTATCTATAAGTATGCAATATGAGAAGCCACTACAGCATCGGAGAATTCGCCAAGCGGATTGGTCGCTCGGTGCAGACCGTGCGGCGCTGGGAGCGCGAAGGGAAGCTGCAAGCCAAGCGACTGCCGTCGGGGCACCGGTATTTCGATGAGTCCGATGTGCGCCTGATGCTTGGTGGGGCGCCCCGAGAGCGGGACGTGGTGGTCTATTGCCGCGTCTCCAGCGCCGGCCAGAAAGACGATTTGGCCTCGCAGGTACAAGCGATGGAGACCTACTGCCTGGGCGCGGGGATCGCTGTGGATGAATGGATTCAAGAGGTCGGCGGCGGGATGAACTTCAAGCGCAAGCGTTTTCTTGGCTTGGTTGATCGGATTCAGCGCGGGGAAGTGCGTCTGCTGCTGGTGGCGCACAAAGATCGGTTGATGCGCTTTGGCTTTGATCTATTGGCGCACCTGGCTGATGAAAACGGCTGCGAGATCGTGGTAGTGAACCAAGAATCGCTCTCGCCCGAGCAGGAGATGGTCGAGGATTTATTGGCAATTGTGCATACCTTCAGCTGTCGGTTGTACGGAATGCGCAAATACAAACAATCCATCAAGGAGGACTTTGCCGAGATGCCTCTTCGCCAACCCAAGGACGCCTGCGAATGAAAGTCACGCGGATTCTGCGCGCCAAGCGCCCGAATAAGGGCAAGGTGGCGGCCTTGCGCGAACAGGCACGGCGGCTCGGGCAAGTGCGCTCTGATGTCTGGCAGCGCTTTGGTTCGCTGCACGGCGTGGGCTTATCCGACCGTCAGATTCGCGATGCTTGGCTGAGCGAAGGCCGCGTTTTCCCGGTCTCGGCCAATGCTTGGAAAGAGACGCTGCGCGATGCCAAAGGCGACATCACCGCCACTATGGAAGCGGCCAAGGTCAAAGCGCGCCGCTGCATCTTGCGTCACACCCAGGACAAGAGCGAACAAAAACGCCTGTTCACCGCGCTCAAAGGCAACGCCTGGGTACACGATCCTTATTTACGCCGAGTGATGCGCAAGCACTGGAAGCATGGTCATAATCACACTCACAACCAAATCATTGTGCGCTCGGATAACTACACCACCTTCCAACTGGGTGGGCGTGCCTGGATCAAAATTCCTGGCTTGGTGAGAGGTCAGCGCATCGCCATTCCGCTTCACACCATCGTTGAGCCGACCGGCACCCTGCGTATCATCATCAAAGACGATGATCGGCTCGAAGTGCATTACGCCATTGAAGCAGAAGTCAAGCAAGACTGTGGTGGGCGCACCATCGGCGTCGATAAGGGTTACTCCGAGGTGTTGGTCGATTCTGATGGTGAACATCATGGTCAAACGCTCGGTCCGGTGTTGTCCGAAAAATCGGATCGGCTGAAAGCCAAATATCAGCGCCGTTCCAAGTTACGGGCGCTCGCCAATCGACATCGCAACCCACGCAAGCGTCAACACATTCGCCAGTTTAACCTGGGGCGCAAGAAACTGAACCGACAAATGGATAAGACCCACGCGCAAATTCGCGACATCGTCTTTCAATCCGTTCATAAGGTCGTCGATAAAGCCGCCGTGATCGCGGCAGAAGATTTAACCGCCCCAATGGCGAGCAAGTCCTTCGGCAAGAATATTAACCGTCGGCTGGCAAGCTGGACGAAAGGTGTTATTGCCGAAGCGCTTGACAGCGTTTCAAGC
>NZ_FOFO01000003.1 GCF_900110965.1 Ectothiorhodospira magna
CTATGCGGTTTCTGTCCGTCGGCTCGCACTTTTGCGCTCGGGCTTCCTCCAGACAGACCCTCACGGGGCTGCCCTTGCCGTCGGCTAGTAGTTACGTTGGTCCACAGTGTGGACATCACAGGTACTCCTACAGGGGACTTTCACCCCATCAGTTCATGCCCATGCCGGGCGTACACAATCACATCAAATTCGCTCCCTTCGGTCGCCGGACGCTCGTACCTCGCGCCGTTTATGTGGGGCGTTATTATGCTGGGCGTTCATCTTGACCTGCGTACTCAAAAGCGTACATTTGGTGAGAGTTTTAACACTCAAGAGGTGCGTCATGACCGCAATCTCAGCAACTGAGGCGCGCAGAGCAACCTTTATCGGTTGATTGACGAGACCGCCGAATCCCACCAACCAATCATCATCATGGGTAAGCGGAACAAGGCTGTCCTGGTCTCCGAGGAAGACTGGTCTGCAATCCAGGAAACGCTTTACCTGCTCTCCGTACCGGGTATGCGGGAGTCTATTCGTGAGGGAATGGACACCCCCGTGGATGGATGCGATGAGGTGCCAGCTTTGATTCATGAATGCTCCCCCTGCTCACTTGCAGAGGTATGGTTTGACGAAGATGACGGCAATATCTATCTAAACTTGAACAGGGTCGCCACAGAGGAAGATTTGGAAAACGACAGTTATCTTGAGTGTGAAGGGCAGACAATAGAAACCGTTCAGATCCAGGTTGCGTTCTGCCCTTATTGTGGTGAAAAGCTGTCGGTCGGTAAGGAAATTGTTGTACCCAACTTCCAGCACTACAACTTCGGCAGAAAGAAATGAGCACTCATGATCTGTCAGTCAACTTCGCGTCTGCGGCGACAGACGGCTTACACTACGCTCCGCTCCGTTGTAGCCTCGGTTATTGAGGCGTTACGTTTCCGGCAGCGCTGAGACCAGGCCGAGATGATCAACAAAAGGAATGAAATCGCGGTCAGTGAAAAGCAAGGGCAACTTCTGCTCAATGCAGTAAGTCGCAATAATCACGTCCGTAGTTTTTCGGATAGTTATTCCTTTTTTGCGCAGTGCTCGGTAATTCTCTGCGCACTTCTCGGGCATGTCTTTTCCAAACATTTCAAGCTGGTCCAGCGTCATTAGGCTTTGCTTGGTCGTGCGGTATTCCCGGTCGTCCCGGATTCCCTGAAGAATTTCCAGAAATATCAAATCCCCCATGGCAACGACGCCCTCAACAATAGCAGCGTCAAGAGCATCGGTGTGCCGGCTCTGAGTGCCGTTAAGGTAGTCGATCCAGACACTGGTATCGACCAATATCATTTGCCGCCTCGCATTTCGTCAAGGTCGCCTTCCCACTTGATTCGACCTCGGAGCTTGCGAATTTCCTGCTGCTGGCTACGTCGCACCAGAAGCTTAAGCCCTTGTTCTACAACTTCTCTTTTAGTGCTCAGGCCAGAGGCTTTAAGGGCATCCATCATTAGCTTGTCATCTATAACAATGTTGGTTCTCATAAATCACCCATGTGTATTAATATCTTCTATATACACACCCTAGCATAGGCAAAGAAACATAACAATCGGATCCACAGCGAGTTCGAATGCCGCTATCCTGCGCAGCATCAATCCTTCCTGTGCTGGATCGGTTTTTCGGGTGATGAAATCCGGGCGTGAGAGTGACAGCGATAGCACGCCGCGCAAAGCGCGGCGCATCGAGCCATTTGGAAGTCCTGGTATGGCATTGGCCGAGGATCAGGAAGATCGGGGGGTATTCGAGGAACGGGCTTCTCGGCCGATAAACCCGTGCAATTTCACGCCCGGTTCACTACCGGATTGAGCCGCTGCAGCATGCCTTTGAACACCTTGGGGCCGGCGGCCACCACGTTGCCGGTGGCCAGATAGTCGGGGCCGCCCTTGAGGTCGCTCACCAGACCGCCGGCCTCCTGTACCATCAGTACGCCGGCCGCCATGTCCCACTCCACTCGTGCAGGCCGATTTCCCAGAAACCATCCAGTCGACCGGCGGCCACATAGGCCAGATCCAGTGAAGCCGCCCCGGCGCGACGCACGCCGGCGGTGCCCGGCAGCAGGACGCTCAGGGTGCGCAGGTAGTAGTCCAGGTTCTGGTCTTCCCGCAAGGGGATGCCGCCGATCTTCCCTGTGGTGTTGTACAACGGCTCGAAGCGCTGGACGGCGAAGGCGGACATTTACCGGATGATCCGGCCGGAACCGCCGGTGTTCCTGCGGGTCTATCAGCCTCACCTGCGCTACTATCTGGTGAACGAATCGGCTTTCACCGAGGACGAGTTGGCGGAGTGGGATACGCCGCTGAGCGGGATTTTCGAGGTGGAGAAGGCTTCGAAGGACGTGGAGGCCCTGCAGGGCGCGGTGAAACGGCTGGCGGCGCGCATCCGGGCACACCCGGAGAGGGCCCGGCTGGACGAGGTGATCACCCGTTGGCTCAAGCGTCACCTCAGGCGGCTGGGTGCCGAGGCGGAGCAGGCGCTGGAACAGATCAACAGTTTGGTGGAGCTCGCGGAGGTCATGCGGTTGGTGATGGTGAATGCGGAGGCAAAGGTCATGGCGCGGCTCCCTCCTTTGCAATAGCATCAAACAGGCCGACCCGCTGGCAGCCTTCGAGGAAGGCCTGTTTCACTTGAGCTGGCGGTTGATGATCTCGCTGTACTTTCTTTCGATCACGTGGCGCTTTTTCTTGAAGGTGTTGGTGATTTCCTCTCCCGGGGTGAACTCCTTGTCCAGGAAGTAGATGCTGTGCAGTTTCTCGTGGGGCTTGAAGCCCTTGCGTGGGTGGAGCAGTTTGTTCATCTCGCCGCGCAGGCGATCCAGAAGGTGCTTGTCCTTGAGGGCATCGCCGGTCTCACCGACGATCTGGTTGTACTTTTCCTGGACGAATTCCCTGAGCTTTTCCATGTCGGGCACGATGAGGGCGCCTAGCCCCTTCTTGTCCTGTCCCACCAGGACGGCATCCTTGACGAAGGGGAACATGGACAGAGTGGCCTCGATGTTGGTCGGGTCCACGTTCTCGCCGCTGGCGAGGACGATGATGTCCTTGGCCCGGCCGGTGATGACCAGTTCTCCGGTCAGGGTCATGCGCCCCAGGTCGCCGGTGCGCAGGAAGCCGTCGGGAGTGAAAGCCTGGGCGTTGGCCGCCTCGTTGTCGTAGTAGCCCTTGAAGACCTGGGCGCCCCGTACCTGGATTTCACCTTCAATGCCCGGTGGCAGGGGCCGGTTGGCCTCGTCGGTGATCCGCAGTTCCGTTTCACCCACCGCCGGACCCACGGTGCCGAATACGTCGCATTGCAGACCCCGCCCGGCAATCCCGGGTGAACATTCGGTCATGCCGTAGGCATTGATGATGCGGATGCCGATGGCGTCGATCCATTCGTCCAGATAGGGCGGCAGGCTGCCGCCGCCGCTGATGGCGGCCTTGAGACGGCCGCCGAACTTTTCCTGGACCAGACGGAATTTCTTGCGTGCCAGCAGGTTGGGCAGGAAGAGCAGGACATTGCTCAGGGCCGCCCGGGTCTTGTCCCCGGCCTGTCGCAGGAGCGGGGGGTTGGCGAACACCGGCAACTGATTGTTCAGGATGCGCTGATTGCGCCGGTAGGTGGCGGATACCCGCACCAGCAGGTTGAAGATCCGGGCCTTTTTCGGGTCCTTTTTCTTCAGTTCGGTGGTGATGCGGGTGTGCAGGGCTTCCCACACCCTGGGCACCGTGGCCACCAGGGTGGGCCGGTAGGTTTCCAGGTCCTGGGCAAAGGTCCGGATCGAGGAATAGACCAGGCAGCTGCCGCGGGCGATGCCGATGTATTCGGCGGTCCGTTCGAAGATGTGCCAGGAGGGCAGGATCGACGCCCAGACGTCCGTCTCGTTGAGGGCAATGAGCGGGGGCAGGGTGCGGATGTTGTGCATGATGTTGCTGTGATCGAGCATGACCCCCTTGGGGGTGCCGGTGGTGCCCGAGGTGTAGATGATGGTCAGCAGGTCTTCCGGCTGGATGGACTCCGCCAGCCCCTTGAACCATTGGATGTCCCGGGGTTCGATGGTGCGGTCCGCCAGGATTTCCGTATAGGACACTACCTTGTGGAACCAGGTGTTCTTTTCCGCCCCCACCATCACGAACAGGCCCCGGGGCTTGAGGCTGCTCAGTAGTTCCTGATGGGCTTCATAGACGGCGTCCGTTTCGACAATGATGAATTCGGCGCCGGAATGGTTGACGATGTATTCGATCTCGCCGGCGGGTGTATCGCAGCCCCTGGGTACGCTCACCGCGCCCAGGGCCTGCAGGGCCATGTCGGTGACGATCCAGGCGTAGCGGTTGTCGGAGAGCAGAAAGACCTTGTCGCCCCGGCGGACCTTGCTGGCCTTGAAGGCCCGTGCCAGCAGCAGTACGTCTTCGAAGAATTTTTCGTAGGTGACCCGGAATTCCTCCTCGCCCACCCGGTAGATGAAGGCCAGGCGATCATTGAAGCGCTCATGGCTGTCGAGGAAGGTGTGAAACAGGGTAGGGGCATGGGGCATGATGGGCTCACGGAAGAGGCGGCATCCCGGTGGGGCGGACGCAGTGGGCGAAGGGGCAATCTATGCCACGGCCCTCAATAAAAACAATGATGCAGGCCATTTTATGACCTGACTGCCAGGGCTTCAGCCGTACAGCAGATCCCTGACCACCTGGTATACCGTCATGACATCTTCCCGGGTGCAGTCAAATTGCCCCACCTGGACCCGGATGACAAACCGGTCCTGATGCCGGGTCTGGGTGAGGTAGATCTGGCCATGGTCGTTGATGCGGGTGAGCAGGGCCTCGGTGGCGGCGTCACCGTCCTTGAGGGCGAAGCTGAACAGGGACAGGGTCGGGGGGGTGATGATCTCCACGTCCGGCAGCGAGGCCATGGCGGTGGCCAGCGCTTCCGACCAGGCAATGTGGTCACGGATGCGGCGGCGCAGGCCCTCCAGACCATGGGCGCGCAGGGTGAACCAGATCTTCAGGGCCCGGAAGCGCCGCCCCAGGGGGACCGTCCACTCGTTATAGTTGGTGATCTCCGACTGCCCCAGGGTTTCCAGGTAATCGGGTCGCAGGCCCAGGGTGCGGACCTGGGGGACGGGATCGGCCAGGAACTGGATGGAGCAGTCCATCTGTATGCCGAGCCATTTATGGGGATTGAAGACGATGCTGTCGGCGCCGTCGATGCCCGCCCAGAGGTGACGAAACTCCGGGCAGATCATGGCCGATCCGGCCCAGGCGGCATCCACGTGGGTGGGCAGGCCGTGGGACTTGGCCACTGCGATGGCCTCCTGTAGCCGGTCACTGGCGCCGATGCCGGTGGCACCCACGCAGAGGATGACGCCGGCCGGTCGATGGCCGGCGGCCAGGTCGGCCCGGATGGCCCTGTCCAGGGCCGTGGTGTCCATGGCGTGATGGGCGTCGGTGGGGATCTTGATCAGATTGTCCTGACCAATGCCGGCGATGCGGACCCCCTTGTCGATGGACGAGTGAACCTGGGTGGAGGCATAGAGACGCAGACGGGGCTGTGCCGGGAGTCCCGCCGTGTTGCCCTTCCAGGCCAGGGCCTTTTCCCGCATGGTGAGTATGGCCGAGAGGGTGGCGATGGTGGCGGTATCATGGATGGTGCCGGTGAAGTGGGGGGCCAGTCCCAGGGCATCCCGCAGCCAGCGGATCATCACGGTTTCCATTTCCGTGGCGGCGGGGGAGGTCTGCCAGAGCATGGCCTGGGCGGCCATACTGTTGGCCAGCTGTTCCGCCAGCATGGAGGCCGGCGCGGCGTTGCCGGGGAAGTAGGCAAAGAAGCGGGGATGCTGCCAGTGGGTCATGCCCTCGGGTACGATCCGGGTGAAATCCTCAAAAATGGTCTCCAGGGATTCGGGCTGTTCCGGCGGGGTCTGGGGCAGGCAGGCGGCAATATCGCCGGGTTGT
Source organism: Ectothiorhodospira magna (assembly GCF_900110965.1). GTDB lineage: Bacteria > Pseudomonadota > Gammaproteobacteria > Ectothiorhodospirales > Ectothiorhodospiraceae > Ectothiorhodospira > Ectothiorhodospira magna. The sequence goes on from NZ_FOFO01000003.1 coordinate 5,943, forward strand.
GTCTGTGCCCGCACCGGTCGGTCCCGCAGGCTGTGATGGTATTCATGGGTCCAGTCGGCGGCGCGCTTGGACCATTGGCGCAGGTCGTCGTGATTCATGCCCGATTCACCACCGGATTGAGCCGCTGCAACATGCCCTTGAACACCTTGGGGCCAGCGGCCACCACATTGCCGGTGGCCAGATAATCAGAACCGCCCTTGAGGTCGCTCACCAGGCCGCCGGCCTCCTGTATCATCAGCACGCCGGCCGCCATGTCCCACTCGTGCAGGCCGATTTCCCAGAAACCATCCAGTCGACCGGCGGCCACATAGGCCAGATCCAGTGAAGCCGCCCCGGCGCGCCGCACCCCGGCGGTGCCCGGCAGCAGGACGCTCAGGGTGCGCAGGTAGTAGTCCAGGTTCTGGTCTTCCCGGAAGGGGATGCCGGTGCCCAGCAGGACGCCGGTCATGTCCCGGGGCTGGGTCACGCGAATGCGTCGATTGTTGAGGGTGGCACCGGCGCCGCGGCTGGCGGCGAACAGTTCTTCCTTGACCGGATCGTAGACCACCCCGTGTTCCAGGCGTCCCTTCTGTTTGAGGGCGATGGAGACCGCGTACTGGGGGATGCCGTGGAGGTAGTTGGTGGTGCCGTCCAGGGGGTCGATCACCCACTGGAATTCCTCGTGGCTGCCCTGGGTGCCGCTTTCTTCCGCCAGAATGGCGTGACCGGGGTAGGCCCGGTGGATCACGCGTATAATCTCCCGTTCCGCCATGCGATCCACTTCGGTCACGAAGTCATTGGGTTGCTTGTCCTGGACGGTGAGGGTATCAAGCCGGTCCGCATGGCGCACGATGACCTGTCCCGCGGCGCGGGCCGCCTTGACGGCGATATTGAGCAAGGGATGCATGGAAGACTTCCGGGATGGGCTGGGAAACAGGACCGCGACCATGCAGGCCGCGGGGAGATCAAAGAAGATACGTGGCCATAGATGATAACTGAACCCATGGAATTACTGAATCCGGTCCGGATCGTGCTCGTCAATACCTCCCATCCGGGCAATGTGGGCGGGGTGGCCCGGGCCATGAAGAACATGGGCCTGTCGGACCTTCGGCTGGTGGCTCCCCAGGATTATCCCAGCGCCGAGGCCACGGCCCGGGCATCCGGGGCCGATGACCTGCTGGCCGATGCCCAGGTGGTGGATGATCTGGACGAGGCGCTGGCGGGGTGTCGCCTGGTGCTGGGTACCAGTGCCCGCCAGCGTACCCTGCGCTGGCCCGAACTGGACCCCAGACAGGCGGCGGCCAGACTGCTCGAAGCCGTCCCGACGGGGCCGGTGGCCGTGCTGTTCGGGCGAGAGCGGACCGGGCTGACCAATGAGGAACTGGATCGCTGCCAGGCCCTGATCCATATTCCGGCCAACCCGGAATACAGCTCCCTGAATCTGGCGGCCGCCGTGCAGGTGCTCAGTTACGAGCTGCGCATGGCCGCCCTGGCCCATGCGCCCGCATCGGCACCGGCGCCCACCGGTGGGGAACTGCCCGCCAGTCATGAAGAGCTGGAGCGGCTGTATGCCCATCTGGAGGAGACGCTGTTGTTGCTGGAGTTTCTGGATCCGGACAACCCCAGGCACCTGATGCGGCGGTTGCGGCGCCTGTTTGCCAAGGCCGATCCCACCATCAATGAGGTGAACATTTTGCGGGGCATCCTGACCCAGGCGGCCAAAGGCCCGCCGGAACATTCTGGCAAGCCCTGAAGATCGGGGTACAATGAGGCCCAAAAGACCCATGCCGGCCCTGTGTTCTGGACCGGCCATCAGGACTCTTCATGTTTCAGCGCCTGCGCGACGATATTCGCTGTGTCTTCGACCGGGACCCCTCTGCCCGGCATACCTTCGAGGTACTCACCACCTATCCGGGACTCCATGCCCTGCTGCTGCATCGCTTGAGCCACGGGCTGTGGCGGCTGCGTCTGTGCTGGATTGCCCGCTATCTGGCTTTTTTGGGGCGCTGGTTGACCGGAATCGAGATTCATCCTGGGGCCACCATTGGCCGACGTTTTTTCATTGATCACGGTATGGGGGTGGTGATCGGCGAGACCGCCGAAATCGGCGATGACTGCACCCTCTACCACGGCGTGACCCTGGGTGGCACCTCGTGGGGCAAGGGTAAGCGTCATCCCACCCTGGAGAACAATGTGGTGGTGGGGGCGGGGGCCAAGATCCTCGGTCCCATCCGCATCGGCGAAGGGGCCAGGGTCGGTTCCAACGCGGTGGTGCTGCGGGACGTGCCCCCGGGGGCCACGGTGGTGGGCATCCCCGGACGCATCATCACGCCCAGAAGTGACGAGGACCGACGCAGGGAGGACATGGCCCTGAAGATGGGGTTCGATGCCTACGGTACCACCCAGGACATGCCGGACCCGGTGGCCACGGCCATCACCCGCATCCTGGATCATTTGCATACCCTGGATCAGCGCATGGACGAGAACTGCCATGCCCTCAGGGCCATGGGGGCGCAGGTGGATGACTCCCACATCCAGGAAATCCGGGCCGATGAACTGGGGGATCTGGCCAGTCTGCCCTCTCAGGGGCAGACGGGGGCCGGGTCACCAGGGCGCGGCAATACTTGACTAAAAAGGTTGGGTATGAGTAGCATACCCGGACGGATTCTATGGGAGAGAGGCAATGAGACTGACAACGAAGGGGCGCTATGCCGTGACGGCAATGCTGGATCTGGCGATCCACAACGATCAAGGGCCGATCTCCCTGGCGGATATCTCAGGCCGACAGGGTATCTCACTATCTTATCTGGAACAACTGTTTGCGCGCCTGAGAAAGCGTGGTCTTGTGGTCAGCACCCGTGGTCCCGGCGGGGGCTATACTCTGAGCAGGCCGGCGAATGAACTGGCCATTGCCGATGTGATTTCAGCGGTGGACGAGAAAGTGGACACCACCCGCTGCGGCGGCACCGTGGACTGTCAGGACAGCCATCGCTGTCTCACCCATGATCTGTGGTCCGATCTAAGCGCCCAGATCCACAATTTTCTGGCCAACATCACCCTGGCCGATGTCATGCGCCGTAACGGTGTTCAGGAAGTGGCCGCCCGTCAGGACAGCATCATGTCACGCCCGCCTGCCGGTAGCCGCAGTGGCGCCGGCGCCGGGCTTGCGTCCCAGTCCGTGGAATAAACAGGTCCAGGAGTGAAGCCGTGAGCGAGAACAACCGACCCATCTATCTGGATTATGCCGCCACCACCCCGGTGGATGAACGGGTGGCGGAAAAGATGGCCCGCCATCTCACCATCGACGGCCTGTTCGGTAACCCGGCCTCCCGTTCCCACCCTTTTGGCTGGGAGGCGGAAAAGGCGGTGGAGGAAGCCCGCGAGCAGGTGGCTGCCCTGGTGGGCGCCGATCCCCGGGAGATTGTCTGGACCAGCGGCGCCACCGAGGCGGATAACCTGGCCATCAAGGGCGCGGCCCATTTCTATCAGAAAAAGGGCCGCCATATCGTCACCATGAAGACAGAGCACAAGGCCGTTCTGGACACCTGTCGCCAGTTGGAGCGGGAAGGCTTTGAGGTGACCTACCTGGACCCGGAACCCAATGGCCTGCTCGACCTGGGCCGGCTGGAGGCCGCCCTGCGTGACGACACCGTGCTGGTGTCCGTGATGCACGTGAACAACGAGATCGGCGTGATCCAGGACATCGAGGCCATCGGCAATCTCACCCGTGCCCGCGGCATCCTCTATCACGTGGATGCGGCCCAGTCCACCGGCAAGGTGGACATTGATCTGGCCAGGCTCCCCGTCGACCTCATGAGCTTCTCCGCCCACAAGAGCTACGGCCCCAAGGGCGTGGGCGCCCTTTATGTGCGTCGCAAGCCCAGGGTGCGGATCGAGGCCCAGATGCATGGCGGCGGCCATGAGCGGGGCATGCGCTCCGGTACCCTTGCGCCCCACCAGATCGTCGGCATGGGCGAGGCTTTTCGTATCGCCCGGGAAGAAATGGCCCAGGAAAACCAGCGTCTGCGCCTGTTGCGGGACCGTCTCTGGGCTGGTCTTTCGGACATGGAGGAGGTCTATCTCAACGGCGATGCCGAGCGCCGGGTGGCGGGCAGCCTCAATGTCTCCTTCAATTTCGTCGAGGGCGAGAGCCTGATCATGGCCCTCAAGGATATTGCCGTGTCCTCCGGCTCCGCCTGTACCAGTGCCAGCCTGGAACCTTCCTATGTATTGCGCGCGCTGGGTCGTGAGGATGAACTGGCCCACAGTTCCATCCGTTTTTCCCTGGGGCGCTATACCACCGAGGAGGATATTGAGCGCACCATTGCTCTGGTCCGCGGGGCGGTACAGAAGCTGCGCGAACTCTCGCCGCTTTGGGAAATGTATCAAGACGGTGTGGACCTGAAATCGGTGGCGTGGGTCGCCCATTAAATCCTGCGCAATGCGCCCCGTGGGGCGTGAAGATATTTTTATCTGGAGAGGTAACCGGAAATGGCCTACAGCGACAAAGTCATCGACCACTATGAAAATCCCCGCAATGTGGGTTCTCTGGACAAGGCAGACCCCCAGGTGGGCACCGGCATGGTGGGCGCCCCGGCCTGCGGGGATGTGATGAAACTGCAGATTCAGGTCAACGATGCCGGTGTTATTGAAGATGCCCGGTTCAAGACCTACGGCTGTGGATCCGCCATCGCCAGTTCCAGCCTGCTGACCGAGTGGATCAAGGGCAAGACCCTGGAGGAAGCCGCGGCCATCAAGAACACCGAGATTGCCGAGGAACTGGCCCTGCCGCCGGTGAAGATCCATTGCTCGGTATTGGCCGAGGATGCCATCAAGGCCGCCATTGCTGACTATCGCAAGAAATCCGGCGGCGCGATCGACGCTGAAACCGCCTGAGAAGGAGAGCAATCGTCATGGCCATCACATTGACCGACACCGCCGCCGACCGGGTGCGCAACTTCATGGAAAAGCGGGGCAAGGGCCTCGGCCTGCGCCTGGGGGTGAAGACCACCGGGTGCTCCGGCATGGCTTACATCATGGAGTTCGTGGACGAACTGGACGAGGGTGATACCGTCTTCGAAGACAAGGGTGTGAAGGTGGTGATCAACCCCCGCAGCCTGGTCTATCTGGACGGCACCGAGCTGGATTACACCCGAGAGGGTCTCAACGAAGGGTTCCGGTTCAAGAACCCCAACGAGAACTCCCGCTGCGGTTGCGGAGAGAGCTTCAATGTCTGAGCCGGGGGCGTCCAGCGGTCCGTTGCTGGATTTTGGGCGGGATTACTTTGCCCTGCTGGGCCTGCCGAGGCAGTTTTCCATTGATCGGGAGGCCCTGTCCCGGGCCTATCGCACCCTGCAGATCGAACTGCACCCTGACCGCTTTGCCAAGGCGCCGGAGGCCCAGCGCCGTCTGGCGGTGCAGGGAGCGTCCCATGTGAACGAGGCCTATGCCACCTTGCGGGACGACACCCGGCGGGCACGCTACCTGCTCGGTCTGCGGGGCGTGGCGGTGGATGACGACCGGGCCACCGCCACCGATCCCGACTTTCTCATGGACCAGATGGCGCTCCGCGAGACCCTGGAAGCGGTGCCGGATGCCGCCGATCCCTTTGCCGCCCTGGATCGGGCGGCGGCGGACATCGATGGTCGTCACGATGCTCTGATCAGGGCCTTCGAGGCCGCCTGGGCCGCCGATGACCTGGAACAGGCCCGGGAGCAGGTCCTCAAGCTGCGGTTCTTCAATCGTCTGCGTGAGGAGTTGGAGCGCATCCGCGAGCGTCTGGAAGACGACCTGCCCTGAACCGGGGTATCCCCCAGAAACCATCAAGACGGATTCAACTTGCCATGGCGCTATTGCAGATCTCCGAACCCGGCATGTCGCCGGACCCCCATCAGCGACGTCTCGCGGCGGGGATCGACCTGGGGACCACCAATTCCCTGGTGGCGACCGTGCGTAACGGGGTGGCCGAAACCCTGCCCGACGAGACCGGCCTTCACCTGCTGCCTTCGGTGGTGCATTACGGTGCCGGGGGGCAGGTGCTGGTGGGGCATGAGGCCCGGCGCCTGGCTGCCCTGGACCCCCTCAACACCCTGTCTTCGGTCAAGCGCCTGATGGGGCGCGGCGTGGGCGATCTCAAGACCCTGGCCGGGCATGTTCCCTACGATTTCGCGCCGGGCGAGGGCGGCGTGCCCCGCATCCGTACCCAGGCCGGGGAGGTGACCCCGGTGGAGGTCTCCGCCGAGATCCTCAAGGCCCTGCGCGGGCGGGCAGAAGCCTCTCTGGGCGGGGATCTGGACGGGGCCGTGATCACCGTGCCCGCCTATTTCGACGATGCCCAGCGCCAGGCCACCAAGGATGCCGCCCGCCTGGCCGGCCTGAACGTGTATCGTCTGTTGAACGAGCCCACCGCCGCCGCCATCGCCTACGGTCTGGATCAGGGCCATGAGGGCCTGATCGCCGTGTTCGATCTGGGTGGGGGGACGTTCGATATCTCCATCCTGCGCCTGCACAAGGGAGTGTTCGAGGTCCTGGCCACCGGCGGCGACAGTGCCCTGGGAGGGGATGATTTTGACCGCGCCATCGCCGCCTGGATGATGCAGGAGGCGGGCATCGAGGGGGACGCGGGGCATCACCGCATGCGCCAGCTCATCCTGGATGCCTGCGCCGTCAAGGAAGCCCTCACCGATCGTGACGAGGCCCAGCTGCGGGTGGCCCGCTCGGACTCCGAATACTGGACCGGCTGCATGACCTGCCACCAGATGAACTGTCTCATCGACCCCCTGATCAGCAAGGCCCTGTCCGCCTGTCGGCGGGCGATGCGGGATGCCGGGGTGAGCCGCGAGGAGATCACCGACGTGGTCATGGTGGGCGGTTCCACCCGGGTGCCGAGGGTGCGGGAGCGGGTCGGGGAGTTCTTCGGCCGCGAACCCCGGGTGGACATCGATCCGGACAAGGTGGTGGCCGTGGGGGCCGCCCTGCAGGCGGACATCCTGGCCGGTAACAAGCCCGGCGACGAGATGCTGCTGCTGGACGTGATTCCCCTGTCCCTGGGCATCGAGACCATGGGCGGCCTGGTGGAGCATCTGATCCCCCGCAATACCACCATCCCCGTGGCCCGCGCCCAGGAATTCACCACCTTCAAGGATGGTCAGACGGCCATGGCCCTGCATGTGGTTCAGGGCGAGCGGGATCTGGTGGACCACAACCGTTCCCTGGCCCGTTTCACCCTGTCCGGGATTCCGCCCATGGTGGCGGGGGCCGCCCGGGTGCGAGTGACCTACCAGGTGGATGCGGATGGCCTGCTCAATGTGACGGCCCGGGAAATGGTCAGCGGGGTACAGGCCGGCATCGAGGTGAAGCCGTCCTACGGTCTCACCGACGGCGAGATCGAGTCCATGCTCACCGATTCCCGCAGCCATGCCGCCGAGGACATGCAGGCCCGTCGCCTGCGGGAACAGCAGGTGGAGGCGGACCGGGTCCTGGAAGCCCTGGAATCGGCCCTGGCCGCCGATGGGCATCTGCTGGATCAAAGCGAGCTGGAGGGCATCCGCACGGCCAGTGGCACATTGCTGGAGGCGCGCCGGGGAGAGGATCACGAGGCCATCCGCCGGGCCATTGCCGAGGTGGAGAAGGCCGGCGAATCCTTCGTCGCCCGGCGCATGAACGAGAGCGTCCGCAAGGCCATGTCCGGCCATCGTGTCGAGGAATTCGAATAAACCCAGCTGGGAGTGAACGACCACATGCCGCAAATCATCTTTCTTCCCCACGAGGAGATCTGTCCCGAGGGGGCTGCCGTCGAGGTGGAGTCCGGGACCTCCATCTGCGATGCCGCCCTGGCCAACGGCATCGAGATCGAGCATGCCTGCGAGAAGTCCTGTGCCTGCACCACCTGCCATGTCTATGTGCGGGAGGGACTGGACAGCCTCGATGAGGCCACCGAGGACGAGGAAGACCTGCTGGACCGGGCCTGGGGCCTGGAGCCGGATTCGCGCCTCTCCTGTCAGGCCCGCGTGGGGGATCGGGATCTGGTGGTGGAGATTCCCCGTTACACCATCAATCAGGTGTCCGAGCATCACTAGGAGGCTGCCCCATGCGCTTGAAATGGACCGATAGTCTGGACATCGCCCTGGCCCTGCAGGAGGCCCATCCGGACGTGAATCCGGCCCAGGTGAATTTCGTCGACCTGCGCAACTGGATCATGGCCCTGCCGGATTTCGAGGATGATCCGGAGCGTTGCGGCGAGCGCATCCTGGAGGCCGTGCAACTGGCCTGGATGGAGGAGTACGACGGCTAGGGCTGCCGTTCTCCCGCGATCGGTTTTTCCTTCCGGAGCCGGGCTTGTCCGTGCCGCCTTCGGTGCCGGGTCATTGTCTGTCACCCGCCCCGCAAGGTAACATTCCCCCTCTGCATCACGATGCAATCTTCTTCCCTTGACGCAGGTCATGACGGCCTGCGTTGCAATCTTGCACTTCCATATCCCATATCGGAGTTCCATTCCATGGCTGTTGAACGCACCATTTCCATCATCAAGCCCGATGCCGTCGCCAAGAACGTGATCGGCGAGATCTACAGCCGCTTCGAGAAGGCCGGCCTGCGCATCGTTGCCGCCCGCATGATCCAGCTCAGCCGCGAACAGGCGGAAGGCTTCTATGCCGTGCACAAGGAGCGCCCCTTCTTCAATGATCTGGTGAGCTTCATGATCAGCGGTCCGGTGATGGTGCAGGTTCTGGAAGGCGAAGACGCCGTTGCCAAGAACCGTGAACTGATGGGTGCCACCAATCCCAAGGATGCCGCCCCCGGCACCATCCGCGCCGATTTCGCCGACAGCATCGACGAGAACGCCGTGCACGGCTCCGATGGCGCCGACACCGCCGCCCAGGAAATCGCTTTCTTCTTCAAGCCCGAAGAACTCTGCCAGCGCACCCGCTGACGGACGGCGTCACGCCGAACCGGGGGCGGGTTTGCCCGCCCCCGGCAGGGGCTTGCCCCACCGCTTTTCCGGCCACCGCCGGTGGATAGATCCATGAATGAAAGTACCAAGACCAATCTGATGGGCATGACGCGGGAGGAACTGGCCGGGTTCTTCGTCGCTCACGGCGAAAAGCCCTTCCGTGCCGTGCAGGTGCTCAAGTGGATCCACCAGCGGGGCATCACTGATTTCGCCGCCATGACGGACCTGACCAAGGGTCTGCGGGCCTGGCTGTCCGAACAGGCCGAGGTCCGTGCCCCCGAAATCGTCATGACCCAGGCCGCCCGCGACGGCACCCACAAGTGGTTGCTGCGGCTGGACGACGGCAATGGCATCGAGACCGTGTTCATTCCCGAGGAAGGTCGCGGCACCCTGTGCGTGTCCTCCCAGGTGGGCTGCGCCCTGGACTGCAGCTTCTGTTCCACCGCCCGTCAGGGTTTCAACCGCAACCTGACCGCCGCCGAGATCATCGGCCAGCTCCATGCCGCCCGTGGCCATCTGCAACCGGAAGAGGGGCAGAGCCGGGTGGTGAGCAACGTGGTGCTCATGGGCATGGGCGAACCCCTGCTCAATTTCGAACCCGTGGTGGCGGCCATGTCCCTGATGCTGGAGGACAACGCCTACGGCCTGAGCAAGCGCCGTGTCACCCTCAGCACCGCCGGCGTGGTGCCGGCCCTGGACCGGCTGCGGGAGACCGGTCTGCAGGTGGCCCTGGCCCTGAGCCTGCATGCGCCCAATGACGCCCTGCGCGATCAATTGGTGCCCCTGAACCGCAAGTATCCCATTGCCGACGTGCTGGCGGCCTGCCGTCGTTATGTGGGCAACGGGGGTCATCACAGCCGGGTCACGGTGGAATATGTCCTGCTCGACGGGATCAACGACAGCCAGGCTCAGGCCCGGGAACTGGCGGCCCTGTTGCGGGACGTACCCTGCAAGGTCAATCTGATCCCTTTCAATCCCTTTCCGGAAAGCCGTTACCGCCGCTCCAGCGTCGCCGCCATCGACCGGTTCCGGGACATCCTGGTGCAGGCCGGTTATACCACCATCACCCGCCGTCCCCGGGGCGACGACATCGACGCCGCCTGCGGTCAGCTGGTGGGACGGGTGGAAGACCGGAGTCGCCGTGAATTGCGTTTTGCCCGGCAGGACAGTCCTTCGGGAGCTGCGTCCCCATGAAGCCGATCCTTGTTTTCCCCGGTCTGACGCTCCTTGGCAGTCTGGTCCTGGCAGGCTGTGCGGCCATGCCCCAGGTGGACGAACGGGAGCAAAGAGCCGCTCAGGTGAACATGGAACTGGGCCTGCACTACATGCGCAACAACGAACTGGAGCAGGCGAAAACCAATCTGGAACGGGCCCTGAGACAGCACCCAGGGTCGGCTCAGGTTCAGGCCGCCTATGCCTTGTTGCAGGAACGCCTGCGGGAACCCCGTCTGGCCGATCAACACTTTCGTCGGGCTCTGGACCTGGAGCCGGGCAATCCCATGATACAAAATAACTACGGCACTTTTTTATGTCGCCAGAATCGTTTAGAGGAAGCCGACAAGGCTTTCCGGGCTGCTGCGGATCATCCGCTGTATCCCACCCCGGAAGTGGCCTGGACCAATGCGGGAGTCTGTGCCCTCAAGACACCGGATGAGGCGTTAGCAGAAACCTATTTTCGTCGGGCACTGGAGCTCAACCCGCGCCATTCTGCCGCCTTGTATGAGATGATGCGCCTGACTTTCGAGAGTGGACGGTATCTGCAGACCCGGGCTTATCTGCAGCGGCTGACCGAGCGGGTGCCTCATACCCCGGAGACCCTCTGGATCTGCTACCGGGCAGAACTGGAACTGGGTAACCGGGATACTTCGGGGGTATGTGCCCTGCGCTTGAAGAACGATTTCCCGGACTCAGAACAGACCTCACGACTGCTGGAAACCGAATCCCGTGGCGGACGATAGTATGCAACAAGAAGATCGGGACATTCAGACTGCGGCAACCCCCTCGCCGGGCGGTTTGCTGCGGGCTGCCCGCGAACAGGCCGGGATGAGCCGTGAAGACCTGGCGGCCCGCCTGCACTTGCCCCCCAGGGTGATGGAGGCCCTGGAAGAAGATCGTTTTGAACAGTTGCCCGAGCCCCCCTATGTGCGGGGCTATTTGCGGGGCTGCGCCAAAGTGCTGGAAGTGGACGCCGAGCCCATGATCAGTGCTTTGGAGCAGGCCACCGGCGCCCTGCGGGAACGACTGGAAATTGCCCCCTCGGCGATGAGGGGCCATGATGATGACGCCACCCCTGCTGCGGCGGCCACGGGCGGCGGGCGCTCCTGGTCCATGATCATGATGATCGGGCTGGTGCTGATGCTGGTGCTGGGTCTGTTGCTGTTTTCCAGTGTCTGGCTGCGTGATCCGGTGGAGCCGGGGGGCAGTGGCCCGGAGGAGCCGGCCCGGGTGTACCCGGAGCCTGCTGTTGCCCCATTGGCCACCCGGGTGGTCCCTCCCAGTGAGTCTTCTGCTGAACCCCGGGACTCGACGCCGACGCCGCCGGTCACCCCAGAGGCGCCGGAGCCACTTCCGCCCCCAGAGACGCCCCCGTCCTCAGAGGCCACTGCTGCTCCGGCTGCCGCTGAACCACCGCCTCCCCCAGCAGGTCAGGGTCGTCTGGTATTACGCTTTGAGGAAGACTCCTGGGTGGAAATCACCGATGCAGCGGGGGGCCGGCTGCTGGTGGGATTGATGCGCAAGGGGTCCGAGCGGCGTATCGAAGGGGCGGTGCCCATCCGGATATTTCTGGGCAATGCCCCAGGCGTCCGTCTGACTTTTAACGGTCAGCCCATGGACATGTCTGGAGATACCCGGGCCGATAATACCGCCCGTTTCACTGTGGGGCGGCGCTAAGGACCGTCCGGGCGGCATGTTGCATGCCGTCGTTTCGAACCTTTGATAAAGATCCTAAATTGATGAGCAGGCAGATTAAATCCATCCGGGGGATGCATGACATCCTGCCCGAGTACACTGGCGCTTGGCAGTGGCTGGAATCCACCCTGAGGGATGTGCTGGCCGGCTATGGCTATCAGGAAATTCGCCTGCCCATCGTGGAGCATACAGAACTGTTTGCCCGCTCCATCGGTGAGGTCACCGATATCGTTTCCAAGGAAATGTATACCTTTGAGGACCGCAACGGCGACAGTCTGACCCTGCGTCCTGAAGGTACGGCCAGCTGCGTCCGCGCCGGCGTGGAGCATGGCTTGCTACATAACCAGCAGCAGCGGCTGTGGTACATGGGGCCCATGTTCCGCCATGAACGCCCTCAGAAGGGCCGCTATCGCCAATTTCATCAAATCGGGGTGGAAGCCTTTGGCATGGCAGGGCCGGACATCGATGCCGAGTTGATCCTCATGACGGCGCGGATGTGGCAACGGCTCGGACTGGATCAGGTACGGCTGGAACTGAACAGCCTGGGGTCCGCCGAAGCCCGTGCCGCCTATCGTGAGCATCTGGTGGCTTATTTTCAGGCCCGTCAGGATCAGTTGGACGAGGAATCCCGCCAACGGCTGCACACCAACCCGCTGCGCATTCTGGACAGCAAGAATCCAGACCTGAGGCCGCTGATCCAGGAGGCGCCCAGCCTGCTGGACCATCTGGACGAGGCCTCAAGCGTCCACTTCCAGACCCTGCAGGCTATTCTGACCCAGGCGGGGGTAACATTCACCCTCAACCCCCGCCTGGTTCGTGGTCTGGATTACTATGGCCGTACCGTATTTGAGTGGGTCACCGATGCCCTGGGTGCCCAGGGCACCGTCTGTGCCGGTGGGCGTTATGATGGTCTGGTGGCTCAACTGGGGGGGCGGGCCACGTCGGCAGCCGGTTTTGCCATGGGCGTGGAACGTCTGCTGAGTCTGCTGGAAGACGCCGGTCGTCTACCTGCGCCTCCGGCGCCCCAGGTGTATCTGGTGCTGGCAGGGGCAGATACCGTGGCGCCAGGCATGGCCCTGGCCGAGACCTTGCGCTCAGCCCTGCCGGGCCTGCGGTTGCTGGTCAATGGGGGAGGCGGTAGCCTCAAGGCCCAGTTCAAGCGGGCTGACCGTAGCGGTGCCACATGGGCCCTGATCCTGGGTGAGACGGAACTGGCCGCCGGGCAGGTGTCGATCAAGCCGCTGCGCGACCCGGAACGTCCCCAGATGACCGTATCCATGGATGATCTGACTGAACGTCTTCCCGAACTGCTGGCGCTGTCAGGCCATATTCATGGCTGAATCAGACCATACTGACCATTTTTGAGGAGAACATGTCATGTCCTACGCGACCGATGAGGAACGCGTCGAGGCCATCAAACGCTGGTGGAAGGAAAACGGCACTGCCGTGATCCTGGGACTGGTGGTGGGTCTTGGGGGTGTGGTGGGCTGGCGCCTATGGACAGGCCATGTGGAATCCCGTGCCGTGGATGCCTCCGAGATTTATATGGCCATGGTATCCGTGGCCCGACAGGACAGCCAGATTGCCCATGACCATGGCACCACCTTGATGGAAGGTTATCCCCGGACACCTTATGCGGCGCTGGCAGCACTGGAACTGGCTCGCCTGGCAGTGGAACGGGATGATCTGGTGCTGGCGGAAGGGCGGTTGCGGTGGGCCATGGATCATGCCCGCGCTGCGGAAACGGCCCAGGTGGCCCGGACCCGATTGGCCCGAATCCTGATCGCCGATGGACGGGCAGAAGACGCTTTGACATTGCTGGAAATCCCTGCGCCGGAGGGGTTTGTCGGGATTGTGGAAGAGCTCCGCGGTGATGCCTACCGGATGTTGGGACAGATGGATCAGGCCAGAGCCGCCTATGACCGGGCCGTACTGATTTCCGGCGGCGTCTCCGATTACCTGCACATGAAGCGGGATGCTCTCAACGCCCCGATTCAGGTCAGTGATTCGTGATGGCCCGCCTGTTGGCCGTGGTGATGGTCGCTGCCCTGGTCAGCGGCTGCGGGCTGTGGGTTAAGGATACGGCAGAACCCCCGGCTCCGTTGCCCCATATCGAGGCCGTGGTGACCCCTCATGTATTGTGGCATCGCAACGTAGGCCGCAGTGGGGGCACATCCCATGTGCAGCTTTCCCCCTACCTGACACAGGATCGCATCATGGTTACCGATGCTCAGGGACGGGTCTCTGCCTGGGCACTGGAGGATGGTGCCAATCTATGGCGTATCCACCTGCAAGTGCCGGTGACCAGCGGGGTCAATGGTGGTGACGGGGTAGTGATGGTAGGTACCGGGCATGGTGAAGTGATTGCCCTGGATCTGGAGGCAGGACGGGAACTCTGGCGCCGGAGGCTTTCCAGTGAAGTGATGGCGGTGTCTGCGGTGGAACAAGGGGTGATGGTGGCCCGTACCAACGATGGCCGTCTCCATGCTCTGGATGTGCTTACCGGTGAGCCTCGCTGGCTGGCAGGACGTACGACCCCGGCCCTGAGTCTACGGGGGGCGGGTATGCCCCTGATGATTTCCGGGCGGGTTCTGGCAGGATTTGATAATGGCCGGCTGGCCATGTTCGGTCTGACCCGGGGAAATGTGATCTGGGAAACGGCCCTGGCAGTACCCAGTGGTCGTTCTGAACTGGAACGCATGGTGGATGTGGACGGTGCCCTGGCCCTGGCAGGAGGGGTGGTCTACGGCGTCGCCTATCAAGGTCGGGTGGCTGCCCTGGGCGTCGCTGATGGTCGTACCCTCTGGCAGCGGGAGCTGTCATCCTATCGCGGGGTCACGGTGATGGGGGATCTGTTGTTACTCACCGATGCCTTTGGTCATGTCTGGGCCCTGGATCGGCGCAATGGCGCCACCCTTTGGCAGCAGGACATGCTGCGTTTGCGTGGTGTGACCCTGCCGGTGGCGGTGGGTGAATATGTGGTAGTAGGGGATGACGAGGGTTACCTGCATTGGCTGGACCCCGAGGACGGCACTTTGGTAGGGCGGGTCCGCACGGATCGTCATGGCATCATGGGGGTACCCCAGGTGCGTGCTGATGTCGTTTATGTCCTGGGGCGGGGAGGCAATCTGAGTGCCGTCACCCTGCGTTCCCAGGATGATTCTTAATTTTTCATAACATCGGTATGTCCCAATGAAGCCCGTCATTGCCCTGGTAGGGCGCCCCAATGTGGGAAAATCCACGCTGTTCAACCAGCTCACCCGTTCCCGCGATGCCTTGGTGGCGGATCTGCCCGGACTCACCCGTGACCGTCAGTACGGCACCGGTCGCGTCGGTGGCTATGGCTACATGGTGGTGGATACCGGGGGGCTCAGTGGCGAGAGTGATACCCTGGATACCCTGATGGCGCAGCAGACCCGCCAGGCCATCCGGGAAGCGGATCTGGTGATGTTTCTGGTGGATGGCCGCGCCGGCCTGTGCGGCGCGGACGAGATGATTGCCCAGGAACTAAGAGGCTTCAACAAGCCCATCGTGCTGGTGGTCAACAAGACCGACGGCGTGGACCCCCAGGCAGTGACTGCTGAATTTCACCGCCTGGGCCTGGGGGAGCCACGGACCATTGCTGCTGCCCATGGTCGAGGGATTCAGGGGCTGATGGCCTCGGTACGGCCCCTGTTGCCCGAAACAGTAGACGAAGAAGAAGAGGGTGAGCGCTGGCCGGGTATTCGCATTGCCTTTGTCGGGCGTCCCAACGCGGGCAAGTCCACCCTCATCAACCGCATCCTCGGCGAGGAGCGGATGGTGGCCACGGACATCCCCGGCACCACCCGCGACAGCGTTTTCGTGCCCTTTGAACGGGATGGCCAGGTCTATACCCTGATCGATACCGCCGGTGTGCGGCGTCGCTCCAGGGTCAAGGAGACGGTGGAAAAGTTCAGCGTGGTGAAGACCATCCAGGCCATCGACGCCGCCCATGTGGTGATCTTCCTGCTGGATGCCCGGGAAGGCATCGCCGAACAGGATGCCCATCTGCTGGGAATGGTGATGGACGCCGGTCGGGCGCTGGTGGTGGCCATCAACAAGTGGGACGGCCTGACCCCGGATCAGCGGGATCGGGTGAAGACCGACCTGCTGCTCAAGCTGCCCTTCCTGGATTTTGCCGAACGGCGGTTCATTTCCGCCCTTCACGGCACCGGGGTCGGTGATCTGTTCGGTGCCGTGCAGCGGGCCCATGAGTCCGCCTTCCGGGACATGGGGACCAGTGTCCTGACCCGTTTGCTGGAAAGCGCCGTGGTGGCCCATCAGCCGCCCCTGGTGCGGGGACGGCGGATCAAGCTGCGCTACGCCCATCAAGGGGGGCGCAATCCGCCGGTGATCGTCATCCACGGCAACCAGACCGATGCGCTGCCGGGGGCCTACAAGCGTTATCTCACCAATCATTTCCGCGAACATCTGCAGCTGGTGGGCACCCCCATCCGACTGGAGTTCAAAAGTGGTGAAAATCCTTACGAGGGCAAGCGCAACACCCTCACGCCCCGCCAGATCCACAAGCGCAAGCGGATGATGAAACACATCAAGAAAAAGGGACGATAAAGATCCACTTGGATCACACGAACCGCAGGTAGCCGGCCACGAACAGTACCCCCATCACGGCAGCGGCGATGTACAGGGCGTTGGAGAGTGTCCTGTTGCCGGGGCGGCTGAAGTAGGCCGCCCACAGCATCAGCAGGATCACCACGAACAAAAAGAACAAAAAGCGCACGGGCATCACTCCATCAGGGGGTTGCCGCAGGGTCAAAGGCATAGGGGAGGGGGACCACCTGGGCCGGGGCACCATCTGGCCTCTCCAGGCGGGACTGTCCGGCCTCTGCACTGGTGATCTGCATCACGGCAAGGGCTGCGACCCCGCCGTCGGGATGGCGCTGGGCATCGACGATGGTGCCGGCAGGCTGATCGGATGGCTGGTCCGGATCCACTAGGCTGTCTCCTGGCTGTGGCGGTGTCTCCACCGGCAGGTGAATCAGATACATGCGGCGTTTGAGTTTGCCCAGGTACTGCATTCGGGCCACCACTTCCTGTCCCGGATAACAGCCTTTATTGAAACTGACGCCGCCTAGCTGCTGCAGGTTGGTCATCTGTGGTACGAAAGCCTCGGCTGTGGCCGGATAGAGATTGGGGATTCCCGCCAGAATGTCCATCAAGGCCCATTGTGCCGCGCCCACCGGGGCGCAATGGACATTGAGGGCATGCCAGAGTTGCTGCATGGATTCCAGGTCGCCATACAGCTCGAAGCGGGGATGGTGGCCGGGAATGCGAATGATCGTGATGCTGTCATGACGGGTACAGGCGTTTGCTTGGGTGGGGATGTCGCCGCCCAGGGCATCCTTGAGCAGGGTCTCCCCATGTGGGCCGGACAGCCCCAGGGGGATGAAGGCATCACCGGCGTCCTCCAGGGTCACCTTGGCCCGCAATACATACATGGACAGGCGCTTGAGTACCGTTTCCACCTGTTCCCTGGGCAGGCGCAGGTAGAAAGCATCTCCACGGTTGAACAAACGGAAGGTACAGACCATGCGCCCCTTGGCGGTACACCAGGCCCCGGGCAGGCTGTGTTGGGGACCCACTTCGCTGACATCGCAGGTGAACTGCCCCTGCAGGAAGGCGGCGGCTTCCTCGCCGCGGGCACGGATCAACCCCTGATGTGACAGGTCGCAGATCACGTCGCCGGTGACGGCCACGCTGCGTTCACGCTCCGGGTTGCCGTAGTGGGAGACCCGGTCGTTGTCCATCTCGGCACCGGCGTCCAGGAGGAAGGCTTTCCACTCGGGTTTCATCAGTTGCTCCGCGAGAAACCCCGTCCTTCAGGGCGGGGAGGGATGGTGTTCCCAGCATTGAGGATAGCTTGATATCCGAACCTCATCTTAGACCAAAGTTCGATACAAGGGGAGCAAGAGGGGGGCCATGAACATAAAAAACCCATCCCGGCACGGCGCCGGGATGGGTTGGGATCTGCCTGTCCCTCGGGGGATCTCGCTCCCCCCGATGGGATGGTATTAAATCAGTGTGATGATTTACTTTTTGGCAGTTTGCAGATCCTTGGCAGCCAGACGGATGCGATCCGGCTGACCCGGTGCCTTGACGGAAGTGGCGCCAGGCATGGTCTTGGCAGTGTCGGCGGCCTTGGTTCTGAGTTCGCGCTTGAGGGCGGTAGCACCACGGGGATCGGGGCGGTTGGCCCGGGGGGCAGCAGCCGGCTTTTGCAGGGTCACGGATTTTTGCGGTGCCGGTGCAGCCTTGGGTGCGGCTTTGGGGGCAGCCTTGGGTGCAGGCGCAGCAGTTTTGGGGGCGGCGGCTGGGGCAGCGGCTGGGGCAGCGGCAGCCGGCTTGGCTGGGGCGGCCTGGGCGGGCTTGGAGCCGGCGGGGATGGCCCGACGCTGCTCTTCTCTGGACAGTTCCAGCAGGGCGGAGGCGCGACGGGGCAGGAAACGGTTGGAGGGGCCATCACCCAGGCGGTCATAGCTGTCTACCAGATGCTCATACAGCTCGCGGTAGGAATGGGCCATGCCGGTGAACAGGGTGGCGGTCTTTTCGAAGTGACGATTAACCTGGGACCGATAGTTGTTGATCTTGCGTTGCTGGTTGTCCAGTTCTTTTTCCAGATCCCGAACCCGACCGGCATCACCTTGCTGACGACCAAACCAGAAGCCCAGCAAACCGGCGCCCACAAAACCAAGTACGGTGAGCATGTTGTCCCCAACCATCAGGAACTCTCGCATATTTGCAGCTATTTCTGTCGATGACATACCTATCTCCTGCAATTGTGCCGCTGTTGGCATCCCGTGATCATGTGGAACGTCTTGGCGGCGGTTAGTTTACGGTGTCGTGTGATCACCGCATGTGAATGGCTCTGGTGCACGTAAACATCCTGGTGATGCTACCCAGCTTGAGCATTATGCACAATAATCACAGGGTATGCCGCCACGAATTTGGGCTTGACTGGTTGTTTTCCCGTTCTGGAAGCGCGCAAGCCCCATGACAGGGACTATCAAAGGAGGATTGATCGTGGTCATGGTGACAGACCGTCGTGCGCATTTTTTCCCCCTCAAGCCCCCCTGGTCTGTAGTGGGTGTTCTGAGCCTGCTGCATCTGGCGGCTCTGGCGTCGATCTGGAGCAGCGGGCTGCCCTTTTGGGGTCAATGGGCGGCGTCCCTGCTGGCCATTGCCGGTCTGATGCCATGGGTGTACCGGCTGGGACTGGGCCATCTGCCGGGGCAATGGCAAGGTCTGGAGTACGATATCGATGGATGCTGGTGGCTGGAGTCCCGTGCCGGGCAGCGGTTGCCGGTGCGGGTGTTGCCCGATTCGGTGGTGTTGCCGGGGCTGATTTTATTGCTGCTGCGGGATGAAGCCGGGCGCCATCATCGCCTGCCTCTGACCAGGGACGCCCTGGTGACCGGAGATTTGCGGCCGTTACGCCTTTGTCTGCGGCAATCCGTCCGGGACCGAACACCCACGGACCCCGATCCATGAGTCCAGTCCATGAGTGTCGTTCAGCCTTCGATGAAGTGACGCCGGACCCGGTGGATCATCGTGGCCAGTTCAGTTTTTTCCACCGGCTCGCCGTAGAGGAGCCAGCGCTGGAGGTGGTCATCTTCCTGCTTGAGGATTTGCTCGAAGGTCTGCAGTTCTGTGGCATCCAGGTGTTCACCCTGGGCCAGCAGGAACCCCTCCAGCATGAGATCCAGTTCCTTGGTGCCGCGCCGGCAGTGCCAGCGTAATCGGGCGATATCGCTCATCATTCAGGACTCATGGACAGGCAGGAATGAAGTCCGCGGGGCAGGTCCGCCAGCAAGCGGGGGGCAGGAAATCCCCGGCCAGGTGCCATCGTGGCCGGGGGGATGTCCTGGGACGGGGATATCCAGCGGACTCAGCGCCGGATCACCATCAGTTTTTTGATCTCCGCAATCGCCTTGGCCGGGTTCAGGCCCTTGGGACAGGTGCGGGTGCAGTTCATGATGGTGTGGCAGCGGTACAGCTTGAACGGGTCTTCCAGGGCGTCCAGACGCTCACCGGTGACCTCGTCACGGCTGTCCGCGATCCAGCGGTAGGCTTGCAGCAGGATGGCCGGACCCAGATAGCGGTCGCCGTTCCACCAGTAGCTCGGGCAGCTGGTGGAGCAGCAGGCGCAGAGGATGCACTCGTACAGGCCGTCCAGCCTGGCGCGCTCTTCCTTGGACTGCAGCCGCTCGGAATCCGGCGGCGGCGGGGTCTGGGTCTGGATCCAGGGCTTGATGGACGCATACTGGGCATAGAAGTGGGTCATTTCCGGAATCAGGTCCTTGACCACCTTCATGTGCGGCAGCGGGTAGATGTTCACATCTCCCTTGATCTCGTCGATGGCCTTGGTGCACGCCAGGGTATTGGTGCCGTCGATGTTCATGGCACAGGAACCACAGATCCCCTCCCGGCAGGAGCGCCGGAAGGAGAGGGTGGCGTCCATCTCGTCCTTGATCTTGATGACGGCGTCCAGCACCATCGGCCCGCAGGTGTCCAGGTCCACCTCGTAGGTGTCGATGCGCGGGTTTTCACCGCTGTCCGGGTCCCAGCGATAGATGTTGAAGCGCTTGACGTGGGTGGCACCCTCGGCCTTGAAGGTCTTGCCCTTCTTGATCCGGGAATTGATTGGCAATACAAACTGGGCCATGGTCTTGCGTTCTCCTGAATCTGCGCTCAGTAGACCCGTGCCTTGGGCGGCACGACTTCCACGTCATCGCTGAGGGTGTACATGTGCACCGGGCGGTAGTCGAGCCTGACCTTGCCCTGTGCGTCGACCCAGGACAGGGTGTGCTTCATCCAGTTCTCGTCGTCGCGCTCAGGGAAGTCCTCGCGGGCGTGGGCGCCGCGGCTTTCCTGACGATTCACCGCCGAGCGGATGGTGGCCACGGCGCTGCCCAGCAGGTTTTCCAGTTCCAGGGTTTCCACCAGATCTGAGTTCCAGACCAGGGAGCGGTCAGTGACCCGCACGTCGCCGAAGGACTGGAACACCTCGTCCATGCGCTCGCAGCCCTTCTGCAGGGTCTCGCCGGTACGGAACACGGCGGCATAGCGCTGCATGCATGCCTGCATGTCGCCGCGGATGGAGGCGGTGGAGCGGCCGCCGTTGGCGTAGCGCAGACGGTCCAGGCGCTCCAGGGCGGCGTCACTGGCGCCGGCCGGCAGGTCGGGCACGGAGGCGCCGATGTCCTTGACGATCTCGGCGGCGCGGATGGCGGCGGAACGACCGAACACCACCAGGTCCAGCAGGGAGTTGGAGCCCAGACGGTTGGCGCCGTGGACGGACACGCAGGCCGCCTCGCCGATGGCCATCAGGCCCGGCACGACGTGGTCCGGATTGCCGTCTTTGAGGGTGACCACTTCGCCACGGTAGTTGGTGGGGACGCCGCCCATGTTGTAGTGCACCGTGGGCAGCACGGGGATGGGTTCCTTGGTGACATCCACGCCGGCGAAGATCCTGGCGGTTTCGGCGATCCCCGGCAGGCGCTCGTTGATCACTTCCGGACCCAGGTGCTCCAGATGCAGGTGGATGTGGTCCTGTTTCGGACCCACGCCGCGACCTTCGTTGATCTCGATGGTCATGGAGCGGGAGACCACGTCGCGGGAGGCCAGGTCCTTGGCGTTGGGGGCATAGCGTTCCATGAAGCGCTCGCCCTTGGCATTGGTCAGGTAACCGCCTTCGCCGCGCACCCCTTCGGTGATCAGGCAGCCGGCGCCGTAGATGCCGGTGGGGTGGAACTGGACGAACTCCATGTCCTGCAGGGGCAGGCCGGCGCGCAGCGCCATGCCCATGCCGTCGCCGGTACAGGTGTGGGCGGAGGTGCAGGAGAAGTAACTGCGGCCGTAGCCGCCGGTGGCCAGGACCACCAGATGGGCGCGGAAGCGGTGCAGGGTGCCGTCCACCAGGTTCAGGGCCATCACGCCGCGGCAGGTCTCGCCGTCCATGATCAGGTCGGTGGCGAAGTATTCGATGAAGAATTCCGCCTGGTGCTTGAGGGCCTGCTGGTACAAGGTGTGCAGGATGGCGTGGCCGGTACGGTCGGCGGCGGCACAGGTGCGCTGGGCGCGGCCTTCACCGAAGCGGGTGGTCATGCCGCCGAAGGGCCGCTGATAGATCTTGCCGTCCTCGGTACGGGAGAAGGGCACGCCGTAGTGTTCCAGCTCGATGATGGCGGGCACGGCCTCGCGGCACATGTATTCGATGGCATCCTGGTCGCCGAGCCAGTCGGAGCCCTTGACGGTGTCGTACATGTGCCAGCGCCAGTCATCTTCGCCCATGTTGCCCAGCGCCGCGGAGATGCCGCCCTGGGCGGCCACGGTGTGGCTGCGGGTGGGGAATACCTTGGTCACGCAGGCCGTCTTGAGACCCTTTTCCGCCATGCCGAAGGTGGCTCTCAGGCCGGCGCCACCGGCGCCCACCACCACCACGTCATAGGCATGGTCGACAATCTTGTAGTCGCCCTTCATCAATCAGCTCCCGAAAGCAATGCGCAAAATGGCGACGATCCCGATGATCGCCAGCAGCCACGCGAGAAACGTCACGGCAATGAGCACGGTGAATTTCTTGCCTTCACTGTGCACGTAATCTTCGATCACGGTCTGCAGGCCCATCTGGATGTGATGGAACATCACCCCGACACCGAGGATCAACAGGACCGTGTTCAGGGGTTGGGCGGCCCAGGCCAGGGTGGCCTCGTAGCCCGCGCCGGCCAGGGTGGCCAGGCTGAAGATCAGCCACAGCATCAGGGGGACCAGGGCGATGGAGGACAGACGCATCACCCACCAGTGGTGGGTGCCGTCCTTGGCGGAACCGAGGCCGCGGGCCCGGCCCAGTGGTGTACGAAGGCTCATGTGGATATCCCCGTCAGATCACGACGACCCAGAAGATCAGGGTCAGCAGCAGAGTGGTGGCCAGGGCGGTCCAGCCGGTGACGTAGACGCCCTTGATGGTCAGTGCGACACCCGTGTCCCAGATGAGGTGACGAATGCCGGCGCACAGGTGGTAGAACAATGCCAGGGTGACGGGAACCAGGATCACGATCCCGAGCCAGCCGTGGAGCAGGGCCTCGGCCCGGGCAAAAGCCTCGGGGCCGGCGGCCAGGGCGGCCAGCCAGTAGACCAGGATCAGGCTGGCGACGCTCAGGATCACGCCGGTGATCCGGTGCAGGATCGAGAGTACCGAGGTCATCTGCGGCCGATAGACCTGCAGATGGGGTGACAGCGGCCGGTTGTCGTTTGGCATGGCTTGGAAGGCTCCGCTTGAAGAATCCGCAAGGTGCGGATGTTGACGGTCTGCGGCCCCGAACCCGTGATACGCAGGACGCTCCGGGGCGAGGCAGGTCGTTCGGTGGTGCAATATTCGAGAATGGCGGATGCAAGAGTGCCCGGTGGCCCGGACTGCGTTCAAAAATCGGTACAGCGTCCGCGCTGTTCCCAGTCACCGTAGCGGGTAGGCTCGGGGCCTGGGTAGCCCCCGATCTCGCGGGTGGACTCGGCGGTGACGGACGAAGGGGTGTCTGTATCGTCCGCCTTCGACGCCGGGGAATCACCGGGCGTCGATGTGTGATCTTTCTCGCTCATGGATGTTCTCTTCATTCGCCGCGATAGGGGCGTCCGGGTGCTTGCGGCGGCCGATGAGAGGTGGAGACACCGGCCGCGCCCCCCGTGATAGGGCTGCCGCGCATGACGCAGCGCATCAAATCATATCCGGGTATAAATAGCAGTTCTGCGCCGGACCCGCAAGGGCAGGGGGCCTGGTCTCAGCGTCGCGCCAGGGCCTGGCCCATGCGCACCGCCTGCCCAGGCGCCAGTGCCGGCAGCCAGCCGGAGACCTGTTCGGGGAGCAGCAGGATGACGGTGGAGCCCAGATTGAATCGCCCCATTTCCTCGCCCCGCGCCAGGGTCGGCGGGTTGTCCCGGTGGTCCCATCGGCAGGGTGTCCGGGGGCTGCGGGGCGTGACCTCGCCGGCCCAGACCGTCTCGATGGAGGCCACGTTGATGGCACCCACCAGCACCATGGCCATGGGGCCGAAATCCGTCTCGAACAGGCAGGCCAGGCGCTCGTTGCGGGCGAACAGGCCGGGTACGGTCCTGACTGTGAAGGGCGCCACCGAGAACAGGCGACCGGGCACGTACACCGATTCCCGCAGGGTGCCGTTCCAGGGCATGTGGATGCGGTGATAGTCCCGGGGGGACAGGTAGAGGGTGATGAAGTGTCCATCGGCAAAGGGTGCCGCCAGGTCCGGGTCCCCGCCCAGCAGGGCAGTGGCCGAGTAGGCGTGGCCCTTGGCCTGGATCAACTGTCCGTCTTGAATGCGGCCGAGCTGGCTGACCCGGCTGTCCGCCGGGCTGATCAGGGTGTCCGGGGCGGGGTCCAGGGGCCGGGCACCGGGTTTGAGGGCGCGGGTGAACAGGTGGTTGAAGCTGGCGTAGCGGCCCGGGTCCGATTCGACGGCCTCGGACATGTCCAGGCCATAGCGGCGAATGAACCACCGTGCCACCGGGTCCTTGTGCCGGGTTTCCCAGCGGGACAGACGGTAGACCAGCCGCGAGATCCCATGATGGGGCAGCAGATACAGGGGCAGGGCCTTGAGCCAGTCCCGCCAGTTGGCCACTTGATCGTTCATGGGCGTATTATTCCACACCCTGAACCGCACTGGCTGATTTCCATGACCGATTCCACCGCTACCGACGGGCTGCTGACCGTCCGTGACTTCATTCGCTACGGCATGAGTCGTTTCACCGCCGCGGGCCTGAGTTTCGGCCATGGCACCGACAATGCCCTGGACGAGGCCGCCTGGCTGGTGCTTCACACCCTGCGCATGCCCCATGACATGACCGGTCCCTGGCTGGAATGCCGTCTCACCCGGGACGAACGGGCGCGGGTGACGGAACTGCTGGAGCAACGGGTGCAGACCCGCAAGCCCGCCGCCTACCTGACCGGTCAGGCCTGGTTCATGGGGCTGGAATTCTTCGTCGACGAGCGGGTGCTGGTGCCCCGCTCCCCCCTGGCGGAACTGATCCAGCAGGGTTTTGCGCCCTGGATCGAGGCCGGGGCGGTGCATCGGGTGCTGGACCTGTGTACCGGCAGCGGCTGCATCGGCATTGCCTGCGCCCATGTGTTTGACGAGGCGACGGTGGATCTGGGGGACATTTCCCCCGATGCCCTGGTGGTGGCCCGAGAGAATATCCGTCGTCACGGCCTGGAAGGGCGGGTGGAAGCGCTGCAGTCCGATCTTTTCAAGGGTCTGGGCGGGCGCCGCTATGACATCATCGTCAGCAATCCTCCCTATGTGGACGCCCGGGACATGGCGGCCCTGACCCCGGAGTTTTGTCATGAGCCGGAACTGGGACTGGCCTCGGGGCCGGATGGCCTGGATGCGGCCCTGGAGATCCTGCGGGCGGCAGCGGATCACCTCAACCCCGGCGGCATCCTGGTGGTGGAGGTGGGCAACAGCGCCCCGGCCCTGGAAGCGCGCCTGCCCGACGTGCCGTTCACCTGGCTGGAATTTCAGTCGGGCGGGGAGGGGGTCTTCCTGCTGACCGCCGAGCAATTGCAGGCGCTGGATCGGTAGGGGCGAACTGGAAAACCGTCCCGGGATGGCCGTCCACTTGGCACAAGTCACCAAAATCCCCCAATACGTTCGGCACATCCGTCCCGAGCGGTTACAATAGACAGTTACATTCCTAGACCGGGTACCCATGCCGTCATGAGCTTGTCGCAGACCATCGATTTCGATCTGGACCTGATCAACCGTTACAACACGGCGGGTCCCCGCTACACCTCCTATCCCACCGCCGTGCAGTTTCACGAAGGTCTGGATGCCGATCGCTATGCGGAGATTGCCCGGGGCACCAACGCCAGCGGCCGTCCCCTGTCCTTGTATGTCCACATTCCCTTCTGCGACACCGTGTGTTTCTACTGTGCCTGCAACAAGGTGGTGACCAAGGACCGCGCCAAGGCCCGCCCCTACCTGGACCGGCTCTACAAGGAAATGGCCCTGCAGGGTGAACTGTTCGACCGCGGCCGCCCGGTGACCCAGCTGCACTGGGGTGGCGGCACCCCCACCTTCATCTCCCATGACGAGATGATCGAGCTGATGGACAAGACCCGGGAGCATTTCCGGCTGCTGGACGACGATACCGGCGAGTATTCCATCGAGATCGACCCCCGCGAGGTGCAGGACGACACCCTTGCCCTGTTGCGCAAGCTGGGTTTCAACCGCATCAGCCTCGGGGTGCAGGACTTTGACGAGACCGTGCAGAAGGCCGTCAACCGGGTCCAGAGCGAGGCCCAGGTGATGAGCGTGCTGGACGAGGCCCGGCGTCTGGGCTTCCGCTCCACCAGTGTGGACCTGATCTACGGTCTGCCCCACCAGACCCCGGACACCTTCGGCGACACCGTGCGCCGGATCATCGAAGTGAATCCGGCCCGGGTGTCCGTATTCAACTACGCCCACCTGCCGGATCGCTTCAAGCCCCAGCGTCGCATCGACGAGGATGCCCTGCCCAATCCCGCCGACAAGCTCACCATCCTGCAGCAGACCATCCAGCAGCTCACCGAGGCCGGGTATGTCTACATCGGCATGGACCACTTCGCCCGTCCCGACGACGAACTGGCGGTGGCCCAGCGTGACCACACCCTGTACCGCAACTTCCAGGGCTATTCCACCCACTCCAACTGCGACCTGATCGGCCTGGGTTCCACCAGCGTGGGGGTGGTGGGCAACAGCTACAGCCAGAACCACCATGACCTGGAGAAGTATTACCAGTGCCTGGACGAGAACCGCCTGGCCGTGTTCCGGGGCGTGGAGCTGGATGCGGACGACCTGCTGCGCCGGGATGTGATCACCCGTCTGATCTGCCACTTCGAGCTGGCCTTCGCAGACGTGGAGCAGGTCCACGGCATTGTCTTTAATGAGTATTTCGCCCAGGAACTGGAAGGACTCAAGCCCATGGAGGCCGATGGCCTGCTCAAGGTCACCGGTAACACCATCACCGTGCAGCCTGCCGGTCGCATGCTGATCCGCAACATCTGCATGGTGTTTGACCGTTACCTGCGCCAGGCCACCGAACAGCGCTATTCCAAGGTGATCTGAACGTGTCGGGCAACACCATCGGCAAGTTGTTCACGGTCACCGGTTTCGGTGAGAGTCACGGGCCGGCCATCGGCTGCATCGTCGATGGCTGTCCGCCCGGACTGGCCCTGTGCGAGGCCGACCTGCAGCAGGACCTGGAGCGTCGGCGGCCGGGCAAGACCCGGCACACCACCCAGCGTCGGGAACCGGACCAGGTGAAGATCCTCTCCGGGGTATTCGAGGGGCGCACCACCGGCACCCCCATCGCCCTGATGATCGAAAATACCGATCAGCGTTCCAGGGACTATGCCGACATCGCCCGGCAGTTCCGGCCGGGCCATGCGGACTATACCTACCACAAGAAATACGGCCTGCGGGATTACCGGGGTGGTGGCCGCAGTTCCGCCCGGGAGACCGCCATGCGGGTGGCGGCCGGGGCCATTGCCAAGAAATACCTCCGGGAACGCTTCGGTGTCCAGGTGCGGGGCTATCTGGCCCAGCTTGGCCCCATCCGCGCCCAGCGGGTGGACTGGTCCGTGGTGGAGACCAACCCCTTCTTCTGCCCGGACCCGGACCGGGTACCGGAGATGGAAGCCTACATGGACGATTTGCGCAAGTCCGGCGACTCCATCGGCGCCCGCATCAACGTGGTGGCCACCGGGCTGCCTCCCGGCTGGGGCGAGCCCATCTTCGATCGCCTGGACGCGGACATTGCCCATGCCATGATGGGCATCAACGCGGTCAAGGCGGTGGAGATCGGTGACGGCTTCGCCTGCGTGGCCCAGAAGGGCACCGAGCACCGGGACGAGATGCTGCCCGAGGGCTTTGCTTCCAACCATGCCGGAGGCGTGCTGGGAGGCATCTCCAGCGGCCAGGACATTCGCGTCAGCATCGCCCTGAAACCGACGTCCAGCCTGCGCATCCCGGGGCGCTCCCTGGACGTGGACGGACAGCCGATCGAGGTGATCACCACCGGACGTCATGACCCCTGCGTGGGCATTCGCGCCACTCCCATTGCCGAGGCCATGCTGGCCATCGTCCTGATGGACCATGCCCTGCGGCATCGGGGACAGAACGGCGATGTGTCGGTGACCATGGCGGACATTCCCGCGGGACAGCCCTGAGCGGTTGTCCCGCCGCGCCACCACGTAAAACCCCATGCCTGCCGCCTACTGGAAACTCTCCAGCTTTTACTTTTTCTATTTCGCCAGTATCGGCGCCTTCATGCCCTACTGGGGGCTGTATCTGAACGAGCAGGGGTTTTCCGCCGGACAGATCGGTGAACTGATGGCCATCGTACTGGCCACCAAGATCATCGCCCCCAATGTCTGGGGCTGGGTGGCGGATCATACGGGGCGTCGCACCCTGGTCATCCGCATCGCCGCCGCCCTGGCCATGCTGTGCTTTTCCGGGCTGCTGTTCTACAGCGGCTACTGGTGGATCGCCGTGGTGATGGCCCTGTTCAGCTTCTTCTGGAACGCGGCCTTGCCCCAGTTCGAGGCCACCACCATGAACCACCTGGGCAAGAGTACCCACGCCTACAGCCGCATCCGGCTCTGGGGGTCCATCGGTTTCGTGCTTTCCGTGGGTTCCCTGGGGGCGGTGTTCGAGCGGGTGGACGTGGCTGTCCTGCCCTGGATCGTGCTGGTGCTGCTGGGCTTCATGTGGTTGAGCACCCTGCAGGTCCGTGACGGTCAGGCGCCGGTGCACGAGTCTGCCCCCGTTTCCCTCTGGTCCACCCTGTCCAGTCCGGCGGTGATCCTGCTGCTGGTGGCCTGCTTCCTGATGCAGGCCAGTCATGGCCCCTATTACGCCTTCTTCACCCTGTATCTGGAACTCCACGGCTACACCCGGACCATGGCCGGTTATCTCTGGGCCCTGGGGGTGCTGGCGGAGGTGGGCGTGTTCCTCATGATGCACCGGTGGCTGCCCCGTTTCGGTGCCTGGCCGTTGCTGGCGGTGGCCATGTTCGTCACCATGGTGCGCTGGGCCCTGCTGCCGCTGTTCGTGGACAGCCTGCCCATCATCATCCTGGTGCAGCTCATGCACGCGGCCAGTTATGGGCTCTATCACGCCGCCGCCATCTCCCTGGTGCATCAGTTTTTCGTGGGGCGCCAGCAGGGCCGGGGGCAGGCCCTGTATTCCTCCCTGAGCTTCGGCATGGGCGGGGCCATTGGCGCCCTGATCAGCGGCTATGTCTGGGACGGCATGGGGCCGGCCTGGGTCTATGTGATGGCCTCGGTGATGGCGGGTCTGGGCTGTCTGGCCGCCCTGGCGGGTCGCCGCTTCCCGCGGTCGACATCACCCCGCCATGTTCCAATGTAGGCGCTGTTTGTATTCTCCGGGTGAGCCTTTTAAGCTCGACTCCAAGTACCAATCGAGGTAAACCTTTTCATGACCGCAAAGACCCTTTACGACAAGCTCTGGGATGCCCATGTGGTCCGTACCGAAGAGGACGGCACCGCGCTCCTGTATATCGACCGGCATCTGGTCCATGAGGTGACCTCGCCCCAGGCCTTCGAGGGCCTGCGACTGGCCGGCCGCAAGCCCTGGCGCAGCCACTCCGTGGTGGCGGTCCCCGACCACAACGTACCCACCCGTGATCGGGATCAGGGCATCGCCGATCCGGTCTCCCGCACCCAGGTGGAGACCCTGCAGCAGAACGTGCGGCATTTCGGGCTCACCTTTTTCCCCATGGGGGACATCCGCCAGGGCATCGTCCATGTGATCGGCCCGGAGCAGGGGGCCACCCTGCCGGGCATGACCGTGGTCTGTGGCGATTCCCACACCTCCACCCACGGCGCCTTCGGTGCCCTGGCCATGGGCATCGGCACCTCCGAGGTGGAGCATGTGCTGGCCACCCAGTGCCTGTTGCAGAAGAAAATGAAGAGCATGCTCATCTCCGTGGACGGGCAGGTGGGTCCCGGTGTCACCGCCAAGGACATCGTGCTGGCCATCATCGGCGAGATCGGCACCGCCGGTGGTACCGGCCATGCCATCGAGTTCGGGGGAGACGCCATCCGCGCCCTGTCCATGGAAGGACGCATGACCGTCTGCAACATGGCCATCGAGGCCGGTGCCCGTGCCGGCATGGTGGCGGTGGACGACACCACCATTGATTACGTCAAGGGCCGTCCCTTTGCACCCAAGGGGGCCTACTGGCACCAGGCGGTGGCGGCCTGGCGCGAACTCCATTCCGATCCCGATGCCCGGTTCGACCGGGTGGTGCATATCGACGCCGCCGGCATCGAACCCCAGGTGACCTGGGGCACCTCCCCCGAGATGGTGCTGCCGGTCTCCGGCAAGGTCCCCAACCCGGATGCGGTGACCGACGAGGTGAAGGCCAACGGCATGCGCCGGGCCCTGGAGTACATGGGCCTGACCGCCGGCATGCCGGTGTCCGACATCACCGTGGACAAGATTTTCATCGGTTCCTGCACCAATGCCCGCCTGGAGGATATCCGCGCCGCCGCCGAGGTGGTCAAGGGACGTCGCGTGGCCGGGAACGTGAAACTGGCCCTGGTGGTGCCCGGTTCCGGGCTGGTGAAGCAGCAGGCCGAGGCGGAAGGTCTGGACCGCATCTTCCTGGATGCCGGGTTTGAATGGCGTGAACCGGGCTGTTCCATGTGTCTGGCCATGAATGCAGACCGGCTTGAGCCCGGCGAGCGCTGCGCCTCCACGTCCAACCGCAATTTCGAGAGTCGTCAGGGCCTGGGTGGCCGCACCCATCTGGTGAGTCCGGCCATGGCCGCGGCGGCGGCGGTGACGGGCCGGTTCGTGGACGTGCGTGAGCTCAACTGACATAAAGGTACCGCAGTGATGGAAAAATTCGAGACACTCAATGCCCTGGTCTGTCCGCTGGACCGCTCCAACGTGGATACGGACGCCATCATCCCCAAACAATACCTCAAGTCCGTGAAACGCACCGGTTTCGGCCCCAACCTGTTCGACGACTGGCGCTACCTGGACCCGGGTGAGCCGGGCATGGACCACGGCCAGCGTCGGGTGAACCCGGACTTCGTGCTCAATCAGCCCCGCTACGCGGGGGCACAGATCCTGCTGGCCCGCAAGAATTTCGGTTGCGGCTCCTCGCGGGAACATGCGGTATGGGCCTTGAGCAACCATGGCTTTCGTGTGGTCATCGCGCCGAGCTTTGCGGATATCTTCTTCAACAACAGTTTCAAGAACGGCCTGCTGCCCCTGATTCTGGACGAGGCCATTGTCGATCAACTGTTCCACGAGGCCGAGGCCACGCCGGGCTACCGATTGACCGTGGACCTTCAGGCCCAGACCGTGGTGACCCCATCCGGGGCATCCTTCCCGTTCCAGGTGGACCCCTTCCGCCGCCACTGCCTGCTCAATGGTCTGGATGACATCGGCCTGACCTTGCAGCACGGAGAGGATATCCGGGCCTACGAGACCCGGCGTCGGACCGAGGCGCCCTGGCTGTTCTGAGCCTTTCCCCACCTCCCTGACCTTAACATTCAGTTCATTGAGTTCATTGCCAGAGAATCCACATCCATGACCCAGAACATCCTCATCCTGCCCGGTGACGGCATCGGCCCGGAAATCGTTGCCGAGGCCACCCGTCTTCTTAACGCGCTCAAGGACCGCTTCGGCCTGGCCGTGGAACTGGAAGAGGCCCCCATCGGCGGCGCGGGCTACGATGCCGCCGGCCAGCCCCTGCCCGACGAGACCCTGGCCCTGGCCCGGGCCGCCGATGCGATCCTGCTGGGTGCCGTGGGTGGCCCCCGCTATGACCAGCTGGCCTGGGAACTGCGCCCCGAACGGGGACTGCTGGCCATCCGCTCCGAGCTGGCCCTGTTCTCCAACCTGCGCCCGGCCATCCTCTATCCCCAGCTGGCATCCGCCTCGGCCCTCAAGCCGGAGATCGTCGGCGGCCTGGACATCATGATCCTGCGGGAGCTGACCGGCGGTGCCTACTTCGGCAAGCCCCGGGGTATCCAGACCCGGGAGGACGGGGTGCGGGAAGGCTTCAACACCATCATCTACTCCGAGCCGGAAATCGAACGCATCGTGCGCAGTGGTTTCGAGATTGCCATGAAGCGTGATCGTCGCCTGTGTTCGGTGGACAAGGCCAATGTGCTGGAAGTCTCCCAGCTCTGGCGGGAGGTGGCCGAGCGGGTGGCCAAGGATTACCCGAAGGTGGCCCTGTCCCACATGTACGTGGACAATGCGGCCATGCAGCTGGTGCGGGCACCCAAGCAGTTCGACGTGATCGTGACGGAAAACATGTTCGGCGATATCCTCTCCGACGCCGCCGCCATGCTCACCGGTTCCATCGGCATGCTGCCTTCCGCTTCCCTGGATGCCCAGGGCAAGGGCATGTACGAACCCATTCACGGCTCCGCCCCGGACATTGCCGGTCAGGGCGTGGCCAATCCGCTGGCCACCCTGCTGTCGGTGGCCATGATGCTGCGCTACACCCTGAACGAGGAGGCCCAGGCCGCCCGCGTGGAAGCCGCGGTGGGTCGGGTGCTGGATCAGGGGCTGCGCACCGCCGACATCTGGACCGAAGGCTGCCGTAAGGTGGGCACCCGGGAGATGGGCGAGGCGGTGGTGGCCGCACTGGCGGACTGACGGGCAAGGCAGCGCATGCCGGTATCCGGGTTTTTCGTGCGGATACCGGCGTACCTGTTAGACTGATACACAACGCAGTTCGAACGACAGATACCGAATCCAAGGAATTATTGAACGATGAGCAAAACCTATGATGTGGCCGTGGTGGGCGCCACCGGCGCCGTGGGCGAGACCATGTTGTCCATCCTGGCGGAACGCAAGTTCCCGGTAGGCAATGTCCATGCCGTGGCCAGCAGCCGCTCCGCCGGCAGCCGGGTGGCCTTCGGTAACCAGCAACTGGTGGTGGAAGACCTGGCCACCTTCGATTTCTCCAAGGTGCAGATCGGCCTGTTTTCACCCGGTGCCTCCGTGTCCATGGAGTATGCACCCAAGGCCGCTGCCGCCGGTTGCGTGGTGATCGACAACACCTCCCAGTTCCGTTACGACGACGACATCCCGCTGGTGGTACCGGAGGTCAACCCCCATGCGGTGGCCGGGTACAAGAACCGGGGCATCATCGCCAACCCCAACTGCTCCACCATTCAGATGCTGGTGGCCCTCAAGCCCCTGCACGATGCCGCCGGCATCGAGCGGGTCAACGTGGCCACCTACCAGGCCGTATCCGGCACCGGCAAGGAGGCCATCGAGGAACTGGCGACCCAGACCGCTCAGCTGCTCAACGGCAAGCCGGTGGAATGCAAGGTCTATCCCAAGCAGATCGCTTTCAATGTCCTGCCCCACATCGACGTCTTCATGGACAATGGCTACACCAAGGAAGAGATGAAGATGGTCTGGGAGACCCGCAAGATCATGGAGGATGACCGGATCCAGGTGAACCCCACCACGGTGCGCGTGCCCGTGTTCTACGGCCATTCCGAGGCGGTACACATCGAGACCCGCGACAAGCTCACCGCTCAGCAGGCCCGTGAACTGCTGTCCAGGGCGCCCGGCGTGGTGGTCATGGACGAACGCCGTGACGGCGGCTACCCCACGGCGGTCAGCGAAAGCGCCGCCCAGGATCCGGTTTTCGTGGGGCGCATCCGGGAAGACATCTCCCATCCCCGGGGCCTGAACCTGTGGGTGGTGGCGGACAATGTCCGCAAGGGCGCGGCCTTGAACAGTATTCAAATCGCGGAAGTTTTGATAAAAGATTTTCTGTAGTTCCGGGAATCCCTGCACCCATGTCACCCCATAGGCGGGTGCAGGGACATATCGGCGGGAGATGTGGCCACATCGTTTCAGTAAGAGGGGCATGCCGTGCGCAGACTGGCTTTGGGAACCGCCTTGTGGGCGCTGATGGCACCGGGGGCGGCCCATGCGCTCGGCCTGGGTGAGATTGAGGCACGCTCTGCACTGAATCAGCCTCTGCGTGCAGAAATCCAGTTGTTGTCGGTGCAGCAGGGAGAAATACAGGATCTGGTGATCCGGCTGGCACCAGAAGCCCTGTTCCAGCGCATGGGTATGGATCGCTCCCATGTGTTGTCCGACCTGCAATTTGAGCCGATCACCACCCCCGATGGCCGTCATGTGGTTCGGGTCACCTCCCGCAACCCGGTACGAGAGCCTTTTCTCAATTTTTTGATCGAAGCCAGTTGGCCCGGTGGCCGGCTGGTGCGGGAATATACGATCCTGCTGGACCCGCCCACCCGGTTTGAGCAATCACAGGCCCCGGCCCGTACCCCCACGGAGGCGCCCCCGGCACTTGCTGCGCCATCACGCCCCACCACCCCAGCCCCACCACCGACCCGCTATCGGGTCAGGCCGGGGGACACCATGTGGGATCTGGGTGCCCGGCTGCGGCCTGATCCTGACATTTCGGTGGAGCAGATGATGATGGCCCTGTTGCAGGCCAATCCCGAGGCTTTTGCCGATAATAATATCAACAATCTGCTCAGCGGCAGTGTGCTTCGGGTGCCGGATCGGGATGACATCACGGCGCTCACCGCTGCGGCCGCCCGTCGGGAGGTGGCTGCCCAGCATCGCCTGTGGCAGGAATACCGGACCCGCACCGTCGCTGATCAGCCTCCCAGTCCTCAACGTCCTGCAACCCCGGACACAGCGGCAACCGTGCCAGCGCCCCAGCCCCTTGCCACGGCAACGGAAACCACCGGTCGTCTGGAAATTCTGGCTGATTCCGGCGGGGTGGATGCCACCGGTGCCGCCGATCTGAAGCAGGAATTGGCCCTGTTGCGGGAAACCAGCGAAAGCCGTCGTCAGGAAAGCCTGGAACTGCGGGAACGGGTGCATGAACTGGAGGCATTGCTGGAGCGCCAGAGTCGGCTGCTGGCCCTGAATAATCAGCAACTGGCTCAGTTGCAGGAGCAACTGGCCCGGAATGAAGCGGCCATCTTGTCAGGTACGCCTCATATCACCCCTGAGCCCTTATCGTCTCCTGCGGCGCCCCAGGCGCCTGCCTCCCCGCCGTCGGCCACGTCGCCCGAGAGCGACGGTTGGATGGCGGATCTATTGCGCAACCCTGCCCTGCTGGTGGGGGGTGGTTTTGGTATTTTGCTTGTACTGGCGCTGATCATGCTGACCCTGCGGCGGTTGCGGGATCGGGCCGATGATGACAGGGCAATCACCACGGATGCCCTGCCGTTGACTGACAGACAACCTGCTTCGCCCCCGACTCCGGCACCAGGGGCCGGACCCACCACCGGGACAGTGGTGGCGGGTGCCGGCCTGATGGCCGCCGCTGCACCCCCTGCAGAAGCCGAGCAGATCGCTACGGATGATCCCCCCGCCACCTCGTCAACCGAGCCTGAGGCAACTTTGCCTGTACGGGTTGACCAGGATGACATCGCCCCCATCGAGGCCGAGGCGGAAGAAAGCTGGGACAAGGTCACTCCTGACGAAGTCATCGCCGAAGCGGACGTGTACATGGGCTATGGCCTGTATCAACAGGCCGCCGATTTGCTCGAAGCTGCTCTGGAGTACGCTCCAGAACGGATCAGTTACCAGTTCAAGCTGGCGGAAAGCCATTTTGGCAGTGGCGATCAGGCCGCATTTGACCAGACAGCAGCCCGTTTTTTGGAGCAAAAGGGAGACCAGCCTTCTGCCCTGTGGGATCGCATTGTCACCATGGGACAGGAACTGAGCCCTGATAACCCGCTGTACCATCAGGCTGGCGCTGCACCTGCTCCAAATCCGTTTGCCCCTGCGGGGGATGATGACGATGTGATTGTGGACGTTTCCCAACTGGAAACATCCCTGTCAGAACCGGCGCCCCCCCCTGATGACCGGGTCCGGCTGGATAAAGAGACGGTGGCAGAGGAACCCTCTGCTGAACCGAAAGCTGATTCAATCCAGAAACCAGATACCGACCCGATCTTCGATCTGGAGGACCTGGAATTTCCCGACAGTACCGCGCCGGATCACTCGCCAGAGAAGGTCAAGGAGGAAGACGATACCTTACAGGCTGCCCTGGAAGATCTGGGGTGGGCCGAGAGCGATACTGTCAGGAAAGAACTGTCGGCGGATGCGGACCGTACCCCCTCCGGGCCAGTGGCCGACGGGGCAGAAAAACCCCAGGACAAGGATGACATGGCCAGGTTGCGCCTGCCCGAAGATGAGATGACCCAGTCCGATTTGCGACCACTGGACCAGGATGACGACATCATGATTGATGATTTTGTCCTGGATGACGAAGTCAGCACCAAGCTGGACCTGGCCCGTGCCTACATCGAAATGGGCGATCAAGAAGGCGCCCGGGCCACCTTGGCCGATGTGCTGGAAGAAGGGGACGCCCTGCAGCAGCAGCAGGCCAGGGAACTTTTGCAACAAATCCGTTGACGGATGCACCCGGCCCTCAAGATTCTGGGAGTGATGCTGTTCATCCTGTGTGTGGCCCAGGCCAACTGGGCGGTGCTGACGGTGGGTGGTTTTCTGGCTGCCGTCGCGCTGGCGGCCACCGGCGCCGGGGGCCTGGAGCAGTTCCTGGCCATGACCCGGCGTCTTAAATGGTTTTTTCTCTCCATCATTTTGATCTTTGGCTGGTTCACTCCCGGTACACCGGTGCTGGAGTGGATGGGGACCTGGTCTCCGGGACGGGAAGGTCTGGTGATGGGCTTGCAGCAGACCCTGGTGCTGGTGCTGGCGGTGGCCGCTGTGGTCTGGTTACTCCATGTCACCACCCGGGAATCCCTGGTCAAGGGGCTGTTGTGGCTCACCCGTCCCCTGGCGCCCTTGGGCCTGCCCAGGGAACGTTTTGCCGTGCGGCTGGTGCTGACCCTGGAGGCACTGCCCCAGGTGCGGATATTGGCCGCCGCTGGCCGTCCGGATACCGTACCCCAAGGCCCCAGGGCACGGCTTCAGGGGCTGGGGCAGCGGGCCACTGGCCTGTTTCGGGAGGTGCTGGTGCAGGCAGACAAGGCACCGCTGGCACCTATTTCCCTGGATCCCTTACCGGCACCGGGACCGGGTCAGTGGCTGTTGCTGTGTCTGATCCTGTTGCCGCTGCTACTGGCTGCCCTGCATTGATGCCGGGAACTGGTATTATCCCGTCTCCCATTCATGCCCCGCGAATTCAATGAACGACACCCCCCGTCGACTGGCAATCGGACTTGAATACGACGGCTCCGGATTCCGGGGCTGGCAGCAGCAAAAAGATGGCCGCACCATTCAGCCTTTGGTGGAACAGGCACTGGCCAAAGTGGCCAATCATCCGGTGCAGGTGACCTGTGCTGGCCGAACCGATGCCGGGGTCCATGCCACCTGCCAGATCGTCCATTTTGATACCACTGCCCAACGTCCGCTCCATGCCTGGCTGCTGGGGGGCAACAGCCATCTCACGCCGGAAATCAGCCTGCAATGGGTCAGGCCCGTGGCGCCGGATTTCCATGCCCGTTTTTCTGCCCGCTGGCGCCGCTATCGTTATATTTTTCTGAATCGTTTGGCCCGTCCCGCGATTCTGCGCAGACGGGTGACCTGGTACTACCGTCCCCTGGCGGCGGAGCCCATGCACGAGGCGGCCCAGCATCTGCTGGGCGAACATGATTTCAGCAGTTTCCGTGCCCTGGGTTGTCAGGCCCGTCATCCCATCCGGGAGGTGCAGTCGGTGTCGGTGACCCGCGATGGGGATTTCATCTATCTGGATATTCGGGCCAATGCCTTTTTGCATCACATGGTGCGCAATATCGCCGGCGCCCTCATGTGCGTGGGTCGGGGCGAGCGACCCAGTGACTGGCTGGCGGAACTGCGGGAAGCCCGGGATCGCAGCCAGGGCGGGGTGACGGCGCCGCCGGACGGTCTGTACCTGGTTCAGGTGGGGTATGACGCACAGTTCGACCTGCACCCGGAGGCGGTCATTCCCCGCTACGGCTTTGTCTAGCCGGTGGTGACTTTCCCGACATTTCCCTGTGGCAAGCCCCACATTCTCCCTGGGTGATCTTTTTTTTATGCATTAAAAACAGATTAATACCTGCCATTAAAGGCTGGGCACAGGTCTTGCATTCCTCCAGGAAAACCAAGCCAATCCCGCTGCGGCGGGCACCCTGGGAGGATTGTGATGGACCCAAAGCCCGACAGAATCATTCAAATCCCCGTCACCGTCCAGGGTGGGTGCGCCAGCACCAGTTCCGGTTGCGGCGACAGCCACGGTCGCAAATCCGGACTGCCCGCCCACATCCAGGCCAAGATTCAGGATCACCCCTGCTACTCGGAAGAGGCCCATCACCACTTTGCCCGCATGCATCTGGCGGTGGCCCCGGCCTGCAACATCCAGTGTCATTACTGCAACCGCAAGTACGACTGCGCCAACGAGTCCCGTCCCGGCGTGGTGTCCGAGGTCCTCAAGCCGGCTCAGGCCATCCACAAGGCCCTGACCGTCGCGGCTTCCATCCCCGAGATGACCGTGGTGGGCATCGCCGGACCCGGTGACGCCCTGGCCAACCCCACCCGCACCTTTGCCACCTTCCGGGGCATCCGGGAGCAGGACCCCGGCATCAAGCTCTGTCTGTCCACCAACGGCCTGTCATTGCCCCAGCATGTGGATGATCTGGTGGCCCTGGGGGTGGATCATGTCACCATCACCATCAACAGCATCGATCCGGAGATCGGCGCCCGCATCCATCCCTGGGTGCTGTGGGAGCGTCGCCGGGTGTTCGGCCTGGAAGGGGCGCGGATTCTGATCAGCCAGCAGCAGAAAGGCCTGGAGATGCTGGTGGAGCGGGGCGTTCTGGTGAAGGTGAACTCGGTGATGATTCCGGGTATCAACGATCACCATCTCAAGGAGGTCTCCCGCAGGGTCAAGGAGAAGGGGGCTTTTTTGCACAATGTCATGCCCCTGATCTCCGACCCGGCCCACGGCACCTATTTCGGTCTCAACGGCCAGCGCGAACCCACCGAGGCGGAACTGTCCGCCCTGCGGGATGCCTGTGAGGGCGACATGAACATGATGCGCCATTGCCGCCAGTGCCGTGCCGACGCCGTGGGCATGCTGGGCGAGGATCGGAGCGAGGCATTCAGCCTGGCGCGCATCGATCAGGATCTGCCGGACTACGAGGCGGTCCGTGAACGCCGGGATCAGGTCCAGGCGGCGATCAGGGAACGCATGGCGGCGCGCAAGCGCCAGGGAGGCACTGTGACTTCAATCCCTTCGGCTGCATCTGCCACACCACCATCCGTCCGCCCGGTGCTGATGGCGGTGGCCACCAAGGGCGGCGGCCTGGTCAATCAGCATTTTGGCTATGCCCGGGAGTTTCTGATTTACAAGGCCACGCCGGACGGGGTCCGGTTCGAGGGGCACCGGCGGGCGGATCTGTACTGCACCGGACCGGAAGCCTGCAATGACCGGGCCCAGGTGCTGGCCAGCACGGTGCGGGCCCTGGAGGACTGCGAGGTGCTGCTCTGTGCCCGCATCGGCATTGAACCCTGGTCGGTACTTGAGGCGGCCGGGATCATGCCCAACGGCGAGCATGCCATGGCCCCCATCGAGGATGCGGTGATGGCCGTGTACCGGGAGATGATGGCCGCCGGGCGCCTGGACATGGCCGCGGAAGAAACCACCCAGTGCGCTTGACACCCTCCCCACGGCTAAAGCCGGGGGCTTCTCGCGCAATTTTGGTGATGCAGTCTGCAGGCCCCGGATGGTCAAGACCACAGGCAACATGAGGACGTAGCCATGCCAGTGAATCCGTCTGCGTTGAATATGGCAGCTTCCCAGGCCGTCATGCCGGTGCCGGTGGGTACCACGCATTGGAAAAAAAGCCCCCATCGCCGGCACCGTGCCGGTCATCCATCCCCGGTCGGTGGTTGCGATGCGGTTGCCGAGGCCGACATGTATAGGGCGGACAGCCTCCACGGCCGGCTGCTTGCCCATGCCAGGGGATTGCCCAATGATGACCTGCTGGCCGCTCTGTTGTCCGCCTGGGTCGGTGGTCGCGGCGTCCTGCCAGCGTACCTGGGGCTATCTGGCAGTGATTATCGGCAGATGCTCGGTCGTCACTTTCCGGGGCTGACCCTCAATCCACCGGCCCTGGAGCCGATGGAAGTGCAGCGCCTGGACGAACGGCGGGATCTCCAGCATTTGCTGCTGTCCCATCGCAGGGGCCGGGACCCCTCCGAGGTCTGGCTGGCCACCATCGTGGCCGCCGCCTGCATGGGGCCGGATCATCTCTGGCAGGATCTTGGGCTGTGCAATCGTGATCACCTCACCCGGCTGATGCGGGACAATTTCCCGGGGCTGGTGGCACTCAATGCCCAGGACATGAAATGGAAAAAATTCCTCTACCGCCAGCTCTGCCTGGCCGAAGACATCCTGATCTGCCGGTCACCGTCCTGTGAGGTCTGTCAGGACTATGCGGTGTGTTTCGGGCCGGAGGTCTGATTGTCGAACGCACCGCTGCAACGGGGACTGGGGGCCTATCTGGGATTGGCCGTGGGGGATGCCCTGGGGGCCACGGTGGAGTTCATGACACCTCGGGAGATACAGGCCGTTCATGGGGTGCATCGGCGCATCATCGGTGGCGGTTGGCTGAACCTCAAGGCCGGCGCCGTCACCGACGACACCACCATGAGCCTGGCCCTGGGCCGGGCGATCCTGACCTCCGGCGACCTGGACGGGGTGGCCATGGCCGAAGCCTTCAGTCAGTGGATGCGGGATCGTCCGGTGGATATCGGCCATACCGTGCGTCGCGGCATCATCCGGTACCGGCGCACCGGTGAGATCGAGACGCCGCTCAACGACAATGACGCGGGCAATGGCGCCTGCATGCGGGTCCTGCCCGTGGTGCTGGCCACCTTGAATCAGCCCCTGGAGACGCTTCACGCCGCCTGTCACCTGCAGGGAAGAATCACCCACCATCACCCCTTGTCGGACGCGGGGACAGCCTGTGTGGCCACCATGGTGCGGATGGCGATTGAGGGACACGGCTGCGGGGATCTGCTTCAGGGGCCGGTGCAGACCCTGGTGACGGCCCATCCGGAGTTCCGGTTCCGGGGCAAGCGGGAGGAAAATCCCAGTGGGTTCATCGTCCACACCCTGCGGGCAGTGTTCCAGGCCCTGTTCGACACGGACAACCTGGAAGACTGTCTGGTGGATGTGGTGAATCGGGGTGGGGATGCAGACACCACCGGGGCCATCGCCGGGATGATCGCCGGTGCCCTGTACGGTGAGGCGTCCATGCCTCAGCCGTGGCGCAATGCCCTGGATGACCGGGTGGCGGACGCTGTCACCACCCAGGCCCAGGCATTGATGGCGGGTACCTTTTTCCCCGCTTAGCCGGCGTATATGCGGGATGCGGCAGGCAGGGCGTGGCCACCCTCGATGGGGGCGTTCATTTCCAGCAGCACCGCTTCCAGGGCATGCAGGCAGAGTTGCACGTTCTTGCGGTTGCAGCCAAAGCCCATCAGGCCGATGCGCCAGATCTTGCCCGCCAGCGGCCCCAGTC
This sequence comes from Ectothiorhodospira magna, assembly GCF_900110965.1. Taxonomy (GTDB): domain Bacteria; phylum Pseudomonadota; class Gammaproteobacteria; order Ectothiorhodospirales; family Ectothiorhodospiraceae; genus Ectothiorhodospira; species Ectothiorhodospira magna. Next base: position 47,381 of record NZ_FOFO01000003.1, read on the forward strand.
CGGCGCCGATTTCCAGGCCGTAGCGCTCCAGCAGCAGACCGCGCACCCGGGCTTCGTCCACGCCGTCGGGCACTTTCACCGCATTGAGCTGGGGCAGGCGGTGGGCCTCGTCCACCAGCAGGTTCAGACCCATGGCCTCCAGACCCGCCTTCAGGGCTTCGTGATGATGCCGGTGCCGTGCCCAGGCATTTTCCAGACCTTCTTCCTGCAACAGCACCAGGGCTTCGTGGAGGGCATAGAGGGCATTGATGGGGGCGGTATGGTGATAGGCCCGCTTGGCATTGGGGCCCCAATAGCCCATCACCAGGTTCAGGTCCATGAACCAGCTCTGTACTGGATGTTTACGGGCCTTGATGCGGGCCACCGCGGCCTCGCTGAAGCTCACCGGTGCCAGGCCCGGGGTGCAGGACAGACATTTCTGGGTACCGGAGTAGATGGCGTCCACGCCCCAGTCGTCCACCCGCAGTTCACAGCCACCCAGGCCGGTGACGGTGTCCACGATCACCAGACAGTCATGGGCATGGGCCACCTGGGTGAGGGTCTTCACATCGGAACAGGCCCCGGTGGAGGTCTCGGCGTGGACAAAGGCCACCAGACGGGCTTCGGGGTGGGCCTTGAGGGTGTCTTCCAGCTGCTGGGGGTCCACCGGACGACCCCAGTCGCATTCCACCACCACCGGGGTGCCGCCGCAGCGTTCCACGTTTTCCTTCATGCGCATGCCGAACACGCCGTTGATGCACACCACCACCGTATCGCCGGGTTCCACCAGGTTGACGAAGCAGGTTTCCATGCCGGCGGAACCGGGGGCGGAGACAGGCAGGGTCAGGGCATTGCAGGTCTGGAAGGCATACTGCAGCAGATCCTTCATCTGATCCATCATGCCGACGAAGGCCGGGTCCAGATGACCGATGATGGGGCGGCTCATGGCGGCCAGTACCCGGGGGTTGATATCGGAGGGGCCGGGGCCCATCAGGGTGCGAACGGGGGGGTGGAAGGACTGGATGGTCATAGGCATGTTCTGTCCGAAGGGGTTGAGTATTATGGTAGGAATTTTGCAAATGGCCCGGAGTATACGAAGCCTGTGCCAGGGGCGGCAAGTCGATGCAACCCCATCCCCGTCCCTGGCCGCTTTGCAGTATCATGGCCCCTTTATGCACCGTAAGTTCGGGGTCATCGATGCTGTGTCTGCCGGGTAGTCCTTCCCTCTCCACCTTCCGCCGTCAACGCCTGTTGGAGGCCCTGCGCCAAGCGGTGCCGTCCATTACCGCCGTCAGCGCCCGTTTCGAGCACTTCGTGCAGACGGAGCGGGAACCCAGTGCCCATGATCGTCAGGTGCTGGAACAGCTGCTGACCTACGGTGGCGGCACCGCCGACCCAGGACGGGGCCGGCTGATCCTGGTGGTCCCCCGCATCGGCACCCTCTCCCCCTGGTCCAGCAAGGCCACCGATATCGCCCGCAATTGCGGCCTGGACGGCGTGGTCAGGCGCATCGAGCGGGGCACCGCCTGGTGGATCGACAGCGACACCCCCCTGGACGTCGAGGCCCTGGCACGCATTCTGCCCCTGCTCCATGACCGCATGACCGAAACCGTCCTCCATGAACGGGACGAGGCGGTGGCCCTGTTCTCCAACGCGGCGCCGGCACCGCTGCGGACGATCCCCCTGGGGGACGACCCCCATGGCGTCCTGGCCCGGGTGAACGGGGAACTGGGCCTGGCCCTGACCCAGGACGAGATCGACTACCTGGCCGATGCCTACGAGGCCCTGGGCCGGGATCCCGCCGACGTGGAACTGATGATGTTTGCCCAGGCCAATTCGGAGCACTGCCGCCACAAGATCTTCAACGCGGACTGGGTGATCGACGGCAAGCCCCAGGAAAAATCCCTGTTTGCCATGATCCGCAACACCCATGCCCATGCCCCTGAAGGCATCCTCTCCGCCTACCGGGACAACGCCTCGGTGATCCAGGGCCACAAGGCCCGACGCCTGACCCCGGACCCGGTGAGCGGCGAATATCGGGATCAACCGCTGGACCTGCCCATCATCATGAAGGTGGAGACCCACAACCACCCCACCGCCATCTCCCCGTTCCCCGGTGCCGCCACCGGTTCCGGCGGCGAGATCCGCGACGAGGGGGCCACGGGCCGAGGCTCCAAGCCCAAGGCGGGACTCACCGGGTTCTCGGTGTCCAATCTGCGCATCCCCGGTTTCCAGCAGCCCTGGGAACAGGACTTCGGCAAGCCCGAGCGCATCGAATCCGCTTGCCGGATCATGCTGGACGGCCCCATCGGCGCCGCCGCCTTCAACAATGAATTCGGCCGTCCCGCCCTAGCGGGCTATTTCCGCACCTACGAGGCCCTGGTGCCCGGCGCGGGAGAACCGGAACTCAAGGGCTATCACAAGCCCATCATGATCGCCGGCGGCGTGGGCAGCATTCGCGCCGAGCACGTGGAGAAGCTGGCCCTGCCGGAAGGCACCCCCGTGGTGGTGCTGGGCGGCCCGGCCATGCTCATCGGTCTGGGCGGGGGTGCTGCCTCCTCCATGGCCAGTGGCGAGAGCGCCCTGGCACTGGATTTCGCCTCCGTGCAGCGGGGCAATCCGGAGATCGAGCGCCGCTGCCAGGAGGTCATCGACCGCTGTACCGCCCTGGGCGCGGATAACCCCATCCTTTCCATCCATGACGTGGGGGCCGGTGGCCTGTCCAATGCCATCCCCGAGATTCTCAATGACGCCGGTCGCGGCGGCAGCATCGAACTGCGCACCGTGCCCTCCGACGAGCCGGGCCTGTCCCCCATGGAGATTTGGTGCAACGAGGCCCAGGAGCGTTACGTCCTGGCCATCGACGCCCGCCGCCTGGAGGCCTTCACCGCCCTGTGCGAGCGGGAGCGGGCGCCCTTTGCCGTGGTGGGTACGGCCACCGCCGAGCGGCGTCTGCTGGTGGGGGATGCCCTGTTTGCCAATCATCCCGTGGACCTGCCCATGGAAGTGCTGCTGGGCAAGCCGCCGAAAATGCTTCGGGACGTGCATCATCGCAGTTTCCAGAAACCGGAGGTGGATACCTCGGTCATGGATCTGGGGGAGGCCGTGCGCCGGGTCCTGCGTCTGCCCGCCGTGGCCTCCAAGTCCTTCCTCATCACCATCGGCGACCGCACCGTGACCGGGCTGGTGGCTCGGGATCAGATGGTCGGCCCCTGGCAGGTGCCGGTGGCGGACGTGGCGGTCACCGCCAGCGATTACTGGTCTTACACCGGCGAAGCCATGGCCATGGGGGAACGGACCCCCATCGCCCTGGTGCATCCCGCCGCTTCCGGCCGCATGGCCATCGGCGAGGCCATCACCAACATGGCCGCGGCGGCGGTGGACCACCTGTCCCTGATCCGCCTCTCCGCCAACTGGATGGCCGCGGCGGGTCATCCGGGGGAGGACGCGGCCCTGTTCGACACCGTCAGGGCCGTGGGCGAGGAGCTGTGCCCCCGCCTGGGCATTGCCATTCCGGTGGGCAAGGACTCCCTGTCCATGCGCACGGTCTGGCAACAGGACGGCGAGGAGCGGGTGATGACCGCGCCCCTGTCCCTGATCATCTCCGCCTTTGCCCCGGTGAGCGATGTGCGCAACACCCTCACGCCGGCGCTGGTCACCGACCAGGGGGATACCGACCTGATCCTCATCGATCTGGGCAAGGGCCAGCGCCGTCTGGCCGGTTCCGCCCTGGCTCAGGTGTTCGGCCAGGTGGGGCATCATGCCCCGGATCTGGATGATCCGGACATGCTCAAGCGCTTCTTCGCCGCGATTCAGGAACTGAGTCGGGAGGGTGATCTGCTGGCCTATCACGACCGCTCCGACGGCGGGCTGCTGGCCACCCTGTGCGAGATGGCCTTTGCTGGCCGCACCGGCGTCACCGTCCATCTGGATGACCTGGGCGAGGATGACCACGCCGCCCTGTTCTGCGAGGAGCTGGGTGCGGTGATACAGGTGCATCATGATGCCGTGGAAGACGTGCTGGCGGTACTCCAGAGGGCCGGTCTGGGCCATCACAGCCATGTCATCGGCACCCTCAACGACGATCAGGCCATCGTCCTGCGCCGGGGTCATCACACCCTGTTCCAGGCCCCCCGCAGCGCGCTGTACCAGTGCTGGGCCGAAACCAGTTACCGCATGCAGGCCCTGCGGGATGATCCCGACTGCGCCCGGGAGGCCTTCGAGGCGCTGGCCGACGACGATGACCCCGGCCTGTCCCCGGTGCTGGGCTTTGACCCGTCCGAGGATCCGGCCCTGCCCTTCATCCAGACCGGCACCCGTCCCCGGGTGGCGATCCTGCGGGAGCAGGGGGTGAACGGTCAGGTGGAGATGGCCGCAGCCTTCCACCTGTCCGGCTTTGCCGCCGTGGACGTGCACATGACCGACCTCATCGAGGGTCGGGTGGATCTGGCGGACTTCCGCGGCCTGGTAGCCTGCGGCGGTTTCTCTTACGGCGACGTGCTGGGCGCCGGTGGCGGCTGGGCCCGTTCCATCCTGTTCAACCCCCGCCTGCGGGAGGTCTTCCAGACCTTCTTCCACCGGCCGGACACCTTCTCCCTGGGGGTGTGCAACGGCTGCCAGATGCTGTCCCAGCTCAAGGATTTGATTCCCGGTGCCGGACATTGGCCCCGTTTTGAGCGCAACCGCTCGGAGCAGTTCGAGGCCCGCCTGTCCCTGGTGGAAGTGATGCCCAGCCCCTCGGTGCTGCTCAGGGGCATGGAAGGCTCCCGGCTGCCCATCGCCGTGGCCCATGGCGAGGGCAGGGCGGATTTTGGCGGCGACCTGGCTGAAGCGGTGATGGACTCGGGGCTGGTGTCCCTGCGCTATGTGGACAATCGGGGCGAGCCGGCCCGGCGCTATCCGGCCAACCCCAACGGTTCTCCCCTGGGCATCACCGGGCTGACCACGGAGGATGGCCGGGTGACCATCATGATGCCCCACCCGGAGCGGGTGTTCCGCACCGTGCAGTATTCCTGGCATCCCCGTGACTGGGCCGAGGACGGCCCGTGGTTGCGGATGTTCAGAAATGCCCGGGTCTGGGTGGGCTGATGCCAAAAGCCACCCCCCAGGTTTCCCTCGTCATTCCCGCCTGGAACGAGGCCGAGCTGCTGGGGCGCACCCTGGACAACCTCCGGCAGGCCTGTGACGGCCTGTCGGCGTCGTATGAAATCATCGTCGTCGACAACGATTCCGACGACGACACCCCTGACATCGCCCGGGCGGCGGGCGCCGTCGTGGTGCATGAGCCGGTGCGCCGTATCGCCCGCGCCCGCAATGCGGGGGCCAAAGTGGCGCGGGGGCACTGGCTGATCTTCGTGGATGCCGATACCTGGCCGTCCCGGGCGCTGCTGCGGGCCAGCCTGGACGCCCTGGCCTCGGGGGAGGTCTGCGCCGGGGGTGCCCGGCTGGAGTTCGACCACCTGGAGTACGGGTTCTATCGTCTGGGGAGCCGGTTCTGGAACGGGCTGTCCCTGAGACTGGGGCTGGTGGCCGGGTGTTATGTCTTCTGTACCCGGGAGGCCTTCCAGGCCGTGGGCGGCTTCAGTGAAAAGGTCTATGCGGGGGAGGAGGTGTTCCTGTCCCGCCGCCTCAAGGGCTGGGGGCGGCGCCGCGGGCAGCGGTTTTACGTGTTGCCGGAACCGACGGTGCGGACCTCGGGGCGCAAGGCCCAGTGGTTTTCTCCCTGGCAGCATTTTCTGGTGACGGCGACGGTGCTGCTGGTGCCCTTTGCCCTGCGCTCCCGCCGCCTCACCTGGTTCTGGTACCGCAGGCCGACACAAAAGCCCTGAGGGGCTTTGCTACATCAGGCTCACCTTCACCCGATACACCCCGCCGATCACCAGGTGCTCTCCCTCGCCCTGCAGTACCCCCGGCAACAGGTCCTGGAAGCAGCAGACCTTGGCCGTCGGCACCTTCACCGTCAGGATGTAGTCCCCGAACTCGTCCGCCCGTTCCCGCACCGCGCTGAAGGCATTCACGTTATTCAACAGCACCAGGGCCTGGCCACCGGGCAGACGGGCCAGCACCTCGTGGTCTGCCAGCCGGTTCACGCCCCGGTACAGGGTGAGATGGGTGCGCTCGGGTGCTCGCCGCCGCAGCTCGTACTGGGTATAGGAGTACAGCAGGTCCAGCTGTGATTCCAGGGCGTTGGTGTTGTAGACCCCGCCCGCCCGTTCCTGCATGAACCGCCCATAGGCCAGTGACTCCGCATCCGGCAGGGGTTCCCGGTGAAAACGGGTGATCAGTCCGAAACGGGATTCCACCCAGCCTTTGAGCACTGCCGCCTCCCGGCCGTCCGGGTTGAACCACCAGCCCCGGAGGGTGCGCAGGTAGTCCGCCCGCTCCCGTCCGCCGGTTTCCCCCTCCGCCAGCCCGCAGGCCGCCGGATCATCCAGGCAGAAATGACCGCGCATGTAGGCCATGAAGTCATGGATGCGGACCGCCGGCTCCTCCAGCCCGTCCAGATGACGCCACAAATCCCCGTGCAGTGCCCGCACCCCGTCCAGCTCCAGCGGGGCGGGGTGGTCCTGAAAGGTGAGACTGCCCAGGATCACCGCGGGCAGATTGCAGCGATTGATGGGCAGGCGGGCCGTGGCGGGCAGGGAAGGGGGGGGCGGGGTGTCGTTATCCATACAGAACCAGGGTCTTTGTCGTGTATCTCACGTCCGGTGTCGGACGTTATGATGATTTTTTTGTTTTATTAAACAGTAATTTATGTATTTATTTTCGATCTGGCACAAGGATTGCTAAATACAGATTGCACACACACCCCATCGCAACAGTCAGGCAGAGGAGAACAAAGCCATGGCCCTTCGTCAATGTGCAATCTACGGTAAAGGTGGTATCGGCAAGTCCACCACCACCCAGAACCTGGTGGCGGCCCTGGCCGAGGCCGGCAAGAAGATCATGATCGTCGGCTGCGACCCCAAGGCCGACTCCACCCGTCTGATCCTGCACGCCAAGGCCCAGGAAACCATCATGCAGATGGCCGCCGATGCCGGCAGCGTGGAAGACCTGGAACTGGAAGACGTGCTCAAGACCGGTTATGCCGGCATCAAGTGCGTCGAGTCCGGCGGTCCCGAGCCGGGCGTGGGTTGCGCCGGTCGCGGCGTCATCACCGCCATCAACTTCCTGGAAGAGGAAGGCGCCTATGAGGAAGACCTGGACTTCGTCTTCTACGACGTGCTCGGCGACGTGGTCTGCGGTGGTTTCGCCATGCCCATCCGCGAAAACAAGGCCCAGGAGATCTACATCGTGGTCTCCGGCGAGATGATGGCCATGTTCGCGGCCAACAACATCGCCAAGGGCATCGTGAAGTATGCCAGCTCCGGCAGCGTCCGTCTGGCCGGCCTGATCTGCAACAGCCGCAACACCGACCGCGAAGACGAGCTGATCATCGCCCTGGCCGAAAAGCTGGGCACCCAGATGATCCACTTCGTGCCCCGGGACAACGTGGTGCAGCGGGCCGAAATCCGCCGCATGACCGTGATCGAGTACGACCCCAAGGCCAAGCAGGCCGACGAATACCGGGCCCTGGCCCGCAAGGTCATCGACAACAAGCTGTTCGTGGTCCCCACCCCCTGCACCATGGATGAACTGGAAGACCTGCTGATGGAGTTCGGCATCCTCGACGCGGAAGACGAGAGCATCGTCGGCAAGACCGCGGAAGAAGAAGCCACCGCATAAGGGGCTGGGCCGGAAGGGAGGTGCCCCGAGGGGGCCTTCCGCTGGCAGGCGCGCCGCGACGCGGCGTGTTCATGAGCATTCCACCTGGCGCGTGTCCACGGATAAGTGGCGGCGCAAGAGGAGCAAATCGCAATGTGCGCAATGAAACGCGAAGAAGCCGAGGCCCTGATCCAGGAAGTCCTCGAGGTCTATCCGGAGAAGGCCCGGAAGGACCGTGCCAAGCACCTGGCCGTCAGTGACCCCAATGTGGAACAGGCCAAGAAGTGCATCGTCTCCAACCGCAAGTCGGTGCCCGGGGTGATGACCATCCGCGGTTGTGCCTACGCCGGTTCCAAGGGCGTGGTCTGGGGCCCCATCAAGGACATGGTCCATATTTCCCACGGCCCCGTCGGCTGCGGCCAGTATTCCCGCGCCGGTCGCCGCAACTACTACACCGGCCACACCGGCATCAACGCTTTTGGCACCATGAACTTCACCTCGGACTTCCAGGAGAAGGACATCGTCTTCGGCGGCGACAAGAAGTTGGAAAAGCTCATCGACGAGATCCAGACCCTGTTTCCCCTGCACAAGGGCATCAGCATCCAGTCCGAGTGTCCGGTGGGCCTGATCGGTGACGACATCGAGTCCGTCTCCAAGAAGAAGGCCAAGGAACTGGACAAGCCGGTGGTGCCGCTGCGCTGCGAGGGTTTCCGTGGCGTGTCCCAGTCCCTGGGTCACCACATCGCCAACGATGCCATCCGCGACTGGGTGCTGCCCAACCGCGATGACGATGCCAGCTTCGAATCCACCCCCTACGACGTGGCCCTGACCGGCGACTACAACATCGGCGGCGACGCCTGGGCCTCCCGCATCCTGCTGGAGGAAATGGGGCTGCGGGTGGTGGCCCAGTGGTCCGGCGACGGCACCATTTCCGAGCTGGAACTGGCCCCCAAGGCCAAGGTGAACCTGCTGCACTGCTATCGCTCCATGAACTACCTGGCCCGCCACATGGAAGAGAAGTACGGCATCCCGTGGATGGAATACAACTTCTTCGGTCCCACCAAGATCGCCGAGAGCCTGCGCAAGATTGCCGCGCTGTTCGACGAGAAGATCCAGGAAGGGGCGGAACGGGTGATTGCCAGGTACACCCCCGAGATGAACGCCATCATCGAGAAGTACCGCCCGCGCCTGGAAGGCAAGAAGGTGATGCTCTACGTGGGTGGCCTGCGCCCCCGTCACGTGGTGGGCGCCTACGAGGACCTGGGCATGGAAGTGGTGGGTGCCGGTTACGAGTTCGCCCACAACGACGACTACGACCGCACCATCAAGGACCTGGGTGAAGGCACCCTGCTGTACGACGATGTCACCGGCTACGAGCTGGAGGAATTCGTCAAGCGGGTACGGCCCGACCTGGTGGGCTCCGGGATCAAGGAGAAATACATCTTCCAGAAGATGGGCATTCCCTTCCGGCAGATGCACTCCTGGGATTACTCCGGTCCCTACCACGGCTATGACGGCTTTGCCATCTTCGCCCGGGACATGGACATGACCCTGAACAATCCCTGCTGGGACAAGCTCCAGGCCCCGTGGAAGAAGGCCGCGGAGGCGACCAAGGCCGCCTGAACCTGACCGTGGCGCCGCCGCAACCGGCGTCACGGCCACCGACAGATGTCATTCCAGACCGTTCGTCCACAGATTGGTGGCGCGGCAGGAGAAATCACCATGAGCCAGAACGCAGACAACATCAAGCCCTGCTACCCCCTGTTCCAGAGCGAGGAGTATCAGGAAGTCCTGGCCCGCAAGCGGGCCGTCGCCGAGGAGGCCCACAGCCCCGAAAAGGTGCAGGAAGTCTTTCAGTGGACCACCACGGAAGAGTACAAGGAACTGAACTTCCAGCGCGAGGCCCTGACCGTGGACCCGGCCAAGGCCTGCCAGCCCCTGGGTTCGGTGCTGTGCTCCCTGGGTTTCGAGAACACCCTGCCTTACGTGCACGGTTCCCAGGGTTGCGTGGCCTATTTCCGCACCTACCTGAACCGGCACTTCCGCGAGCCCGTCGCCTGTGTCTCCGATTCCATGACCGAAGATGCCGCCGTGTTCGGCGGGCAGAAGAACATCATGGAAGGACTGCAGAACGCCAAGGCCCTGTACAAGCCGGCCATGATCTCCATCTCCACCACCTGCATGGCCGAGGTCATCGGTGACGACCTCAACGCCTTCATCGGCAACGCCCGCAAGGAAGGCTACATCCCCGAGGACTTCCCCACGCCCTATGCCCACACGCCGTCCTTCGTGGGCAGCCATACCACCGGCTGGGACAACATGTTCGAGGGCACCATCCGTTACTTCACCGTCAACGACATGGAAGGCAAGGCGCCCGGCAAGAACGGCAAGCTCAACCTGGTGCCGGGTTTCGAGACTTACCTGGGCAACTACCGGGTGATGAAGCGCATGATGAAGGAAATGGGCGTGGATGCCACCCTGCTGTGCGACCCGGAAGAGGTGCTGGATACCCCGGCCGACGGTGAGTACCGCATGTATGCCGGCGGCACCACCCAGGAAGCGCTCAAGGATGCCCCCAATGCCCGGGACACTATCCTGCTGCAGCCCTGGCAACTGGAAAAGACCAAGAAGTTCGTGCAGGGCACCTGGAACCATGAAGTGCCCAAGCTGAACATTCCCATGGGTGTGGAGTGGACCGACGAGTTCCTGATGAAGGTCTCGGAGATCACCGGCCAGCCGATCCCCGCCTCCCTGGAAAAGGAACGGGGCCGCCTGGTGGACATGATCACCGACTCCCACACCTGGCTGCATGGCAAGACCTACGCCCTGTACGGGGACGCGGACTTCGTCATGGGCATGGCCAAGTTCCTGATGGAACTGGGCGCCGAGCCCAGGCACATCCTGGTGCACCATGCCAACAAGCGCTGGAAGAAGGCGATGGAGAAGGTTCTCTCCGAGAGTCCCTACGGCGCCCGCAGCGAAGTGCACGTCAATCGGGACCTGTGGCACCTGCGTTCCCTGGTGTTCACCGACAAGCCGGACTTTTTGATCGGCAACTCCTACGGCAAGTTCATCCAGCGCGACACCCTGGCCAAGGGCAAGGAGTTCGAGGTACCGCTGGTGCGGATCGGTTTCCCCATCTTCGACCGCCACCACCTGCACCGCATGACCACCCTGGGCTATGAGGGCGGCATGTACATCCTCACCACCCTGGTGAACGCGGTACTGGAGCGTCTGGACGAAGAGACCAGCATCATGGGCGAGACGGACTACAACTACGATCTGGTTCGCTGATCCACCCGCGGCCCCACTCCAACCCCTCTCCCCCCTGGGGGAGAGGGGCTCACTTCGCCGGAGAGCACATCATCATGCCCAGCGTCATGATCAACAAGACCGAAGCCGGGGGCCTGACCCTCTACGTCCCCAAGAAGGATCTGGAGGAGATGATCGTCTCCATGGAACACGAAGGCCCCGACCGCTGGGGCGGGGAACTGACCCTGGCGGATGGTTCCCGCTACTACCTGGAGCCCATGGACGCGGCGCCCCGGCTGCCCATCACCCTGCGCGTCAAGCGCCTTTGATAGTGAACCGGGCCAATGAATGCGCCAGATACCGACATCAGCAGGAGATCCTCATGTCACCCGACATCCTCAACCGTGAATGCGCCCTGCGCATCGCTCTGGCGAGCCGGGTCCTGCCCGGGGTGCAGCTGCCGCGCCTGATCGAGGCCATCATCGAGACGGTGGATGCCCCCATCCGGGAGGACGGCCTGGCCCGGCTCACCGTGGCGGATCTGCGCCAGGCCCTCAAGCGTCCCAAGTCGGAATCGGGGGAGGAGGGCGGCCCCGGCGACGAGGCCCTGGAAATGGCCGTCCGCTATCTCGGTGGGGAACGGGACGTGGAGCCCGGATTGCCCGCCATCCAGGACTACGTGCCCGGTGACATGCCGGATTCCGTGCGCATCGCCATGGCCTCCAATACCGGGGAAAAGCTGGACGGACATTTCGGTTCCTGCCTGCGATTCCTGGTCTACCAGGTATCCGCCACTGAATCCCGTCTGGTGGACATCCGCGAGACGGAAACCGCCGACCTGACCGACGACCGCAACGCCGCCCGCGCCGCCATGGTGAATGACTGCCAGGTGCTGTATGTCCAGGGCATTGGTGGTCCCGCCGCCGCCAAGGTGATCCGCGCCGGTGTCCATCCGGTGAAGTTTCCCCGGGGCAGCGTGGCCTCGGCGGTCATCACCCAGTTGCAGGGTGTCCTCAAGGGCGCGCCCCCGCCCTGGCTGGCCAAATCCATGGGGCGCCAGCCACCGACGCTGGAGAAATTCCGTGCCGGGGTGGAAGCCTGAATGAATCGCCCTTCTTCCTCTGTAGGAGAAGGGCGATGGCTTTGTTTCCCGCAAGGGGAGAGGGGCTTTGTCTCCCTTCTCCCCTTGCGGGAGAAGGGCCGGGGATGAGGGGGGAGCCCATCCTCCGCAATGACACCCTTGCTCCAATCCTCCCGCCATTGTCACATTCGCAACAATCCCTCCGTTCCAGAAAGTCTTAAATAAACAATGGCTTGACGCCATCATGCAGCATGGCCCGCTCCTTGCACTTCATGACTTCAACAACGCGCCAAACGCGGAGGTTCCATGAAGGCACAGGACATCAAGGCACTGCTGGACGAACCGGCCTGTGCCCACAACACCCACAAGCCCAAGGGCGGCTGCACCCGGCCCAAGCCCGGCGCCACCGCCGGCGGCTGCGCCTTCGACGGCGCCCAGATCGCCCTGCTGCCGGTGGCCGACGTGGCTCATATCGTCCACGGCCCCATCGCCTGCGCCGGCAACACCTGGGACAACCGGGGTACCCGCTCCTCCGGCGGGCCGGACCTGTTCCGTCTGGGCATGACCACCGACCTCACCGAACAGGACGTGATCATGGGCCGCTCCGAAAAGCGCCTGTTCCACGCCATCCGCCAGGCGGTGGAGGCCCACCGGCCCCCGGCGGTGTTCGTCTACAACACCTGCGTCACCGCCCTCATCGGCGATGACGTGGACGCCGTCTGCAAGGCCGCCCAGGAACGCTTCGGAGTACCGGTGGTGCACGTGGATGCCGCCGGTTTCTACGGCTCCAAGAACCTGGGCAATCGCATCGCCGGCGAGACCATGGTGAAGAAGGTGGTGGGTACCCGGGAGCCGGACCCCATCCCGGCGTCCGCGACACGCCCCGGCATCCGGGTCCATCAGGTCAACCTCATCGCCGAATACAACATCGCCGGTGAGTTCTGGCACGTGCTGCCCCTGTTCGACGAGCTGGGCCTGCGCATCCTCTGCACCCTGTCCGGGGACGCCCGCTTCCACCAGATCCAGTCCATGCACCGCGGCCAGGCCAACATGCTGGTCTGCTCCAAGGCCATGATCAACGTGGCCAGAAAGCTGGAGGAGCGCTACGGCACTCCCTGGTTCGAGGGCAGCTTCTACGGCGTGCAGGACATGTCCCAGGCCCTGCGGGATTTTGCCAGACTGATCGATGATCCGGATCTGACCCGGCGCACCGAGGACCTCATCGCCCGGGAAGAATCCCGCATTCATGCCGCCCTGGAACCCTGGCGGGACCGCCTGCGGGGCAAGCGGGTGCTGCTCTACACCGGTGGCGTCAAGTCCTGGTCGGTGGTATCCGCCCTGCAGGATCTGGGCATGACCGTGGTGGCCACCGGCACCCGCAAGTCCACGGATGCCGACAAGGCCCGCATCCGCCAGCTGATGGGGGAGGACGCGGTCATGATCGAGGACGGCAGTCCCGCCAACCTGCTGCGCATCTATGAAGAAACCCGGGCCGACATGCTCATCGCCGGCGGCCGCAACCTCTATACCGCCCTCAAGGCCCGCATGCCCTTCCTGGACATCAACCAGGAACGGGAACACGCCTACGCCGGCTACGAGGGGATGCTGGAACTGGCCCGTCAGCTGGCCATCACCCTGGAAAGCCCCATCTGGCCCCGGGTCCGCGAACCCGCCCCCTGGGATGCCGACGGCATGCCCGCCACCTCGGAGGTCCGCTGATATGCCTGAAATCCTCAAGCGCAACAAGGCCCTGTCCGTCAGCCCCCTCAAGGCCAGCCAGCCCCTGGGGGGTGCCCTGGCGTTCCTGGGCATGGATCGGACCATGCCCATGTTCCATGGCGCCCAGGGCTGTACCGCCTTTGCCAAGGTGTTTCTGGTGCGCCACTTCCGGGAACCCATCCCCCTGCAGACCACCGCCATGGATCAGGTCAGCGCGGTCATGGGCGCCGACGAGGCCCTGGTGGAGGGTCTGGCCACCATTTGCAACAAGTCCGCGCCGGCCCTGATCGGCATCGTCACCACCGGACTGTCGGAAACGGAAGGGGCCGACATCCATCGGGTGGTGCGGGAGTTCCGGATGCAGCATCCCGAGTTTGCCCAGGTGGCGGTGGTGCCGGTGAACACCCCGGACTATTGCGGCTCGGCGGAGACCGGCTTTGCCCTGGCGGTGACCGCCCTCATCGACACCCTGGTGCCCGAGGCGAAGGTGGCCGGGACGGTCCCCGGCAGTCGGCCCCGGCAGCTCAACGTGCTGGTGGGGTCAAGCCTGACCCCGGGCGATGTGGACCATCTCAAGGAGATCATCGAGGCGTTCGACCTGGAACCGGTGGTCCTGCCGGATCTGTCCGCCTCCCTGGACGGTCATCTGGACGAGGCCCGTCTGTCCGCCCTGACCACCGGCGGCACGCCCCTGTCCGCCCTGGCCACGCTGGGGAATGCCCAGGCCACCCTGGTGGTGGGCGCCTCCATGGCGACGGCGGCGGACCTGCTCAAGGCCCGCACCGGCGTGCCGGATCTGCGTTTTGACGGCCTGATGGGCATGGATGCCACGGATGAACTGCTGCTGACCCTGTCCCGGCTCAGCGGCCGGCCGGTGCCGGTCCGGCTGCGCCGCCAGCGCGCCCGTCTGCAGGACGCCATGCTCGACACCCATTTCATGATGGGACTGGCACCCATTGCCGTGGCCGGCGAGGCGGACCTGCTGGCGGGGTTTTCGGCCCTGCTGCGGGAAGTGGGCAGCGAGGTGGTGGCCGCCGCCGTGCCCGTCAAGGCGCCGGTACTGGATCGCCTTTCAGTACGCACCATCAAGATCGGCGACCTGGAAGACCTGGAGGCCATGGCCCGGGAGCAGGGCGCGGAACTGCTCATTGCCAATGCCCATGGGGTGGCCTCGGCCCAGCGGCTGGGTATCCCCCTGCTGCGGGCCGGGTTCCCCCAGTACGACTGGCTGGGTGGCTTCCAGCGGACCTGGATCGGTTATGGGGGTGCCCAGCAGGCCCTGTTCGATCTGGCCAACCTGCGGGTGGCGTCCCACCACGGCGTGACCCCCTACCGCTCCATCTACGACCGTTCCCCCGACACCGACCTTCCGGAGGGTCCTCGCCATGGGACTTCAGCGTCGCCTGCGGGTGGTTACGCCGCCTGTCACTGAGACCGCCGTCATGTCATCGCCAGCCCCGGTTCTGATCGCCTTTGCCAGTACGGACCTCAAGCGGGTGGACCAGCATTTCGGGTCCGCCCAGTGCCTGGCCATCTACCGCCTGGAAGGCGAGGGCAGTGCACTGGTGGAGGCCGTGCAGTTCGGCATGCAGGCCCGGGACGGCCATGAGGACAAGCTGATGGCCAAGTTCGATGCCCTGCAAGGCTGTGCCGCCGTGTATTGCGAAGCGGCGGGTGCCTCGGCGGTGAAGCAACTCCTGGCCCTGGGGGTGCAACCCCTGAAGGTGGCCCACGGGACCCCCATCGGTCCGCTGCTGGGCGAGCTTCAGGACGTGATTCGGAACGGTTGTCCGCCGCCCTGGCTGGCCAAGGCCATGCAGCAGGGACGTTCGGACCCGGACCGGTTTGACGCCATGGCCGCCGAGCCATGGCAAGAAGAAGCCTGATCCATCCAACTGTGGACATTTGGGGAAGACATCCATGAGCAACACCACCGCTGATCCCATTCTGGAAACCGATTTCATGAAGGAGATGGTCCGCCAGATGCGGGCCCTGGACACCTTCGGAACCCGGGATGGGCAATCCGACGAAGCGCTGCTGTCCCAATTCGTCATCACCCCGGAAAAGCGCAAGGAGATCCCCCTGGTCGCCGACATGGACCAGGCCACCCTGGCACGGGTGAATGTGTTCTACAACGCCGTCGCGGTGCTGATCGAGAAGGAATGCGGCCGCATGGCCACGGTCATGCTCAGCCTGAACGGGGAGGGTTTTGGCCGCGTGATCATCTCCGTGGGCAAGCTGCTGGTGGTGGACAAGACCCTGCGTGACGTCCATCGCTTCGGTTTCGACAGCCTGTCGAAGATGAAGACCGAGGCGGACAAGCTCCTGTCGGTGGCCCTGAACATCGTCGGCGATCACCCGGACGTGGCGGGGATGTAGGCCATTCTCTCCCCAGGGAAGAGGATGCAAGCCCTCTCCCTTGGGGAGAGGGCGATAAAAAACATATAAAAAATACATAGAGAAGAGGCGACACCCATGACCCACATCACCGGCCTCACCCGGGGCGGGACCCCCTGGATACCGGCCTTCATCACCGAACTCAAGGAAGAAAACTGCATCGGCTGCGGCCGCTGCTACAAGGTCTGCACCCGCAACTGCTTTGAACTGGCGGAACGGGAAATCGACGATGACGACGACGATTTCGATGACGATGCCTCCATGGTCATGCGCCTGCTGGACGCCATGGACTGCATCGGCTGCCAGGCTTGCGCCAAGGTCTGTCCCAAGAACTGCCATACCCATGCCCCCGCCGCCCTGGCGAGCTAAACCCTAAATCCCGGAGGACAGAAGCCATGTGGGACTATTCCGAAAAGGTCAAAGAGCACTTCTTCAACCCCCGCAACGCCGGCGCGGTCGAAGGGGCCAATGCCATCGGCGAGGTGGGTTCCCTGTCCTGTGGGGATGCCCTTCGCCTCACCCTGAAGGTGGACCCTGAGACCCAGGTGATCCTGGATGCCGGTTTCCAGACCTTCGGCTGCGGTTCCGCCATCGCCTCCAGCTCCGCCCTGACCGAACTCATCAAGGGCATGACCCTGGACGAGGCCCTGGAAGTGACCAACGAGGACATCGCCGACTTCCTGGACGGCCTGCCGCCGGAGAAGATGCACTGCTCCGTCATGGGACGGGAGGCCCTGGAAGCGGCCATCGCCCACTATCGCGGCGAGGTCTGGACGGATGACCACGAAGAAGGTGCCCTGGTCTGCAAGTGCTTTGCCGTGGATGCCGTCAAGGTGGAGCAGACCATCCGCGACAACGGCCTGCGCACGGTCCAGGACGTGACCTTCTACACCAAGGCCGGCGGCGGTTGCAGTGCCTGCCACGAAGGCATTGAGGAGATCCTGGTGCGGGTGCTGGCAGAACGGGGCGAGGCCTTCGACCCGGAAAACCATGTCACCGCCCAGCCCGAGGCCCGCCGCGGCAACACGGTTCGCATCATGCCCAGGATGTCGGTGCGGGCCATGGCGATGGAGGAATGATCATGGAACCCATCTATCTGGACAACAACGCCACCACCCGGGTGGACCCTGCGGTGGTGGAGGCCATGCTGCCCTTCTTCACCGAGCAGTTCGGCAACCCGTCTTCCATCCACAGCTTCGGCAACCGGGTGGGGCACGCCATCAAGCAGGCCCGGGGCCAGGTGCAGACCCTGCTGGGGGCGGCGCACGATTCGGAGATCGTGTTCACCTCCTGCGGCACCGAGTCCGACTCCACCGCCATCCTCTCGGCGGTGAAGGCCCAGCCCCAGCGCCGGGAGATCATCACCACCGTGGTGGAACACCCGGCCATCCTCACCGTGTGCGAACAGCTGGAGAAGGAGGGTTACACCATCCATCGGTTGCCGGTGGATGGCAGGGGGCGACTGGACCTGGACCACTACGCCGCCCTGCTGTCGGATCAGGTGGCCCTGGTGACGGTGATGTGGGCCAACAACGAGACCGGCACCCTGTTCCCGGTGGAGACCATGGCCCGGATGGCACGGGAAGCGGGTGTAATGTTTCACACCGACGCGGTGCAGGTGGTG
Organism: Ectothiorhodospira magna; assembly: GCF_900110965.1. Classification (GTDB taxonomy): domain Bacteria; phylum Pseudomonadota; class Gammaproteobacteria; order Ectothiorhodospirales; family Ectothiorhodospiraceae; genus Ectothiorhodospira; species Ectothiorhodospira magna. Next base: position 65,137 of record NZ_FOFO01000003.1, read on the forward strand.
GGCAAGCTGCCCATCGACCTGAAGTCCTCCGCCATCGACATGCTTTCCCTGTCCGGTCACAAGCTCCACGCCCCCAAGGGCATCGGCGTGCTCTACCTGCGCCGGGGTCTGCGCTTTCGGCCTTTGCTCAGGGGCGGCCATCAGGAACGGGGACGGCGGGCCGGCACCGAAAACAGCGCCGGCATCGTTGCCCTGGGCAAGGCCGCCGAGCTGGCCATGACCCACATGGCGCATGAAAACACCGAAGTCCGCGCCCTGCGGGACCATCTGCAGGCGGGCCTGGCGGCACGCATTCCCCATGCCCTGGTGATGGGGGACCAGGACAATCGGCTGCCCAACACCTTGAACATGGCCTTTGAGTACATTGAAGGGGAGTCCATCCTGCTGCTGCTGAATCAGGCGGGGATCGCCGCGTCCAGCGGCTCCGCCTGCACCTCCGGTTCCCTGGAACCCTCCCACGTCATGCGGGCCATGGGGATTCCCTACACCGCGGCCCATGGTTCGGTGCGGTTTTCCCTGTCCCGCTACAACACCCGGGCCGAGATCGACCGGGTGATCGACGTCATGCCGGACATCGTGGCCAGACTGCGCAAGATGTCTCCGTACTGGGGCGTGGACGGCCCGGTCACGGACCCGGAAAAAGCCTTTGCTCCGGCCTATGCCTGAGCCTGATGGACCCGCGGGAGCCGAGGTTCGGTCACCCCCTTCTCCCCATGGGGGGGGAAGGGCTTGCCGGCGCGACGGGCGCCTTGTGGCAAACCTGACAATCTTCTCCCCAAGTCACACAATCACCCTCACTTCTTCATGAATTAATCATTTGAAATCATTGAGTTGGTTTCATGGCACGATAATCGCTTAATCCTTGGCGTGGCCCCATCCGCCCGACGAGGACATCCATGACCCCACCGCCCGCCATTGTCATCGACGACACCACCTTGAGAGACGGCGAACAATCCGCCGGCGTGACCTTCACGGATGCCGAGCGCATGGCCATCGCCCGGGGGCTGGACGACCTGGGGGTTCCCGAACTGGAAATCGGTATTCCCTCCATGGGTCCCGAGGAACGGGAGTCCATCGCCCTGCTGGCCCAGTCAGGGCTCAAGGCCCGTCTGCTGGTGTGGAGCCGCATGCGCGCCGATGATCTGGCCGACTGCTCGGGCCTGGGGGTCCACATGGTGGACCTGTCCATTCCCGTTTCGGATCAGCAGATCCAGCGCAAGCTGGGTCGGGATCGGGACTGGGTGCTGGAAAGCATCCGCCGTCACGTGGCCCAGGCCCTGGAACTGGGGCTGGAGGTGGGCGTGGGCGGGGAGGATGCCTCCCGGGCCGATCCCGATTTTCTCTGCCGGGTGATCGAGATTGCCCAGGCCGCCGGGGCACGCCGTTTCCGCTTCGCCGACACCGTGGGCATCATGGAACCCTTCGGTGTGCTGGCCCGCATCCGGCAACTGCGCGCTGTCTCCGACCTGGAGATCGAGATGCATGCCCATGACGACCTGGGCCTGGCCACCGCCAACACCCTGGCCGCCGCCCTTGGGGGCGCCACCCATGTGAACACCACCGTCAACGGCATCGGGGAACGGGCCGGCAACGCCGCCCTGGAAGAGGTGGTGATGGGGCTGCGTCGGCTTCATGGTATCGAAACCGGCGTGGAACTGCGCCGTTTCCCGGCCCTGTCCCATCTGGTGGAGACTGCGTCCGGCCGTCCCATCCACTGGCAGAAGAGCCTGGTGGGGGAGGGGGTCTTCACCCACGAGGCGGGCATCCACGTGGACGGCCTGCTCAAGGACCCGGCCAATTACCAGGGCGTGGACCCGGCGGAACTGGGCCGGGAACATCGGTTGGTGCTGGGCAAGCATTCCGGCGCCCATGGGGTGATGGCGGCCTATGCCCGCATGGGCGTGACCCTGGACAAGGCCCAGGCGGCCCTGTTGCTGACCCGTCTGCGCCGATCCGTTGCCCAGTCCAAGCGGCCGCCGACGGAGCACGAACTGACCATCTGGTATGCGGAACTCACCTGCCTGAACGGGGCCGTGGCATGAGGCCGTTTCTTTCACTGCTATCCACCATCGAGGTCTTGAACCATGACTGATGCCACCGAACTGGAAGAAGACCTGCGGGAAATGGGGTCTGCCGAAGAGTTTCTTGAATATTTCAATATTCCTTACGACGAAGCTGTGGTGCGGGTGAATCGTCTGCATATCCTGCAGCGTTTTCATGACTATCTTGCCGGCACCCTGGACAGCCTGCCCACGGACCTGTCGGCCCGGCGGGATGTCTATCGCGGCCTGCTGCTGCGGTCCTACTCGGATTTCGTGGAATCCGATGCCCGCACCGAAAAGGTGTTCAAGGTGTTCAAGCGCCCGGCGCCGGGCGTCACCGTGGTACCCCTGGAACAAGCCTTCATCCGGAGATGACCCCATGGAGCACTATCGAGAGTACGGCGAACAGGTCCGGGTGGTGCGTCCCCTGCGCAACGACGGCACCTATCCGGGGATGGACCGGGGGGAACTGCTGGTGCCCCGGGGCAGCATCGGGGTGGTCATCGGCCGGGGCACCTTCCTGCAGGATCAGGTGATCTATACCGTCAATTTCATGGATGCGGGCCGGGTGGTGGGATGTCGTCAGGAAGAGTTGATCGACGCCGATGCCCCCTGGGTACCCACCCGCTATGAATTCCGCGATAAGGTGACCCCGGCGATCCCTCTGGGCATCAACGGCGAGACGGTGGTGGCCCCCGGTGCCGTGGGCGAGATCTGCAAGGTGCTGCGGGATCTGCCCGATGGCGTGGCCTATCACGTGAACTTTGACGGCCGGGTGCTGCAGGTGCCGGAAAAGGCCCTGACCGACCCGTCCGGGGAGATACCCGCATGAATACTCTTGCACTGGAACAGCGCCCCGAACTCATTTACATCGAACTGCGGGCGGCACTGGACTATTTTGGCAAGCCTCTGAGCAATCTCTCAGAGGCAGAACGCAGCACGGTACGCCAGCGCGCCCTGAAGGCTTATGACATCGGTGCCCGTGCCCTGGCTTCCAGCGAGGCCCGGGATGTTCACATCTCTGGAGAACAGGTGATTCAGGCCCTGCGGGAAATTGAGGCCCGTTACCCGGAGTCGGAGCAGTTTCAGGAAGAACTGCGTTGTCATCATCTGAATCAGGCAGGCCTGTTGCAGGCCCTCTCCCGGGAGTTGCGCCTGGAGGCGCTGCTGGAGCGGGTCGCTGCCCGGGCCGAGCCGGTGACGGATGAGGAAGTGGCCCGATACCATGCATGCCACCAGGATCGCTGGCAGCGCCCAGAGACCCGCACGGTGCGGCAGATCCTGATTACCCTTAATCCGGATTTTCCCGAAAATACCCCGGAGGCTGCCCGGGCGCGATTGGAGGCGATCCGGGAGACCCTGCTTGCTGATCCGGGGATGTTCGCCGATCTGGCCATGGGCCATTCTGAATGTCCCAGTGCCTTTCAGGGCGGGCTGCTGGGGCGGGTACCCAAGGGGCATCTGTACCCGGAACTGGACGCGGTGCTGTTCCAGATGGGAGCAGGGACGGTGAGTGAGGCGGTGCAGACGGAAGTGGGGCTGCACCTGCTTTACTGTGAAATCATCCATCCTCCCGGACCTGTCACTCTGGACGAGGCCGGTGGCCGCATCCGTCAGCTTCTGGAGCAACGGCGTCAGGCCCATTGCCGGCGGGCCTGGCTGGAGTCCCTGGGGTGATCTGCCCCCTGGCTTTAGCCGCGGGGAGGCCATTGGATTCCCGCCTTTGCATTACCGCAAGCTCACCGGCCCGTAGGGGGTGTCCCGCACCTGATCATGGTCATGCATGCGATAGCGGGTGAATGCCGCCACATCATCAAACTGCATGAACGGATTTCCCTCCGCCTGTTCCTTCAGCGTGGACTGCGGCTCCACGCCATAGTCATGGCCCGGATGAATCATGGTCTCCCCTGGTAATGTCTGCTGCAGGCGTGTCAGGGTATGGAACATGGCGGCGGGATCTCCTCCCTTCAAGTCACAGCGACCGCAGCCGAAAACAAATAATGTGTCACCGGTGATGAGGTCATCGCCCAGGTGATAGCAGGCTGACCCTGGCGTATGTCCAGGGGTATGCAGCACCCGGATTGTGGTTTCACCCAATGCAATCAGATCACGGTCCTGGTGCTGGTGGGCATCCGTCGGACAGCCGTCCCAAAGCCTTGCCTCGGCCTGAAGCAGGTTGATCTGGGCATCAGGAACCTGCGCCCGCAGGCGGTCGAGGCCGTTGATATGATCCTGATGGGTATGGGTAAGCAGGATGTGGGTGATCTGCAGTCGCCGGGTGCGGGCCAGATCGGTAACCTCCTCGATTTCCCAGGCGGGATCCACCACGGCGGCAGTGCCGGAGGCGTTGTCCTCAATGAGATAGATTCGGTTACCCATGGGCCCCAGCTCCAGGGCGTGAATTTGGTAAGGCTTGTCTTTTGTCATTGAAAGGCTCCAAATACCCTGTATGGGACAGCTTTATATGACTGCTTTGGGTTGCATGGCTCTCGTCGCAGTTTACATTGACCCGGCGGCATCGGCGGCATTCCGGGAGAGAGGTGGATAGGTGGGCAAGAACAACAGGGATTCAGTCGCCCGGCGGCGGCGTTCAATCTGGCCCATGGCCTGGGTGTTGGCGGCGCTGGTGATGATGGCGGCGGCCCTGGCAGCGTTGCTCCATCTATTGAGTGTGCTGTTGGGCGCCCTGTTGACTGCTGCCCTGCAACGGGATTTTGCCAGCACCCCGGAGATGGATGCCCAGTTGCTGGCGTCCATTCTGGTGCCTTCATTATGGCAGCAGGGGGTGCCCGTGGCCCTGGGGGTGATGTTGATGCTGACCGCAGTCACTACGGTGCTTCATGGGCGAGGACAGGGCCGGGCACAAATCGCCGGAGCCACGGGCATCCTGCTGGCACTTTATTTGACGGTGCTGGGTGTATCGTCCTGGGTTGCCGGTCTGATGCTGCTGGGAGGTGCAGCGGCCCTGGGCGTCAGTCCCTGGTTGCGAGGAAAAGGATTGCTCCGGCTACAGGCGTCTCCATCCAGCCCTTCCGCCGCTGCCCCCGATAAATCGGAACAACCGGAACTGACCCTGGAGATGCTGTTGCAGCAGGGGCCAGAGACCACAGGCCGGCGCCGATCAAACGGTGATCAGGCGCGAGGCAGACCCTATGGCACCGGAGCAGCCCAAGGCTCGGGTCGACCCTGATTGTTAAGCCTCCAGGGTGATACCGGTGGGTTAATTAAATGCTTGACCCGGCTTGATGCCTGCCTTTTTCAGCACGATGGCCAATGGGCAGAACCCGGTAAAGGCTGCCTGCAGCAGGTTCAGGCCCACAAAGGCGGTAAGCCACAGCCACAGCGGGCTGGCCAGGGACAGCAGCAGACTGAGCAGGATCATTGCGCCGGCAAAGGCAAAAACTGCACGATCGATCGTCATTGAAATTCCCTCAAAAAAGCCCGCGATTTCAGTCGCGGGAGGAATGGCGGCTGCGGTATTGCAGTCGCTGAAAAAGGGTGTGGGCCTTCCACCCACAGGGCCGCAAGGCTCTGCCCACTCAATGGATTGCTCGAACGCCCTGCCCAAGCGGGCTTGGTTGGCAGGCGTGGTCTTTCGTGTTTTAGGTTTTCCTAATATACAGGTGGACCTAGCGCTTCTCAATGGGTACATAATCCCGGGCAGCAGCGCCGGTATAAAGCTGACGGGGACGCCCGATGCGGGATTCCGGGTCCTGCATCATCTCGCACCAGTGGGCGTTCCAGCCGACGATGCGCGCCAGGGCGAAGATGGCGGTGAACATGTTCAGGGGGATGCCCATGGCCCGCAGGATCAGGCCGGAGTAAAAGTCCACGTTGGGGTACAGTCTGCGCTCCTTGAAGTAGTCGTCTTCCGTGGCAATACGCTCCAGTTCCATGGCCACCTCGAACAGGGGCTGATTGTCGGTGCCCATCTGCGCCAGCAGTTCATGGCACATCTTGCGGATGATTCTGGCCCGGGGGTCGTAGTTCTTGTACACCCGATGACCAAAGCCCATCAGGCGGAAGGGGTCATCCTTGTCCTTGGCCCGGTTGACGAAATGATCCACCGTCTGGCCACTTTCCACGATCTGCTCAAGCATGCGCACCACCGCTTCGTTGGCACCGCCGTGCAAAGGCCCCCACAGGGACGTGATACCAGCGGACACAGCGGCAAACGGGTTGGCTTCGGAACTGGCGGACAGCCGCACGGTGGAGGTGGAGGCGTTTTGCTCGTGGTCGGCGTGCAGGATCAGGATCAGGTCCAGGGCCTTGGCAAAGATGGGGTTGGGTTCATAACGCTCGGTGGGGACACCAAACATCATGCGCAGGAAGTTTTCGGAATACCCCAGCTCGTTATCTGGATACAGGAAGGGATGGCCGATGGCGTACTTGTAGGACCAAGCGGCGATGGTGGGCATTTTGGAGATCATGCGGTGGGCTGAAATCTCCCGGTGCCGGGGGTTATGCACATCGGTACTGTCGTGGAAAAAGGCAGACAGGGCACCGAACACGCCCACCATGATGGCCATGGGATGGGCATCGTGACGGAAGCCATCATAGAAGCGGCGAATGGCCTGATGGGGCATGGAATGCTTCTGGATGATGCGGGTGAAGTTTTCCAGCTCGGTGGCGGTGGGCAGTTCACCGTACAGCAGCAGATAGCAGGTTTCCAGATAGCTGCTGTGCTCGGCCAGTTGCTCGATGGGGTAGCCCCGGTACATCAAAATGCCCTGGTCCCCGTCAATGTAGGTGATGTCGCTGCGGCAACTGGCGGTAGACATGAATCCCGGATCATAGGTGAAATAACCCAGTTCCTTGGACAGGGGGCGAATATCCACAGTAGCGGGGCCGATGGTGCCTTCCAGAACGGGCAGATCCACCTGCTTGCCGGTTGTGTTGTCAATGACCGTGACGGTACGGGGTTTCATAGGCTCTCCGCAAGGAAACCCGCGACTTCAATCGCGGGAGAAATTGCGGCTGCAGCATTGCAGCCGTCGAAATGGTGATGAATTTTCCAGCCGCCGGGCCATAAGACCCGTCCGTTAAAGGACCGGAATGGAGCACACTGTATTGCGATGCAACACCCGGCGTCCATGTTTTCCCGCAAGAAAAAGGCCGGGTCCAATGCCGGTTGGCCCGGATTGTGCGTTCTAACGGACCAGGCGCCAATGGGCAAGAAAGACATCCGGTGCAGAAAAGGTGGGGGACTATCCCAGCCGGGATCTGTTTGCCGCCATCCTGGCCGAGGAGGAGCATATCGACTGGATTGAGACCCAGCTTGAGCTGATCGAGCGTCTGGGGTTGACCAGGTGCGCGCAGTCCATGCGGTAGACTGCTGGCGCCCCGACCACGACTCGAACGTGGGACCTTCCCCTTAGGAGGGGGACGCTCTATCCATCTGAGCTACCGGGGCAACAGCCCAGATTATGGCATGGATGTGCCGTTGAAGGCATCTCCCGGCGGGGGGGGTGCTTTAGCCTTTGTCTTTTTGTGTCAATTAAGGGAACATTACGCCCTTGATCTGGGAACGGGGTTCCAGGGGCCTGGCTGTACGGGTCAACATGGAATATCCCTCAACGCTCGGCGTTGACCCGGTGTATGACCGGGCCAGGGCGGAGCCTCATCCCGGCATGGGCGCCGCTTGCGATGGTCGCCCGGCCGCTACCTTAAGGCAGAACAGACAGACTATGGCTTTGACGTTTCCGTTTTCGGCGATTGTCGCGCAGGACGAGATGAAACTCGCCCTCCTCATCTCTGCCATCGACTCCAGTATCGGCGGTGTGCTGGTATTCGGAGATCGGGGCACGGGTAAATCCACCACGGTACGTGCACTGGCTGCGTTGCTGCCTCCCATGGAGGCGGTCGTCAACTGCCCCTACGGTTGCGCGCCGGAAAAGCGTGCCGGCCTGTGCGGCGTCTGTGAAGGCCCCGATGCCAAGGACAAGCCCAAGACCCGCAAGGTGCCGGTGCCCGTGGTGGACATGCCCCTGGGCGTGACCGAGGATCGGGTGGTGGGTGCCCTGGATCTGGAGCGGGCCCTCACCCAGGGCGAAAAAGCCTTCGAACCGGGCCTGCTGGCCCGCGCCCATCGCGGCTTTTTGTACATCGACGAGGTCAACCTGCTGGAAGACCACCTGGTGGATCTGTTGCTGGACGTGGCCGCGTCCGGCGAGAACGTGGTGGAGCGTGAAGGTCTGAGTATCCGCCACCCCGCCAAGTTCGTGCTCATCGGCAGCGGTAACCCGGAAGAGGGGGAGCTGCGTCCCCAGCTGCTGGACCGCTTCGGCCTGTCCGTCGAGATCACCACCCCCACCGATCTGCCCACCCGCATCGAGGTGGTGCGTCGCCGCGATGCCTTCGAAAAGGACCCGGAAGGCTTCACCCAGAAGTGGAAGCGTCAGGATGCCAAGCTGCGCAAGCAGCTCGTCGACGGCCGCGCCCTGCTGCCCGAAGTGGTGGTCCCCGACGTGGCCCTGGAGCGGGCAGCGCAGCTGTGTCTGAAGCTGGGCACCGATGGCCTGCGCGGCGAACTGACCCTGATCCGCGCCGCCCGCGCCCTGGCCGCCTTCCAGGGCGACAGGGAAGTGACCGACGAACACCTGCGCCGCATCGCCCCGCCGGCCCTGCGCCATCGTCTGCGCCGCAACCCGCTGGACGACGCGGGCTCCACGGTGCGTGTGGAGCGGGCCATCGCGGAAATGTTCGACGCATGACCGATCCGCGCGCACCCGAACTGACACCGTGGGCGGCGGCCGGCATTGCGGCCGGCCTGTTTGCCGTCGATCCGGCCGGTTGCGGGGGTCTGGTGCTGCGTGCCCACGCCGGCCCGGTCCGTGAACGCTGGCTGGAACAGTTGCGTCAGCTGCTGCCGTCGACCTCTCCCATGCGTCGTCTGCCATTGCACATCGCCGACGGCCGTCTGCTCGGTGGCCTGGATCTGGCCGCGACCCTCAAGGCCGGCAAGCCCATTGCCGAGCGGGGATTGCTGGCGGAGTGTGATGGCGGCGTCGCGGTGGCGGCCATGGCCGAGCGACTGACCGTGGCCACCGCCGGTCGCATTGCCGCGGTGATGGATTCCCATGAGGTTCTGCTGGAACGGGACGGCCTGGGTCTGAGGGTGCCCACCCGGTTCGGGGTGGTGGCCCTGGACGAAGGTGTCACCGATGACGAGGTGGTGCCGGTGGTGCTCACCGACCGGCTGGCCTTCCAGGTGGACATCGTGCCCGTGGGTATCCGGGATGTGGATGAACCCTTCTGGACCGTGGACGACATCGTTGCCGCCCGCAACCTGCTGCCCCAGGTGGAAGCGGGGGATTCCGTGCTGGAGGCCCTGTGCGGGGCCGCCATGGCATTGGGTATCGCGTCCCTGCGCATCCCGTTCCTGGCCCTGAGGGTGGCCCGCGCGGCCGCCGCCCTGGATGGTCGTACCCAGGTTTCCGACGATGACGCGACCCTGGCCGGACGGCTGGTGCTGGCTCCCCGTGCCACCCGGTTGCCCCCCATGGAGCCGCCGGAGGATCAGCAGGAGGAGGCACCGCCGCCGGAGCAGCAGCCACCGGACGAGCCGCCGCCGGAAGGGGAAGATCAGCAGACCCAGCAGGATCTGGACAAGCCCCTGGAAGACCGGGTGCTGGAGGCCGCCAAGGCCGCCCTGCCGGCCGGGTTGCTGGCCCAGTTGCAGCTGGGCGCCCTGCGCAGCCGCTCCGGCTCCGCCGGCAAGGCGGGAGCACTGCAGCAGGGTAAGTCCCGCGGGCGCCCCATCGGCACCCGTCGGGGGGAGATCCGTGCCGGCGCCCGGCTCAACGTCATCGAGACGTTGCGGGCGGCGGCGCCCTGGCAGCCCCTGCGGCGGGCCCAGGCCCTGGCCAGCGGCGCCGTCAAGGGGCCGCGAGTGCATGTGCGGCGGGATGATTTTCGCATCACCCGCTTCAAGCAGCGCACCGAGACCACCACCATCTTTGCGGTGGATGCCTCCGGTTCCGCGGCCCTGCATCGTCTGGCCGAGGCCAAGGGGGCGGTGGAACTGCTGCTGGCGGACTGCTATGTGCGTCGTGACCGGGTCGGGTTGATTGCTTTCCGGGGGCAGGGGGCCGAGTTGCTGCTCCCGCCCACCCGTTCCCTGGTGCGGGCCAAGCGCAGCCTGGCCGGTTTGCCGGGCGGTGGCGGCACGCCCCTGGCTGCCGCCATCGATGCGGTGCGTGAACTGGCGGAGGCGGTGAAGCGTCGGGGCGAGACGCCGGTGGCGGTGTTCCTGACCGATGGTCGGGCCAATATCGATCGGGAAGGCAAGCCCGGTCGACCCAAGGCCATGGAGGATGCCGTGGCTGCGGCGCGGGTGCTGGCGCAGGAGAACTTCACCACCATCCTGGTGGATACTTCTCCCCGACCCCAGCGTTCTGCCCAGGAACTGTCCCAGGCCATGAACGCCCGCTATCTGCCCTTGCCCTACGCCGATGCGGCCACGCTGTCCTCGGCGGTGCAGGCGGCCAGTAGTTAAGTTCGTGGCGCTGACCCATCGGCTGGACTGGAACCAGGAGGGCCATGACTGGCCCCATCGCCATGCCAGCCGATTTATCCAGGCGGGTGGTTTGCGTTGGCATGTGCAGTGCATGGGGGAGGGGCCACCGATCCTGCTGGTTCATGGCACTGGTTCTGCTTCCCACAGTTGGCGTGACCTGATGCCCCGGCTGGCCCGGCATTTCACGGTGATTGTGCCGGATTTGCCCGGACATGGATTTTCATCTCCGCCGGCCCGGTTTTCCGGGTTTGGCCTGCCGGGCATGGCAACGGCCCTGGCGGCATTGCTCAGGCAGATGGGATACGCTCCGGCGCTGGTGGCAGGGCATTCTGCTGGTGCTGCGGTGCTGGCCCGCATGTGTCTTGACGGGCATATTGCACCTCGGGCGCTGGTGAGTATCAACGGGGTCATGCTTCCCTTGCCGACGACGGTGAACATCCTGTTCAGTGCCTCGGCACGTTTTCTCTCGATGATTCCCTTCGTATCCCATTATGTGGCCTGGCGGGCCATGGACCCTCATGCCCTGGAAATCCTGTTACAGGGGACCGGTTCACAGGTGGATCAGCGGGGGATGGATCTGTATGGCCGTCTGGTTCGCAATCCCGGCCATCTGGATGGCACCCTCAATATGATGGTGAACTGGGATTTGCATCCGCTGGGCCGTGATCTGGCCCGCCTGTCCACGCCCCTGGTTCAGGTGATTGGAAGCAATGACCGCACCGTCCTGCCTTCGGAGTTACGCCGGGTCAAGACCGTACTGCCCCAGGCGAGACTGGTGACCTTGCCGGGGTTGGGACATCTGGCCCATGAGGAGCGACCGGATCTGGTTGAAGCGCTGTTGCTGGAACAGTTTTCGCCATGTTCATGAATGAACATTCAACAATGTCCTCCGTCGTCGCTTCTGCGCCCACAGTCATTCCCGCCTGCGCGGGAATGACTTTTTCGGGGCATTCTGAAGGGAATGACGTGCCTCATGTAATCTGCATTTAGCCGCTTTAAATGGGCTTTTTCCTTATGGTGCCCCAGGTATCCCCCTGCTAGACTGTCAAGCAATGCTTACAGTTGATAGGGTTGCTCCGTGTCCACAGTGGTAGAATCTCACTCCGCAACAGCCTCCACTCATACCCACCCGGATGCCCCCCACGCCGTGGTCATCGGCAGCGGCTTTGGCGGTCTGGCCGCCGCCATCCGCCTGGGCGCCCGGGGTTACCGGGTGACCGTACTGGAAAAACTTGACGCCCCCGGCGGACGGGCCTACGTCTTTCGCAAGGACGGTTTCACCTTCGATGCCGGCCCCACCATCATCACAGCCCCCTTTGTGCTGGAAGAACTCTGGCAACTGTGCGGGCGGCGCATGGAAGATGACGTGGATCTGCGCCCCATGGACCCGTTTTATCAGATCCGCTTCCATGACGGCGAAGTCTTCAACTACTGGGCCGATGTGGAAGCCGTGCGGGCCGAAGTGGCCCGCTTCTCCCCCGACGACTTGAACGGCTACGATGCCTACATGGCTGACAGCGAAGCCAACTATCGGGTGGGCTTCGAAAAACTGGCCCATGTGCCCTTTAGTTCCTGGACCGATATGGCCAAGGTGGTACCGGATCTGATCCGGCTACGGGCGGATCGCAGTGTCTGCGGACTGGTGGCCAAGCACATCAAGCATCCCCGTTTGCAGCAGGTGCTGAGTTTTCATCCCTTGCTGGTGGGGGGCAATCCTTTTAGAACCACCTCGGCCTATACCCTGATCTCCTATCTGGAACGGCGATTTGGCGTCCATTCCGCCATGGGGGGCACCGGCCATATTGTCAAAGGTCTGGTGGGCCTGATCGAAGGACAGGGCAATGTGGTGCGCTGCAATCAGGACGTGCAGCAGATCCGGGTAGAAAATGGCCGGGCGACAGGGGTGCAACTGGCTTCCGGCGAGATCATCGCTGCCGATGTGGTGGTGTCCAACGCGGATTCTGCCACCACCTACCGTGACCTGTTGCCAGAAAACGCCCGTCGCAAATGGACCAACCGGCGCATTGATCGTTGCCGTTATTCCATGAGTCTGATGGTTTGGTACTTTGGTACCAAAAAACGCTACGAGGACGTCCCCCACCACTCCATCATTCTGGGACCGCGCTATCGGGAACTGCTGGATGATATTTTTGACCATAAGGTGCTGGCAGAAGATTTCAGCCTGTATCTCCACCGTCCCACCAAGACCGATCCTTCCCTGGCGCCGGAGGGTTGCGACACCTTTTATGTGTTGTCACCCGTCCCCCACATGGAAAGTGGTGTGGACTGGCAGCAGCAGGCCGAACCCTATCGTCGCAAGATCGAACAGTATCTATCGCAACACGTGCTGCCGGACCTGGAAAACCAGGTGGTGGCGTCTCACATGATTACGCCACTGTATTTCCAGAACACCCTGTCTTCCTTCAGGGGGGCTGCCTTCGGGTTGGAGCCGATCATGACCCAGAGCGCCTGGTTCCGTCCTCACAACCAAAGTGAAGACGTGGACCGGCTCTACCTGGTGGGTGCAGGCACCCATCCCGGAGCAGGTCTGCCTGGCGTGATTTCCTCGGCCAAAGTGCTGGATCGGGTGGTTCCGGATGCAGCGATTATCAAAGGTGCCCCATGATCAAGTTCATATCCTCCGAAAAGCGCATGTCCCGACGCGTTGCCGATGCAGCGGCCTGCCGGTCATTGCTGTGTGACGGCTCCCGGTCGTTCTATGCCGCGTCCCTGTTTCTGCCTCAGCATATCCGTCGGCCCGCCACTGCCATGTATGCCTTCTGTCGCCTGGCGGATGATGCCATCGACCTGGACGAGCGGGGGGATGGCCTGGAGCGGATGCAGGCCCGGCTGGATGCCATCTACGACGGCAAGCCCATGGACATCCCGGCGGATCGTGCCTTCACCGAGGTGGTACGGCGTTATTCCATTCCCAAGGCGTTGCCCCAGGCCCTGCTGGAAGGGTTTGAGTGGGATACTCAGGGACACCGCTATCCCGATCTGGCCTCCCTGGAAGCCTATGGCTCCCGGGTGGCCGGCACCGTCGGCGCCATGATGACCCTGGTGATGGGGGTGCGCTCCCCCGATGCCCTGGCCCGGGCCTGTGATCTGGGGGTGGCCATGCAGCTCACCAATATCGCCCGCGACGTGGGCGAGGATGCCCGTAACGGCCGTATCTATCTGCCCCTGAACTGGCTGCAGGAAAAAGGCATCGACCCGGACGAATTTCTGGCCAATCCCCGCTTTACCCCGGAGATGGGAGAGATCGTGCAACGCCTGCTCAAGGCGGCGGATGTGCTCTATGCCCGGGGCGCCGTGGGGATTCATGCCCTGCCGCCCTCCTGTCGCAAGGGGATGCAGGCGGCAGCGGCCCTGTATTCGGAAATCGGTCGGGAAGTGGAGCGCAACGGCTGTGATTCCATCTCCCGGCGAGCGGTGACCTCACCCACCCGCAAGGTACTGGCCCTGTATGCCATGTCCCGACGCTGGGGCCGGGGTGATCTGCATGTGGTTAAGGAAATCCTGTCGGAAGATCCGCTGGAGGCCAATCGTTTCCTGGTGGATGCGGTGCGGGAGCAGGAAACCCTCACTCAGGAAATCCGCCCCCAGGGTGTGGGTATGGGGCGGGTGGAAGACCGTATCATGTGGCTGCACAATCTGTTTCAGCGGCTTGAGCAGCAGGATCGCCGTTCATCCCGGAGCAATCACCGGGCCTCCCCCCGCACGGGTTCAGGGGGCGGGACACCCGTGGCCGGTTGATAGGGGTATTGCTGTCGGGCCGGATGGTATATCCGGCCCGATGGGTCATCAGCCCCTTGCCCGGCGGGGCATCCGGAACGGCAGCATGAGCTGCACCGGCGTGGTTTCAAAACGCTCCAGGGACAGGCTTTCATGAAATGCCAGCCCCGGTTCCCCTTCGATACGGGTATCCAGCAATGAGCGCACATAAAAAGGGGTGTCGGTCAGGGTCTGCCTGACCGCGGCCTGGCCATCGTCCGCCCGGGTTGCCCGTTCAATCCGCCACCAGGCGGAAATCGGCAAGCGCTGGCGGGGTGGCGGTGCCACATCCCGTACCCCACCCTGGGGATCGAACCGCAGCGCCAGCTTCTGTTCCTGGTCATCCCGCTGGGTGGCTTCGTAAAGCACCACGGTATCTCCGTTGGGCATGACCGCCCGTGACCAATCCCAATATCGAAAACCCCGTTCCAGGGGTTCGGTACCGATATTACTGTCCATGTAGCCTTGCCCTTGCCAGCGCAGGCCCGGTTGCTTCAGGTCCACCTCCACCCGGGCGCAGGGGGCCACGGGGCGCCAGCGATGGCGGGCCTGTTGGTCCAGGGCATAGCTTCGGGCGCTTACGGTTTCGGGGCGAAGCCGGAGGGTGCCGCGAATCCGGGAGGGGACCGGTGCGGTAACCTCGTCCAGATGCACTGTCAGGCCATCCTCATCCCAGGTCAGGGCGCTGGGTCCGATCACCAGATGATCCCGATCCCGTTGCAGGTCGCCGCGGCCCCGCTCGGTCATGGCCCAACGCCGGGGGGCATTGCCATACAGGGCCACATTGATGGACACATGATGGGCCGGGTCCGGGGTGCCGCGCCGGCGGGCCAGGGCGTAGTAAGGCGAAAAGACGCTGCCGACGAAGGCGATCAGGGTGATGCCGTGACGACCGTCATCACTCCAGGCATCCAGATACCACCATAGATAACCGCCGGGTGTTACGACTTCCGAGAAGTCAGGTCCTGTATCACGGCCTGGGCCGCCAGCCGCCCCGACAGGGTCGCCATGGGAATCCCGGCCCCCGGATGCACACTGCCCCCCGCCAGATAGAGCCCCGGTATCCGGCTGTGGCTCCCCGGCCGGTCGAACGATGCTCGCCATCCATGGGTTGCCTGGCCGTACAAGGCTCCCCCCGTCGCCGGGAACAGATGCTCGAAGTCCGTCGGCGTGGTGATGTGGTGAGGGGATTGGGTCGGGTCGAGGTGCAGACCGCAGCGGGCCAGGAGTCTGAAGGTGCTCTCCTCGCATTGAGTGATCTCCGCGGGTTTGAAATGGTGCTGATCGCCGCAGGGCGGCGCATTGACCAGGCAGAATAACCGTTCCGGGCCATCAGGTTCATGACCGCCATCATCCGTACGGTCCTGGGCGCAGATATAGACCGTCGGTTCCCCCGGTAATCGGCGATGTTCGAAGATATCCCGGAACTCGGCGGCATAGTCCTTGGAAAAGAACACATTATGCCGGGTCAGGGGGAATCCCCGTGGGATACCCATCAGGCTCCAGGTCAGGGCCGACAGGGACCGTGCCGCCGGCGGGTTGCCCTTGACCCCGCCGGCCACCTCGATGCCCAGATGCCCCCGGGCCAGGGCATTGGCATCTCCATTGAAAACAACCAGATCAGCATCCAGGGTCTCATGGTCTCCTATGGCCACGCCGCAGACCCGACCCGCCCGCAGGTTGATACGGGTGACCCGGGTTTCAAACAGAAACTGCACCCCCTGCGCCGCCGCCAGCCGGTACAGGGCTTCGGGCAGGCGGGCCATGCCATCCTCCACACTCCAGACCCCCTGTTGTTCCACATGGGCAATGAGCATCAGGGTGGCGGGGGCCAGATAGGGGGAGGAACCGCAATAGGTGGAATAACGGCCAAACAACTGGCGCAGCCGGGGATCGTGAAAATGTTTGCCCAAGGCATGCCAGAGGGTGTCATAGGGTGACATTCGCATCAGATCGCCGATGCGCCGCAGCCCGGCACGGGCCACCAGGCTGACGGGGGTGGGACGGGTGTTGTGGATGAAGGTGTCTTCCAGGGTGTGATAAGTCCGTCTGGCCTGTTGGCAGAATCCCTGGAAACGGCGGGCCTCTTCCGGGCCGGCAAAGGCACCGATGGCATCGGCGGAGCGCTCCGGGTCGGCAAACAGGTCCAGCCGCTCGTGCTCGCTCCAGGCATGCCGGGCCAGAATATCCAGGGGGACAAGGCGCAGATGTTCATCCAGCCGGCTGCCGGCTGCCTCGAACAACTGGTCAAACACCCAGCGCATGGTGAAAACAGTGGGGCCGGAGTCGATGGGAAGACCATCGACCCGGACCTCCCGAATCTTGCCACCGGGGGTGGCGGCCTTTTCCAGCACCAGAACCTCGACGCCTTGCCGGTTCAATTCCAGTGCGGCGGACAGTCCGGCCATGCCGGCACCGATGATGATTGCCTTGGGATTTTGCACTTGGGGGACTGCCTCCTGCAAAGGGCTTTGACTCGGCCGGGGGTTGTGTCTATGCTGGGCACCAAGCATAAAGTGACAACCTAACCTTACACTACGGGGCGGAGGCAAACCATGGATGCCACGACGCGAATTGAGCAGGCTTTGAATCAGGCGCTGGCCCGTGGGGAGACGCCGGCCTGCCCGCCGCTGCTCGCCGAGGCGTTGCGGTATTCGGTTTTTCCCGGCGGTGCCCGGATTCGTCCCCAACTGTGCATCGCCGTGGCCCAGGCCTGTGGTGACGATGCACCAGAGCTTGCCGATGCGGCAGCTGCATCCATCGAACTCATGCACTGCGCTTCACTGGTGCACGACGACCTGCCCTGTTTTGACAATGCAGACATGCGTCGCGGCAAGCCTTCGGTCCATGCCGCCTATGGCGAACGTCTGGCGGTACTGGCGGGAGATGCGCTGATCATCATGGCCATGGAGACGCTGGTACACAGCGCCACCCAACGTCCCGAGCGGCTGGCTCCCTTGTTGCTCACCGTGGGGCAAGGTGTCAGCGTACCCGCTGGTATCATCCCCGGCCAGGCCTGGGAATGTGAACCGAATGTGGATCTGGCCCAGTACCAGCGGGCCAAGACCGGTGCCCTGTTTGCTGCCGCCACCATGGCCGGTGCCGTGGCCGCAGGCCATGACCCTGCCGGATGGCGGGCTTTGGGGGAAAAACTGGGCGAAGCGTTCCAGGTGGCCGATGATCTGCGGGATGTGGCGTCCAGCCCGGAAGAACTGGGCAAGCCAGTGGGCCAGGATGAAGCCCTGGGTCGTCCCAATGCAGTGGCCACCCACGGCATCAAGGGTGCCACCAAGTACCTCAAGCAACTGCTGGACGAGGCCATGGCCTCCATCCCTGCCTGCGCCGGGGAAGCAGAGCTGCGTGTACTGTTGATGAAAAAGGCTGCCAAGTTCCTGCCCAAGGAACTGGCCCAGCAGGCTGCTTGAGCCTCCTGTCATGGCATCCTGGCCAGGGAAGGTAAGCGCTGCTTATCGGGACGCCCGCTGGCGGGGCCATTTTCTGGCCCTGCGTAATCGTGTCCTTTCCAGCCCTCGTTTCCAGCGTTGGGCTGCCGCCTTCCCCCTGACCCGTCCAGTGGCCCGTCTACGCGCCCGACGCCTGTTCGACACGGTGGCGGGCTTTGTCTATTCCCAGGTGTTATACGCCTTTGTTCACCTGCGCCTGCCCGATATGCTGCATGAATCAGGGCCGCTGACCATCCCTGAACTGGCCGCCCGCACCGATCTGCCGGAGGAATCCTGTTTGCTGCTGGCCAAGGCGGCGGCTTCACTGGATCTGATGGAGTATCACGGGCGCGGTCGCTGGGGGCTGGGGCGCCAGGGGGCGGCCATGATCGCCAATCCTGGAGTGGCGGCCATGGTGGAACACCATGCCATGCTCTATGCCGACCTGCAGGATCCGGTGGCCCTGTTACGGGCTGGCAAGAACGGCCAGACCCGCCTGGGTCGCTTCTGGGCCTATGCTGGAGAAGGACCGCCCGGGGGGCTGGAAGCCGACCGGGTGACTGAATACACCCGGTTGATGTCCATTTCCCAGCAGTTGGTGGCGGAAGAGATTCTCGACGCCTTCAACCCCAAGGGGTATACCCGGCTGATGGATCTGGGGGGCGGAAATGCCACATTCCTTGCAGCGGTGGCCGCACGGGTGCCGGAACTGGAACTGGTGCTGTTTGATCTGCCGGCAGTGGCGGAGAAGGCCCAGGGCCGCTTTGATGAATTGGGTCTGGCCCACCGGGCCAAGGCCATCGGTGGAGATTTTTTCTCCGACCCGCTTCCCAAGGGTGCGGATCTGATCTCCCTGGTGCGGGTGGTTCACGACCACAATGACGATCATATCCTCGGATTGTTCCGCGCCATCCGGGAGGCATTGCCGGATCATGGTGCCTTGCTGCTGGCTGAACCCATGTCTGGCACCGCCGGTGCCGAACCCATGGGAGACGCCTATTTTGGCTTCTATCTGCACGCCATGGGACGGGGGCGTCCAAGAACACCTGCCGAACTGGAAGAAATGCTGATTGCGTCGGGGTTTACGCGCATCCGCATGTTGCCCACCAGAACACCTTTGTTGACACGTGTCATGTTGGTTCGCCCCTGACCTGGGGAGAGTGTGAGTTTGGGTTGACAACATCAAGGGTCACGCTAGACTTACACGCATATCTCGTAGGGCCAATTCCGGCCCCAGGCCAGAGTCTTCTATGAAAGCGACCGCCGTCGTCATCCAACAACCTGAATCCCTTGCCATTCGTGAGCTGGAGCTGACAGCGCCGGGCGATGGGGATGTGGTTGTGGCGATGGACTGGAGCGGAATCAGCACCGGCACCGAGCGCCTGCTCTGGACCGGCAAGATGCCCAGTTTCCCCGGTATGGGCTACCCTCTGGTGCCCGGCTACGAATCCGTAGGCCGGATCATTCAGGCGGGTGCCGAGTCCGGTCGTCAGGAAGGTGAACAGGTTTTTGTACCCGGTGCCGCCTGCTACGGCGAAGTCAGGGGACTGTTTGGTGGCGCCGCTTCCCGGGTCGTGGTACCCGGCAGCAAGGTGGTACCCATTCCCGAGCGCCTGGGTGAAGAAGGTGTGCTGCTGGCTCTGGCCGCTACGGCTTACCATGCTATTTTTCAGGGCCAGGCGCTGGATGCCCTTGCATCTGCCCGATTGCCTGACCTGATCGTGGGTCATGGGGTATTGGGACGACTGCTGGCCCGTGTTGCCGTGGCAGCAGGGGCTAACCCCGTGGTCTGGGAACTGGATGAATCCCGGTCTGCCGGTGCCGATGGCTATATCGTCATTCACCCCGATCAGGATGATCGCCGCGACTATCACACCATCGTCGATGTCAGTGGCGACAGTGCCCTGCTGGATACCCTGATTGCCCGTCTGGCCAGGGATGGTGAAGTGATACTCGCCGGCTTTTACAGCCAACCGCTTTCCTTTGCCTTCCCGCCCGCATTCATGCGGGAGGCCCGGATTCGCTGCGCTGCCGAATGGCGCGCACCCGACCTGATAGCGGTGAAGACGCTCATCGATGAAGGCCGACTGTCCCTGGGGGGCCTCATCACACATCGCCGTCCTGCGGCTCAGGCCGAAGAGGCTTACCGAACAGCATTCGGTGACCCTGCATGCCTGAAGATGGTGCTGGATTGGAGAACCGGCCAGTGACTGTGGGTGGTCATACGACTTCAGTCCCCGTTGATACGATCAGGAAATCCATGGATTCCCGGTCGGCAGCGGAGACGATCCTTCCTGAAGGGGATGAATCCGTGCAAAGTGGTGCAGCCAAAGAAACCCAGATCATTGCAATCTATGGCAAGGGTGGTATTGGCAAAAGCTTTACCCTGTCGAACCTCTCCTACATGATGGCCCAGCAGGGCAAGCGTGTTTTGCTCATTGGCTGTGACCCCAAAAGTGATACCACATCCTTGCTGTTTGGCGGCAAGGCATGCCCCACCATCATTGAAACCGCCGCCCGTAAAAAACTGGCGGGTGAAGAAGTGGAAATCGGTGATGTCTGCTTCAAGCGGGGTGGCGTCTTTGCCATGGAACTGGGTGGCCCGGAAGTCGGGCGTGGTTGTGGCGGGCGCGGCATCATCCACGGTTTTGAAATCCTGGAAAAACTGGGTTTCCATGACTGGGGATTTGACTATGTGCTGCTGGACTTCCTGGGGGACGTGGTCTGTGGCGGCTTTGGTCTGCCCATCGCCCGGGACATGTGCCAGAAAGTCATCGTTGTGGGGTCCAATGACCTGCAATCCCTCTATGTGGTGAACAACGTCTGCTCGGCAGTGGAATATTTCCGTCGCCTGGGAGGCAACGTAGGGGTGGCGGGCATCGTCATCAACAAGGATGACGGCACCGGCGAGGCCCAGGCCTTTGCCCAGGCCGCCGGCATTCCCATCCTGGCGTCCATCCCCGCCAACGAAGACATCCGCAGAAAAAGCGCCAATTACCAGATCGTCGCCCATCCCGATGGCGAGTGGGGACCGCTGTTCGAGGCCCTGGCTGTTCAAGTGGCCCAGGCCCCGCCCCAGCGCCCCAAGCCGCTGACCCAGGACGAATTGCTGGGCCTGTTCTCCAGTGACGAAGTGGGCCGGGACGTGGTGCTCGAACCTGCCACCTGGGAAGATGTCCATGGCCATGCCATGATCAAGAAGCCGTCCCTTGAGGTGATCTATGACGATGTCTGACGGACATCGCCCAGCCATGGAGACGATGGCTTCCGCCGGGTCCGGTTGTCACGGTGGTCGGGATCATCCTGCCGGCCCCCATGATCAGCCCCAGAGCATGTGTCCAGCCTTTGGTTCGCTGCGGGTAGGGTTGCGCATGCGCCGCACGGCCACCATCCTCTCCGGTTCTGCCTGCTGTGTGTATGGCTTGAGTTTCACTTCTCATTTCTATGGTGCCCGTCGCACCGTCGGATATGTGCCCTTCGATTCCGAAACCCTGGTGACCGGCAAGCTGTTCGAGGATATCCGCGAATCCGTATATCAGGTGGCTGATCCGGCGCTGAATGATGCCGTGGTGGTCATCAACCTGTGTGTGCCCACCGCCTCCGGGGTGCCGTTACGACTGCTGCCCAAGGAAATCAACGGGGTACGTATCATCGGGATTGATGTCCCTGGTTTTGGGGTGTCCACCCATGCCGAGGCCAAGGATATTCTGGCAGGCGCCATGTTGCGCTATGCCCGTGGTGAGGCTGAACAGGGGCCGGTACAGGCGCCCCGTGACGGACGCAAGGACAAACCAACGGTCACCCTGATGGGGGAAATGTTCCCCGCCGATCCGGTGGGCATTGCCGCCATGCTCGAACCCCTGGGCCTTGCTGCGGGTCCCGTGGTGCCCACCCGGGAATGGCGTGAACTGTACGCTGCCCTGGATTGCGCCGTGGGTGCTGCCATCCATCCCTTTTATACCTCCTGCGTGCGGGAGTTGAATGAAGCCGGTCGTGACGTGGTCGGGTCTGCCCCCGTGGGCTATGACGGCACCGCCGCCTGGCTGGAGGCCATCGGTGAAGCCTGCGGCGTGGCCCGCAGTGCGGTTGATGCCGCCAAGAATCGTTTTCTGCCCGCCATCAATGGTGCCCTGTCCGGCGCCCCGATCAAGGGCCGCATTACCCTGTCGGGTTACGAAGGCTCGGAATTGCTGGTGGCGCGACTGCTGATAGAAAGCGGCGCGGATGTCCCTTATGTGGGCACTGCCTGCCCCAGAACCCGCTGGTCCGATGCCGATCGTGACTGGCTGGAAAGCAAGGGAGTACGGGTGCAGTTTCGCGCTTCACTGGAGCAGGATCTGGCTGCCATCGAAGAATTTGCTCCCAACCTGGCCATCGGCACAACACCGGTGGTGCAAAAGGCAAAAGAGAAGGGTATTCCCGCCTTGTATTTCACCAACCTCATTTCCGCCCGTCCCCTGATGGGGCCTGCGGGTGCAGGTTCCCTGGCCCAGGTGGTCAACGCCGCCCTGTCCAACCAGGTCCGCTTTGATCGCATGAAAGCCTTCTTTGAGGGCGTGGGGGAAGGTCACGCCACCGGCGTCTGGGAGACAACGCCTCAGGATCACCCCGAATTTCGTGAGCGCATGAAACGCCAGCGTCAGCGCGCCGCGAGCCAGAATGGTCCGGGGGAGATGCGCTGATGTTCATCCTGGATCTGGATCGTGCGGGAGGATACTGGGGTTCGGTCTACGCCTTTACCGCCGTCAAGGGGTTGCAGGTCATTATTGACGGCCCTGTCGGCTGCGAAAACCTGCCGGTGACATCGGTACTGCATTACACCGATGCTCTGCCACCTCATGAACTGCCGGTAGTCGTGACCGGGCTTGGGGAAGAGGAACTGGGGCAGACGGGCACCGAGGCCGCCATGAAGCGTGCCCACCAGACTCTGGACCCGGATTTGCCCACTGTGGTGGTGACGGGCTCCATTGCCGAGATGATTGGTGGGGGTGTGACCCCTGAAGGCACAAATATTCAGCGGTTTCTTCCGCGGACTATTGACGAGGATCAGTGGCAGAGTGCGGATAGAGCCCTAAACTGGCTCTGGACTGAATTCGGAAGCAAGAAGGTGCCGGCCCTGAAAACTCGCAAGGCCGGGGAAAAACCGAAAGTCAACATCATCGGTCCCATGTATGGCACCTTCAACATGCCTTCTGATCTGGCGGAGATTCGCCGCCTGGTGGAGGGTATCGGTGCCGAGGTCAACATGGTGTTCCCCCTGGGGAGTCATCTGGCCGAGGTACCCAGACTGGCAGATGCTGAAGTCAACATCTGCATGTACCGGGAATTTGGCAGGTTGTTGTGCGAGACCCTGGAGCGGCCCTATCTGCAGGCGCCTGTAGGTCTACATAGCACCACCTTGTTCCTGAGAAAACTGGGTGAACTGCTGGGATTGGACCCGGAACCGTTCATCGAGAAGGAAAAACATACGACGGCCAAGCCCCTTTGGGATCTGTGGCGGTCAGTGACACAGGATTTCTTCGGTACCGCGACCTTTGGGGTCGTCGCCACCGAAACTTACGCCAGGGGGATCAGACACTTCCTGGAAGATGAGATGGGAATGCCTTGCAATTTTGCCTTCGCGCGCAGCGCCGGGGCAAAGCCGGATAACCAGGTGGTACGCAAGGCCATTCATGAAAAGACACCGTTGGTACTGTTCGGCAGCTATAACGAACGCATGTATCTGGCGGAGATCGGAGGGAGGGCGATGTATGTGCCAGCCTCCTTCCCTGGGGCGATCATACGGCGCCACACCGGTACCCCCTTCATGGGTTACGCCGGGGCAACGTATCTGGTCCAGGAAGTGTGTAACGCGCTGTTTGATGCGCTGTTCCATATCCTGCCCCTGGGGACGGAACTGGACAAGGTGGATGCCACACCGTCACGGCTGCACCGGGAATTGCCTTGGGATGATGAAGCCAAGGCCGCCCTGGACAGACTGGTAGAGGCTTATCCGCTTGTGGCACGGATCTCTGCTGCCAAGCGCCTGCGGGATGCCATTGAGGCAGCTGCAAGGCGGGAAGGCGAAGACAGGATTACCGTGGATCGGGTCACACATACCCGCGGGGAAGTGGCTTAGGCTGGCACACCCCCACCACTGGGCAGGATGCAGGATTTAAGGTTTTCTGGGCGTCGCCGCCTGTGCAGGCAGTATCGCAGGGCGAAGTCGCCCTGATCTCCCAGAGTAACGGGAGGTCAAGGGTCGATCGTGAATGAAGCGTGTACAGAGTGTTGTTCATGTCTTCATGTCATCACCGGTTCAACCGGGTGTTTGAAGGATTGGACAGGTGACACGGTCGTGAGTTTCGTTGTGGAGGCAGTTTTTCCATGACGGTCGTGATCGCGTTGAGTCAACGCGGTGTTTGCCAATAAGGCTCATTTGGAGGGTATTTAAATGGTTGACGAAACGAAAGGTTCGCTCTCTGGGCTCACCGAAGACGAAGCCATGGAATTCCACGGTGTGTTCATGACCAGCATGATGGGCTTCCTGGCCGTTGCTGCCGTTGCTCACGTTCTGGCCTGGATGTGGCGTCCCTGGGGCGTGGCCTGGTAAGACTTCACACCCCCCAGGGGGTGTAGGTCGTACCGCGTCTTTCGAACCGAAGTAGTAGAAGTAGTTCCCTAAAAACATAGGAGATTTCAACATGTGGCGTGTTTGGCTGCTGTTCGATCCGCGCAGAGCGCTGGTTGCCCTGTTCACATTCCTGGCTGTGCTTGCGCTGCTGATCCACTTCATCCTGTTGAGCACCGAGCGGTTCAACTGGATGCACTCTGCGTCGGCTGTCGAAGCGACTCTGCAGGCTCAGGAAGGCGGTTCAGCACTGTCCTGATAGCGTCTGTAGCCACAGGTGATGGGCGGGTATCGGTGAAGTTGCCGGTCCCGCCCGGCACCCTCGGCCCTTCGCTAACAAGCGTGTTGAGAGTATAGGGCTAGGGCCGGAATCTCCGGCCTATGCCTTACCTGACCGGAGGTTCTAGGAATGTCCATGCTGAGCTTTGAAAAAAGATACCGCGTACGCGGGGGGACGTTGATCGGAGGCGACCTATTTGACTTCTGGGTTGGTCCATTCTACGTCGGATTTTTTGGAGTCCTGACAGCGTTTTTCGCGCTGCTGGGTACACTCCTGATTATCTGGGGTGCGGCCATGGGCCCAACCTGGAACATCTGGCAGATCAGTATCAATCCCCCTGACCTGAGTTATGGCCTTGGCTTTGCACCCCTTGCCGAGGGTGGGCTTTGGCAGTTGATCACGATCTGTGCCTTGGGTGCATTCATCTCCTGGGCCCTGCGCCAGGCTGAGATTGCCCGTAAACTGGGTATGGGACTGCATATTCCGATCGCCTTTTCCGTGGCGGTCTTTGCCTATTTTGCGCTGGTTGTCATTCGTCCGGTGCTGCTGGGTGCCTGGGGTCACGGTTTCCCCTACGGCATCATGAGTCATCTGGACTGGGTGTCCAACACCGGTTATCAGTTCCTGCACTTCCACTACAACCCGGCTCACATGCTGGCCATTGCCTTCTTCTTTACCACGGCCCTGGCCCTGTCCATGCATGGTGGTCTCATTCTGTCCGTGACCAACCCCAAAAAGGGTGAAACGGTCAAGACGCCTGAATACGAAGACACCTTCTTCCGCGATGTGGTCGGTTATTCCATCGGTTCTCTGGGTATTCACCGTCTGGGTCTGTTCCTGGCCCTGAGCGCCGCCTTCTGGAGTGCCGTCTGTATCATCATCAGCGGTCCCTTCTGGACGCAGAGCTGGCCGGAATGGTGGAACTGGTGGCTTGACCTTCCTATCTGGGCTTAATGTAAGGGGACCACAATGGCCGAATACCAGAACATATTTAACCGGGTGCAGGTCCAGGCAGAGCCTGAGGCCGGCGTACCCTTGCCGAATGGTGATCGTGAACGCATCGGGAAGCCGCTGCTGTTCTATTGGGCCGGCAAACTAGGTAACGCCCAGATTGGGCCGATTTACCTGGGCTGGACCGGACTGGCATCCATCCTGTTTGGTTTGATCGCCATCCTGATCATTGGTTTCAACTTCTTGGCCCAGGTCAACTGGGATGTCATCCAGTTCATCCGCCAGCTGTTCTGGCTGGGACTGGAACCGCCGCAGGCTGAATACGGTCTGGGGATTCCACCGCTGGCTGAGGGTGGTTGGTGGCTGATGGCAGGTTTCTTCCTGACCACTTCCATCTTGCTGTGGTGGGTGCGGGTCTACCGTCGCGCCCGTGCACTCAACCTGGGTACCCATGTGGCCTGGGCGTTTGCTGCGGCGATCTTCCTGTATCTGAGCCTTGGCTTCTTCCGCCCGATCCTGATGGGTGACTGGTCCGAAGCAGTGCCGTTCGGCATCTTCCCGCACCTTGACTGGACCACGGCGTTCTCTCTGAAGTACGGCAATCTGTACTACAACCCGTTCCACATGCTCTGCATTGCCTTCCTGTATGGTTCTGCTGTGCTGTTTGCCATGCACGGTGCAACGGTGCTGGCAGTGGGCCGGTATGGCGGTGAGCGCGAAATCGAGCAAATCACCGACCGTGGTACGGCTTCCGACAGAGCCATGCTGTTCTGGCGCTGGACCATGGGCTTTAATGCCACCATGGAATCCATCCACCGCTGGGCCTGGTGGTTTGCGGTCCTCGTCCCGATCACTGGCGGCATTGGCATTCTGCTCACTGGCACGGTAGTCGACAACTGGTATCTTTGGGCGATCGATCACGGCGTGGCGCCGTCCTACCCGATCGTACATCCTAATGTCGTAGACCCGGCCACGCTTCAAGGGATGTCTCAATGAAAACGATGACGCATAAAACGACGACAGTGGCGGCACTTGCCGGTGCCGCGCTCCTGATGACCGGCTGTGAAATGCCCATCGGGATCGAAACCGAGCAGACCGGTTATCGCGGTCTGGGTATGGAGCAGGTGACCAAGCGCCATCTGGAAGCCATGAAGCGTAGTGGTATGGAGATTCCAGAGCCTGAGCGTCCCGCGGCTGCCGCCGGCCCCCTGGCCGGTGACATCTACGAAAACGTGAAGGTGCTGGGTGATCTGAACATCTCCGAGTTCAACCGGTTGATGAACGCCATCACTGCTTGGGTGTCCCCCGAGGAAGGGTGTAACTACTGCCATACGCCGGGCAACTTCGCCGACGAAAATGTCTACACGAAGATTGTTTCCCGTCGCATGCTGGAGATGACCTACACCATCAACCAGGAATGGACCGCTCACGTGGGCGAGACTGGTGTGACCTGTTACACCTGCCACATGGGCAACCCGGTGCCGGAGAACATCTGGTACGAAGATCCGGGCATGCAGCAGGCCGGTGGTTTTGCCGCCAGCCGTATGGGTCAGAACCTGGCCGGTACCAACGTAGCTTCCTCGTCGCTGCCGAATGATGTCTTCACACCCTTCCTGCAGGGTGACGAGCCGAAGAACATTCGGATCACGCCGCGGACCTCGTTGCCGATGGGTGACAATCCGTACAACCTGATGGATGCCGAGTGGGTACATGGTCTGATGATCCACTTCTCGGTGGCCCTGGGTGCCAACTGTACCACCTGCCATAACACCAATAACTTCCCGGAGTGGGAAACCAGCCCACCCCAGCGTGTGACGGCTTGGCACGGTATCGAGTTGGTTCGGGCGCTGAACAATCAGTACCTGAATCCGCTCCAGCCCGAGTATCCGGACTACCGTCTGGGTCCGTTGGGTGATGCACCCAAGACCAACTGTGCCACCTGCCATAACGGCCTGCAGTTGCCGCTGGATCGTGCGCAGATGCTGAAGGATTATCCGGAGCTGAACCGGGTGAACCACCGTGGTGACCAACCTGCGGCCACCACCAGCGCTGCCGCCGATGACGCTGCAACGGCTGCTGAAGGATAAGGCCAGTTCCATTGGTTGAACGACCCGAAGGGAATCGGGTGAACAGGGGACCTTCGGGTCCCCTGTTTCATTTTGAGCCTATGATCTGTATTGCATAGCAAGTTCCTGCGAGGTGGGGGCGGTGATCAAGAATCGAGAGCTGGTCATGGATGGTTTTACGACCTGGCACTGGTTGCTGGGTGCTGCTGCTGCCGTGATCGTACTGGGTGGACTCAAGGCGGTCAGTCATATTCTCACCCCCTTTTTGATGGCAGCCTTTTTGGCGATTATTTGCGCACCGCCGCTGGCCTGGATGCAGCGACGGGGTGTGCCGGGGGCATTGGCGGTGCTCGTCCTGTTTTCGGTGGTGGGGTTTACCTTTTTTCTGCTGTTTCTGGCGCTCAGGGACGCGGCGGAAAGTCTTGCTGTTCAGGCGCCCCTATACCAGATGCGGCTGACCGGCTGGCTGGAACATCTGCGGGGATTGGCTGAAGCACGAGGCTTGCCGGAGGATGTGTTACCAGAAAAACCGGCCCTGCCCGCCACCGCCACCATCACCAACGCAGCCAGGGCCATTGCCGGAGGACTGGGGCAGTTTACCGCCAGCACCTTTTTGGTATTGCTGGCTTTCATGTTTCTGCTGATGGAGGAGCGGGTATTGGCGGCCAAACTCAATGCTGCTTTTCCCGGTCGCCGCCGTGCCAGGGTCAGAACCCGTCGTTTCCTGCGCTCTGTCTATCGTTATCTGGCCATCAAGACGGGCGCCAGCATCGCCACTGGCCTGTTGGTCGGTATCGGGTTGAGCCTCATCGGTGTGGATTTTGCCATTCTCTGGGGCATTCTGGCGGGACTGCTGAATTTCATTCCGACCATTGGCTCCATTATTGCTGCCGCCCCGGCGGTGCTGATTGCCTTGCTGGGACTGGGCGGGACGGAAGCCATCCTGGTATTGATCCTTTATGTGGTGGTTAATGTGGGTATCGGCAGCATACTCGAACCCAAGCTCATGGGGCGCACCCTGGGCCTGTCGCCCCTGGTGGTGCTGGTGTCCTTGCTGGTCTGGGGATGGGTATTCGGGCCGGTGGGCATGTTGCTGTCCATTCCCCTGACCATGATTGCCAAACTGGCGCTGGAGTCCAAGCCAGACACTCGCTGGATTGGCATCCTGATGAGTGACCGGCCCAGGGGAAGCTAACCCCATCGGTGGCCGGCTGAGGATACGTTTTGCAGGAGATATCCATTTGATTCCCTTGATACTTTCCGGTGGTGCGGGTACACGGCTCTGGCCCATGTCCCGCCAGCTTTTTCCCAAACAGTTCCTGCCCCTGGCGGACCCCCAAAGCACCCTCCTGCAGGCCACCTTGGCGCGCCTGCCCCAGGGGGATGATCTGGGGCGACCGGTGGTGGTCTGTAACGAGGATCATCGCTTTTTAGTGGCCGAACAACTGCGTGCCATGGGGGTGCAGCCGGCCCGGATCATTCTGGAGCCGGTGGGCCGTAACACGGCGCCGGCGGTGGCGCTGGCTGCCCTGGAACAGGTACAGGACGGCGCTGATCCGGTGCTGCTGGTGATGCCGGCGGATCATGTGATTGCCGATGTAGACGCCTTTCGCCGTACATTGTCCACGGCCCGAATGCGGGCAGAAGCGGGTGATCTGGTCACTTTTGGCATTGTCCCCACCGAGCCCCATACCGGCTATGGCTATATCCGTGCCGGTCACGGCACGGAAGAGGCAGGGGTCTTGCCGGTACTGGAATTCGTGGAAAAACCGGATCAGCAGACGGCGGAAGGTTATCTTGCCGGCGGCGACTATTTCTGGAACAGCGGCATGTTCGTATTCCGGGCCTCGGTGTTTTTGCAGGAGCTGGA
The DNA here is from genome assembly GCF_900110965.1 of Ectothiorhodospira magna. Lineage (GTDB taxonomy): Bacteria > Pseudomonadota > Gammaproteobacteria > Ectothiorhodospirales > Ectothiorhodospiraceae > Ectothiorhodospira > Ectothiorhodospira magna. The sequence goes on from NZ_FOFO01000003.1 coordinate 94,694, forward strand.
GACCCACGCACCGGATATTCTTGCCACCTGCCGCAAGGCACTGGAATCCGCCCAAGCAGACATGGACTTCCTGCGGGTGGATCGGGATGCCTTTGCCACCTGCCGTAGCGATTCCATCGACTATGCGGTGATGGAAAAGACCGGGCGGGCCGTGGTGGTGCCCCTGCGGGCCGGTTGGAGCGACGTGGGTTCCTGGGCCTCCCTGTGGGCGGTGGGGGCGCGGGATGCCGACGGCAATCTGACCCAGGGGGATGTGATCACCGTGGGGGCCAGAAATTGCTATGTCCACGGCAATCAGCGTCTGGTGGCCGCCGTGGGGGTGGAAGACCTGGTGATCGTGGAAACGGCGGACGCGGTGCTGGTGATGCACAAGGACCGGGATCAGGAGGTCAAGGAAGTGGTGGCCCGGCTCAAGTCCCGTGGTCGTGAGGAGGCGGATATTCACCGCTGCGTGGCCCGACCCTGGGGCACCTATGAGCGCATTGATGCTTCGGATCGTTTTCAGGTCAAGCGCATCACGGTCAAGCCGGGACAGACCCTCTCGCTGCAGATGCATTATCACCGGGCCGAGCACTGGATCGTGGTGCGGGGCACGGCGCGGATCACCCGGGGGGAGGAGGTGTTCGTGCTCACGGAGAACCAGTCCACCTTCATCCCCCTGGGTATCACCCATCGCCTGGAAAACCCGGGCAAGATCCCCCTGGAACTGATCGAAGTGCAGTCGGGAAGTTATCTGGGAGAGGATGACATCGTCCGCTTCCAGGATACCTACGGTCGCAGTTGATCCGGCGAGGCTGCCGCCTCAGGCGGCAGCCTGCTTCGGGCTCAGGGCGTTCACCAGCCTGAGCACCGCCTGCACCCGCTGTTCCAGGGTGTCCATGGGCTCGAAGAACCTGAATTGGTCAGGGCCGTCGAGCCGATACCCCTGGGGATTGGACTGGATCAGGCGGATGACATCGGCAGGATCCACCGCCGGGTCCGGATGAAAGCGCAATCGTCCCCCCTGAGGCCCCAGTTCCAGCTTGCGCACCCCCAGCGGCTGCAGCTTGAGCTTGAGCCGGGTGGCCTCCACCAGGTTTTTCGCCTGGGGCGGGAACAGCCCGAAGCGGTCGATCATTTCCACTTCCATGTCCCGTAGCTGGGCTTCATCCCGGCAACTGGCCAGTCGCTTGTAGAGGATCAGGCGGCCATGGACATCCGGCACATAATCCTCCGGCAGCAGGGCCGGCAGACCCAGGTCCACCTCGGTGGTGTCGCCGGTGGAGGTGTCCAGGTCCGGGACCTTGCCTTCCTTGAGGGCCTTCACCGCCCGTTCCAGCAGTTCGTTGTAGAGGGTGAAGCCGATTTCCTGGATCTGGCCGCTTTGTTCATCCCCCAGCAGTTCCCCCGCGCCCCGGATTTCCAGGTCATGGCTGGCCAGGGTGAAGCCCACCCCCAGGTCTTCCAGGGATTCGATGGCTTCCAGGCGCTTGACCGCATCCCGTGTCATGCCGGAGGGGTGGGGCGTGATGAGATAGGCATAGGCCCGGTGGTGACTGCGCCCGACACGGCCCCTGAGCTGGTGCAGCTGGGACAGCCCCAGCTTGTCCGCCCGGTCCATGATGATGGTATTGGCCGTGGGCACGTCGATGCCGGTCTCGATGATGGTGGTACACACCAGGATGTTATAGCGCCGGTGGTAGAAGTCGAGCATCACCTGTTCCAGTTCCTTCTCCCGCATCTGTCCATGAGCGATGCCGATGCTGGCGGAAGGGAGCAGTTCCGCCAGTTCGCGGGCGGCCTTGTCAATGGTGTCCACCTGATTGTGCAGGTAGTAGACCTGACCGCCGCGCCGGATCTCGCGTAGGCAGGCCTCCTGGATCAGGGCATCGTTGCGCTGGCTGACGAAGGTCTTGATGGCCAGTCGTTCTTCCGGCGGGGTGGCGATGATGGACAGATCCCTGAGTCCCGACAGGGCCATATTGAGGGTGCGTGGGATGGGGGTGGCGGTGAGTGTGAGCATGTCCACCTCGGCCCGCAGGGCCTTGAGCCGCTCCTTGTGTCGCACCCCGAAACGCTGTTCCTCGTCGATGATCACCAGCCCCAGGTTCTTGAACTTGAGATTGCCTTGGATCAGCTTGTGGGTGCCGATGACGATATCCACGCGCCCGTCTTCCAGGCCTTCCATCACCGCTTGCTGCTGTTTCTGGGAACGGAACCGGGACATGGACTCGATGCGGATGGGCCAGTCGGCGAAACGGTCGCGGAAATTCTGGTCGTGCTGCTGGGCCAGTAGGGTGGTGGGTACCAGCACCGCCACCTGCTTGCCGTCCTGGACCGCAACGAAGGCGGCACGCATGGCCACCTCGGTCTTGCCGAAGCCCACGTCACCGCAGACCACCCGGTCCATGGGGCGCTCGGACGCCATGTCCGCCAGCACGGCCTCGATGGCGGACAACTGGTCCGGGGTTTCCTCGAACGGGAAGGCGGCGGCAAAGGCGGCGTATTCATCACCGTGGGGCTGGTAGGCATACCCCTTGCGGGCGGCCCGCCGGGCATAGATGTCCAATAGCTCCGCCGCCACGTCCCGGGCCTTTTCCGCCGCCTTGCGCCGGGCCTTGGCCCAGGTATCCGTACCCAGCTTGTGCAGCGGGGCCTGCTCCGGATCGGCACCGGTGTACCGGCTGATCAGGTGCAGGGAGGAGACGGGCACATACAGCTTGTCACCGCCGGCATATTCCAGGGTGAGAAACTCGGTTTCCTGGCCGCCGACGGTGAGTGTCTGCAGGCCCAGATAACGGCCCACGCCGTTGTCCTCATGGACCACGGGGGCGCCGGGATGCAGGTCCGTCAGATTGCGGATGACCGCATCCGCGTCCCGGGTGGGGCGGTTGCGCCGTCGTTCCTGGCTGACCCGCTGACCGAACAGGCTGGCCTCGGTGAGAATGGCCAGACCGGTTTCAGGCAGGAACAGACCCTCGTCCAGGGGCGCCACGGTCAGGCACAGGGGCTGTTCTACGGTCAAAAAGCTCTGCCAGGAATCCACAGGGGTGGGCAGGATGCCGAAGGGGCGCAGGGTGTCCAGCAGCACTTCCCGTCGTCCGGCGGATTCGGCGGTGAACAGGACGCGTCCGTCAAAACCCTCCAGAAACCGTTGCAGGCCCTGGGCAGGTGCGTTCTGGCGGGGATGAATCTGCAGATCGGGCAGGGGGGCGGTGTCCATGTTGCACAGGCCCGGTCCGGTATCCGGCAGTGCCCTGGCCTGGATCTGCAGGCACCGGCTCCGTGCCCATTGCCGGGACAGGGTTTCCGGGGTCAGAAACAGGCTGTCGGGGGGGAGCAGGGGCCGTTCCCGGTCATGGCGACGCTGCTCATGGCGATGGGCCACCTGATCGGCAAACCCCTGGGCTGCCGCTTCCGTGTCCCCGGCCTGGATGAACAGGGTGTTGTCGGGCAGGTAGTCGAACAGGGTCTCGGTGTGGTCGAAGAACAGGGGCAGGTAGTATTCGATCCCCGCCGGGGCGGCCCCCTGGCTCACTTCCCGATAGATCAGGCTGGCCTGGGGGTCGCCTTCAATGAGGGTGCGATAGCGTTGGCGAAAACCCTTGATGCCGGCCTCGTTAAGGGGGAACTCATGGGCGGGCAGGAGACGCACCTGGGTGACCGTGTCCCTGGAACGTTGGGTTTCCGGGTCAAAGGTGCGGATGGACTCGATCTCGTCATCCATCAGGTCGATGCGATAAGGCACCTCGCTGCCCATGGGAAACACATCCAGCAGGGCACCACGGACCGCGTATTCACCATGCTCCATCACCTGATTCACATGCCGGTAACCCGCTTCTTCAAAGCCACTGCGCAGCTGTTCCCGCTGGATGGACTCTCCCTGGGACAGAAGCAGACACTGGGACTGCAACCAGGCCCTGGGGGCCAGCCGCTGCATCAGGGTGGTCACCGGGATGATCAGGACGCCTTGCCGGAGGGACGGTAACCGGAACAGGGTTTCCAGGCGTCGGGAGACGATGTCCTCATGGGGAGAAAAAACATCGTAGGGCAGGGTTTCCCAGTCCGGGAGGACGAGGATGTCCTGGGTGCCTCCCAGGAAAAACCCCAGTTCCAGTTCCAGGCGCTCGGCGGTCTGGGTATCGGGGGTGACCACGACGCTCAGCCCCCCATGTCGTTCCAGGGCGGCGGCTATGGCCAGCCCCAGGGCAGCGCCACACAACTGCCCCCAGTGGGCATTTTGGTTTTTATGGGGCAGGGCGGGGGGGGTAAGGGGGGTGAAGGTGTTTGACTGATCCATCCTGACTGCGGCCCGACGGCTTGATGAGCGAGGACAGATTATACCCGGATGGGGTGTCGGGGGGGGCTGCCCCGCATGGCGGGGCAGCGACTGGTCAGGAGGATTCCCTGTCGTCGGTGCGGATGTTGAGCAGGGTATAGGCGGGACACCAGCTCATGAGCGCACTGGCCAGTGGGATCAGACCCAGCCAGCCCCAGGTGGTTTGAGGTCCGACAAATACAATGGCAATCAGACCAAGACCGACCACCAGACGGATCAGACGGTCATTGGGGCCCATGTTCTTGAGTTCTTCCAGATTCATCAGTGACGTACTCCTTGGTTGGATGACGGCTCTCCATCATAACGATAATAAGCCGGTTGTGATTGACGAAAGGCAGAGTTTTCTGGGATTGATTCTCCATTTCCGTCGCGACATTAGTCCCGATATCGCTTGAGAAGATCCCCATAGGCATCAATTCTGCGATCCCGCAGATACGGCCAGATTCGCCGCACTGCCTCACTGCGGGCCTTGTCGACATCCACCACCAGGACCTGTTCCTGGCTGTCCGAGGCCTGGGCCAGGAATTCTCCCTGGGGGCCGCAAACGAAGCTGGATCCCCAGAACTGACTGCCGGCGGTCACTCCGGACGGGTCCGCCTCGAACCCTACCCGGTTGCAGGCGGCCACCGGAATGCCGTTGGCCACGGCGTGGGCGCGCTGCACGGTGATCCAGGCGTCCCGCTGCCGGGCCTGTTCATCGGCGGTGTCATTGGGGTCCCAGCCGATGGCGGTGGGGTAGATCAGCAGTTCCGCTCCGGCCAGGGCCATCAGTCGTGCCGCTTCCGGGAACCACTGATCCCAGCACACCAGCACGCCCAGGCGTCCCACTCGGGTGTCCACCGGCTCGAAACCCAGATCCCCCGGCGTGAAGTAGAACTTCTCGTAATAGCCGGGATCGTCCGGGATATGCATCTTGCGATAGACCCCGGCCAGGCGCCCGTCGCTGTCCAGTACCACGGCGGTGTTGTGATACAGGCCGGGGGCACGTCGCTCGAACAGGGAACCGACGATCACCACCCCCAGTTCCGCCGCCACCTCGGACAGGGCCTGGGTGCTGGGGCCGGGAATCGGCTCGGCCAGATCGAATAATTCGGTATCCTCCGTCTGGCAGAAATACAGGCCGGTGTGCAGTTCCTGCAGGATGACCAGTTCCGCCCCCTGGGCGGCAGCCTCGCGGATGCCTCGCAGGCTTTTATCCAGGTTGGAGCGGGTATTGTCCGTGTTGGAATGCTGAATCAGTGCGATGCGCATGATGAGATTCTAAGTCGGTTTAATGGGGGTGGAGTGAAGGAAAGGGCAAAGCCCGTTTCAACTGGAGCGCAGGGAGTGCCGGTCCGGTGCGGGCGGCCCCCTGCGGGTCGCCAGATAAAAGTGGAAGCCGGCCAGGCAGAGCATAAGCAGACTCATCAGCATGGCGCCCCGGTAGGGACCAAAGAAGAACCACGCCCCCAATACCAAAAAGGCGATGCCCGCGCTGCCCTGGATGATGAGTTTCTTCACCCGTCCCGCATTCCAGGTGGACATGGTGATGAACCACCAGCCCATGGGCAGGCCGGGGGCGGAGAACAGCACCACCAGCTGCCGGAAGATCCCCTCCAGATGGCCCAGGGCCAGATGAATGCCCAGGCTGCCGGCCATCAGCAGCAGCACACCGACGGCGGCGATCCGGTAGCTGGGCTGACGTGAGCGATACCAGGGACGTTTGACCGGGGTGTTCATGGAAGTGGGATACCTCAAGGATGTTGTGAGCAAGCTATTCCCGCCCAAGCGGGAATCCAGTCACGGGCCGATTGATCCATTGCCGCGCACACGTTTGATCAACCGGAGCAAAAAGCGTTCAGAGATCGGACCTGGATAACTTGATCAAGGATCAAATCGTTGCAAAACAGGGTTGCACCATAACCGAATCATGCCGGATTGCCCATATTCTTTCCCTCATTGCGAAACAGGCGTTTGGGAACCCACCACTGGAAGACGGCCATCCCCAGCAGTTCACCAGACTCTGGAACACGATCACCACCACGGGCACCTCAAGGGAAGCCGGCAGCGCCAGGGCCAGCGGCAATACCACGAAAGAGTTACGGGTCCCGAAGCTGAAAGCCAGGACCCGGCCCTGTTCCGGGGGTAATCGGAACAGCCTGCTCATTGCCCAGGCCAGCCATCCCGCCGCGAGCAGGAACAGGGTGAAAATCAGCAGCAGATGCAGCAGCAGGGGGAGGGCGCCCACCACCAGATGGACCTGGGAGGTCGCCACGATGAACACCACCACCGCCAGCAGCGGCACCGGCAGATCCCCGGTCTGTTCACGAGCCTTCCGGGCTTGTCGGGCCTTGCGGCCCGATGCTAGGTGCCCAGCGCCAGCAGCAACGGCACGATGATCAGACCGATATTCTTGGGGTGACTGACTCGATAGGGTGGGTTCTTGAGCGACACCTTAACATCCCGCGAGCGTAGTGAAAGGATGTCGCGTGTTCGCTCCAAGGACACCAAGCCGGAAATGCGGGTTCGTCGCCTTGTCCATGGCATGGGATACCGCTACCGGTTACATCGGAGGGACCTTCCTGGGTGTCCTGATCTGGTTTTCCCATCTCGCTGGGCGGTAATATTCGTGCACGGCTGCTTCTGGCACCGCCATCGTGGCTGTGCTCTGGCGAGGCTTCCGAAGTCCCGGGTGGAGTTCTGGGAGGCAAAACTGGAAGGCAACAGGCTTCGTGATGAAAACAATCAACGGCGTCTGCGGGAACTGGGTTGGCGGGTGCTTATCGTGTGGGAGTGCCAAGTGGCTGACCTGGAGGGAACCGCTGAAAAAATAAAGGGATTTTTGGACCATGAAACAGGAAACCAAGATCATGAAGGCGGTTGAACTCTTTGCGGGCGCGGGCGGGCTGGCGATGGGGGTGTCCCTTGCCGGTTTCGAATCCCTGGCGGTCGTCGAATGGGATAAGTGGGCGTGCGATACCATTCGCGAGAATCAGCGCCGCGACTACCCCTTGGTGCGTGACTGGCCCCTTTGGAACGGCGATGTGCGTGATTTTGATTGGAGCGCCATTTCCGAGTGCGTCGATCTTGTTGCCGGTGGCCCACCTTGTCAGCCATTTTCCATGGGCGGTCGTCACAAGGCGTTTGGCGACAAGCGCGACATGTTTCCGGCCACCGTCGACATTGTGCGCTGCCTGTGTCCCAAGGCGTTCATCATCGAGAATGTGAAGGGACTGACCCGGTCAAGTTTTTCCAATTATTTTCAGTATATCTTGCTGCAACTGGAGTTTCCCGAGATTGCCAGGCGCGGTAATGAAACTTGGTTGGATCACCTCAAGCGTCTGCAGGGGGTGAAGACTTCGGGCGGCGGCCATCTCCAAGGCTTGACCTACCATGTGATCCCCACGCTTGTGAATGCGGCGGATTATGGTGTCCCTCAGAAGAGGGAACGCGTTTTCTTGGTGGGTTTCCGTTCCGATCTCGGAGTTGAGTGGTCCTTTCCTCGCCCAACCCACAGCCTTGATGCCCTGTTGGTATCCCAATGGATTACCGGTGACTACTGGGAACGGCATGAAATTGCCAAGCGGAACCGCCCCGACATCCCCGCTCGCCTGGAAAAGCGGGTTGCCCGACTCGCCTCCTGTTTATTCCCTCCGGGTGAGAAACCTTGGCGAACTGTTCGCGATGCCTTGTGGGACTTACCCGACCCGCGCTTGTGTACACCGGATAATTTCATGAATCACCATTTCCAGGATGGTGCCCGCGCCTACCCGGGACACACGGGAAGTCCACTTGATCTGCCAGCCAAGACTTTGAAGGCCGGCGACCATGGCGTACCCGGTGGGGAAAACATGATGGTGCGCGATGATGGTGGAGTTCGTTATTTCACCGTGCGCGAGTCAGCCCGACTGCAGACTTTTCCGGATGGTTATATATTTCATGGCTCGTGGACGGAAATCATGCGCCAGCTAGGCAATGCCGTGCCGGTGGCCTTGGCGAGGATTGTTGCCGCGTCCGTGGCGGAACAACTCGCCGAAACGGCAATCCGTGCGCGGATGCTTGAGCAGCGGCGGGAAAGGATCAAGGCATGACGGATGATAAGGTCATTCCGTTCAATCCCCTGGACAAGCGTCATCTCGGCGAAAGCGTTGGCCAAGCCATGCTTCGGCAGCCGGTCGTCCCCATGGCAAAACTCTCCAGGTTTCGAGGGGCGGGAATTTACGCGATTTACTATACCGGCAACTTCGAGGCTTATCAGGGAATTGCCGCGTGCAACAGGGATGATCGCTTTGCGGCGCCGATCTATGTCGGTAAGGCCGTGCCGAAGGGTGCCCGAAAGGGCAGCGGCAGCTTGGATACGAGTCCCGGAGCCGTTCTGTTCAGTCGATTGGCTCAGCACGGGAAAAGTATCCAGGAAGTTAAAAATCTGGATATTAACGACTTTTATTGTCGTTACCTGATTGTCGACGATATCTGGATTCCACTTGGAGAATCATTGCTTATTGCGAAGTTCAACCCGCTCTGGAACTCGGTCCTGGATGGATTCGGCAACCACGATCCCGGGAAGGGGCGGCATGCGGGTCTGCGCCCGCGCTGGGATGTGGTGCATCCAGGGCGAGCTTGGGCCGGGCGCTGTCAAGCCAGGGAAGAAACCGCCGAGAAAATCCTCCGCGAAGCCGTCAATTTTCTGGCAAGTAACCCCCCTCCCGGTGACTGGTAAGCTTCAGCCCCCATCACGTAGGCCAACTTGAGTCACGGCATGGCCGACACCGGTTTCGAAGACACGGGTGCCGCCCCCCTTCGCCCACCGTTTTGCGCAGACTTGTGCTGTCCACCACGCGAACCCCGGCCAGATCATCCACGTCCCAGTCCGTCGAGCCAGGGCATTGGGGAGAAATCAAGGCTCTGAACAGGATGCCTTCCCGCGCCGGGCGTGAAACAGGTTCAAGCCACCGCCACGCCCTTGACCATGGCCCATACGGTCTGACCCTTTGCCAGCGCGAGCTGACGGCAGGAACGCAGGCTAACACGGGCCAGCAGGGGCTGGCCACCGGTATCCAGAGTCAGAATCACATATCCAGGTTGGGGATCATCACTGATGTCACTGACCCGGACCTCAAGGGCATTGAGTACGCTGCTGCCATCGGGACGGGTCAGGGCCACGGACACATCCCGGGCGAGAATGCGCGCCCTCAGGGGAGTGCCAACGGCCCGCGCCTGATGGGAAATCAGCAGGGTGCCGCCAGCAAAGGCCAGCTCCGTCAGGTGATCAGAAACGTGGTGGGCGGCCACCGTACCTTCGATGATCGCCGAGGCCTGTTCGCTGTGGGCCAGGGGCAGATCGGTGCGGGTCAGCAGGGTCTGCAATGGCCCCTGAGCCAGAACCCGTCCCGCCTCCAGCAACACCATATGATCCGCCAGCCGGGCCACCTCCTCGATGGCATGGCTGACGTAGACCACCGGAATGGATAACTCATCCCTGAGCCGTTCCAGATAGGGCAGGATCTCCCCCTTGCTGGTCACGTCCAGGGAAGCCATGGGCTCGTCCATCAGCAACAGTTGCGGGCTGGTGAGCAGGGCACGGCCAATGGCCACCCGCTGGCGCTGACCACCGGAAAGGGCGTCTGGATAGCGGTCCAGCAGATCGGCCAGACCCAGCAGGGCCGATATATCGTTCAGGGCCAGACGGCGCCTGTCCGGGCGCAGTCGCTTGAATCCATAGAGCAGATTGTCACGCACCTTGAGGTGAGGGAAAAGACTGGCCTCCTGAAAGACGTAGCCCAGGGGGCGCTTGTGTACCGGCATCCACCGCCGACCTTCCTGCCAGGTTTCGCCGTGGAATCTGAGCCGCCCCTCTCGAATGCGCTCCAGGCCCGCCAGACAGCGCAGGATCGTGGTCTTGCCGGAGCCGGAGCGACCAAACAGGGCGGTGACCCCCTGGCCGGGGATGACCAGATCCACATCCAGGGTAAAATCACCCCGATCCAGAAAAAAACGCGCCTCGATGGTCATGACACCACCCCCACCACCTTGAAGCGGCGATTGAGGGCATACACGCTCATCAGCAGGATGAAGGCCAGGCAGACCAGCAGCAGGGACAGGGCGTGGGCCGAGGCGTAGTCCATGGCCTCCACATGGTCGTAAATGGCGATGGAGGCCACCTGGGTCTGGCCGGGGATGTTGCCGCCGATCATCAGGATCACACCGAATTCTCCCAGGGTATGAGCAAAGGACAGCACCGCCGCCGTCAGGATGCCCCGGCGGGCCAGGGGCAGTACCACGGTAAAAAACCGGTCCAGAGGACTTGCCCGCAGGGTGGCCGCTGCTTCAAGCACCCGACCCCCGGTGGCAGCAAAGGCGTTTTGCAGGGGCTGTACCACGAAGGGCAGGGAGTAGATCATGGAACCGATCACCAGCCCGGTGAAAGTGAAGGCCAGATGGCCCACGCCGATGTCTTCCAGAAAGCCCCCCACGGCACCCCGTGGACCCAGCAGGATCAGCAAATAAAACCCCATCACCGTGGGTGGAAGCACCAGCGGCATGGCCACCAGTGCCTCGATCATCACCTTGCCCCGCCACCGGGTATGGGCCAGCCACCAGGCCAGGGGCGCACAGAGCACCATGAGGATGCTGGTGCTGATAAAAGCCAGCTTGAGGGTGATCCATAATGCGGTGAGATCATTGTCGCTGATGCCGAACATGGGGCAGCTCCCCTGGGTCAGGGGGTGGTGTAGCCGGCTGCCTCGATCATCCGGGTCGCCTGCTCACCCTGCAGCCAGTCCATGAAATCCTGGGCAACGGCCTTGTTTCTGGCCCGCTTGAGAATCACTGCCTGCTGGGCGATGGGATCGAACCATTCGGCTGGCGGTATCCAGTGGGAACCGGGCATGTTGCCCTCCCCATCCTGCAACTGGGCCAGGGCCACAAAGCCCAGATCGGCGGCACCGGAGGCAACCTGAGCGTAAACCTGAGTGATGGTCTGGGCGCGGATCACCCGTCTTTGCTGATTCAGCGTGTCCCAGATACCCAGATGCTCCAGGATCTGCTGGGCCGCCACCCCGTAGGGGGCGGTGCGCGGATCGGTGATGCTGAGATGGCGGTAATTGCCGCTGCTCAGGACCGTTTCCGGAGCTTCCAGAAAATCCGGCTTGCTGGACCACAGTACCGGAATGCCGATGGCATAGGTGAACCTGGAGTCCTCCAGGGCCAGGCCATCATTCACCAGTGCTTCGGCCCGCTGGACGTCGGCGGAAAAGAACAGGTCGAAGGGGGCGCCATTGACGATCTGGGCATAGAGGGCGCCGGATGACCCGGCGCTGAGGTTGATCCTGTGTCCGGTTTCGGCCTCGTAGGTGGCCACGAGGGTCTGCAGGGTGCCCAGGAAGTTGGCGGCCACCGCCGCCCGCAATTCGGCGGCCGTGGCGGTGGACAGGCTGGACAGCAACAGGACAAGGGTGAGCAATAGGCGGCTGAGGCGCATCGTCAGAATCCTCAAATGGGGTGGGGTGGTCGGCAAGCCACGGGGATGGATGATGCATTTCTTAGCAGATTTTGCGCCAGCCTTTGATTAATGTTTAATAAATTGATTTTAATGGCTTTTTAATATTGTCAATGGGGTGGGTTGTAGGGTTTGCGACAATCCTTCCGGACACCCTTTCCTGGTGTCCGGTCCCGGTCCGCCACCCTCATCCCACCGCATCCACCGTTGTCAGGGCCGGATCATCCGGTTCTTCCTGGCAATAGACGTAGGTCACGCCGCTCAGGCGACGATTTGATGCAGATTCTGCGCCAGTCTGGTTTTTATTTTTAATGGATTGATTTTTAAGCGATTTAACAATCAACCACCGGAGGTTGTGTAGGGTTTGCGACAATCGTCCCGGACACCATGTTCTGGTGTCCGGTCCCGGTCCGCCACCCTCATCCCACCGCATCCGCCGTTGTCAGGGCTGGATCATCCTGTTCTTCCTGGCAATAGACGTAGGTCACGCCGCTCAGGCGACGATTGAGCTGCTGAAAACCGTCCAGAATCTCCCAGGCCGGATAGGGCAGGCCGGGATAGGCCCGTTTGGCCTGAATCAACCAGCGGCTGTTGTCCTGCTTGCGCTCCAGAATCTTGCGCCCCAGTTCCGGGCGTTCACGCATCAGCATCCGTGCCACGGTGTTCATCTGCTGGGTAAAGCGGGCCGCGGCATCCAGCACCAGCGGTTGTGCCGCATCCAGGGCTTCGGGGGACGCCTGCAGCAGCCGCCGGACTTCGTCATGGAGTTCCGGCCCCAGGGTGCGCACGATCATGGGCAACTCCCGCATGAAATCGTCCAGGGTATCCTTCAGGGCCTGATCCTCCCGATTGAGGGAATCATCGGGAATGGCATCCAGAAAGGCGGTCAGTTCTTGACAAACCATCTGCACCTCCCGGCTGCGGCGGGTAATGTCCGCTTCCAGGCCATCATCCAGCGCCCTCTGCTTGAACCCCTGCATCACACTGTCACCCATCAGGTGCAGAGCATCGAAAACACGCAGGGTTTCCCGCAGGGCCGCGTTGATGGCCAGGGCGGGATTCTGCAGCAGCAGCGGGTCCAGCCTTGGAGTACCGGTCTTACCCTGGTCCGGGCTGTCTGGAATCAGCGTCCTGACCCAGCGCTCCAGCGTAGGGGCAAGAAACAGGGCACCACAGGCCAGCAGATTGAACAGGGTATGGGTCCAGGCCGCCTGCTGAGGCAACTCACCCGGCAGCACCATGAGGGGCAGTTGGGGCACACCCAACAGCAACCCGGCCACTCCCAGAGCCAGGGGCAGCTTGACCATCAGGATGGCCAGTCCCAGACGGCGGCCCTGGGGATCTCCCCAGCCGGCCAGCAACACCGTCAGGCACAGGCCGATATTGGCACCCAATACCCACAGCAGCAGCATTGGCAGGGTGATCTGGCCGCCGGCCACCAGAGCCAGGGCCACGGCAATGGATGCGGTGGCACTTTGCACCATCAAAGTCAGCAGGACCGCGCCCACCAGAAACAGCAGGGGCAACTGACCCAGGGCGGCAAACAGGGCCTCCACCGCCGGATCGGCACCCAGATTGGTAGCGGCATCGCTCAGCAGACCCATGCCCATGAGCATGAAGGCAAAGGCCAGCAATGCCTGCCCCACACCGCGAGGACGGCTGGATTCCACAAACAGGAACAGCCCGGCCCCCACGGCAAGAAACAGACCGATATAGTGTTGCAGATCAAAGGAGACCATCTGCACCAGCACCGTGGTGCCCAGCTGTGCCCCCAGCAGGACCGCCAGCACATTCTTCCAGGCCACCTTGCCCCGGCGGGTCATCTGTACCGAGAGCATGGCCGTGGCCGTGGAGGAGGGCATCACTGCGCCGCTGGCCACACCGCCCACAAAGGCGCGGGCGCGGGTGCGGGTGAAGCCCTGCAGCCAGTCCAGCAGGTCACCCCCCATGATGCGGGCAAAGCCCTTGCGCAAAAACCGCAGGCCAAACAGGATCAGCAGGATGCCGGCGATGAGATTGATCGGTTCCATGGCATTCTCCCTTCCGAAGGGCCATTGTGAACTGTTGAACAGCCCCGTGACCATCGGCGTGGATGGTCACGGGGACAGACTCGGCGGATCAGAAGTTGATGGTATAACCCGCCACGAACAGCGACTGGGCGCCAGTTTCGTCCCTGGAAGCATAGGTCAGGGAAATTTCTCCCGGCCCGCTTTCCCTGGCCAGTCCCAGCATCCAGAAGGTGACACCGGATTCATCATTGGGATCATCGTACCCCAGCCCGGCCAGTACACGGGTGTCGGGCATGAAGGCATAATCCCCTTCGATCAGATATACCGTGCTGCCTTCGGCATCGGCATCATCGGCATGTACCACATAACTGACACTTGCCGTCACCGGACCCAGGCCAATGCCGAGAAAAAGCTCCCCTTCATCGGCATCGTCCTGCTCCGAGTAGTGGAAATATTCATAACCGATTTCCAGCTCCAAAGGCCCCATGGGGAACGCCACCCCAAAGAAGGGAGCCACCTCCTGCCCCATGCCATTTCCCCCCCAGGGTGGACACCTGAACCCCCAGGAACAGGCCACCGGAATGGACATATTCCACCCCGCCCTGGACCACGGCGTGATTGTTGGACACAGATTCCCCATTGTCGATGTAGTCGGTGAACGCACCGACATTGAAGGTCAGTTCGGCCTGGGCATGGCCCGCATACATCAGGCCGGTCATCAGGGCACCGATGACGCCGGCGCGGAGCATGTGATTGTGCTGCATGGGCTTTTTCATTTTGATGAACTCTTGTGTTGGAAGGCGTGGACGTGTGTGCGGGCCGGTTCAGGCGCCACCGGGAATATGGGCGCCCAGGAGCCAGGCGGCCATCAGGAAGTACACCGCCAGGCCGGTGAAGTCCTTGATGGTGGTGATGAACGGGTCGGCGCCGGGGGCATGGTCCACACCGATCTTGACCATCACCCAGGGCAGCAGGAAACCCAGGATGGAAGCGGTGAACACGGCGGTGAACAGGGCCACGCCCACCACCACCCCCAGCAGCGGAATCCCGTTGGGCGCCCCCTGCCAGAAATAGGCGATGGTGCCCGCCAGGACCGCGATCACCGACGCCATGGCCAGACCCACCATGGCCTCCCGCACCAGATGGGAGCGGAAGAACCGTTCCATGCTGATATGGCCCAGGGCCAGACCACGGGCGAAAATGGTGGTGGACTGGGTGCCCACATTGCCGCCCATGTCCATGACCAGGGGGATGAAGATGGCCAGGGCCACCAAAGCGGCCAGGGTATCCTCGAAGAAGTCGATCACGCCCCCAACCATCAGGCCACCCGCCAGGGTGACCATCAGGAAGGCCAGCCGCACCCTGACCGAATAGCCGATGGGGCCGGAGGTGAGCTTTTCCGACCGCACCACATCCTTGGCGTGCACCATGCTCCCGATGCCGGCCTTCTTGTACACATCTTCAGAAACGTCTTCTTCCAGCACATCCATGGCATCGCTAAAGCACAGCACACCGGCCAGACGATGCTGATCATCCAGTATCGGCAGCACCGGCAGGTCACTGCGCTGCAGCAGGCGGGCGGCATCCACCTTGTTGTCATGGGTGCCGGCGGTCACCCCTTCCCCGTTCACCAGGGTACGGATGGGGGTGCCGGGTTCAGCCCGCAACAGGCGGGTCAGGGAGACATGGCCCTGATACTCTCCCTCGGCATTGGTCACAAACACCACTGCCCCCATATCTTCCGGGCCATCCTCGATGCCCCGCAGCCGTGCCATGGCCTCGGCCACGCTGGTGTCCGCCGTCACCGCCACATGACCCGAACGCATCACCCGCACCACATTATCTGCATCGTGGCGAAGGATGGTCTGTACCGATTCCCGTTTTTTGGCGGGCAGGAGGGCCAGCAGCTCATCGCCGTAGCGGCGGGAAAGCAGGGACACGGCCCGGGCGATGGTGTAGCTGGGCAGGCGGGCGGCAAAACGGGCCGCCTCCGTCTTGCCCATGTGCTCCAGCAGGCCCGCCTGTTCCTCGTCATCCATGTGCAAAAAGGTAGCCACGGCATCCTTGGGAGGCAGTTCAGAAAAGATGGCCAGTCGGTAGGAAGGTTCGATGGCGGCCAGACAGCGGGCCTTTTCCGTGGGATCGGCGTCCATGATGAGCGTCTTGGCCTCATGGAACTGGCCATTGCGAAGATGGTTGAGAACGATGTGGTTCATGGGATGAATTCCGTAATGAATGTTTTCGGCACGAAGCCGTCCACGGAATTCAGGCAAGGGGAGGCCGCGCCTCCCTGGATGTGTGAAGATCAGCGGGGAGGGAAGGCCAGCCGCCTGAGATCGGCGAACGGCATGTCAAAACCTCTCAGCCGCCGCAACGGGTGGGGCGAGGGCGGGGGTTCGGGTTCAGGGTCGTCGGGCAAGGACATCACCTCCTGGTTAGGGTTTTTAGTGGCGCACACAACACCGGGCACGGGCCGGCGGCCCGTGTTGGGTATTGGATGCAAGTCAAGGAGAATGTCCGAAGGGGCAGCCGTCGGCGTGTCCCGGCCCGGTCAGGCAACGGAACGCACCATACCTGTCACGGGACAGGATAACGGGGATGCACTTTCGGAAAATCGGCTCCCTGGTTGTCGCGGCTATTTGCAGCGCGTCAGGGTAGCCTCATGGGCGGTGAGAAATTACCGCATTGCTCGGCATGGCTGCTAATATCCCTTGTCCGCAAAGATGGATTTTTTCAAAATCATGAACACATCCCTTCACATTGTTGCTTCCATTCCCGGTCGATTGCGTATAAAAGGCGAGGCCCTGCGGCGAGAAGGGACCAGAACCCGACTGGCCCAGGATTTATCCAGCCTCGATGGCGTCACCGATTTGCGTCCAAATCCCCAGGCCGGCAGTCTGGTGGTCCACTACGACCGAACCGGCTGCACCAAAGCAGACATGGAAGCCCGGATTCACCATCTCATCGCTCAGCATGGCAGCGTTTCTGCTGCTTCCGGCCCAAAATCAACCGCCCCCCGCTCCGGGCAACGGCGTCGATCAGGACAACGATCCCTGCGGATGCGGGTGAACCGGGTCTCCAAGATCGGCATGCTCGTCAGTCTGGCCGCTTCACTGGCCGTGGCTGAATTGCGCCCACGGGGCTGGAAACACTGGCATGTCACCACCGGCTGGGGATTCGTGGCCTGTCTGGCCGTGCATCTGTTGGTCTATCGACGCCACCTGCTTCGGTGAGTCACACCCGCTCTTCCCCCCTTCCCGGCTTTACTTTGATTTGGGGGAGGCTCAAAATAATTTTGCGGCTCCAAACCAGAGTCCAATCCATTCCCCGGTCACGTTAGCCAGCCCCAAGCCAGCCAGGTGCCCCTCCAAGCCAGGAGTTTTCATCATGGTGGCCCGCAATGACCCATGACGACCCTTTAACGCAGCTTTTGGGGCAGGTACGTGTTGTCCACCACCTGCGGGGTCGCATTCGCCTGAAACTGGACGCCGATCTCAAGGCACTGGCCACGGCAGCAGACATTCCCGACATGGAAAAAATGCTCAGCGCCCTGCCCGGTGTTTCCAGTGTGCGTTTAAACCTGCTGGCCCGCTCTTGCGTGGTGACATACGACGCCGAAGTCATTCCCATGTCGGCCTGGGAAGACTTTCTCCGGGGCCAGGACACCGATGCCGCCAGGACCCTGAGCCAGATTGTGCACCAGGCCCGCCAGACATGGACGGATGCACTGCCCGGCTGATCTGCCGTGCCCATCCCCCCATCTCCGGTGCCAACCGGAATGATACCCACCAGATCCCCCGGGATCTCAAGGAGCAGACCATGTACCACCTGATTCCCTTTGCTGCTGGTGCTGTAGTGGGCGCCCTCGCCGTCAGACTGCTGCGCACCAAAACCACCCAACAGGGGCTGGAAAAGGCCCAGGACACCCTGCGGGAGGCCACAGTCTCCAGCCTGAGCAGTATCGAAAACGCCTCGGCCCGGGCGCGTAAGCGTCTGGAGAACAACGTCCAGGAAAGCAAGGACGATACCGAAGGCGGGAATACACCGTGAAGCGGTATCCCTCTGGATACGGTCTTGCACCGCCAGGTCGTCCCCGTCGTGATCCTCTGGACTGCTATGACGGCTGTTTCACCCGAGGATTTGTCACCGCGGCCTGCATTTCCGCCTTTCAGGACGTGGCCCCCCCGGCCAGCCGGCCCGCCCTGGGTCGGATTGTGCGCCACGGCTTGCAGGGCGGCACCGCCCTGGTAGCGGGCACCCGGGCCGCCAACGCGGTGAGACGAGGGGATTATCTATCCGCGTTGGCGGCCACCGCCGCCGGCGCCGCCGGCGTCATGATCATCGAACAACTTCTGCATCCCTCCCAAGGGCGACAGGACAAGGAGAAATCACATGGGTAAGAAACGCAAAAAGAACAAAGCCAAAGCCGCATGGGAAGATTTTCATGGCTACGGCTATGGACCCGGTTATGGCCCAGGACCCTGGCCGGGCCGGGGACGGGGTCGCGGCTATGGTCCCTGCCCCTGGTATCCCGATGAGGACATGCCCGCGGGGGACCCCAGGGCCGCCGGATATGATCCAGAAGGCGAAGCCTATTATGACCAGGCACGTCGTGGCAGACAGGGCTACCGGGGAGACGATGAAGGCTGGCTGCATCGCCTGACCCACATGCTGGACGCCCCTCATCGGGACAAATTCCTCCTGGGCCTGATGGTGGGGGCGGGTGCCGCCTGGGTGCTCAGCGACGAAGACATGCGTCGCAAGATCATGAAAGCGGGCCTGGACCTGTACGCCGGAGTGGCCGGTGGTGTGGAAGAGGTCAAGGAACAGATGGCCGACATCAAGGCCGAAATGGAAGCGGAACGGCACGGAGATCGCTGATGATGGATGCGCCCTGGTTTGCCCGGCTGGAGCCGGTTCATGCCATCGCCGGCAGAATCCGCCTGCGCTACTGGTGCAGGCCGGATATGCCCCTGGAACCCCATCGCATCCAGCGGGCGATAGAATCCCTTCAAGGGGTCTGCCGGGTCCGGGTCAACCGGCGCATTCAATGTCTGGTGATCCACTACGACGACAGCCTCACCAATCCGCCCCACCTGGAAAACGCCCTGCTGTCATTGACCGCACCGGCCCTCTCCCCCACCCCGCCGCCTCCCCAGCGTCACAGCAGCGGACTGGCGGCGGTGGGTCTAAGCGGCGCGGTGATGCTGCTGTCCCGCTGGCTGCCCCTGTGGCTACGATTGCCACTCACACTCCTGACCGCCCTGCCGGTGACCGGAGAAGCCCTGCAGGACTTGTTTCGCAAAGGCATCACCTCCCATGTCCTGGAGGCCCTGGCCATCATCATCTCCATTGGCCGCCGGGACCATTTCGCCGCCAATACCACCATCTTCCTGCTGGCCCTGGGGGAATACCTGGAACACACCATCGAACGTCGCTCCGACACATTGCTCAAACATCTGCTGCATCCGGCGGATGCGGAAATCTGGGTCGAACGGGACGGGGTAGAAGTGCTGCTCAGCGCCCGCGAGGTCCAGATGGGCGACACGGTCATTGCCGCCACCGGCACGGTCATCCCGGTCGATGGCACCGTACTGGGGGGCGAAGCCCTGGTGAACGAAGCCACCATGACCGGAGAAAGCGTACCCGTGATCCGTCGTCGCGGTGATCCGGCCCTCTCAGGCACCCTGGTGGAAGAAGGGCGCATCCGCATCTATGCCGAACAGGTCGGTCATCACGCCGCCGCCGCCCGGATCGCCGATTTTGTCGAGCAATCCCTGAACGTCAAGAGCCACACCCAGTTGGAAGCCTCCCGGCTGGCTGACCGGCTGGTGCCTATGGTCCTGGGGCTATCCGCCGGCACCTGGGCCGTATCCAGAGACTGGAACCGGGTCGCCGCGGTGCTGCAGGCGGATTATTCCTGTGCCTTGAAACTGGCCACCCCCGTGGCCTTCAAATCCTCCATGTATCGCGCCGGCAAAACCGGCATGTTGGTGAAGGGAGCAGGCGCACTGGAGCGGCTGGCGGAAGCCGACACCGTGGTGTTCGACAAGACCGGCACCCTCACCTGCGGGGATCTGGAAGTCACCGATTCCATCGCCTTTGATGCCGCCTTCACCTCCGAGGATCTCATCAATCTGGCGGCTTCGGTGGAAGAGCATTATTTTCATCCCCTGGCCATTGCCGTAGTAGAAGCGGCGGAACGGCTGCCCCATCAGCAGCATTTCAATCACAAGGAAGTGGAGTTCATCGTCGCCCACGGCGTAGCCAGCGTCATTGATGACAAGCGCATCGTGGTGGGTTCCCGGCATTTTCTGGAGGAACACGAAGGGATAACCATGGCCCCCCAGACCCAGGTGATTGACTCCCTCAAGCGCCAGGGCAAAACCCTGCTCTATATTGGATATGGCGGCGAACTGCTTGGGGTGCTGGGTCTTAAAGACCGTCTGCGCCACAACAGCGCCGCCACCATAGCCCGCCTGCGGGCACTGGGCATCCAGCGCATATACATGCTCACCGGCGACCACAAGGACCGCGCCGAAGAAATGGCCCAACGGCTGGGTCTGGACGGCTACCACGCCGAACTGCTGCCGGAAGACAAGGCCCGCATCCTGCAGGCGCTTTCTGCCCAGGGGTCGCGCATCGCCTTTGTGGGTGACGGCATCAACGACGCCCCGGCCCTGTCCGGTGCCCATGTGGGGATTGCCATGCACCAGGGGGCCGAGATTGCCCGACTGGCAGCGGACATCACCCTGCTGGAAGACGACATTGCCCGTGTTGCCGACGCCCGCGCCCTGGCCTTATCCACCCGTGGCCTCATCGACAGCAACTTCCGTCTCACCGTAGGCCTCAACACCGCCATCCTCTCTGCGGCGGCCTTTGGTTGGCTCAGTCCCGTGGCCGCCTCCCTGCTACATAACGGCAGCACCATCGCCATTTTGCTGCGGGCCTTGTCCAGCCCCTCGGGTGGGGCGTCAATCCCCGTCAAAACGAAGGAATTTTGACGCTCTTGAAAGTCAAAAAAATCGCCTCGTCATTTTTATGACGAGGCAGATTAATTTTAAAGTGCTGTTTTTCAAGTAAAAAAATCATCCCTTCTCTGTTGTTGCCATTAAAAACCAAATGGCACGGTTCATGCTTCACCTTCATTGAGCGCGAAACAGCGTGATAACGGCGCATAGGGCGCCAGGATACCGCCGCAAACCATTGAAGGGAGCTTGAACATCATGGCTCAAGTGATCAATACCAACATTGCCTCGCTCAATGCGCAGCGCAACCTGAACAACACCCAGGGTCAGCTCAACACCACCCTGCAACGGCTTTCCACCGGTCTGCGGGTGAACACCGCCAAGGACGACGCAGCGGGTCTGGCCATCGCCGAGCGTTTCACTGCCCAGATCAACGGTCTCAATCAGGCCATCCGCAACGCCAACGACGGCATCAGCTATGCCCAGACTGCCGAAGGGGCGTTGATTGAAGTCAACAACCTTCTGCAGCGCATCCGTGTCCTGTCGGTACAGTCCACCAATGACACCAACTCTCCATCGGATCGGGAAGCCCTGAACCAGGAAGTGCAGCAGGCGGTGCGTGAGATCAACCGCATTGCCCATAACACCCAGTTCAATAATCGCAACGTGCTGGATGGCACCTTGGCCGATCTGATTTTCCAGGTGGGTGCCAACTCCGGTCAGACCATTGCCGCGACCGGGATTGATTCCCGTGGGAGCCAGTTGGGTGCAGTGATTGCCGATACGGTGGATTTTCGTTTCGGGGATCAGATGGTGGGGGCGGAGCGGTATGACATGGGGGCTATTACTGGCAACATAAATGCCGCGAATAGCTCTATGACGGTCAATGGGGTGAATGTGCCATTGGATGGCACTCCAGGCATTGATGATCTTGATGGTTCCGATGATGATGAAAAATTAGAGATTGCAGAAAAGTTACAAACCCTCATCCGCAACCAACTGGATGCAGAATATGGTCCCGGTACCGGCGCAGGATATCGCGTCATATTTGATGGAACAGGCTATGTATTTTTAAATGCCACGGGAAAGAAAGTTGAGATTGATCTCAGTATTAATAATGACGCTACAGCTCTAGATACAAAAGATACAGACATTTATCATCCCGGATTCCAGGAGCTGGGGATTGGTAATCTTGATTTTACTCAGGGAACCCCCGATTCAGGCATTGATGCTTCAGACGTATCCCTCAGAATCAACGGTGCTATCGTCAATCTTGATCCCGGTTTTTATGAAACCGCTAGTCCTGATCTTATCGAAGAACTACGAACACAAATCAGAGCCGAACTCGACAGCCAATTCGGCTCAATCCCAGGGTTCGACGAAGACAACTTCGAAATCATCTACGACGCAACCGAAGAAAAATACATCTTCCTCAACAGAACCGGCCAAAAAATCGACATCGACCTCTCCATCAAGGACCAGGCCGACCCGGTCAACGAAGTCACCCTGTACAGCACCCTGATCGGCGACTTCAACGACACCGGCAACCCCATTTCCAGCGTATACGACTACCTGGACCGGCCCGGCAACAGCCTGGATTTCCGGGTGGATATCACCGGCACCGATGGCAGCCGTACCAGTATCAAAATTGACGATGCCCGCTCCCTGTCCGACATTCTGGGCCAGATCAATGCCCGGACCACAGAAACCGGCATCACAGCATTCCTGACCCCCAACGGCAAGGACATCAGCTTCACCTCGGAATACGGCCAGAACTTCTCTGTCGATATCACCAGCAATCTGGAAAACAAGCCCATGGTCACCGGCACCCATCCCGATGACACCTTCTACGTGGACGACTTCGATGTCACCACCGTAGAAAAGGCCAACAGGACCATGATGGCCGTGGACTACGCCATTTCCCAGGTGACCGGCTTTCGCGCTGTCTTGGGCGCCATCCAGAACCGCTTCGAAAGCAACGTCGCCAACCTGCGCGTCGGTTCCGAAAACATGACCGCCTCCCGCTCCCGTATCCAGGACGCCGACTTTGCAGCGGAAACCGCCGAACTGACCCGCAATCAGATCTTGCAGCAGGCCGGCACCTCGGTCCTGGCTCAGGCCAACCAGTTGCCTCAGACCGTGTTGCAGTTGCTGCAGAACTGATCCAGCCTCCACAGTCTCCACCCCGGTGCCGTGCCGGGGTGGACCTCGGCGGGCCATGCCTGCCAAATCCCAGCAGAGCGAGCGGTACCCATTGGCAGGCCATTGCCGCTTTCGGCAATCGCCTGCCTTTTTTGGCCTTGAAATTCCTGCTTTCAGGATTTCAAATCTCCCAGCACTCAGTCTCTATTTTTTACATAAAACACTGAATATGATGATATTTTTAAAATAAAAACACCCGGAATCAGGCATTGGCACGCTCCCTGCATTATCTCGGTCAAGGCAGCCCACCTGCAGCACGACATTTCGCGGCAAGGGCGCCCCAAAGACTAACCGCCGCTAACAGTTAGGGAGTACGTATCATGTCACAGGTTATCAACACCAACATCGCTTCTATAAACGCCCAGCGCAACCTGGCCAAGACCCAGGCCGGCCTGCAGACCACCTTGCAGCGCCTGTCCACTGGTCTGCGCATCAACAGCGCCAAAGACGACGCCGCCGGGCTGGCCATTGCCGAGCGATTCACCTCTCAGATCAATGGTCTCAATCAGGCCATCCGCAATGCCAATGATGGCATCAGCTTCGCCCAGACTGCCGAAGGGGCATTGATGGAAGTGGGCAACCTGCTCCAGCGGGTCCGCGTCCTGTCGGTGCAGTCTCTCAATGACACCAACTCCGCCTCTGACCGGGAAGCCCTGAATCAGGAAGTGCAGCAGGCCATCCGGGAAATCAACCGCATTGCCCACAACACCCAGTTCAACAACAAGAACATCCTCGACGGCACCCTCAGGGAGCTGATCTTCCAGGTGGGCGCCAACTCCGGCCAGACCATTTTGCAGACCGGCCTGGATACCCGAGGGAGTCAGTTGGGGGCGGTGATTGCCAGTACTGAAAATCTGGGGGATCGGTCGATTGGGTTTGAGCGGTATTCAATGGCTCCTAATGGCCTTGATCCAGATGGAACTGTCGAGATTGATGGCCCTAATGGGTTCTTAGTCAATGGTGTTCAGATAATGGCGGTAGGAGATAATTTAAATCCTACTACTGATGAAAGTACGCTTGCTGCAGAACTTCAACAACGAATTCGTGATGCAGTAGATGCAGAGTATGGCGCCGGTACAGGTGATGGTTATCGGGTGGTATGGGATGGTACTAACTACTTATTCTTGAATGGTACGGGAAGGGAGGTTGAGGTTAATGTTCAACTTACTGATGGTACAAATCCTACGAGCCTAAATACAGCTAACGAAACAGCTGCATATTCCGGCTTCTACGAAATGGGCGTTGGGATGTTGAATTTTGGTGTCGGTTCTGAAATCGAATCCACTGACATCTCCCTTCGGGTGAATGGTTCAGTAGTAAATGTTGTTACTACTCCTACAGCTGGAGTAGAGACTCAAGAACAATTAAGATTCTCGTTGGAGACTGCAATCAATGGACCCGATGGTCTTGATAGTGCAGGTGCTATTGAAGTCATCTACGACGAAAGCAGCAACCAGTTCATCTTCTTCAACAACTCCGGTGAACGTGTCGACATCGACCTGACCATTAAGGATAGCCTCAACAACCAGGCCCGCATGAACACCTCTGTCCTCGGTGTCGGCGGTGACAACTTTAACACCAGCATTTTTGACTACTTGGAACAGCCCGGCAATGCCATGAACTTCTCCGTGGACATCACGGGCACCGATGGCAACCCCCAGACCATCAGTGTCGAAGATGCCCGATCCCTCTCCGATGTGGTGGGACGGATCAACGCCGAGACCGAAAGCACCGGGGTCACCGCCTATCTCTCCGAGGACGGAAAAAACATCAACTTCAGCTCCGCCCTGGGCACCACCTTCGAGGTTCAGGTCAGTGCCCCCGGCAACATCGGTGGGGGGGGAGCCGGCGCTCCGGTGATGACCACTGCCACCGGTGATGCCAATGGTTCCTTCTATGTGGATGATTTCAGCGTCAGAACCACCATGGAAGCCAACATGACCCTGATGGCCGTCGACTACGCCATCACCCAGATCACCGGCGCCCGCGCCATCATGGGGGCCATTCAGAACCGCTTCGAGAGCAACGTCTCCAACCTGCGGGTCGGTTCGGAAAATCTTACCGCCTCCCGCTCGCGGATTCAGGACGCTGACTTTGCCGAAGAAACCGCCGAACTCACCCGCAACCAGATCCTGCAACAGGCCGGCACCTCGGTCCTGGCCCAGGCCAATCAGTTGCCCCAGGGTGTGCTTCAGCTGCTGCAAGGCTAAAACGGGCAAGACCTACCCTTAGCGGCGGTAGGGGCCGGGTAGATGCCTTGGATGCATCTACCCGGTTTTTTTATCCCGGCAGGAATTTCACACGCTCAGCACGTCAAAAGCGATGATCTGCTGCTGCTCCCTGGAGAACTCCACGCCGATGAGGTGAATGGGCTTGCCCTGCCCCCGGTGCTTGTCGGCGTAGCCCTTGTCCTGGAGCTGTTGCAAGGCCCTGCCCTCTGGCACCTGCTCCACCACCTTGAACTCGAACAGATAGATGTGGCCATTGAAATCCACCGTCATGTCCACACGGCCAGTGTTGCCGGCATCTTCCACGGTGATGGCCAGTCCCAGAGCGGCCAGGTGGCTGTAAAACACGCTGGCGTAATGGCCTTCATACTGGGCGATGGGGTTGTTGCGGTACCAGTCGTGGGGCAGGCCGGCAAACAGGGCCTTGAAGTGGGTTTCCAGCGCCGGCAGGTCATGGGCCTGCAGGGCACGAAACAGACTGATGCGCTGCTGGGCCGCCCTGGGCATGCCCAGGGCCGGGAGCAGAGCCTGGTTGAGACTGGCCTCCACTTCCCGGTTGGGATAGCCCAGGGTGTAGAGCCAGTAACCGGTCATGGGCTGTTCCACCTTGTGTACGGTGAGATAGCCGGTCTGGAACAACAGGGCCTCGGTGGCAATCTCGTCCACGTCGAAGTGGCCCAGAAGGGCGGCCTCCGTTTCCAGGGTATCCAGCAGCAGGCTCTTGCCGAAGCGGCGGGGGCGGGAGAGGAAATAATAGCTGCCTTCATCGATCAGCTGATGAAGGTAGGGGGTTTTATCCACATAGTAGAACCCACCGGTGCGGATTTTGCTGAACGCCTGTACGCCGATGGGGAGATTGAGTGGGGTGGCCATGGAGGGAACTCGGCACCTGAAAGGTTTTACTGTCAGGGCAGAGTATCACGAAGCCGGGGCTGAGCCGCCCCCTCACCCAGTCACGCCTTCGGATGTGCCCGGATGCGGGCCGTCAGCCGCTTCCTGGACATAGCCCGCAACCCGCTTGGGGAAACCCTGAACATGACTTATTCAACGTTTCCTTTGCTTGGCATAAGGGATATAATCGGCTGTTGGCGTTGTATTGGGCTGAAACGCCTTCGCCGCCCGGATGGCGAAATTGGTAGACGCAAGGGACTTAAAATCCCTCGGCTTTAAGCCGTGCCGGTTCGAGTCCGGCTCCGGGCACCATGACTGTTCCCTTGGTACAAGTACGAAAAAATCCCACGCTTTTTCAGCAAAAACCCGCGTGAACCCTCGCCCACTCGGGCGGGGAGGTCAGCGGGGGCCGCGCAAGCGGCCCTATTTTTGTGTCTTCTGCCCCTGAACATAGGCTTTCAACGTTGTGACGCTGTGCCGCCCTCGTCGGTAGACTGCATCCGCACTCACTTGAAATCCCCCGTTATAGCTTTTAATCTATGGCTATTGTAGCAGTGAGTACTGACATGCTGAAGGCCACAAAGATTACGCATCTACCCCACGACCGAACAGGCGGCATTTCTGAACTGCCAGTTCGGCGCGGTGCGCTTTGTCTATAACACCGGCCTTCGCATCATATCCCATCGCTACCAACACCACGGCCAGTCGTTGAGCGCCAAACACGACATCAAGAAGCTGTTGCCGGTCGCCAAGAAATCGCGCAAGTATGGCTGGCTCAAAGACGCGGATTCCATTTAGGGCCAGGGTGCACCGGAAGGTCGAGGGCACACTGAAAAGCATCACCCTGACCCGCACCGTCACCGGCAAGCACTACGCCTCCTTGCTGTTTGAAACAGAGCAGGCCGCCCCGG
>NZ_FOFO01000050.1 GCF_900110965.1 Ectothiorhodospira magna
CCCTGCCCTTGGCTATCTCCTCCTGGACGAGGGGGCAATCGTCAACGACCCGGCCTGGTCGGAGCCGGCACGCAATGTGGTCGCGGCCCTCTTCCGGCTGGAGAACAACCGTGATGAGCAGGAGATGCTCAATGTCCTGGGCAAGCTGGTCGACTGGCTCAAGGCACCCGAGCAAACGGGCCTGCGCCGTGCCTTCGTGATCTGGATACGGCGCGTGTTGCTCCCCCATCGGGCACCCGGCATGGAGTTGCCCGAACTGAACGATTTACAGGAACTGCACGAGGTACACACCATGTTGGCTGAACGCATCAAGAAATGGCCCGAACGCTGGCGCCAGGAGGGGCTTGAGCAAGGACTGGAACAAGGGCGTGAGCAAGGTACCCGCCGCATGCTGGCCCGCCAGATGGTCAAAAAGTACGGCGCGATCCCCACATGGGCGCAGACCCGGCTCGACCAGGCCGGTCCCGAGCAACTGGAAACCTGGGCGGATGCCATCCTGGAGTCAGAGACGCTGGAGGCCTTGCTGAGCGAGGCGCCCAGGCACTGAGTGCCATCGTACCCTTGTACGGGATCGTGATCGGACCGCATCCGTCCGGCATAATCTCCACAGCAATGACCGGTGTTTCTTTCTTGCAGGTGGCTGCTCCCCGCCCTAAGCGCTGACGCGCCACGGGCGAGGCTTCCCACTTCTCAGGCAGCAGCCGGCGATGTGCCGGGCTTACGCAAGCCTCCATGGGCAGAGACGGACAGCCCTTCCGCCTTCAACTTCACTATGCCTTGATGCTTGATGTTCAGCGCCGCGTTGATATCCCGGTCATGCTGTGTGTGGCAGGCCGGGCACGCCCACGACCGGACGTTCAACGGCATGGCGTCCCTCTTGTGCTGGCAGACATGGCAGGTCCTGGAGCTGGCAAACCACGGGTCGATCCTGACCAGATGCTTGCCCTGCTCTTTGGCCTTGTAGTCCAGCTTGGTGGTCAAGGCATACCAGGACGCATCGCCGATGTGCTGGGCGAGTCTGGCGTTTTTCATCATGTTGCCGACCTTCAGCGTCTCGACGATCACCGCTTGGTTGTCGTCAACGATCTGTCGAGAGAGCTTGTGCTGGAAGTCGTGGCGGGCATTGGCGACCCGCTCGTGGGCCTTGGCGACGAGTAACCGTGCCTTGGCCCGATTGGCGCTGCCTTTCTGGCAGCGGGAGAGGGCCGAATTCGCACCCGCCTCAAACTGACCCAAAAGGCAGCTGCCGAGGTATTCGGAGGCGGTGTGAACGCCTTTAGTCGGTATGAGCGTGGTGAAGTCGATCCACCACGATCCGTGGTGAAGTTTCTGCGAGTGCTGGATCGCCATCCAGAATTGCTGGAAGAGGTAAAGCGGGCCTGAAGCCGTTGAGTAGATCATGAAGCCCTCTGAAGCCTTGAACTCGAATCGTTCCGCGATCCGGCATGTGGTCGAGTCTCACCGCGCCTGCAATGCTCGGGTGTTTGGATCTGCCCTGCGCGGCCAAGACACGGATGGCAGCGACCTGGATATCCTGATTGATCCGACGCCTGATACGACCCTGCTCGACATCGGCGCAATCCGCCACGAACTCGGCAAGCTGCTCGGTGTTCCTGTGGACGTTTTGACCCCCAATGCCTTGCCCGACAACTTCCGGGCCAAGGTGCTCGCGGAGGCACGCTCCGTATGACCCGCGACCAGCGTGGTCGCCGCCCTCTTCCGCCTGGAGAACAACTGTGACGAGCAGGGGATGCTCATTGTCCTGGGCAAGCAGGTCGACTGGCTCAAGGCACCCGAGCAGATGGGCCTGCGCCGGGCCTTCGTGGTATGGATAAGGCGCGTGTTGCTCCCCTACCAGAAGACAGGATCGTTGAGCGCCGGGATACAGCGCGGCGGCCCCTTGAAAGGCACCATCTGCTCCGAATTTCATACTCGAAAGTGCTCATTCGGTGATTCGCTCTCCGTTGATAGCGCCCGGGTTTGACCAAGCGAGCAACTGGAGTCCTGGTTGAGCAGTCCCAACCGGAGGCGCTCAGTCCGTTCCAGCAAGATCGCCTTGACCCGCTTGAACGGAGTGAACCGC
>NZ_FOFO01000006.1 GCF_900110965.1 Ectothiorhodospira magna
GCTTGAAACGCTGTCAAGCGCTTCGGCAATAACACCTTTCGTCCAGCTTGCCAGCCGACGGTTAATATTTTTGCCGAAGGACTTGCTCGCCATTGAACTCAACGTTCGCCAAACCCCTCGCCACAACAAACTCTTCCAGCACCCGGCGCTGATTAGCCAAGTCTGGCTTCTGCGCCTTTGAGGAGACCCGGCAATAGGCCACCAGTCGCGTTGGACCCTCAGGTGCATGCCGCCATCCGATGAACTCCCGCAATTGGGCCTCAGTGTAAAGACGACGATTGCTGTCAGTCCGTGCCGCTGGAATGAGGCGCCCCTCGCGGTCCCAGCGCTGCAGGGTCTTGACCGAAACACCCAGCCGCTTCGCCGCCTTGCCTGTACTCATGGTGTTCTCCATAAGTCAAGAGTACACTATCGTACATTTTTTGCAAGACTAGAGTCTAGCTCCTTCGCCCTGTTTTGGATGTTGCTCTGGTGTTGGATCGGCGCCCCCCATCCAGCGCACCGTAGCACCGAGGGGCATGGCTTTTCTGACTGTCATAGTACGATATATTTTCCCGCAGATGTGGTGACCCTGCCGTCACTCCCGCGAAAGCGGGAGTCCAGCGGTTTTTTACGGACTGGATTCCCGCCTGCACGGGAATGACAACCCGGATTCAGGGACCATTTTTTTCCAGCATATCCCTCAAGTCCCTCAAGAAACTGCCGCTATAGTCAGCATACCCCTCATTCCAGGAGTTCGCCGTGGTCCATATCAATGCACCTGTCACGGTCCTGTCCAATACCCCCGACTTCAAAACCAGGAATCAGGGGCATTCCCAAGCCGGTGACCGTACTGATAACACCCGGGCACTTTCCAGTCTGCAACAGCGCGTACTGGAAGCTCTGGCCAAACACACCCCCGGCCTGGATGTGGCCGGCTTTAAACAACTCAAGGCAGAAGACTACACCCCGGAGAAAGTGGCCGACCGGATTACCCAGTTCGTAGAGATGGGACTGGCCAACGCCCGCGCCCGCGGGGCTTCCGAGGCCCAGCTTCAATCCATGCATAACAGCGCCATTAAGGGGGCGGAACGGGGCTTCAGAGAAGCCCGGGATATCCTGGAGGGCCTGAACCTGCTCAATGGCCACATCGCCGAACAGGTGGACGAGACCGAGCGGCTCACCTTCAAGGGTCTGGCAGCCCTGGCACCCAATGGGCAGGGGCAACTCTCCTCCATGAGCCATCTGTCGGTGATGCAGCGTTACAGTCGCGCCGAGAGCCTGGAGATGACCCTGACCACCCGCGAAGGTGACAAGGTGACCATTCAGTTCCAGAGCGCCACCGACATTCAGGCCCGAGGCGGGATGCATAGCGACGGCAATCAGTCCATGCAATGGCTGGACGTGAGCCGGGCCGAGCAAAGCGGCTATCGGTTCTCGGTGCAGGGCAATCTCAATGCCCAGGAACTGGAGGCCATCGAGAATCTGGTGCGGGATGTGAGCAACCTGGCCAATGAGTTCTTCAACGGGGATGTGCAAAAAGCCTTCGACATGATCCCCGATCTGCGTTTTGACAGCAGTCAGTTGGCCTCCATGGACCTGCGCATGACCCGGGTGGAGCAGTATTCTGCCGCCGCCCGGTACCAGCAAACCCAGCAGATAGAAGATGGGGAACAGTCCCGTCCTGGCCTGCGTCTTGGTCAACTCATGCGGGAGATGCAGGAGCAGTTCAATCGCTCCGTGCTGGCCTTCCTGGAACGCCCCCAGGAAGAGGCAGGACGGCTCATGTCCGCGCTGGTGCAACAGGATGCACGGTTCCTGGAAGCCAGCCAGACCCAACAGGCCCGGTACCGGGAGAATCTGGAGCGGCTGCTAGAAGCCCTGCCCCAGTCAGCAGCCCGGCCCCGGCAGGATGGCGAATAGGTTGCCAGATATATTGTGGGTAGCAAGAACGGGAATCCCCCGGCTTTCAGCGGTGGGGAGGCTCAAGATGGCCGGGTTTCCTGACGGCGGTGGATGGTGCTCACGGCATAATCCACCGCCTCATTGACCTGCTGGTTGATCTGCTCCCAGTCTTCGTCGGTCAGGCGGGTGCTCAGGTCAACAGAAAACCGCAAATAACGGGGCGGCAACCGGTTGAGCGCCACACAGGCCAGATCATCCATGTGCATGCTGTCCAACGGCTCGCCGGTACGTTCCAGCAGATGACGGATGCGGTCGTATACCAGGTGTTCGTAATAATTTTGAATATCACCGATCACAAGACATGGCCCCCAAAGTACTGCAAATAAAGTACCGCAAATGGCGTTGAGAAGATAAATCCATCACTATCCTTGCCGATAGGCCCAGCGCAACACGGCGTCCTGAATCTCCAGGCCAGCCCAGCGGTGGGCGTTGGGGTGGTTGATCAGCACCACCACCACCAGATCCCGATCCCCGGCGGTGCGCACATAACCCGCCACCGATGATACATGATTGATATAACCGGTTTTCAGATGCATCCGCCCGGCTTCGGGTTGACCCACAAACCGGCGCCGCAATGTGCCATCCATGCCGGAAAGGGCCAGGGAAGAGGCGTATTCAGGCATGAAGGGACGTTGACGGGCCACCAGCAGCACAGATGCCAACTGCTGGGCGGTGATCCGGTTGGTGCGGGACAGGCCCGCAGCGTTGTCCAGGATCAACCCCTGGGTTGCAATGCCCTGCCGCTCAAGCACCGCACGAATGGCCGCATATCCCTTGTCCAGGGTTGCTGGTTCGCCGTACATCTGCGCCCCCAGAGCCAGTTTCATGTGACGGGTCATGACATTGTTGCTGTGTTTATTGACCGGACGGATCAAATCTCCCAGAGGGGGGGATTGATGAACCACCCGGGGACGACCTGCCCCTTCAGGAACGCGCCCCAGCCTCCAGTGACCATCCAGTGTCCCGCCCCACTGGCCCCATAGGGTTTTAAACAGGCTGTAGGCGTAATCTTCCGGGGGCAGGGCGGTGCGTAACAGACTGACGTTCTGGCACCCCCTGGGAAATTCTCCATCCAGCAGCACTCTGGGGGCCGGCTGTTCTCCGGCAACATGAAATCCCACCCCTTGAGGGAAAGTGTTACAGGCCCGATCACCCAGGCGCAGGCGATTTTCCAGGCGTAGATCCGCCAGGGGCGGGTCCAGGTACACCTGCACCGAGCGCCCGTCTTCGGCGGAACGAAACTGAAAGCTGATGGCATTAAAATTCATCAGTAACGCGTGGGGAGGCTGATTATAGGCCCGGAAAGGCTGGCCATCGAAGGCGCCAGGGTCTTCCCTGGGAATGTCGAACCGGGTCAGATCGAACACCAGATCCCCCTGGATTCGCTGGATGCCGCTGCGGCGCAGGGCGCCGGTCATTTTCCAGACTTGTTCGGCCACCAGAAAGGGATCTCCACCACCGCGAATATACAGATCCCCCCGCAAGGTGCCATCAATCACCGGAGCGACGGTGTACAGTTCCGTGCGCCAGGTATGGGCCGGTCCCAGGATGTCCAGGGCAGCAAAGGTGGTGACCAGCTTGATGGCCGAGGCGGGATTACGGGGAACATCCGCCCCGTGGGCCAGCAGGGGAGTCCCCCCCGTCACCGGTTGCACCAACACGCTGATACCCTCGGGGGGAATCCGGTATTGGGTCAACAGTTGCTGCACCTGGGGCGGCAATGGCTGAGCCACCGCCGACACGGTGGTCACCATGACAAGACACAGGGCGATCAGGATACGGGCAAGCAACATGGCAGGGATCTTTAAGGCCAGGGCGGGAGTCTTCGTTGGAGCGTATATGGAGCGTCCTGTGCAGTGCAACCGTTCTGTCCTGTCGGGAGCAAAAAACATCAGGTCGAAGGATCATCCGGAGCCGTGTCAAAAGACAGCAAGGCCGCCCTGAGTCCGCTGCTACGCAGTACCCGCCGTTTCACTCCGGCTTCCAGCACCCCGGTCCTGGGCATCAACAGACTGAACCAGCGGCGGGCGCGGGTAATGGCTGTGTAGATCAGTTCCCGGGTCAGGATAGGACTGGGGGCATCCGGCAGCACCAGGGCGGTATGACGAAATTCAGAACCCTGGGATTTGTGTACCGTCATGGCAAACACCGTGTCCACCTGACTCAAGCGACTGGGCAACACCCAGCGTACCCGACGGCTGCCGTCCGTCGCCGGGAAAGCCACCCGCACTATCCGTCCCCCCGGGGCTTGTTTGTCGGGCATGGCCAGGGCCACCCCCATATCCCCGTTCATCAACCCCAGACCATAGTCATTGCCGGTGACCATCACCGGACGCCCCGGATACCATATCCCTTCTGGATTGATCAGACCTGCCCGGCCCAGCGCCTGGGCAATGCGCTGATTCATCTGCTCCACACCCCAGGGGCCGCCCCGAATCACGCACAGACATTGAAATTCTGCCTGGGCCGCCAAAACTGCCTCAGCCCAGGCCTCCACCGCTGCCGCTTCGGCGTCAGGGCCAGGATCGGTGTCACGCATGACGGTCAGATAATGGGCATAGCCCCGAGGGGTGTCCTCTGGTGTTTCTCCCCCGTTGCGGAATAAACCAGCGCCACCCCGGATCAACACCTGTTCCAGGGTCTGGTCATCCTCTCCCCGCAGTCGCACCCGGGCCAGATCCGATAATGAAGATCCCCCCTCCCAGACCGCCGCCACTTGGGCCGGATCTCCGCCATTGACCGCCTGGGCCAAACGGCCAATGCCGCTGTCGGTACTGAAGCGATGGCTCTGTCTGAGCATGATGATGTGCTGATCCAGGGATCGCCCCGCCTGGTCCTGCAGATCCGGTGGCAAGGTGTCGCCACTGACAGCCGATAGCCAGTCTCGGGTTCGAGGTAAATAGTGACCCTGGTCGGCCCGGTCACATAACGCCCCCAATACGGCCCCCGCCTCCACCGAGGCCAACTGGTTCTTGTCCCCCAGCAGGATCAATCGGGCTTCCGGGGGGAGCGCCTGCAACAATTGGCTCATCAGTTCCAGATCAATCATGGAAGCCTCGTCCACCACCACCAGATCCACTGGCAGGGGGTTACGGGCATGATGGCGGAAATGGCGACTGTTGGGACGACTGCCCAGCAATCGGTGTACCGTGGTCACCTGGGTGGGAATGGCGGCACGGATACGCTGTCCCAGGGCATCGTCCGGCAGGGGCAATGCCTCCACCTGCCCAGCCACGGCGTCGTTGAGTCGGGCGGCGGCCTTGCCGGTGGGGGCTGCCATACGAATCCGCAATGGCATGGCCTGCAGGTCTGCAGATAGCTGCAGGGCCTGTAACAGGGCCAGCAGACGCACCACCGTGGTGGTTTTGCCGGTCCCTGGCCCCCCGGTAATGACCGCAAAGGCGCTGCCGGCGGCCAGCGCACAGGCAACACGTTGCCAGTTGATCCCATCAGGCTGCGCCGGTTGCAAAAACAGCATATCCAGCCAACGCCTCACCTGCTCATCAGCCAGGGTTTGATGTTGCTTCTCCTGGAGGGTCAGCCGTTCACCAATGGCCCGGCCAATATCCTGCTCATACTGCCAGTAACGTCGCAGGTAAAGACGGGCATCAGTCAGCACCAAAGGGGTGGTGCCCGCGCCGGCCACCACCAGGGCGGGTACCTGATGCAGCGCCTGATTCAGGGCGGGAAGATCCAGACCCGCCAGACACCAGGATGGACGAGGTGGTGGTAACATCCCGTCATCGGATTCAGGTGGCAGGGACAGGCTCAAATCCGGGTCCGCCAGCAGGGCTGCCAGATCCAGGCAGACATGTCCCCGCCCCAGCTGGTGGCTGGCCAGGGCGGCCAGCAACAACACCAACGGTGGTGCGTCAGGCACCTGTTCCTGCAGAAAAACCGCCAAAGCCCGGTCCAATGGGCGCAACCAGCCCCGTTCGGTCCACTGATCCAGCAGGGCGTGCAACGCGGGCCACTGGGTGGTGATGGTCTGTGGTGTGATGGATGTCATGGGTATCAACAAGAATTCCGCCGGGCAAAAAGACCATCCAGGGCGTCCATGAAATCGGCACCTGGACGCTGGAAATGAATGCCGCTACCGGTGGCATCCAGTCCCCGCAGGAAGAAAATCAGGGCGCCCCCCATGTGTTGCTCATAGTCATAGTCCGGTAACCGGGCCTGTAGCAGCCGGTGCAAAGCCAGGCTATACAGGCTGTACTGCAAGTCGTAACGGCGGGCCACCACTGCCCCGGCCAGGGCCTGGGGAGCATAGGCAGCTACGCCGTCTCCCAGCCAGTTGGATTTGTAGTCTGCCACGTAATAGCGTCCTTCATGCTCAAAAACCAGATCAATAAATCCCTTCATCATTCCATTGAGGGTCTGTCGTAACAGGGCAGGTCGAGGGTGTCCAGCCAGGGTATGTGTCGTCACCAGGCGGTCCAGGTGACGGGTATTCACCTGCCCGGCCTGGAACCAAAAATCCATTTCTGCCTGACACTGGGTCAGTTGTCCCAGCACCAGGGGGGACTGATCCGGAGTCCAGCGCAGCGGGCAGTGCAGCAATGCCTGCAGCCACTGTTCAAGCGGATCAATCCACTGCCCCCAGCCCCGGTAGTGACAGCGACGGGCCAGGAGTTCCTGCAAGGGCGCCGGATTTTGGGCCAGGGTTTGAAATCCGGTGCGGGCAACCCATTCCAGCAGGCCATGAAGGAAGGTACCGGACTCCGGGCCTCGGGGAAAATCTGCCGGGAAGGCGATCTTTGAGGTCAAGGGAGCAGACGGCTCGGTGATCGGGGGAGCGACGGTCACGGAAGGCCATTCGGCCTCGTCCACCACTTCCCGCAGATATTCTTCCTGCGCCGATTCAGGGTCGGGACGGGGTTCGGGGTGATTGCGGCCCGCCAGTTGCAGGGCACTGTAGCTGGCTATCCACCAATGCTCCCGGGCAGGCCGCAGAGGGCGACGGGCCGGGCGGCGGATCTCCGGAGTTGGTGGTGATGGCGGGGGGGCGGAATGGCATGTGGACTCCGGCGGGGCAGGCACAATCTGAATCACCACATCCACTGGCGGTTCACCAGCCCCCGACATTGCCGGGGGTAACTGAACCGCCCGCAGGGCTTCGAGCTGTTCGGCCAGTTGGGCGGGGGAAACGGGATCACCGCCTCCCAGCAGGCTGCCCAGGGCGCTGCGATGAAAACCGCTATCACCATGGCGACTCCCTACCGGAGCCACCCCCAGCCAGCAGGCATGACAAGCCCGGGTGACAGCCACATAGAGCAGGCGCACATCCTCTGCCAAACGGGCCTCGTCAGCCTGGGCAAAATCCTCCTGATCCGGCATGAAACAGGTCACCCGCTGTCCGGAACTGTCCCGGTAAATCAGGGGCGGGCGGCTGCCGTAACTGGGCCGGTAACCGGCAATGAAGGGCAAAAACACCAGTGGATACTGCAATCCCTTGGCTTTGTGGATGGTGACCACCTTGACCAGATCCTCATCGCTTTCCAGACGCAGGATCTGTTCATCACTGGCTTGTCGTGTTGATTGCTGATGCTCCACCAGATTACGAATCAGGGCCTGCTCTCCCTCCAGTTCCATGGCTGCAGACTGCAGCAATTCGCTCAAGTGCAGCAGATTGGTCAGGCGGCGCTCACCAAAGGCTTGCTGAAACAGCCGCTGGGGCAACTGGAAGTCATGCATCAGACGCCGCACCATGGGCAATACGCCCTGGGTACGCCAGCACCATTGATAGCCCCGAAACCGCTCCACCATGTTTTCCCAGTGCCGCTCATCCTGATTGAGTCGTTCCAGTGCCGGTAAGGATAGATCCAGCGTTGGGGTGGCCAGGGCCGCCCGCAGCAACCGATCGGATTCAGGCTCGGCACAGGCCCGCAGCCAGCGCAGCAGATCGTCGGCCTCGGCAGTGAGATAGACCGATTCCCGGTCAGAAAGATAGACACTGCGGATCTGGTGGGCCCGCAGGGCGGCCTGGATGGCATTGGCCTCGCTCCGGTCCCGGACCAGCACCGCCATGTCCCTGGGTTTGAGCGGCGTGAAGTGGGCCGGATCGCCGGTGGCCATAAAACCGGCATGCCCTGGGGCCAGCAGGGCCGCCATCGCCCCGGCACAACGGTGTGCCATGGTGTCAATGTAGGCTGTGCGCCCCAGGGTATCGGCCACGTCCAGATGCCACAGGGTCAGGGCCGGCTGAGGCTGGCCATTCACCTGCAATACCGTCTCCCG
The DNA here is from genome assembly GCF_900110965.1 of Ectothiorhodospira magna. Lineage (GTDB taxonomy): Bacteria > Pseudomonadota > Gammaproteobacteria > Ectothiorhodospirales > Ectothiorhodospiraceae > Ectothiorhodospira > Ectothiorhodospira magna. The sequence continues at coordinate 8,182 of NZ_FOFO01000006.1, forward strand.
ACCCTGGGCCTGCACCGGCACAAAGGGCACCGGGTTGTCAGCCTGGGGCGTGGGACGGAACAAAAATGCCCCTTTGGGATGCTGCTGTTCTCCCAGGGCAAACAGCCGGTTAAATCCCGCCACCGCCGCCACGGTGGAGCGAAAATTCACCCCCAGGGTGTAATGTCGTCCACGGGTGGCCTGGCGGGCCTTGAGGTAGGTGTGAATGTCGGCGCCACGAAAGGCATAAATGGACTGTTTGGGGTCTCCGATCAGAAACAGTCCCGCATCTGGGGTACCCGTTTCCAGCGCATAGACCCGCTCGAAAATGCGGTATTGCACCGGGTCTGTGTCCTGAAATTCATCAATCAGGGCCACAGGAAACTGGCGGCGCAGGGTATGGGCCAGCCGGTCGCCGTTAGGGCCTTCCAGGGCATCCCGTAACCGGGTCAGCAGGTCATCAAATCCCAGCTGGGCCAGTCGACCTTGAGCCTGACGGAAGCGTCGGTAAACCCAGGCGGCCCCATGATGAAGCACCTGTTCCCTGAATCCCCGCTCCAGGTCATCGGCCTGATCCAGCAGCTCAAAGGCCGGGTGCAGTTGCTCGGGTAACTGCTGTCCTTTTTTCAGACGGGCCTGCATACCGGAACGACTGAGCTGTTCCAATGGCGCCTGACTGCCCGGTGGTTCAGGATGCAACCGGCCAGGGTCCATGGCCCACTGCCCCATGGCCTCCAGCAGCCGCTCGGCATTGCGATACTTGTTGCCGTTGAGCCGGGGCAACAGAATCTGGCGAAACTGATCCGCCAGGGTATCAAAGTGATCCCGCCAGGGTGCCTTGAGTTGTTCAAGCAGGGTAAGGCGGGGGGCCAGAATATCCTCCAGGCAAGGGGGCTGGTGCCGGGGCGGGTCTCCCGCCAGCAGCCGGGAAAGCACCGGTTCCAATGCCGCAGGCCCCTCACCCAGGGCAGCACATAACAGCCCCAGACTTACCGGGTCTCTGGGATGAATCACCGTGCGCCAGTAATCCCGTACCGCTTCTGCCAGCAGTTCGCTTTGGTCTGTGGCCAGATTCTGGGTAAACAGGCTGCCGCTGTCGAAGGCATGTTCCCGTAGCGCCCGATAGCACCAGCTATGGATGGTGGAGACCGCAGCTTCGTCCATCCACTGGGCTGCCTGCTCCAGACGCCGGGCGGCCATGGCCCGTTCCGCCTCGTCGGGATAGTCCTTGAGCAGGGCGGACAAAAACCCGTCCGGCGATGGGCCTTCAGGGTCACGAAATACCCGTGCCGCTTCCAGCAGGCGGGCATGGATACGCTCCCGTAGCGCCTTGGTTGCCGCATCGGTAAAGGTAACCACTAAAATCCGTGGGGGTAATAACGGCTCGGAAAAGGCCTGCTCTCCGCCGTGACCCAGCACCAGCCGGACATAAAGCGCGGCAATGGTGAAGGTTTTTCCGGTACCGGCACTGGCCTCGATCAGACGATTGCCGTGCAGGGGGAAGCATAAGGGGTCCAGCACCTGGGCCTGGGACATGGGCCTTAATCCTCGCACAACAGGCAAACCGCCTGATTGAGTGGCTCGTAAAGGGTTTTGGCCCAATAGGCAAAGTCCCGCTGCTCCAGCAGCATTGAGGTATCTGGCCAGGCTCGGGCCAGCCAGGGGTCCTGATCCACCATCCCGGGCCGGAATCTGTCGCCTTGATGGATCAGACCCAGCACCTGGGCCGGGTCCTTGCGATTCCGGGCCTGGGCATCCAGCCAGGCGCTACTGCCCCGGCAATAAGCCGGCAGGGGGCGGGTCATTCCAGTTTCCCAGGCCTCCAGCAGCGTCTGCAGATGGGTCGTGGCTTCGGCCACCGGTAACGGATGCAGGCACAGGGTATCGTCCAGACCCACCATCAGGGTACGCAGGGAAAGACCCTGGGCATGGGCCAGCAGGTGCTGGACCCAGGCCAGGCCCATTGTGTCCAGACGCCGAAAGGGATTGTCCTTGGTGCGCAGCTGACTGCCTCGATACAGCAGATGGACTGCGGCTCCAGATTTATCCCGATATAATCGGGGTAACCCGCCTTCCACGATGTGAGTTCCCGACTCAAACCGCAGCGGCACTGGCCGGGAATCCCGCTGAGGGCAGGTACTGGCCACGGCCTGCCAGGTTTTCATCAGGGTGGTGGCCTGATCCCGCAGTTGGGCGGCCTGCCGGCGACCGATTTCTCCCAGGGCCAATCGACCGCTACGGCGCCAACTGGCCAGGGCCGCCTCCAGACGCTCATCGCAGCCCTGCTGATCTTCTCCGTCTCCCAAAGCGGTGCCCAGCAGGTGATCAAGGGCCTGCCAACGGTCCAGGCCATCCAGGGTGAAGGGTTCCTGATCCTCGCCGGCGCCAGGGGGGGGATCGAAATATACCTTGAGGCGCCGCTGAAAAAAGCTGCGTACCGGATTCACCAGAAAAGCCGCCAGGTCGTCGGCGCTCAGTGGTTCCTGGGAGACCGGGGCCTTCGGCAGGGGTGCCCATCCCGAGGGCCGGGATATGACCGTCCCTTCGGCATCCTGCAATCCTTCCCATTCCCTGGCATAGGTGAACAGATCCCCATCCCCGCAAAAATAGGCCCGACCAAAGGGCTGCAGGGGGTACTCGGTGGTCAGGGCTGCCAGTAGCCCATCCCCATCCTTTTCTCCCGGCAGGCGCCAGCCGGCAGCCAGATGATCCCGCAACTGGCTCACCAGGACTGAAGGAGGCAGCACCGCATTGTCCCGAATGCCCCGTCCTACCCAACTGATATGCAATTGGCTTCTGGCGGACAGCAGGGCTTCCAGAAACAGATAACGGTCATCCTCCCGTCGGGAGCGGTCTCCGGGCCGATGTTCCCCTGCCATGAGATCAAAGTCCACAGGCGCATGAATACGGGGATAATCCCCGTCATTCATGCCCAGCAGACAGACCACCTGATAGGGAATGGCTCGCATGGGCATCAGGGTGCAGACCGTTACCGCTCCGGTTAAAAACCGTTGGGAGAGATGGGATTCATCCAGGGCGCCGAGCCAATGTTCACGGACCACGGTCAGGGGCAGGGCCTCGGTCATCCCCGCCGCCTCGCACAGGGTTTCCCAATGTTCCAGGGCCTCATCCATGCGCTGCAGCATGAGCCGGTCACGATCCTGGGTGGGGGCAAAGAAGTCGGCCACCAATGTTCGCAGCCGAGTGGTCCAGACGGCAGGTGCTGCCGGTTCGGCCAGGCATTGCCAGGTCCGGTCCAGGGCCGTGAGCAGATCGTGGAGAGGACCGATCAGCCCGGCATCCAGGCCACTGATCTCATCGTAGGGTTCAATGCCCTGCCAAGGCCCAAAGCGGCCTGTTGCGTAGCCCAGCAGCATCCGTCGCAGGCCAAAGCGCCAGGTGTTCTGTTCCAGGTCCGGGGGCAGGGCCAGGGCGGATCGTTGCCGGGCATCCATCCCCCAGCGGATTCCGGCCCCTTCGATCCAGGCCCGCAGTCGGGGCAAATCCCCCAGGGTGATTCCAAACCGATCCCGCAGGGCGGGCAAATCCAGCAGATCCAGTAGTTCGGTCACGGACAGGCGCGATTCGGGCAGGCGCAGAAGCTGTTCCAATGCCACCAGCAGGGGTTCACGGCCGCGACGGGCCTGATCAGAGAAGCAAAAGGGGATGTGGCGGGGGTCTTCTGGATGGGTCTGGCCGAACACTGCCTGTACATGGGGGGCGTAGCGGTCTACATCCGGGACCATAATGATGATGTCCCTGGGGCGCAGGGCAGGATCCTCGGCAAACCGGGCCAGCAACTGGTCATGGAGGATTTCTACTTCCCGCTGGGGGCTATGGGCCACATGAAAGCCAATGGAATGATCCTTTGGGTCCACCGGCGGCCAGTGGTCACGGGTTTCCGCCAGGGGGCGCAGTTCCAGAATGTCGTCCTGGAGTTGTTGCAGCAGGGTGTTTCCGCCCTGGGATTCAAACAGGTCGATCCGCTGCCAGGGGAGCGCCTCCAGCATATTGCGATAATGGACGGGGTCATCATACTCATCCAGCAAACGGATATAGTCCCGTCCCTGCTTGCCCCAGGCTGCCAGCAGGGGGTGGGCATGGTGATGGAGATCTTTTTCGGCAATGACTGTGGGCATCCCTGCCTTGGGGGCTTGCCGCCGGCGCTGGGCCCGCAGCAAATCCTTGTCACTGATGATGTCGGCCCAGTAATACCGGCAGGGATTGTGGACACACAGCAGCACCTGACTGAAGCGGGCCAATGCCCCCAAGGCTTCGAGGGTCTGGGCCGACAAGGAGGAAATGCCCAGCACGATCACCCGCCGGGACAGATCGGGGGGGCGGGTTTCCAGGGTCTGGATACGGGCCATGAACTGCTCATGGACGCCGGCACGACTCAGGTGACGGACATCGGGGGGGGTATCTTCCATCAGGGCACGCCACAGGGCCGGCTGCCAGCGGCTGTCCGCTGTATCCAGTGGGCGGGGTGCTCCTCTGGGGTCTTGAATGTGATCCAGCCCCCTGGCCCAGTCCGTGAGCCAGTCTGCCCGATAGACCTGATACTGGTCCAGCAGGTCTGCCAGGCGCAGGGCCAGCTGATGCCGTTTGCGCAGGTCTGCGTCATCGGTTAGAAACCGGCGCAGGGGGGCAAATGCCGGTTGCTCCAGACATTCGGGCAACAGACGCATCAGGCGCCAGGTGAGGGGGTCCTTGGCAAAGGGAGATTCGGTGGGTACATTCCCGGCGCCGAGGACAGCCCGATAGGCATTCCAGAGAAATCGGGCGGGCAACTGGATATCCAGGGCAGCGGCGATCCCCATGCCCGGTTCGGGGCCGTCCGGGTCCATGGCCAGAGCCAGCTTGAGCCACTGGGCTATGCCGTTGCTCTGGACCAGGATGGTTTCGTTTTCCAGCGGTGCCAGGGGATGACGACGCATCCAGGTTACGGCCAAGGCCCGCAGGTCTTCCAGACGGTTGCCGTGGACCACCATGAAACCAGGGTGAATGGGGGATGCGGTCAACGAAACTGCTCCTAAAAACCTGATCCTTGAAGAACCATCAGCAGGTTGCCCGGCGAAGGCAGTGATGGTTTGTGTTGCCATGTGCTGTTGCTATAGTACGTGGGTTGTTATCTGGAATCCAATGGCCAACAGCTTGATATGGGGGCGGGGTGTCTCGCACAACATGATAAAAGCATCCAGGCCCGGAAGGGTCATCACCCGTTTTGGTTCACAGGTGCTGGTGGAAGACGGGGATGGCCATGTCCATCGCTGCACACCCCGCCGCCGGCTTGAACATGTGGTCTGCAACGACGCAGTCTCATGGCACCCCGAATCCAGTGGAGACGGGGTGGTGACCGAGGTGCATCCCCGGAGTAACCTGCTGGAGCGGGTCGATCCCCGTGGCCAGCGCAAGAACATCGCTGCCAACGTGGATCAGGTGGTGGTGGTCACCGCCGCCGCCCCTGCCCCCAGTTGGCCTCTGGTGGACCGTTATCTGGTGGCCATCGAGGGCATGCCGGCCCGGGCGCTGATCCTCTATAACAAGGCAGACCGGCCCGATCCAGACCCGGAAAGCACCCTGGCCGCCCTTACGGGGTATCAGGCGTTGGGTTATCCAGTGCTCAAAACCAGTGTGGCCGATGGTCGGGGTATGGAGGCCCTGGGGGACTTTCTGGCCCAGGGCACCAGCGTACTGGTGGGCCAGTCCGGGGTGGGCAAGTCCTCCCTGATCCAGGCCCTGTTGCCGGACCTGGACATCCGTATCGGCGCTTTGTCCGAACTCAGCGGCGAGGGACGCCATACCACCACCAATGCCACCGTCTATCGCCTGCCCTGTGGCGGCGCCCTGATCGACTCCCCCGGTGTACGGGATTTCAGCCCCGGCCCCACCCCTCAGCGGGAACTGGCGCAGGGGTTTGTGGAATTCAGAACCCTGGCGCCGGCGTGTCGTTTTCACAACTGTACCCATACGGTAGAACCGGGCTGTGCGGTGAAGGCCGCGTTGGAGCAGGGACAGATCGATCCCCGGCGTTACGCAAGCTATTGCACCTTGCTTGAAGCCGCTCAGGTGTAGCCGGTCACCGGGCTGGCGGCGATGGGGATCAGCCCGGCGGCCATGTCATCTGCCGCCCCCCCAAAACGTGCAGGTGCAGGTGATAGACCGATTGGCCGCCATCGGCATTGCAGTTGATGACGGTACGAAAACCGTCTTCCACCACCCCCGCCTGCCGGGCCAGCTCCAGCCCCACCCAGTGCATGTGTCCCACCAGTGCCATATCGGTCTGGCTCATGTCGGCCACGGTGGCAAAATGCTGTCTGGGAATCACCAGCAGGTGCAGGGGCGCCTGGGGATTCAGGTCACGAAAGGCCACCACCTGATCATCCTGATAAACGATATCCGCCGGGATCTTGCCCTCGGCAATCTTGCAGAAGATGCAGTCTGTCATTGATTTTGCTCGATGAAATGAATGGGCCTATAAATCGCGCCGGCCCGAAAAGGCATGGGAAAGGGTTCCCCGGTCCACATAATCCAGTTCGCCCCCCAGGGGGATGCCCTGGGCGATGCGGGTGGTCCGCACCTTGTGCCCCCGGGCCATGTCGGCAATATAGTGAGCGGTGACTTCCCCTTCCACCGTGGTTCCGGTGGCCAGGATCAGTTCCTGGATCTCGCCTTCGGCCAAACGGGCTTCCAGCCGGTCCAGGCCCAGTTCCTCGGGGCCGATGCCGTCCAGGGGGGAAAGCTGACCTAACAGCACATGGTACTGACCCCTAAAGCCGGTGGCTTGTTCGATGGCCATCTGGTCCGCCGGGGTTTCCACCACACACAGCAGGTGTCTGTCCCGGTGCATATCGACGCAAATCCGGCACAGTGGGTGTTCGGTGAGGGTACGACAGCATTGGCAATGACCGATGTGCTCGACCGCTGCCTTGAGCACCTCGGCAAGCCGCAGCGCCCCTTCCCGGTCCCGTTCCAGCACCTGCAGGGCCATCCGCTGGGCCGATTTTGGTCCCACGCCGGGGAGGCAGCGCAGTGCCTCCACCAGACGATCAAGAAGGGGTGTCTCGCCCATGAATCAGAACGGCAGCTTGAATCCACCTGGCAGACCCATACCCTGGGTGACCGCACCCAGATGTTCCCGGGTCATGTCTTCCACTTTCTGCACCGCATCGTTCATGGCGGCGGTGAGCAGGTCTTCGAGCATGTCACGGTCTTCTTCCAGCACACTGGGATCGATGGTCACGCGGCTCACGGAATGCTTGCCGGTCATGACCACGCTGACCAGGCCACCACCGGCCTGGCCGGTGACTTCCATTTCCGCCAGTTCGGCCTGGGCACGGGCCATTTCTTCCTGCATTTTCTGGGCCTGTTTCATCAGGTTCCCAAGTCCGCCTTTGAGCATATCAATTACCTTTTTTCTAAGGTTTAGTGAATTCAGGAAGGCGTAGTGTAATGCCTCCCGATGGGTGAAACACGCGCCCGCGCTCAATCTTCTTCCACGGGGCGCACGGAACCGGCCACCAGCGCCGCATCAAAACGGGCTTTCAGGGCGCTGGCCACCGGGTCTTCTTCCATGTCCTGTTCGGCTGCCTGCTGTCGCTGGGCATGGGCTCTGGCTGCCGCCGCTGCCGGGGTGTCCGATGCAGGCTGTCCCGACCGGATGCGCACCCTGACATGCCGACCCAGCCGTGACTGCACGGCGGATTCCAGTTTTTGCAGGGACATATCCGTCTTCAAATGGTGGTATTTAGGCTCCAGGCCGAGCAGCAGTTCCTGGCCGTCGTAACCTTCCAGGGCGCAATGATTCACCAACTGCCCGGCCATGGCCCCCAGGCCCAGGGTGGGTACCAGTGCGCCCCAGTCCAGGGGCTGTGAGGCATTGGCCTGCCCGGTGCGCGGCGGCACGGGGGGTGTCGGCGCCGGAACCTCTCGTGCCGGGGTGGGCGGCACCGTGGCCACGGGAGGCGCATTTTCCTCGTCCAGCCAGGGTGGCGGCTCGGGCAGGTCTGACTCAACCGGCTCCGGGGCCACGGCCCGTGGAGGGGGTACCGGGTCCGGTGCTGCCACGGATGGCAGATCGGCACGTCCAACCGGCGCGGCCCGGGCAGGCCCGCCTTCCAGTTGGGCGAGGATATCCCGCGGCCCCCGGGGTACCGGCCCCGCCGGCCCGGGTGCCGCCGGCGTCGATTCGGCCCGGGGCGGCACGGGTGGTGCCGGTACCCGTGGAGCGGCATCGGCCACCGGACGAAAGGCCAGCATCCGCAACAGGACCATTTCCAGGCCGCTACGGGGCTCGGGCACCAGGGGCAAATCCCGACGCCCGATCAGGGCGATCTGATAAAAAAGCTGAATATCCTCGGGAGCCAGTTGCCGGGCCAGTTCGGCCAGGGCCTCTTGCTCATCCGGCAGATTGTCCAGCACCTCGGGCACCTGCTGGGCCAGGGCCAGATGATGCAACAGGGTAATCAGTTCCGCCAGCACCCCTCCATAGTCCGGGGACTGGGCCGACAGTTCTTCCACCACCGCCAGCACTGCCCGGGCCTCCCCGGCGGCCAGGGCCTGGAGCAGCCGCAGCAGATGATCCCGGGACATGGCGCCGAGCATCTCCCGCACTTCCTCCGTGCGCAGCGCCCCGTCACCAAACCCGATGGCCTGATCCAGCAGGCTCAGGGCGTCCCGCATGCTGCCCGAGGCGGCGCGGGCAATCTGCACCACGGCGGCAGGCTCCGCCTCGATGGCCTCTTGCCGCAGCACCTGGCTTAGATGATCGGCGATCATCGACGCCGGCATGGCCTTGAGATTGAACTGCAGGCAGCGGGACAGGATGGTGACCGGCAGTTTCTGGGGGTCGGTGGTGGCCAGCAGGAATTTCACATGGGGCGGCGGCTCTTCCAGGGTTTTGAGCAGGGCATTGAAGCTGTGGCTGGAGAGCATGTGCACTTCGTCGATCAGATAGACCTTGAAGCGCCCCCGGGTGGGGGCGTAGGGCACGTTTTCCAGCAGTTCCCGGGTATCTTCCACCTTGGTGCGGGAAGCGGCATCCACTTCGATCAGATCAATGAAGCGCCCGGCGTCGATTTCACGACAGGCCCCGCACTGGCCGCAGGGGGTGGCGGTCACCCCGGTTTCGCAGTTGAGGCACTTGGCCAGGACCCGGGCGATGGTGGTCTTGCCCACGCCCCGGGTACCGGTGAAAAGATAGGCATGGTGCAGCCGGTCCTCCCGCAGGGCATTGGACAGGGCACGCACCACATGGGGTTGTCCCACCAGTTCTTCGAAACTGCGGGGGCGCCACTTGCGGGCCAGAACCTGATAGCTCATGAATCTCGCTAAAGTTGCCGGAAAGGGTCATACGCCCGCACCGGCTCAAGAGCCGCGGGCACGAGGGGCCATGATAGCGCAGCAAAGGTCCTGGGTGGTGCAGCGATGACCCACTGGATCAGGCCGGCAACACCACAATGCCATCCTCATCGGCAAACAGGCGGTCGCCGGGCTTGAAGCTGACTCCGGCAAACTTCACCGGCACATTCACCTGCCCCACCCCCAGCTTGCGGCTCTTGAGAGGATGGGTGGCCAGGGCCTTCACCCCCAGGGGCATGCCGGCACAGGCCCGGGAATCCCGGATGCAGCCGTACATCACCACTCCGGCCCAGCCGTTCTTGACCGCCAGCATCGCCAGCTGATCCCCCAGCATGGCACAGCGCAGGGAACCGCCGGCATCCACCACCAACACCTTGCCGCGCCCATCCTCACCCAGCATCTCCCGGACCTTGCTGTTGTCCTCAAAACATTTGAGGGTCACGATCTGGCCAGAAAAGGCCCGCTCACCGCCAAAATCCTGAAACAGGGGGTCCGCCACCTGCAACCCCGGATGATCCTCGTATTCATCACACAGGTCCGCTGTTCCCTGAAAACTCAGTGCTTCGGAAGCCATGGTTCATCCCCTTGTGTAAATATATGAAAAAGAAAGGCCGTACCGCCATGCAGCGAGTACGGCCCGACCGGTTCACGGTGTGTCCCGGACACCAGAGGCATCCGGGATGGCGTGCATCAACCGTGGAACTGCTCTTCTTCGGTGGAACCGGCCAGCGCCTTGACGCTGGAGGAACCGCCCTGGATGACGGTGGTCACTTCGTCGAAGTAACCGGCACCCACTTCCTGCTGATGGGACACGAAGGTGTAGCCACGGTCACGGGCCTTGAACTCCGGCTCCTGCACCATTTCCACGTAGTGCTTCATGCCTTCGCCGCGGGCATAGTTGTAGGCGAAGTTGAAGGTATTGAACCAGTTGACGTGGATACCCGCCAGGGTGATGAACTGGTACTTGTAGCCCAGCGCGGACAGCTCATCCTGGAACTTGGCGATGGTCTTGTCGTCCAGATTCTTCTTCCAGTTGAAGGACGGGGAGCAGTTGTAGGACAGCAGCTTGCCGGGGCAGGCAGCGTGGACGGCCTGAGCGAACTCACGGGCAAAGCCCAGGTCCGGGGTGCCGGTTTCGCACCACACCAGATCGGCATAGGGGGCGTAGGCCACGCCACGGCTGATGGCCTGCTCCAGGCCGTTCTTGACCCGGTAGAAACCTTCCTGGGTCCGCTCGCCGGTGAGGAACGGCTTGTCGTTCTCATCGTGGTCGGAGGTGATCAGGTTGGCGGCTTCGGCGTCGGTACGGGCCAGCACGATGGTGGGCACGCCCATGACATCAGCGGCAAAACGGGCGGAGATCAGCTTTTCGATGGCCTCGCGGGTGGGCACCAGCACCTTGCCACCCATGTGACCGCACTTCTTCACGGCGGCCAGCTGGTCTTCGAAATGCACCCCGGCGGCACCGGCGGCGATCATGTTCTTCATCAGTTCGAAGGCATTGAGCACGCCACCAAAACCGGCTTCGGCGTCGGCCACGATGGGCAGGAAGTAATCCACATAACCTTCATCACCGGGGTTGATGCCGCGGGACCACTGGATCTCGTCGGCCCGCTTGAAGGTGTTGTTGATGCGACGCACCATGGTGGGCACGGAATCGTAGGCGTACAGGGACTGGTCCGGGTACATGGTTTCGGAGGTGTTGCCGTCGGCGGCCACCTGCCAGCCGGACAGGTACACGGCTTCCAGACCGGCCTTGGCCTGCTGCATCGCCTGACCGGCGGTGATGGCACCAAAGGCATTTACGTAGCCCTTCTTGGCCTCGCCATTGACCCGCTTCCACAGTTTCTCGGCACCCATGCGAGCCAGGGTGTACTCCGGCTGAACGGAGCCGCGCAGGCGGACCACGTCAGCAGCAGTGTAACCGCGCTTCACATTTTTCCAGCGGGGATTGTTGGCCCAGTCCGCTTCGAGCGCCTTGATCTGTTCTTCTCTGTTCATAGTACCTCCGCAAGGAAACCTGCAACTTGAGTTGCAGGAGGAATTGCAGCTGCGGTATGACAGCCGCTGGAATCGGTGTGGGCCTTTCACCCAATGGGCCGCGAGGCTCTGCCCGGTCAAGGGCCGGGTTTTGGGTCATTGTGCCCGCCTGTGGCGGGGGGTGCTGCTCGAAACCTGTCTTGCGCCACGAGCAGTGACCGGATCAAACCCCAGAGTTTTCCGTTAACCATTTAGCGGAAAGCCAGCAAGGGTAGTCCAGAAATGTTGCCGTGCGGAAAATAAATTTCAATATTGAATATTAAAAAATTAAATGCTGATGGAATTTTGGGGCAAATCCGGTTAATACTGACCCCGGTTTCAACCTGGGTTGTCCCCGTTTATGGCTGGACATTGGGCGCCCCATCTGGCCATGGATCTGGTAAATTTTCGTTGTCCCCGCCCAGCGACCATAGGTACCCCCGCGATGAATGAACGTGCGCGGCAGATTGCCCGCTCCATCCTGACCGGTTTCGAGCGTCATTTTTCATTTTTCCAGGAAATCACCAGCAGCGCCCGGGAGCGCTTTGAACATGCAGACTGGGAGGCGGTGCGTGCGGCCTCGGTGAAGCGCATCAGTTCCTACGATGAACGGGTCAACGAAACCCTGACCAAGGTCCGGGCCACCTTTGGCATCCGTACCCTGGAAGAACAGCTCTGGCAGCGGGTCAAAATTGCCTACATGGACCTGTTGCAGCGCCACTCCCGCCCAGAACTGGCCGAAACCTTCTACAACTCCGTGTTCTGCCGGCTGTTTGAGCGCAAGTATTACAACAACGACATGATTTTCCTGGAATCGGTGGCCGATCGCCAGGAACTGGCGGAGCGATACCGGGGGTATCTCTCCTTTCACACCCGTGACGGGGGGGTGGATACCTGCATCTGGGAAATTCTTTCCGCTTTTTACTTCAACCTGACCCACGCCGATCTGTCCAAGGATGTCCACAACATCGCCCGTGCCCTGGAGGCCCGCTCCGGGTTCGGTCCCGAAGCCATGGGAGATCTGCGTATTGATGTGCTGGAATTTCCCTTTTTCCGCAACAAGGCGGCCTACATCATCGGACGGGTGGTGCACGAGGGCAACAGTCATCCCTTCATTGTCCCTTTGAACAATATCGAGGGTATGGGCCTGGTGGCCGATGCCTTGCTCATCACCGAGGAAGAAGCCGAGGCGGTGTTCAGCTTTGCCCGGGCCTACTTTGTGGTGAAAACTCCGGTACCTGCCGCCACCGTCGCTTTTTTGCAGGATCTGATGCCGGACAAGCCGGTGGCTGAACTGTACATGAGCATCGGCTTTCACAAACAGGCCAAAAACGAGTTCTACCGGGATTTTCTGCACCATCTGGACAACAGTAGCGATCATTTTTCCATCGCCCCGGGCACTCCTGGTCTGGTCATGGTGGTGTTTACCCTGCCCTCGTATCCCTATGTGTTCAAGGTGATCAAGGATCGCTTTCCGCCCCAGAAGGATGTCACCCATGAACTGATCGAACGTCGCTACCTGCAGGTGAAAATGCATGATCGGGTGGGCCGGATGGCCGATACCCTGGAATTTTCCGAAGTGGCGTTTCCCCTGGCGCGGTTTTCACCGGAACTGCTGGAGGTACTCAAAAACGAAGTCACTTCTCAGGTGGATGTGGGCGGGGACAATCTGGTCATCAAGCATCTTTATATCGAAAAGCGCATGTTGCCTCTGGATGTGTACCTGGAACAGGCTGATGAGGTCTGCACCCGCGCTGCCCTGGAAGAATGGGGGCTGGCCATCAAGCAGTTGATCGGTGTGAATATCTTTCCTGGAGATTTACTGTTCAAAAACTTCGGTGTGACCGATAGTGGCAAGGTGGTGTTCTATGACTATGATGAAATCTGCTACCTGACGGAGTGTCATTTTCGCAAAATTCCCCCTCCCGCCTTCCCTGAAGATGAACTCAGTTCCGAGGCCTGGTATTCCGCAGGTCCCAATGAGATTTTTCCCGAGGAATTTCCCACTTTCCTGAGTACCGATCCGAGAATACGGCGCATGCTGATGCAGTTACATCGAGACCTGTTCGACTATCGCTACTGGCAACGCCGACAGGAGGATGTAAAAAAAGGGATTCACGGGGATGTCTTTCCCTACCCCCAGAGCGTGCGGTTTGACACCCGTCTGCGCCCGGAAGCTCAGGCGGCCAGTTCCCTTTAAGGATCGGCAGGCAGTTGCATGGTGACACAATGCAGGCTGCCGAACTGATGAATCAGGGCACGGCAGTCGATGCCGACTATGTCCCGATCTGGAAATGCCTGGGCCAGCCGGGCCAGGCAGATCCTGTCGTTGGGATCGCCATAGGTGGGTACCAGCACCGCCCCATTAATGATCAAAAAGTTGGCATGGGTGGCGGGCAGTCGTTGCCCTTCCTCGTTATGGATGGGGGCCGGCAGGGGCAACGGGATCAGATGGTAGGGTTCACCTGCAGGCGTTCTGAAGGTCTCCAGTTCTGCGGTCATGGCGGCCAGCGGCCCGTGGTGGGGGTCCTGCGGGTCTTCACAGACCACATGGGCAATGGTATCCGGGCTGCACAGTCGGGCCAGGGTGTCCACATGGCTGTCGGTATCGTCCCCTGCAAGATGTCCTTGGCTCAGCCACAGGATGCGTTCCACACCCAACTCCCGCCGTAGTACGGCCTCGATGCCGGCCTCGTCCAGGTCGGGATTGCGGGTGGGGGTGAGCAGGCACTGGCGGGTGGTGAGCAGGGTGCCCAGACCGTCCGACTCGATGGCGCCCCCTTCCAGCACGAAGTCCACCGAAGTCAGGGGCAGATTGCCAAAGACCCCTTGTGGGTGCAGTCGCCGGGTGATGGCATTATCCGCCTTTGCCGGATACTTGCCGCCCCAGCCGTTGAAGGTGAAGTCCAGCATCAGCAGGCCGTCGTCGGCCAGCACGGTGATGGGGCCATGATCCCGCGCCCAGGTATCATCGGCGGGGGCCAGTCCGGTGATGACCTGGGTCATATCCACGCCCGCCCGTGCAAGGTGTTGGCAGACATGGGCTTGATGGGCCGCATTCTGACAGGTGACCACCAGACCCTGACGCAGGGTGACCTCATGGGCAATCCGGCAGAAAACCGCTTCGGCCTGTTTCAGGATTGGTGCCCAATCGGTATCCGGGTGGGGCCAGGTGAGCATCACGGCGCTTTGGGGTGCCCATTCAGGAAGCAGGGTACGGGACATGGCAGTCTCTTTGGTGGATGGGCTGGGAGATTGATGGTTTAGGGGGTATCGGCCCACTGGCCAAACACCACGGTATGAATCACATGGGCACCTTCAAAGACCACGGCAAACTGATCATAGTCCCAACGGGTGATGGGGGGCTGTCCCACCGTGGGATGCCGGGTGTGGGGTTCGCCGTGGTAGCGGATGACCGTGTTTTGATGCATGCCACGCTGGGGCTGTTCCGACAATCGCACCACTTGCGGCTCCCCGTTGGGCATGACCAGAACATCAGCAGCCACGGGGGACCCCATAAGCAGGGCTCCGGCAAGGACTGTACGCAAGGCATACATGCTTGACATCGTGATTCCAAAGTCGAGTGATGTGCCTGAATATAGCATTCCCTTCACACATTTATTCATGGAGTTTCCGCTTCGATGATATTTTCCCAGCCCCTGATCCCCGGCAAGCTGCAGCGGCGTTACAAGCGTTTTCTGGCCGATGTGCTGATGGACGATGGTGAGATCCTCACTGCCCATTGCCCCAATACCGGTGCCATGCTGGGTTGTATGACACCAGGGTCACGGGTCTGGTTGAGCCGGTCTGATGATCCCAGACGCAAGTACCCTCATACCTGGGAAATGGTGGAGGCCGATGGAGTGATGGTGGGGATCCATACCGGTCGCAGCAATGCCCTGGTGGAGGAGGCAATCCGCGCTGGCAGGGTGCCGGAGCTGGCGGGGTTCACTCAACTGCGCCGGGAGGTGAGCTATGGTCAGCATAACAGCCGCATTGATCTGCTGCTGCATCTGGAAGGGAGAGACTGCTATGTGGAGGTGAAAAATGTCACCGCTGCGGTGCAGGGGGGCGTGGCCCTGTTTCCCGACGCGGTATCCAGTCGCGCCAGCAAACATCTGCGGGAGTTGATGGCCATGGTGGAAGCCGGGCATCGGGCAATGCTGATTTTTTGTGTCCAGCGGGAGGATGTACAGTGTGTCCGGCCTGCAGATTCCATCGACCCTGAGTACGGGATGTGGCTGCGCCGTGCCCGTGACGCCGGGGTGGAGACCCTGGCGCTGGGTGCCCAGGTCTCACCGGACCGGATTGAACTGATACGTCCCCTGCCAGTGGATATGTGACCATATCCAGGGCAGCTTGCCGCCTTGAGGGATGGGGCTGCCCGGTGAAGAAACAGCCGGTAACCATATAATTTCAACCTGGCCTGTGATTTAATCCGCCCATGTTTCGACCCCTTGAGATCTTTGTCGGCCTGCGCTACACCCGCGCCAAGCGCCGCAATCATTTTATCTCCTTCATCTCCCTGATCTCCATGATGGGGGTCGCCCTGGGCGTGACCGCGTTAATTACGGTGTTGTCGGTGATGAACGGCTTTGAACGGGAACTGCGGGAGCGCATCCTGGGCATGACTTCCCACGCTACCATTGCCGAGTTCGATGGCCGCCTGCGCCATTGGCCCGAGGTGATGGCCCAGGTGGAGGGGGCCGAGCGGGTGGTGGGCGTGGCGCCATTTGTGGAAGCAGAAGGCATGTTCTCCAGTGGCCGGCAGGTGAGCGGTGCCATGATCCGTGGCGTGGTGCCCGACCTGGAGGCCAGGGTTTCCCAGGTGGGTGAACACATTATCCTGGGCGAGATGGAGGGGTTACAGCCGGGGCGCTTTGGTGTGGTGCTGGGACGAGAACTGGCCCTGGCCCTGGGGGTCGGTCTGGGGGATCGGGTGACCCTGATCACACCCCAGGCTGCGGTGACTCCGGTGGGCGTGTTGCCCCGTATGCGTCGCCTGGATGTGGTGGGAATATTCGAGGTGGGGATGTTTGAATATGACCGCAGTAGCGCCTTCATTCACCTGGATGATGCCCGGCAGATTTACCGGCTGGACGATGCCGTGACCGGGTTGCGCCTGAAACTGGATGACATGATGCGGGCACCGCTGATTGCCCGACAGGTGGCCGCCGAGTTGGACGGGCGGTTCTGGGTCAATGACTGGACCCGCCAGCATGCCAATTTCTTCCGGGCGGTGCAGACGGAAAAAACCATCATGTTCATCATCCTGTCCCTGATCGTGGCGGTGGCGGCCTTTAACATTGTCTCTACCTTGGTGATGGTGGTGATTGACAAGCAATCGGACATTGCCATCCTGCGCACCCTGGGCATGACGCCATTGTCGGTGATGTTGGTGTTCATGGTTCAGGGAACGTTGATCGGGCTGGTGGGCACAGTGCTCGGGGTGATCGGAGGGGTCAGTCTGGCCCTGAACGTGGAAACCATCGTGCCCGCCATTGAATCCCTCCTGGGACTTAAATTCCTGTCGCCGGATGTGTACTACATCTCCGATCTGCCCTCGGACCTCAAGCTGTACGATGTGACGCGGGTGGGTCTGCTGGCTTTTGGGTTGACGGTGGTGGCCACCCTGTATCCGGCCTGGCGAGCTTCCCGCACCCAGCCGGCTGACGCCCTTCGCTACGATTAACGGGAGAACAGCATGGTGGATCGGCAACCTGTGATCCAGTGCCAGGGCCTGGGTAAAACCTTTGACGAAGGCGGACTGGCGGTCACGGTCCTGAGTGCCGTGGACCTGGCGGTGCAGCCGGGGGAAAAACTGGCCATTGTGGGGACTTCCGGCAGTGGCAAAAGTACCCTGTTGCATTTGTTGGGAGGGCTGGATTTGCCCAGTCAGGGCACCGTCAGCATCTGCGGCCAGGATGTGGCCCGCCTGTCCGATGCCCGGCGTGGTCGGCTGCGCAATCGGCATCTGGGGTTCATCTATCAGTTTCATCACCTGCTGCCAGAGTTTACCGCTCTGGAAAACGTGGCCATGCCTTTGCTGATCCGTGGTGAGCCGCCCGCCAAGGCGGCAGAGCAGGCCAAAAACCTGCTGACCCAGGTGGGCCTGGCAGAGCGGATCGCCCACAAGCCAGGGGAACTGTCCGGTGGAGAGCGGCAACGGGCGGCCATTGCCCGCGCCCTGATCACCGATCCTCAGGCCGTGTTGGCCGATGAACCCACCGGTAATCTGGACCGGGCCCGGGCAGAGGAAATCTTCCAGCTGATGCTGCATCTGAACCGTCAGTTGGGCACTGCCTTTGTGGTGGTCACCCATGACATGCAACTGGCAGAGCGCATGGACCGGATCATGATGCTGGAAGCCGGTCAGCTACGACCGTGGTGTCGATCCACCCCGGCGGCCCAGACGGGGCAGACGTCGCCGCTTGAGATCCAGTCGTCGCAGGATATGCAGTCGCCATAGCAACCGGATGGCAATATATCCCCCCAGTCCTGCAGTGACGCTCATGACCAGGCTGCCCAGCAGCAGCGGTTTCCAGATCACCACCAGTTCTCCGGTGAACCAGGACAGGTTCAACTCAAAGGACAGGCCCCTGGGTGGCTCTCCCATCAGGAATCGCCCGATGGTATACGCGGCATAGTAGATGGGGGCCATGGTGACCGGATTGCTGATCCATACCAGCAGGACGGCAATGGGCAGGTTCACCCGGACAATGATGGCCAGGGCCGCTGCGGTCAGCATTTGGGCCGGAATGGGCAAAAAAGCCACGAACAACCCCACACCGAAGGCGCCGGCTACAGAGCGTCGGTTCAGGTGCCACAGGTTAGGGTCATTGAGGACTGCGCCGAAAAAACGTAGAGATTCATGCTCCCTGACTTTGTGGTAAGTTGGAAACAGGCTCTTGATGAGCTTTTTTGCCATGGATGATTGCAGGGTTCAAGACGCCCCGGAGTGCAAGTCTCGGTAGGGCTGTCCGTTATGGATTCGATTCCAGGGAGTGGAAGATGCAAAGCCAGGCTTTGGCGTTTCTCATCGGCGTGATGGTCCTTCATGGTGCGCCCCATCTGCCGGCCCTCGTCTGGGCCTGTCTTTGCTTGATCCTGCTTCCATTCTACAGGTTCGTCCCCCTGGTGCGATGGCCGGCCATCGCCCTGTTGGGGTTTTCCTGGGCTTTGGTCCATGCCCATCTGGTGTCCGGGCCACCCCTGTCTTCAACGTTGTCTGGCCAGGATGTGACGGTCATCGGGATTGTAGATTCGCTGCCTGAATCCCTGGAGCGGGGGGTTCGCTTCGGTCTGCGCATCGAGGGAGTGGCCCACGGCGCCCTGGATGATCACCAGACCCTGCCCCGACGGGTGAGGGTGGCCTGGTATGGCCATCACCCCGAGCTGGTGCCGGGGGAGCGCTGGGAACTGACCCTGCGCCTGCGGCGCCCCTCGGGGTTTCGTAATCCTGGCGGTTTTGATTATGAGGGCTGGTTGTTTCGCCAGGGCTACGGTGCCACCGCCTATGTACGCGATCCAGTTTCGGCCCGGCGACTGGGTATGGATCAGCGCCTGATTTTTCAGATTCACCGAATTCGGGCCGGGTTGGTCACCCAGATGGCACAGGTGCTGGAGGATCGGCCCTATGTGGGGATCTTGCAGGCACTGGCGGCAGGTGACCGGAGCGGGATTACCCAGGCCCAGTGGACCACCCTGATTGATACCGGCACCAATCACCTGATGGCCATTTCTGGCCTGCATGTGGGGCTGATGGCCGGGATGGGGTATGGCCTGGTGCTCTGGGGCTGGCGTCGGGTGCCAGCCCTGGCCCTGCGGCTACCGGCTCAGCGGGCGGCGGTGATCGGCGCCCTGATCTGTGCTGCCGGTTATGCCGCCCTGGCAGGATTTGCCATTCCTACCCAGCGGGCTTTGGCCATGTTGGTGGTGGCTCTGGGGGCGTTGTGGTTGGGGCGGGTGGCTCGGCCCAGTCGAACCCTGGCCCTGGCCTTGGTGGTCGTACTGTGTCTGGACCCCAGGGCAGTCCTGGATGCGGGATTTTGGCTCTCATTTGCTGCTGTGGGTGTGATCCTGTATGCCATGACAGGTCGGCTGCGCCGTCCGGGCAAGATGGAAAGTGTGCTGCGTATCCAGTGGGTGGCCGGGGTGGGTTTGTTGCCCCTGACTTTGGTGATGTTCCAGCATGGTTCGCTGATTTCTCCCCTGGCCAATCTGGTGGCGGTCCCTTGGGTCAGTGTGGTGGTGGTTCCCCTGACTTTGGGCGGTGTACTGTTATCGCCACTGTTGCCCTGGGTTGCCCAATGGTGCTGGCTGGCGGCCCATCTGGCCGTGAGTCTGCTCTGGCCCCTGCTGGAATACATGGCCGCCTGGCCCTGGTCCCCGTGGCGGGCGGCGCCTCCGTTGTGGACCCTGTGGCCGGCCCTGCTGGGGCTGGCCCTGATCCTGGCGCCCCGAGCCTTGCCCGCCCGCTGGCTGGGGGTGCTGTTGCTGCTGCCCATGCTCTGGCCGGCCAGGCCGTCACTGCAGCCGGGGGAGTTCCGGCTCACCGTACTGGATGTGGGTCAGGGGCTGGCCACGGTGGTGCAGACCCGGGACCATACCCTGGTTTACGACACCGGCCCCCGCTTCAGCCCGCGCTTTGATGCTGGCTCGGCGGCGGTGGTGCCTTATCTGCGGCATCAGGGCCGGGAGCAGATAGATCGGCTGGTGGTGAGCCACAGTGACAACGATCATATCGGCGGCGCCCCGGCTATTCTGGACAGTCTTCGGGTGGGGGAGGTGCTGAGCCGGTCTCCCGAACGGTTACCCCATGCCCTGAGCCGGGAATGTCTGCGGGGGGAGACCTGGCAATGGGACGGGGTGACGTTCCGTATGCTGCATCCGCCGCCGGGCTGGGGAGATGATAACGAGTCTTCCTGTGTGCTCCATGTGAGCGGCCCCGGGGGATCGGTGCTGTTGCCTGGGGATGTGGAGCGACTGGGAGAGGCCGTGCTGGTGCGTGGTGAAGGGGAAGGGCTGGCTGCGGATGTATTGCTGTTGCCCCATCATGGTTCGCGCACGTCCTCATCAGAGGCCCTGCTGGACCAGGTATCACCCCGGCTGGCCCTGGTGAGTACCGGTTTTGCAAACCGCCTGGGGCATCCCCATGAAGAAGTCCTCCAACGGCTTCGGGTCCGTGACATCCCCCTGCTGGACCCGGCCCATGAAGGCGCCCTGCGGGTGGACTTCGTGCCGGGGGAGGGGGTCGTCGTGCAGCCGGGGCACCGGCACGCGGCCCGCCGCCACTGGCACCGCTGAGGCGTCGATCAGCGCCGTTTCATGCGCCCGGCGCTGGCCGGTACTGCTGGCGAATCTGCTCGTGCCGGCGTTCGATCTCCTGGCGCAGTTCCCGGCGCATGACGGCATTCTCGTAGCGGCGTTGTTCAGTGGGGGTTTCAATGTTCAGGGGAGGCACCCGCACCGGGCGGCCATTGCCGTCCACCGCCACCATGCTGAAGTAGGAGGTCATGGCATGACGGCTGTGGTGCTTGATGATGTCCTCGGCGATGACCCGGATGCCCACTTCCATGGAGGTCTTGCCGGTGTAATTGACCGAGGCCAGAAAGGTCACCAGTTCGCCCACCCTGAGGGGTTCGCGGAAAAAGACCTGATCCACCGACAGGGTGACCACATAGTTGTTGGAATAACGGGCGGCGCAGGCATAGGCGGCCTGGTCCAGTAGCCGGAGGGTGGCGCCGCCGTGGACATGGCCGGAAAAATTGGCCATGTCCGGGGTCATCAGCACGCTCATGGTGAGGGTCTTTTGCTGTTTTTCCATTTTTCCTTCAAGCCCCTGTTTCAAGTATCATGCCCTCCAGTGAAATCAACCCGGAGAGACGCAAGACGTGTTTGAACTGGTCAAGGCCGGTGGCTGGCTGATGCTGCCCATCATCGCATGTTCGGTGATGGCGCTGGCCATTGTGATCGAGCGTTTCTGGACCTTGCGCCGCCGGCGGGTGGTCCCTCCCCGGTTGGTGGTACAGATCTGGCAATGGATTCAGGCCGGTGAACTGGATGATGCCCGCATCCGCACCCTGCGGGAAGGCTCTCCCCTGGGACGAATCCTGGCCACCGGGCTGGTGAATCGCCACAGTTCCCGTGAGGTGATGAAGGAAACCATCGAGGAAACTGGCCGGCGGGTCAGCCACGAACTGGAACGCTTTCTCAACACCTTGGGCACCATCGCCGCCATCACCCCCCTGCTGGGATTGTTGGGTACCGTGGTGGGCATGATACAGGTGTTTTCCGTCATCACGGCAGTGGGGGTGGGTCATCCCGGCGAACTGGCCGCTGGCATCTCCCAGGCCCTGATCACCACGGCGGCGGGAATCTCCGTGGCCATTCCTGCCATGATCTTTCACCGTTATTTCCGGGGCCGGGTGGATGAGCTGGTGCTGGACATGGAGCAGGAAGCCATCAAGCTGGTGGAAGTGCTCAAGGGGGAACGGGTGGCAGCCCCCGGAGTCAAGCCGTCTTGAATTTTCGTCATCGACAGACCGAGGAGATCGGGGTCAACCTCACGCCCCTGATCGACGTGGTGTTTTTGCTGCTGATTTTTTTCATGGTGTCCACCACCTTTGACCGTCATGGGGTGCTGAACCTGGAATTGCCCCAGGCTGAGGTTGTATCACAAGATAATGTGCCTGATGCCGTGGAACTGATGATCGATGCCCAGGGCCGCTATATCCTCGATGGTGCCGAGTTGAGCAATACCCGTCCTGAAACCCTGCGGGCCGCACTGGGGGCGCAGTTGGGAGGGCGGGATGATGTTCCCCTGGTGATCCGGGCCGATGCCCGCACCTCGCACCAGTCCGTGGTCACCGCCATGGATGTGGCCGGGCGCCTGGGGGTATCCCGCCTGTCCATCGCCACCCTGGGCAGTGACCCGGAATGAGTCGCCCTGCTTCATTGCCCGGACAGAGCCAGTATCAGATCCCCGGCATGGAGGTCTATCGCCGGCTGCTGTCCCATTCCCTGCAATACTGGCCCTATCTGCTGGTGGCCCTGGTGGCCATGCTCGTCACCGCCGCTACCGAGGTGGGCTTTGCCGCCCTCATGCGGCCCCTGATGGACGGCAGTTTCGTGGACCGGGACCCGGATGCCATCCGCTGGATTCCCCTGGCCATCATCGGCATCTTCTTCATCCGTGGCGTGGCGGAATTTTTGTCCAACTACACCATGAAATGGGTGGGCCGGCAGGTGGTGAAGGAACTGCGGGGGCGCATGTTCCGGCATCTGCTGCAGATGCCGGTGCCCTATTTTGACCGCCATGCCGGCGGTCAGATCATTTCCCGTCTGACCTATAACGTGGAACAGGTGGCGGCAGCTTCCACCGACAGCATCACCATCCTGATCCGGGATACGGTCACGGTCCTGGGTCTGCTGGGATGGATGCTGTACCTGAACTGGAAGCTCACCCTGGCGGTACTCATCGTGGCCCCGGCGGTGGCCTTTGCGGTGGACCGGGTGACCCGGCGGTTTCGCAAGATCAGCCGACGCATCCAGGCTTCCATGGGGGATGTGACCCACGTGGCCGGCGAGGTGATGGACGGCAACCGGGTGGTGAAGATTTTTGGCGGCGAGGACTACGAACAGTCCCGCTTCGACGAGATCAACGAACGCAACCGCCGCCTGCATATGAAAATGGTGGCCACCCAGGCCAGCAATCTGCCCATCATCCAGTTCTTCGTCGCCATCGCCCTGGCCCTGATCGTATGGATCGCCACCCATGAATCCCTGCTTCAGGAGGTATCGGTGGGGACTTTTGTCTCCTTCATCACCGCCATGCTGCTGCTGTTGACCCCGGTGCGCCGTCTGGTCAATGTCAATGCCCTGCTGCAAAAGGGCATCGCCGCCGGACAGAACATCTTCGGCCTGCTGGATGAGCCTCTGGAGCGGGATCAGGGCACCCTGTCCCTGGATCGGGCCAGGGGAGACATCCAGTTGCGGGATGTGAGCTTCAGCTACGATGCCGCCAAGGGGGATGTACTGCGGCAGATCAACCTTGACGTGGCTCCGGGGGAAACCGTAGCCCTGGTGGGCCGTTCCGGCAGTGGCAAGACCACGCTGGTCAACCTGTTGCCCCGTTTTTATGAACCCCAGCAGGGTCAGGTGCTGCTGGACGGGGTGGACATTCGCCAGTACCGCCTGGCAGATCTGCGTCGCCAGATTGCCTATGTGGGGCAGCATGTGACCCTGTTCAATGACACCATCGCCAATAACATCGCCTACGGCAGCCCGGTGGACCCCTCTGATGAGCGCCGGATTCTGGCGGCGGCAGAAGCGGCCCAGGCCATGACATTCATCCGTCGTCTGCCGGAAGGACTCAATACCCTGGTGGGGGATAACGGGGTTTTGCTCTCCGGTGGTCAGCGGCAGCGTCTGGCCATCGCCCGGGCCCTGCTCAAGGATGCGCCCATCCTGATTCTGGACGAGGCCACCTCGGCCCTGGACACCGAGGCGGAACGGCATATCCAGAAGGCACTGGATCATTTGCTGAAAAATCGCACCACCCTGGTCATTGCCCATCGCCTGTCCACGGTGGAAAAGGCTGATCGCATCGTGGTGATGCAGGATGGGGCCATCCTGGAGACCGGCACCCATCGGGATCTGTTGGCCCAGGACGGCCTGTATGCCCATCTGCACCGTTTGCAGTTCAGTGATAACGGGTTGGATTAGAGGCTTGGGGGAGCATGGGGCCGGTGAAATCCCTGGATCATTACTGGAACGACCGTAACCCGGTAGCCCTGGCCCTGTATCCCCTGTCGCTGCTGTATACCGCCGTGGTCCTGCTCAACCGGGTCCGGCATCGTCACCGCAACCGTGATCGTCCCCGACTGCCGGTGCGGGGGGTGATCGTGGTGGGCAACCTGACCGTGGGGGGGACCGGCAAGACCCCCATGGTGGTCTGGCTCTGTGGCCTGCTCAAGGACCACGGCTACCGGCCCGGCGTGGTCAGTCGGGGGTACGGGGGGCAGGCCCGGCACTGGCCCCGGTTGGTGACGCCGGAGAGCGATCCGGCTCAGGTGGGGGACGAGCCGGTGCTGATGGCCATACGTAGTGGGTGTCCGGTCTACGTGGACCCGGATCGCAATCGGGCGGCGCGGGCGCTGCTGGCGGCCCATGACTGTGACATCATCGTCGCCGACGACGGCCTGCAGCACCATGCCCTGCAGCGGGATCTGGAGATTGTCATGGTGGATGGCCAAAGACGCTTGGGTAACGGCCTGTGTCTGCCGGCGGGTCCGTTGCGCGAGCCGCCGGGACGACTGGACGAGGTGGACTTTGTGGTGATCAACGGCACCCCCCGACCCGGCGAGCAGGCCATGCAGCTCACCGGCACCCTGGCCTTGTCGCTGCAACAGCCACAGCAGGTCATGGCCCTGGAAGCCCTGTGGGGCCAGCGGGTCCATGCCCTGGCAGGGATCGGGCATCCGCCCCGCTTTTTTGACATGCTCACGGCAGCCGGTCTGGAGGTGATCCCCCATGCTTTTCCGGATCATCATCCCTACACGGTGGATGAGATACGCTTTGATGACGGCCTTCCGGTACTGATGACCGAGAAGGATGCCGTAAAATGCCGGGACATGGCCGGTCCCGAACACTGGTTCGTACCCGTCAGCGCCGTGCCCGAGCCGGCTCTGGCGTCGGCAATACTCCGTGCGGTTCAGACCCTGGACCGCCTTCACCGCTTGAGGTAATGGAACGATGGACAAACGCTTGCTCGATATTCTGGTCTGCCCGGTCACCAAGGGTCCCCTGATCCATGACAAGGAACGGAGCGAACTCGTCTCCCGCGGCGCCCGGCTGGCCTATCCCATTCGGGATGATATTCCGGTGATGCTGGAAGACGAAGCCCGCCAGCTGACGGAAGAAGAACTGGAGAAGTCAAAGGACAAGTGATCCCTCTGGGATCATCCATGGTTGCAGTCACGCAGAGGTATTGAATGTCCTTCAAGGTGGTCATCCCGGCCCGTTACGGTTCCACGCGCCTGCCCGGCAAGCCCCTGGTGGACCTGGCGGGCAAGCCCATGGTGCAACATGTCTGGGAGCGGGCCCAGGCCAGCGGGGCCGAAGACGTGGTTCTGGCCACGGACGATGCCCGGATCGAGGCAGCGGCCCGGACCTTCGGCGCCCAGGTGTGTCTGACCTCGGTGCATCATCCTTCCGGCAGTGACCGGATTGCGGAAGTGGCGGCACGGATGGGGTGGCCCGATGATGCCATCGTGGTGAACCTGCAGGGAGACGAACCCCTCACCCCGCCCTGTATTGTGCGTCAGGTGGCAGAGAACCTGGCTGCCCATCCCCAGGCCGTGATGGCCACCCTGTGTACCCCCATCAGCCGTGCCGCCCAGTTGTACGATCCTCACACCGTCAAGGTGGTGCGGGATGACCGGGATTTTGCCCTTTATTTCAGTCGTGCCCCGATTCCCTGGGAGCGGGATGCCCTGGATATGGAGGTATCACCGGCCTTGCAGGTCTGCCAGCGTCATCTGGGGTTGTATGCCTATCGGGTCGGTTACTTGAAGCGCTTCACCCGCATGGAAAGCTGTACCCTGGAGCGGATTGAGCGTCTGGAGCAGTTGCGGGCCCTCTATCATGGCGCCAGGATCCATGTGGACGTGGCCCTGGAAACCCCGCCGGCGGGGGTGGACACCCAGGAGGACGTGGAGCGGGTTACTCTGGTGTTGCGGTCACTGGCCGCCGTAGCCGCCGGGCACGCCACCACCGGGCCAGCAGGCCATGGCGGGGGGCCAGCAGCAGGGTGACCAGGAACAGCGCCGCCGCCACCAGCACGATGGCACCCCCCGAGGCCACATCCAGCCGGAAGGACAGATAAAGTCCCACCACCGATGCGGTCACGCCGACGGTCACCGACAGTATCATCATGGTGGTCAGCCGTTCCGTCAGCAGGTGGGCGGTGGCCCCCGGGGTGATGAGCATGGCCACCACCAGGATGATCCCCACGGTTTCCAGGCTGGCGACGATGGTCAGGGTCAGCAGCAGGATCAACCCGTAATGGATCAGCCCGGTGTTGAAGCCCAGGGCCTGGGCCTGCATGGGATCGAAGGTGTACAGCAGCAATGGCCGGTAGAAGGCCCATACCGCCAGCAATGCCAGCAGTCCCGAGCACAGGGTCAGCAGCAGGGCCGGGTACTGGACGCCCAGCACGTTGCCGAACAGGATGTGCATGAGGTGGGTGTTGGTGGCGATCTTGCCGATGATGACCACGCCCAGGGCAAAGGCCGCCGTGAACATGAGCCCCATGGCGGCATCCGCCTTGAGCCGGGTGTGTCGCTCCAGGGCGCCGATGCCCACCGAGGTGAGGGCGCCGGCGATGAAGGCGCCGATGAAAAAGGGCCAGCCCAGCAGATAGGCAATGGCCACGCCGGGCAGGACCGCATGGGAGATGGCATCGCCCAGCAGCGACCAGCGCTTGAGCACCACAAAGCAGGACAGCAGGCCGCAGATGGCGCCCACCAGGATGGCGGTGAGCAGGGCCCGCTGCATGAAGCTGTAACTGAAGGGTTCCGCCAGGGCATCGGGCAGCAGGCCCACCCCCAGCATCAGTACCCACAGCAGGGCGTCGATCAGCCCGATGCCCAGGGTTTCCAGACTCTCCATCATGGAAAGGCCTCCAGGGGCGGGTCGCGCCGGGCCACCGGGCGCCATCCGGCCACCGCCGTGCGTGCCAGCATCTCGTCCACCAGCATGTTGTCGGGCGCCCCCATGCCCACGATGGTGCGATTGATCAGCAGTACCTGATCGGCATAGCGTCGGGCACTGTCCATGTCATGGGTGACCATCACCACCGTGCGGCCAGCGGCCCGCTGCCGGGCCAGCAGGTCCAGGATCAGCCGTTCACTGGCGGTATCCACCCCGGCCAGTGGCTCATCCAGCAGCAGCAGCCGGGCTTCCTGGGCCAGGGCCCGGGCCAGTAGCACCCGCTTTTTCTGTCCCCCGGAGAGGGCGCCGATGGGGCGGTGGGCGAAATCCTGCATGTTCACTGCCTCAAGGCACCGATGTACCACGTCCCAGTGATGGGACTCGGCCCAGCGGGGAGGCAGCAGCCGGCGCCACCAGAGATCGGTGCGCATGTGGCCGAAACGTCCCGTCAATACCGTGTCCTGCACGGAAATGGGGAAATCCCATTCCACCGCTTCCTGCTGGGCCATGTAGGCGATATGCCCCAGGCGGCGCTGCCGGGCCGGGTCCTCTCCATGCACCGTGACTGCCCCGCGCAGAGGTTTCATCACCCCCAGCAGGATGCGGAACAGGGTGGACTTGCCGGCCCCATTGGGGCCGATGATGGCGGTCCACTTGCCCACGGGCAGGGCGATATCCACATTTTCCAGTACAGGTTGGCCGTCATAGGCGGCGCTCAGGCGCTTCACCTCGACGGCCATGGGTTTGGGTGTCAGTCTCAGGACCACGTCGGGTTTCCTCATGGTGTGCCCAGATGCCGGCGCAGCAAGGCGGCATTATGGCGCATCATGGCGGCATAATCTTCGGCACCGCTACCGGGTGCTCCCAGGGAGTCCACATAGAGCGGTCCGGCCACGGCCACGCCGGTGTCGGCGGCCACGCTACGCACATGCCGGTCCGAAATCGTGCTTTCCCAGAACAGGGTCCGGGGCCGGCTTTCCCGGACCCGATCCACGATGCGCATGAGTTGTCTGGGGGAGCCCTCGGTTTCCGCGTTGGTCCCCCAGACCCCGTCATGCTCGAAACCATAGGCGGCGGCAAAGTAGACAAAAGCGGCCTCGCTGGTGATCAGCAGGCGCTGATCATCGGGGATATGGGCCAGGGTCTGCTGGAGTTCTTCATGCAGGGCCAACAGGCGCTGTTCCAGTTGGTCGGCCCGTTGGTGAAAATCCCCGGCCCGCTCCGGCCACTGCCCGGCCAGGGCGGCGGCGATGGCCTGGCCGTAGGCGGCGGCCGCCCGCGGGTCCATCCACAGGTGGGGATCGGGCACGCCGGCGAATTCACCGGTGATGATGGGCCGGGTCTTGAATCCGGAGGCTTTAGCGACAGCGATCACAGGCGTTTGGCGGCGCACGGTGCCTTTCACCTGAGGCATCCACTGTTCCAGATCCAAACCGTTGTAGAAGACGATATCCGCCCGTTCCAGGCTCATGAAGTTGCGTGGCGTGAGTTCCCAGTCGTGGACCTCGGCGCCCACCGGGGTCAGCACGTCAACGGTGATGCCTTCACCGGCGACTTCCCTGACCAGGTCGCCCAGGATGGAAAAGGTGGCCACCACCCGGTCCTCCCGCGCCCCGACGGGGGCGGTCCAGGCGATCAACAGTACAAGCAGGGTGAGCAGGCTGGTGCGGAACATGGGGCGATCCTTTTGGGTGGCTTGGCTTTATGATAATTGGACTTATTCCATATTGTAAATGCTTATGGTGAAGGTGGGCTTATCCTTTTGCCACCTGTCTGATCTAAAATTCCCCCCATGAACATTTCCCCCAAGGCTCGCCACTTCGATGTGGTCATCATCGGCGCCGGTGCCTCCGGGCTCATGTGCGCCGCCGTCGCCGGCGCCCGCGGCCGGCGAGTGCTGGTGCTGGACCATGCCAACAAGGTGGGCAAGAAGATCCTCATGTCCGGCGGCGGGCGCTGCAATTTCACCAATCGTCATGTGGGGCCGGACAACTATCTGTGCCATAACCCCCATTTCGTCAAATCCGCCCTGAGCCGCTATACCCCGGCGGACTTCATTGCCCTGGTGGAGCGTCACCGCATCGCCTATCACGAGCGCAGCCACGGCCAGCTGTTCTGCGACCATTCCGCCAAGGATATTCTCCGCATGCTGCTGGATGAATGCCGGGCTGGCGGTGTGCGTATCGAAACCCGCAGTCCGGTCAGCGACCTGCGGATCGGCGAACCCCATCAATTGTTCTGCCCCCAGGGGCCGGTGAGCTGCGAGTCCCTGGTGATCGCCACCGGTGGATGTTCCATCCCCACCCTCGGGGCCACCGACTTCGGTATGGCACTGGCCCGCTCTCTGGGCATGACGGTGCATCCGCCCCGGCCCGCCCTGGTGCCCCTGACCCTGTCCGGACGCACCCTGGAACGGGTGCGGGATCTCTCCGGCATCGCCCTGGAAGCACGGGTGACCGTGGCGGATCACAGTTTCAGGGAAAACCTCCTGTTCACCCACCGGGGACTCAGTGGTCCCGCCGTGCTGCAGGCTTCCTCCTACTGGGAACCGGGTCTGCCGGTGGAGATCGACCTGTTGCCGGAGCTGGATCTGGCCGCCCATCTCCAGCGGCTGCGTCGGGAGCGGCCCAAAATGGCCCTCAAGACCTGGCTGGGGCAGCATCTGACCCGGCGGGTGGCCCAGCGCTGGTGCGAGTGCTGGGTGGAGGACAAGCCCCTGGAGCAACTCACCACCGGGGATATGGATGCAGTGGAGGCCGCCTGCAAGCGCTGGACCGTATGGCCCTCCGGCACGGAGGGCTACCGGACCGCGGAGGTGACCGTGGGTGGGGTCGATACGGAGGCCCTGTCCTCAAAGACCATGGCCTGCCGGGATCAGCCGGGGTTGTATTTCATCGGCGAGGTGATGGACGTGACCGGACATCTGGGGGGCTATAATTTTCAATGGGCCTGGTCATCGGGCCACGCGGCGGGGCAGTGCGTATAGGACGTGCCTGGCGCCATCACCACATCAGGTCGTCCGGCACCTCATACCCGGCGTAGGGGTCATCCTCGTCCTTTTGGGTTTTTTGTGCCGGCTCGTTGAGCAGCACCAGCCGCGAGGCATCCCGTTCGCGGATCTTTTCCGCCGCGTCCCTGGGTACGATGTCGTACTGTTCGTCATCCAGGGTGACGATGCCCAGGCGGCCGTTGCCCAGTCGGTCCCGCTGTTCCCGGGTCACCAGGATGCGCTTGACAGCGGTGCCATGCTGGAAATGATAGGGGAGTTCTGCATCTTTTCGTGATTGACGATGGGTGTCCACCAGCTGTCGCACCTGGGCTTCCAGGGCGCGGCGCTCGGCCGCTTCCTTTTGCCGGCGATTGAGTTCCCGTGACCTTTCCGCTTCAAGGCGACGGGCCTCTTCCGCCGCCTTCAGTGCCGGGTCCGGGGGGGTGTCGGTCTGTTGGCCGGCCTTGCCCTTGCGTTTGCGGGCCTCGCCGTGCCGCACCTTCTTGACACGTTTCTCGTCCACCAGCCCCGCCTTGAGGAGCTGTTCTTGAAAGGGGTTGGCCATGGCAATTCCGGGATTTGGGCGATGGGAGTGGGTGGAGTATTCTACCCGCTCACGTCTCAAAGTGCAGATGCACAGGCCCGCCCCATGCGCAAACATCCGTTCTCGCCCCATCGTCGTCTTTTTTTGCTCTCCGCCGGCGCCTTGCTGGTATCCGGCTGTGCCGGCATGCGGCCCGGCTACGAGACCCCGTCCCTGCTGCTGGACTCCTTCCGGGCCCTGCCTTCCGATTCCCTCTCGCCCCGGTTCCTCATCGGGCTGCGGGTGGTCAATCCCAATCCAACCCCACTGCCTCTGCGGGGCATGAGCTATCATGTGGAACTGGAGGGGCGGCGGCTGATCACCGGCGTGGCCAGTGACCTCAAGACGGTGCCCGCCTACGGGGAGCAGCTCATCGAGGTGCAGGCGGGGATCGATCTCATCAATGGGCTGCGGCTGTTCAATGACCTGCTCGGCCAGACCCAGCGGGATACCTTCCGTTACACCCTGAAGGCCCGGATGGACACGGGGGGACTGAGCCGGTTCCTGACCCTGGAAGAGGCGGGGGAGATTTCCCTGGCGGGGATGGGGCGGTGATGGGCAGCCATGCCGACGAGAGGTCGATCAAGAGAATCCGCGTCATCCATGACTTGACCGGGCCAGGGGGCTCGGGTCTCATTGATGCATTATTCCCGTCACGCTTCCGGACGATGCGCCCGAGATGATCAAGCTTAGAACCTATGTATTCATGGATTCCCTGCAGCCGCAGCTGGCGGCCTACATGGCCACGGTCTCCCAGGGGTTTCTGCCGGTACCGGGGGATGCCTGTTTGTGGATCGAGGTCTCGCCGGGAATGGCGGTGCACCGACTCACCGACATGGCCCTCAAGGCAACGCGGGTGCGTCTGGCCCAGCAGGTGGTGGAGCGGGCCTACGGCTCGATGGTGATTCACCAGCGGGACCAGAGCGACGTGCGCGAGGCGGGCCGGGTGCTGCTGTCCCGCCTTGGGGCACGCCAGGAAGACCGTGAGACCTGCCGGGTCGCCTGGCAGGAAACCATCCGCGGCATCACCCCGGATCACAGTGTTTTGATCAACCGACAGAACCGCCGGGGGTCCATGATCCTGCCGGGGGAGAGTCTGTTCATTCTGGAAACGGAACCGGCGGGTTACGTGGTCTACGCCGCCAATCAGGCGGAAAAGGCGGCCAACATCACCCTGATCGATGTGCGTGCCGTCGGTGCCTTCGGTCGCCTGACCCTCTCGGGTAGCGAGGCGGATGTGGACGCGGCGGCGGACGCGGCGCTGGCGGCGGTCAGGCACCCCGCTGGCATCTGACCGGTCTGGGGCCGGCCCCGCCGCCAGGGCCGGGAATTTCACCATCGGGTGAGGTGAGTCAATGTTTTTCCCCCGCTTGCACAGCATTGCAACCCGCCAGGTGGTGACCTTGCCCGCCGCCGCCACCCTGGCCGATGCACTGGATACCATGAGCCGGCACAATATCCGCACCGTGGTGGTGGTGGATGCCGACGGGTATCGATTGATCCTCTCCAGCCTGCTGGTGTCCTTCCAGGTCCAGGGCATTCCCCTGGACACGCCCCTGGCCGAGGTGGAACTGCCCGCCGCCGCCACCCTGGATCAGGATGCCACCGTGCTTGATGGACTCCGGGCCATCCGCAATCGCTCTGAACATATCTGTCTGGTGAACCGGGATGGGGAACTGGCGGGCATCGTCAGCTACAGTGATCTGGCCGCCAGCCTGGACCCTGGCCTGCTGGCAGAGACCCAGAGCCTGGGGGAACTGCTGCAGGGCAGCCAGCCGCTGGCGGTGGCCGGGCATCTGCCGGTGCGGGAAGTCATGGCACTGATGGACCAGGGAAAATTCACCGCCACCATCGTGACCCACCAGCATCAGCCGTTGGGCATCCTGACCCAGCGGGATGTGATCCGCCTGTTGCGGGCCGGCACCCAACTGGATCAGCCGGTGCAGGCGTGCATGAGCCGTCCGGTATTATGTCTGGAGGCCAGCGCCACCATTGCCCAGGCGCTGGCCTTCTGCCGTGAACGGCACATCAAACGGGTGGTGGTGGTGGATGCCCAGGGCCATCTCCACGGTCTTGTGACCCAGAAGGAACTGGTGAGTCTGTACTACAACCGCTGGTTCGGACTGGTCAAGGACCACCAGCAGCAACTGGATCTGCTCAACCGTGAACTCAGGGAAGCCAACCAGGCGCTGACCACCCTGACCGATGAGGTGCCTGCGGGATTGATCGTGATTGATGGCGGCGGACTGATCATTCGCGGCAACCGGACGGCATCGGAATTACTGGGCCATGCCAACGACGCCCTGTTGGGTCGGGACGTGATGAGCCTGTTTGCATGCACCCGGCATCAGATCGCTGGCGAACCGGCGGGATGGCTGAACTGCCACCGGGCCGGTCAATGTATTTCACCGGAAGCCTGTCGGGTGTTGCAGGCCCTGAAACGGCGCCAGCTCTACCAGGGCGAGGACGTGATGGTGCGCCAGGATGGCACGGAACTGATGGTGGAACTCAAG
Organism: Ectothiorhodospira magna; assembly: GCF_900110965.1. GTDB lineage: Bacteria > Pseudomonadota > Gammaproteobacteria > Ectothiorhodospirales > Ectothiorhodospiraceae > Ectothiorhodospira > Ectothiorhodospira magna. The sequence continues at coordinate 41,339 of NZ_FOFO01000006.1, forward strand.
GCCAAACCCCTGGGGGATGCCAGTGTTCTGTTGCTGTTCCATGAAATCAGCCAGGCGGTGGCCCGGTCCCGGCAACTGGAGCGGGAGTTGCGGCTGTTTGTGGGCGGTCCGGTGATGGTCTGCGTGTGGCGCCTTGGGCCGGGCTGGCCGTTGGGATATGTGTCCGATAACGTGCGCAACATCCTCGGCTTTTCCCCGGAGCAGATGCTGGAACCAGGGTTTCTGTTCACGGATCTGATTCATCCCGACGACTGGCCCAGGGTGCGGCGGCAGACCGCCGAGGCTCTGGACAAGGGCGTGGCCTTTATCGAGCAGGAATATCGCCTGCGCAACAGTGCTGGTCAGTACCAGTGGTTTCGTGACTATTCCGTCCCCGACTACGATACCGGGGGCCAATCCCCCCTGTTGCGGGGCTATCTGGTGGACCAGACCCAGGAAATCCAGGTTCGCCGGGCGCTGGAGGAGGAGGAGCGCCGGTTTCGCACCTTGTTTGACCTGTATCCCGATGGCACCTTGCTCATCGATCCCCAGACCACCCTGCCGCTGAAATTCAATGCCGCCGCCCATCGCAATCTGGGGTATGGCGCCGAGGAATTTGCCACCCTGCGGATCCAGGACTACGAGGCCCGGGAACGACCGGAAGAGGTGGCGATCCATGTCGAGCAGGTGATGACCCAGGGACGAGACGACTTTGAAACCCTGCTGCGGCACAAGGACGGTCGACTGATCCACACGAACGTGTCGGTGATGCCGATGACCCTGGGCAGCGGCATGTGTCTGCTGGCGGTGTTTCGGGACATCACGACCCAGAAGCAGATCGAGATCAGCCTGCGGGAAAGCCAGGAACGGCTCAAACTGGCCACCGAGGCCGCCGCCATCGGCATCTGGGACTACGACATCGCCAACGACCTGCTACTGTGGGACGAAGGCATGTTGCGGCTCTACGGCATGGCGCCGGATGATTTCGGTGGCCGGTTCCAGGACTGGCAGGCCCGGGTGCTGCCCGAATCCGTACCCAGGGTGAAGGCGGCCTTTGCCGCCCTGCTGGCAGGGGCCGACGGGGGGTTCGACGAGGAGTTCCAGATCCTGCGCATGTCCGACGGGAGTATCCGCACCCTGCGTGGTCTGGCCCAGGTCCGGCACAATGAGCGGGGCGAGGCAGTGCGGGTGGTCGGGGTCAATGAGGATATCACCGATCGGGTGATGGCCGCCCGGGAACTGGCGGTGCAGGAAGCCAAGTTTCGCGGCCTGTTCGAACTGTCACCGGTGGGCATCGCCATGAATGATTACCGGACCGGTCAGTTTCTGGAGTTCAACCGGGCCATCAACGAACCGGCGGGGTATACCCCGGAGGAATTCCGCCAGCTGAGCTATTGGGAATTGACCCCCAAGCGCTACATGGCCGAGGAGGAAAAGGTCCTGGCTTCCATGGAGGAGACAGGTTTCTACGGCCCATTTGAAAAGGAATACATCCGCAAGGACGGCAGTCGCTATCCGGTACTGCTCAATGGTTTCAAGACCACCGACCAGGAAGGTCGGGAGGTGATCTGGTCCATCATTCAGGATATTTCCCACATCAAGCAGGCCCAGGCCGCCGCCGAGCGGGCCAGCCGGGCCAAAAGCGAATTTCTGGCCAACATGAGCCATGAAATTCGCACCCCCATGAATGCGGTGATCGGCCTGACCGAATTGCTTCTGCATACCGCCCTGGATAGCCGCCAGCGGGACTATCTGGAAAAGATCCGGGGTTCTTCCCGGCTGTTGCTGGGGATTCTCAACGATATTCTGGACTATTCCAAGATTGAGGCCGGCAAGCTGGAACTGGACGCCCATCCCTTCCGTCTGGACGAGCTGGTGGACCGCATGTATACCCTGTTTGCCTCCACCGCCGAGGCCAAGGGGATTCAGTTGCGGTTTCGGTTGCAGGCGGCGGAGGATCAGGTGCTGGAGGGGGATTCCCTGCGCCTGGGGCAAGTGCTGACCAATCTGCTGAGCAATGCCCTCAAGTTTACCGAGCGGGGGCGGGTGACCCTGCAGATTCGTCAATGTTCAGAGGCGCCGCATGATGGGCGGGTGCGCCTGGAGTTTGCGGTCAGGGACACGGGTATCGGCATGGACAAGGCGCAGCGCAAGAAGTTGTTCCAGGCCTTTTCCCAGGCGGATACCTCCACCACCCGGAAATATGGTGGCACCGGTCTGGGTCTGGTGATCAGTCAGCGTCTGGTGGCCCAGATGGGGGGCACCCTGGCGGTCTGGTCCAGTCCCGGTCGGGGGAGCCGGTTCCACTTCCACTTGGCCTTGCCTGGCTCCCGGCAATGTCCCATGCCACTCTCATCCGGGGGCGCGGCCGCCACCGGGGCGAGCCGGGTGCCCTGCTTTGCTGGCCGCAGAATCCTGCTGGTGGAGGACAATGCCCTGAATCAGCAGGTGGCCAGCGAAATCCTCAAAAAAACCGGCGCCCATATCCTGCTGGCCGGCAACGGGCTGGAGGCCGTCAACCTGCTGGAACAGCAGGCGGTGGATCTGGTGCTGATGGATTTGCAGATGCCGGTCATGGATGGCATCGAGGCCACTCGTCGTATCCGACTCCGCTTCCCCCAACTGCCGGTGGTGGCCCTGTCTGCTGCCGTCATGGAGGATGATCGGGAGCGTGCCCAGGCGGTGGGCATGAGCGGTTATCTGGCCAAGCCCATCCACACCCAGACCCTGTTCGACACCCTGAGCCAGTGGCTATGGAGCGGTACCGGGGAGATTGCATCAGTGTCTCTCCCCGGGTCACCGGGGTTGCTTCCGGCCCACCTGCCGGGGGTGGATCTGACCCGGGGCATGGCAGTGTTTCAGGATACAGCCCTCTACCTGAGCATGCTGCACCGCTTTCGAGTACAATTGCAGACCGAGTTTGCCGTGCTTGGCGGGCTGCTGGCCCGATCGGATGGACAGGCCGCCAAGCCCCTGCTCCATACCCTCAAGGGGTTGGCGGGCACCATGGGAGCGCGACGCCTGGAAGGCGCTGCCCGGGCGCTGGAACAGGTTCTGGCCGACGGCATTCTGCCGGATGCCCCGCGTCAGGCTTTCCTTGATGCCCTGGACGAACTCGAGGAGAGCCTGTCCACCCTGCCCGCCGCCGAGGCGATACCGGACGCTCCGGTGGATGATCCCGACCTGGCCGCCCGAACCGTCGGCGAGGTGCATGGCGCCCTGCACCGGGGGGAATGGGTGTCCGCCGAGCGCTGGCGCGTTGTGGCTGCCTGGCTGCGGCATCACGGGGACCGGACTCTGGTCATCGAACTGGAGCGGCTGATGGATGCCCTGGAGTATGATCGGGCCGCCGCTCTGCTGGAAACACTGGCCCGACAGGCTGGTCTGGAGTTGAAGTGCGATGGTGAATGAGGAGAAAGGCTCGATCCTGATCGTGGACGATCAGCCCGCCAACATCCATGCGCTGGCCAATCTGCTCAACGGAGATTACCGCATCCTGACCGCGACCACCGCGGCCAGGGCACTGACCCTGGCCGGTCGGGATGGGGGGCCGGACCTGATCCTGCTGGACATCCTCATGCCGGACATGGACGGCTACGAACTGTGCTACCGGCTCAAGGAGGACGAGCGCACCCGGCACATTCCCGTCATCTTTGTCACCGCCCTGGACCATGATGCTCACGAGGAAAAGGGCTTTGACCTGGGAGCCGCGGATTACATCTCCAAACCCTTCAATCCAGCCATTGTGCGGGCGCGGGTGCGCAATCAGGTCAATCTCAAGCGCAAGACCGATCTGCTGGAGCGGATTGCCCTGCGGGACGGGTTGACGGAGATTCCCAACCGTCGCCAGTTCGACGCCAGGCTGGCGGAAGAGTGGGCGCGTCTGTCCCGCCGGCCAGGGTCATCTCCCTTGTCCCTGCTGATGATCGACGTGGACCATTTCAAGGCGTACAACGACCATTACGGCCACGGGGCCGGAGATACGGCCCTGCGTCGGGTGGCCCAGGCCCTGGAGGGCAGCCTGTCCCGTCCGGCGGATCTGGTGGCCCGCTACGGCGGCGAGGAATTCGTGGCCCTGCTGCCGGAGACCGATCTCGTGGGGGCGCGCCATGTCGGGGCGACCATGCTGGCGGCGGTGGCCCGATTGCGGATTCCCCACGGCCATTCCACGGCCTCCCCCTGCCTGAGCATCAGCATCGGGGTGGCCACCCATGACGGGGAGTCCCCCCAACCTTCCGTGGAAGCCCTTAAGCAGGCGGCGGACCAGGCCCTCTACCGGGCCAAGATCCAGGGCCGCAACCGGGTGGTGGATTGAGCGGGAGATTTCCCCTCAAGGGGATGTTTCCATGCGCCGGGTGATGGCCTGGAACACATCCCGATAATCCTCGTTGCCCCGGCTGCGGGGGGCGTAGAGCCGGATCGGCTTGCCGGCGGCAAAGGATTCCGCCAGTTTGATGTCATTGCGAATGCCCCCCAATACCCGCTCTTCGCCGAACTGCCGGGCCACCTGATCACGGATGGCCTGGTGCTGGCGCACCCGCAGGTCCAGCATCACCGGTAGCACCCCCATCAGACGCAACCCCGCATTGCCGCCCATGGCCACCCTGAAGAACACCTTGGACAGCTGCCGGACCCCTTCTCCCGCCAGCGGGTGCGGCAAGAAGGGAATGACGGCCCAATGGGCCGCCGCCAGGGCATTGAGCAGCAGATGGTCCAGGGACGGGGGGGAATCGATCACGATCTGATCGTAGTGCCGGGCCAGTTCCGGGTCCGCCAGGGCGCGGGCCAGCACCTGTTCGTCGTCGGGCGCCCGACCATGCTGGAAATCCGGATTGGCGGGCGCCAGGTCCAGACCCAGGCAGCAGGTATGGCGGATCGCTGCTGTCAGCGGCAACCCGGAGCCGTCGAATAGATGGTGGGCGGAAGGTTGCCCCGGCGTCCAGGTCACCCCCAGACCCAGGGCGCAATGCCCCTGGGTATCCAGGTCGATGAGCAGGGTGCGCCGGCCAGCGGCAGCAAATTCCGCCGCCAGATTCACTGCCGTGGTGGTCTTGCCAGTGCCCCCCTTGCGGTTGCTGACCACCAGTACATCGGGGCTACCTGGCCGGTTCAACGCAGGGCGTCCTCGATCACCCGGCGCAGGGTCTCCCGGCTGAAGGGCTTGGCCAGGGTGGCCTTGACCCCCATCAGTTCGGCGGATTCCAGATTGAATTCCAGGCTGATGGATCGGCGCCCGCCAGACATGGCGATGATGGGAATCGGGCTGTTTTTCTGTTTGAGGGTGGTGATCAGCTCGATACCATCTCCATCGGGCATCAGGATATCGGTGATGATCAGATCCGGCGTCTGGGTGTTCAGCAGTTTCAGGGCCTGGCCACCACTGCCGGCGGTGAGAATATGAAAGCCTTCCCGGCTCAGCATTTCCTGCAGCATGGTGCGAAAGGTGTCGTCGTCGTCAACGATGAGGATTGTGGTCATGATGTCCTGTATTGATAGGGTTTTATGGGGATGGCGCCTGGGCGGTGTCCGGGGTACCTGCTCCGCCCAGGGCCGGCAGGTCGATATGTCCTGTATTGATAGGGTTTTATGGGGATGGCGCCTGGGCGGTGTCCGGGGTACCTGCTCCGCCCAGGGCCGGCAGGTCGATACTGAACCGGGTGCCTACGCCGGGGGTGCTTTCCAACCCGATATGGCCCCCCAAGCCGGTCACCAGACCGTGGATTACCGACAGCCCCAGGCCGGTCCCCTTGCCGGGAGGCTTGGTGGTGAAAAACGGGTCGAAGATACGCGCCTGCAATTCTGATGGAATACCCTCGCCGTTGTCAGTGACGGTGAGGCGGATCATGGGGGTGGCGCACTCCGGCGTGGATGTCAGGGCGTCGATGCCGACCCGGATCAGCCCCTCCCGGGCCTGGATGGCATCGGCGGCATTGATGCACAGGTTCATGATGATCTGCTGGATCTGGTTATGTTCGGCCATCACCCAGGCGGGGCCGGGATTCCCCTCCAGCTCCAGCCGGATATGGGCAGGCAGGGTGGCCCGCAGCAGTTCAATGGTTTCTCTAACAGCCGGTACCACATCCATCGGCTCGGGGGTTTCCGGCATGGTCCGGGCAAATTCCAGCAGACCGGCGGTCAGATCCCGGGCGCGGAAGCTGGATTGGAGGATGTGATGCAGGTAGCGGGCGCCGCTACTGTCGGCGGGTATCTCGTCGGTGAGCAGTTCGCTAAAGCCGATGATGCTGCCAAGGATGTTGTTGAATTCATGGGCCACCCCCGCCGCCAGGGTGCCGATGGCCTCCAGACGGCGCAACTGGTCCAGACGGGCGGTGAGGATGGCATGGGTGCGCTGTTCCACCTGTTCCCGAAAGGCCAGGCTGTAGGCCATGTAGGCTTCCATCAACGGTGCTGTGACCCGATCGGCCACGATGGCCAGCGGCAGTTCCGGATGGGCTTTGGCCAGGGCCACCAGGGCGGCATGATGAACCTCGCTGACCTCCTCCAGGGGTAATTCGCGGTTGACCATCTCCTGCCCCAGGGCGGCAGCTTCGATCAGGGCCTGTTCCGTGGTCAGGGGATCGTCAGACAGGGCCACCTGCAGCAGCAGCCGGGTGTAGCTGGCCGTGATCTCGCCCATGGGGTTGGTGGTGGACTCAGCCATGGCAATACAGAAGAATGGCGGCGTCGTCGTTATCCCGTGCCCAGCGTTGCAGCAAGGTCAGGGCGGTGTGCGGTGTTGGCAGGGCCGCTTCCAGGGCGGCGGCTATCGGCACGTCTTCCCGAATGCCATCGGAGAACATCACCAGCCAGTCTCCCGGTTGCAGGTGATGGCGTTCCACATGGAGATGATGAAAACCGGCCCCGACAATGCCTCTGGCCCCGCCAAGCCGGGTCAGGCGCCCCTGGTGCAGCAGCAGGGAGCGGACATTGCCGACGGCCACATGGGTCAGTTGACCCGCCGGATCGATACAGGCCACGGCCAGGGCCACCCCGCGGGTGCCCCGCAACAGGGTATCGCAGCGGCTGATACATTCAGTCAGGGGCAGGGCGCTCAAGGTGGGTAAATGGTCCATGGCCCGGCTGGCGGCATCATGGGCCTCCGGGCCATGGCCCAGGCCGTCGGCCAGAGCCATCCACAGGGCCTGTTCCCGATGCCAGCAGTGGATCTGGTCGCCGCAGAGGGTTTCGCCGGGCATGGGTCTTAGGGCATGCACCGGGGGATTGGACAACGTGTCTGTCATGTAGCTGCTCGCTTGGGCTCCGGGGTTTCTGCCTGCCGCCATTTGACCGCCCTGACATGGGTGCCCTGACCTGGCGTGGAGCGAATGTAAAATTCATCCATCAGTCGGCTGGCGCCCGGCAGGCCGCAACCCAGCCGGCTGGCGGTGCTGTAGCCTTCGGTCATGGCCAGGGTCAGATCGACAATACCCGGCCCCTGATCCTCGGCGATGACTTCCAGACCCGTGGGGTGGCCATCCGGGCCAGCCAATGGCCGCAGATACACATGACCGCCGCCGGCATGGACCGCCAGATTACTGGCCAGTTCGGAGGTGGCGGTGGCCACGTGATAGGCCAGGTTCCGGGTGAATCCCAACCGTTCAGCCAGTTGTCGGGCTGTTCTTGCCGCCTGCATCACGTGCTGTTCTCCCCGGATACAGATGACGTGCAGGCCCCGTTCCCGGGCCACCGGGCCGGTATCCGGCGGTGCGGCAACAGGCATGTCAGGCCGGTTTGCGGACGGTGATGATGACACGGGTCATTCCGGGGCTGGAACTGATGTGAAAATCGTCCACCAGCCGGCGGGTGCCCGGCAATCCGGCGCCCAGGCCGTTGCTGGTGCTGAAGCCATCTTCCATGGCCAGGATCAGATCGGCAATGCCGGGACCATGATCCTCGATGGTGATCTGCACCACCCGCTCCCTGGCATCCGACAGATCCTCAATCATACAGTGTCCCGTCCCGGCATACTGGATCACGTTGCGGGTCAGTTCCGAGACCGCCGTGGCCAGCCGGGTTTGGTGGGCCTTGCCAAAACCCAACTGATTGCTCATTTCCCGAGCCGCATGGCGGGCGGTGACGATATCGGCACTGTTGCCGATGGCAAGTTCAATGCTTGGCAGTCGCTCAGTCATCTCCATCATCCGTAAAGCGGATGTCGCCCCGGCCGGCAATGCGGGTTTTGAGCATGTCCAGGCCCTGATCCAGATTGAAGGCACAATCAGCGCCGATCAGATCCCGGCCCATCTCGATCAGAGTGATGGCGACGAAGGGCTGGATGCCGCAGATCATCACCTCCGCCCCCAGCAAACGCACCATGCTGGCGGTGTCGTTGATGACCCGGGCCATGTAGGAGTCCACCACATCCAGGGCCGTGATGTCCACGGCCACCCCCAGGGCTTCGATTTCCGCGACCTTGTTCACCAGATCCGACTGAAACTGCATGGCTTCGTTGTCGGTGAGATCTTCCTGGATGGAGACCAGCAGGATCCGGTTCAGGCGCAGGATGGGAATCTTTTTCATCGACCAGAATCCTCCATGCTGGCGATACATTTGCCGGTGAGCAGCAGGGCTTCGGCAATCCCGGCCCGCAGGCTGGCCCGGCAGGTCACATCACCAAAACGGATACCCAGTTTGGTCAGGGTCTGGGCACCTTCCGGGCTGATGCCGGTGAGCACCACCCGACTCCCCAGCAGGCGGGCGGCGTCGATGGTTTTCATGATGTGCTGGGCCACGCTGGTGTCGATGATGGGGACGCCGGTGAGGTCGATGACCGTCACCCTGGCTTCATGGCGGGCAATGGCCTCCAGCAGATGATCGGTGACCTGGCGGGCGCGACCGGTGTCGATGATGCCCACCAGGGGCAGCAGCAGGATCTGATGCCACAGCCGAAGCACGGGGGTGGACAACTCCATCAGGGACATGCTCTGTTCGGAAATCTGCCGGTCCCGCTGGCGGATGACGCTGTCGAAGGTGAACAGGGTGATTTGATCAAAATACCGGGTCAGCCGGGCGGTGTCCTCTGCCAGGGTTTCGGCACTGGCCTGGGGCCATTGGGCCAGATGGTCCAGCAGAACCTGACGCAGGACGAACAGCAGGGCAATGGGGTCGGTGGCATTGGCCGCATGTCTGGCCTGTTCGGTGACCATGGCCTGCAGATGTTCCTGCAGGGAAGCCTGTTCCTCCGGTCCGGGCAGGAAATCGGTGGGAGGGTCCACCAGCAGCGGGGCCATGATTTCATCAAACAGGATTTCCATTTGCCGATTTCGGGCCTCGGTGGACAGGCTCACCGAGGTCTCGGCATCGGCCCCAGGGGATGCCTCGATCCATTCAGCGAGCATGGCTTCGCGTCGGGCCTGAAGGAATGTGGGCAGGGAAAGGGACATGGGATTCTCCACGGGTCTGGATGCCGCCCGGCGTGGGCGTTAGAACAGTTCGATCCGGGGGCCTGGGCCGGCATCCGCCGCCAGACCCCCGTGGTCGGGATGGCTGTGCCTGGATTCGTCCTCCAGGTAACGGGTCAGCAGTTGCTCCAGGGCCTGGGGCAGGTGTTCCAGGGCAGTTGCTGACTGCTCCATGCTGGCATAGAGTCGCCGGCGCTCGGTCAGCATGTCATTCATGCGGGTCAGGCGCTGGCCCTCCACATCCTGATACTGCATCAATCCCAGCATGTCGGCAATCTGCTCCGCCAGTTCGGTATTGTGCTCAGTGACCACGGAAAACAGAGTCTTGTAGAACTGGCGCATGTCCTCGTAGCTGTTTTGCAGTTTCTGGAAGGCATCCACCACCTGGGTGGCCTTTTCCAGATGATGCTGAGAATCCCCCAGGTTGCTGGTGGCCAGACTGCGTTCCACCGCTTCCAGGGCCTGATTGAGTCCCGATTCGATGGTGTCGGCGGCGGTGGAGGCCCGATTGGCCAGGTCGCGCACTTCGGTGGCCACCACTGCAAATCCCCGGCCCGACTCACCGGCCCGGGCCGCTTCAATGGCTGCATTGAGGGCCAGCAGGTTGGTCTGCTGGCTGATGGCCTTGATGGAGGCAGCCAGTCCCTCCAGTTGCTTGACCTCCTGAAGGATATGGTGGATCACTTCGGCATCCTTGCGAATGGTGTCGGGCAGCGCTCCCACGAACCTGGCGATCCGGTTCATGTCTTCCACGCCCTGCTGGATATCCACCGCCATGGTGGAGGCATTGGTGCTGGAATGGTGCAGGTAGTCCAGCAGCCGGCCAGCGGATTCGTTGAGCCGATTGGTGCGTTCGATGACCCCCAGGGTGGAGGTCTCGCTGTCTTGCAGGTTCTGTTGCAGACTGTCCTGCAGGGCCTGATCCAGGTCAGCGCTGGTGCGCAGGGCGTCCCGGCTGACCCGTAGCCGGGTTTCCGTCTTGATCAGTTCATCGTCCAGTTCCGCCAGAGTGTGGGACAGGGCGCCGGCACTGCGGTAACTGATATGAAAGAACATCAGGCCCGCCAGCAGATTGGTCCCCAGCAGGGTAAGGCCCACGAAGACCGCCATCATCAGGGGCTCACTCACCCCCAGCCACAGGGCCAGCCGGGTGGGCAGGTCATGGGTGTAATACACCACCACGGACAGCAACAGAACGCCCAGCAGGGTGGACAGGGCCATGTTGCGGCGCAGGGCGCGGGCCTGACGCAGGGAGGCATCGGCCAGCTTGCGGCGCGGTTCCGTCAGGGCCGTCATCAGGGGGTATCCTCAGGCACCGGGCAGCACCTGCTTGATGACCTTCACCAGGTCGGCGCCTCCCACCGGCTTGAGCAGCCAGCCGGTGGCCCCCAGTTTCTTGGCCTCGTCCCTTTTGGCCTGCTGACTTTCCGTGGTCAGGGCTAAAATGGGGGTAAAGCGCATACCCGGCAGGGCGCGGGCATGGCGGATGAACTCCATGCCGCCCATGCGGGGCATGTTGATGTCGGTGATGATCAGGTCTGGCTTGACGCCCCCCTTGAGCTTGTCCAGGGCCTGCTGACCGTCATTGGCCGTTTCCACGGTGAAGCCGGCGATCTGCAGACTGGTCTTGAGGCTCATGACCATGGTGACCGAATCATCCACCACGAGAATGGTCTTGGGCATGGCGTTTATTCCTCCTGATTGAGTGCGTGTCTGAGCCAGTCCGACAGGACAGGGTGGGCGGGCCAGGCGCTGATCCGGGGTCGGGTGGCCATGAGTACCTGCAGGTTGGCGGCATGTAAATGGTCGCAGGCCCCCAGATCCACCGGGCCATCGGGATGGTTGAGCAACCAGTCCAGCAGGACTTCGGCGTCTTCCACACCCAGCATGTCCGTGGCCTGCAACCTGTCGTCATGGATTTCAATGCCCATCACAGTAACTCCCGGGGGTTGAGTACCAGCAGCACCGAGCCATCCCCCAGCAGGGCCGAGCCGGCATAGCCCCCCAGGTCACCGAGGAAGCCCGCCAGAGGCTTGAGGATGATGTCCACGGTCTCGCGGCAATCGTCCACGATGATACCGACAAAATCACCGTCGATACGCACCACCACCACGGCCAGTTCACCATCCTCGTTGGGGATCTGGGGCTGGTTCAGGGCCAGCAGGTCGTTGAGGGTCACCAGGGGCACCACCCGGCCCCGCAGGACCGTGGTCATCCGGTGCTTGATCAACTGGATATGGGCCTGGGCCACCCGCACGGTTTCCGCCACCGCGTCCATGGCCACGCCGAACCGCTGACCGGCGGAGACGATCACCATCACATTGGTGACCGCCATGGACAGGGGCAGGGAAAGGCGCAGGCGGGTGCCCTGGCCGGGGCGGCTCTTGAGGTCGATGCTGCCGTTGACCCGAGCCACCGCGGTGCGTACCACATCCATGCCCACACCCCGTCCGGACAGGTTGGACACCTGAGTGGCGGTGGAAAAGCCGGGGGCGAAGATCAGGTTCAGTGCCTCCTGCTCCGTCATCCGCTCCAGCGCCTGTTCGTCGATGATACCTTTTTCGTAGGCCTTGCGACGAATCGCCTCCGGATCGATACCACGACCATCATCGGTAATTTCGATCACCACCCGGTCCGATTCAGAGCGGGCACTGATGGTGAGCCGGCCCGCTGCCGGCTTGCCGGCGGCCCGGCGTTCCTCGGGGGTCTCCAGGCCATGGTCCAGGCTGTTGCGCAGGATGTGGACCAACGGATCGGCCAGGGACTCGATCACATTCTTGTCTGCCTCGGTGGATTCCCCTTCCATCACCAGACGCACTTCCTTGCCCAGTTTGTGGGCCGTGTCCCGTACCAGTCGGGGGAACCGCTGGAAGACAAAGGACACCGGCAGCAGGCGAACCTGCATGATGGCGTCCTGCATTTCATCGGCGATGCGATTGAGGGTGCCGTACTGGCCTTTGATCTCCCGGGCCAGTTCCCGCACACCAAAGACCTCCTCGGCCCGGGCCGCCAGATAGGGCAGGGCGTTCTTGGCCACGATCATCTCGCCGATGAGGTTCATCAGCCGGTCGATCTTGGCCTGGTCCACCTTGATGGCGCTGGGGCCGGCATAGGTGTCTTCCACGCGCCGGCCAAACTTGCGCGGCTCCCGGCCATTGCCGTTGCCACCGTTGCTGCCGTTGCCCTGGGGTGCGGGTTGGCTGGCCGGCGCCGGGGGGGTGGCGGTCTTTGGCATCCGCTCCGCCAGCCAGAGGGCCAGTGGCGTGGAGGCCTCCGCTGTCAGGGCTTCTGCCAGGGCATTGTCCAGCCCATCCAGCAGCTCCGGTTGCCCCAGTTGGGTGAAAGCGGCCCGCAGGCTGGCGGCCACCGCCCGCAGGCGACCCGCCAGCCAGGGCGGGGTGTCTTCCAGGGCGAGGATTTCTGCCTGGGCCTGCAGGATGTCCCGCAGAATCGGCGGCATGTCCGCCGTGGCCGGTGCCTCGCCAGCGGCAGGCGCCGGGGGTGGTGCTGTCTTTGGCCCCAGGGCAGTGAGCAGGGTCCGGGGCAGGGTGCCATCCTCCGGGCAGGTCTCCAGTGCCAGCACCAGCCAGCGCAGGGCCGAGGCCATGCGCAACCGGGGAGAGGCCAGTTCCAGCATCACCCGGCTGGCCTGAATCAGCCCTTCCCGCTGACCAGCCTCCAGATGCCCCATGGCGGTCTTGAGGTATTCCTCGATAGGAACGCCATCATGGTCATCATCCCCCACGGGGACCGCCAGGGCTTCAGGGGTGAGGGGCAGCAGGGTGACCTGATCGGGGACATAGCGAAAATGTTCCGCCAGGGGTTCCGGTCCCAGGGGGATGATGCATTCAAAGCGCAGCAGACAACGATAGGCATCGAGATTTTCCGGCGTGGCCCAGGGTTCGCGGGCACTCACCTGCTGCCACAGGGGAGCGGGAAGCTGGATCATCTGGTAGAAGGGATCTTCCCCCTTGAAAAAACATTCCTCCTCCGGCTCGTAACGCAGCCAGGTGCAGGGCTGTCCCGCCGCCACTTGCTTGTAGGCTGCCATGCGCGCCGCCTCGGGCACCCCCATCAGGGGGGATGGGGTCTCCTCCCCGGTCGCGGTGGGCGGGGCCTGGGGGTCCGGGTTGGTGGCATCGGTGGCATTTGCGGCATCTGCGGCGTCATCCGGCACGGGGATCAGTTGGCGCAGGGCCTGGGTCAGTGCCACGGCGTCGCTGCCGCGGTCCCCATTCGCCGGCAGGCTGGTGGAACCGGCGGCGAGGATCTCGTCGAGCAGGGCAGAGACGAAATCCATGGCTTCAAGCAGCTGGTCTGCCAGGGTCTGGGAGTAGCCAATCCGCCGATCCCGGACAGCATCCATCAGATCCTCTGCACCGTGAAGCACCCGGGTCATCTCCGGGAAGTCGAACAATCCGCTGTTGCCCTTGAGGGTATGCACCAGCCGGAACAGTTCATCCATGAGTTCAAGGTCGTCAGGGGCGTTCTCCAGCTGCAGGAGCCGCTCGCCGATGGCCTGGATGGCGTCGCGTGATTCGCTGATGAACTGATCCAGCAACGGGTTCATGGCTGCCGTTCCTCGCCAAGCAAACCCCGTACCAGAGGCAGGAGCTGGTCGGGTTTGATTGGCTTGATGATGTACAGGTTGGCGCCGGCCATCAGGGCATCCGCCCGGTCGGAAGGGGAGGATTCCGTGGAAATCATGATGGCGGGTGCCTGGGGGATGTCCTTTTTGCGCAATGCCCTGAGAAAGCCATAGCCGTCGAGCTTGGGCATGTTGATGTCCACCAGGTACAGGTCAAAGGGTGGCCCGGTTTCCAGTTTCTCCAGGGCCTCCAGGCCATTGACCGCCTCGGTGACGGCAAAGCCGGCCTGTTCGAGGATTTCACGGTGATAGAGTCTGACCGTGGCCGCGTCATCTATGACGAGAATGCGTTTCATCTCGCCTCCAGGGGTTTTTGGTACACGATGGCTTCGGGAAAGCGCCGGATCTGGAACAGCGGGGAGATGCGGCTCATGGACTCAGAATGTCCCAGGCAGATGAAGCCACCGGGATTGAGGGCATCGAAGAAGGATTCCGCCGTTTTCTTGCGTGACAGATCATCAAAATAAATCAGCAGGTTGCGGCAGAAGATCACGTCGAAATGCCGATGACTGCGCATGTCGGCCGTGTCGTGGACGTTCACCCGGGTGAATTCCACTGCTTCGCGCAGGGTCTGGCTGATCTGGTATTGGGCGCCCATCCGCCGGAAGTATTTTTTCAGCAAGGGCGCGGGCACATGCTGGATGGCCCGGCTGGCGTACAGCCCGGCCCGGGCCTGTTCCAGTATCCGGGTATCGATGTCGGAGGAAATGATCTCCACATCCCAGTGTTCCAGTTGGGGCCAATGCTCCAGCAGGTACATGGCGATGCCGTAAGGCTCTTCCCCCGAGGATGAGGGGACCGACCAGATGCGGATGGGGCGGGAGGCCGGGTGGTGAGTGATGATCTCCTTGAGAATGGAATCCACCAGACAGCGAAATTGATACTCTTCGCGGAAAAAGTAGGTTTCGTTCACCGTCATGGCGTTGATCAGGGTTTGCAGTTCTGCCCCCGAAGCCTGAAAACGCAGCATGGTGAAGTAGGTGCGGAAGCTCTCGCAGCCGGTGGCGGTCATGCGTTCCAGCAGGCGCTTGTCCACGAAGTAACGCTTGCTGTCCTCGAACAGCATGCCGGTCTTGCGATAGAAGAACTCTCGGAACTTCTGAAAATCCTCATCGCTGATGATGGTGGATTTCGGCATGGATATCACTCGACTCCAATGCGCTTGAGGGCCAGGTCGGCGGCGAACTGGATATAGGGTTCTTCGGGAAAGCGCTGTTTGAGGGCCGCCAGGGCATCCCGGGACTGGGGACCGCCCACTTCCCCCAGCAGGTCCACGGCAGTGGCACAGACATTGATATGCTCGTCCTTGAGGATGACCTCCACCAGCCATGCCTCCACCTGGGGGTGGCGCAGGGATTCGAGCACATTGACGGCAAAGATGCGCACGTCCGGGTCGGCATCGTGAAGCAGTTCTCCCATATGGGGTGCGACCGGGTCTGGCAATTCCTTGAGCACTTCGATGGCGGTATTGCGCAGCATGGCGTTTTCCGAATACAGACAGTCAATCAGGCCGCGGATGGCTTCGTCGTTGGCCAGGCAGCCCAGGGCGGTGACGATCACCTGCAGCACGGTGGCGTCGGTCTCGCGCCGCAGTCGGCTCACCAAAGCGCCGGTCGCTGCCGGATGTTCCGCCAGGTCGCGGGCGGCCCAGCGGCGCTTTGACGGATCTTCGTCCAGCAGGGTTTGCAGCAGGGTTTCCAGATTTCTGGCGTCCTGGCGCTCGCCGGGGCTGTGACTTGGTGGTGTGGGCTGACCCTTTTTCAACGCCATGATGCAATCCTTGGATGCAGGCGGGATCAGCAGTTGCTGACCCATCTGATGATTTGTTGAGCAATTTTTTCCATCGGTAGCACCACGGTGGCGCCGCCGCGCTTGATGAGTTCTGCCGGCATGCCAAAGACCACTGCAGACTGTTCTGACTCGGCAATGGTGCGCCCGCCCCGCTGCTTGATTTCAGTGAAGCTTTCAGCGCCGTCATATCCCATGCCTGTGAGCATGACCCCAATTACCTGTCGGGGATCGCAATGTTGCAGCACCGAGCGCCCCATCAATTCCACTGAAGGATGCCAGAGCATTTCGGCAGATTCCGGGCGGGCCGTGACCATGAGCTTGCCGGCGCGGCGCATGACCACGATGTCGGCCCCCCCCCGTCCGATGTGAATCTGTCCGGGCCGCAGTTCCATTGGCCGTCGCAGTTCGCAGACCTCCAGGGCGCACAGGCTGTCCATGCGTTCGGCAAAGGGCCGGGTGAAACTGGGGGGCATGTGCTGGGCCACCAGCACCGGCCAGGGGAAATCCGCCGGTAGCAGGGGCAAAATATCTTCCAGGGTACGGGGGCCGCCGGTGGAGACACCGATGATCACCAGACCATCGCCGGTGGCGGCATCCTCCATGGGCAGGGGGGCCGGCTGGGGGGTCGGCCTGGCGGCCTGATTCACCGACAGGTTGCCCCGGATGCGGGCGGCCAGACCCCGGGATTTTTTAAGCCGTGCACCGGCGGCGGACCGCACCTTGGCGATGATCTCCGCCTCCACCTCGCTGATGGACAAGGAAATGGTGCCCCCTGGCTTGGGGATGTAGTCCACCGCCCCCAGGTTGAGGGCCTCCAGGGTGGCGATAGCCCCTTTATCTGTCAGGGACGAGACCATCACCACCGGCACCGGGCGTTCCGCCATCAGCAGGGACAGGGCGGTCAGGCCGTCCATCTGGGGCATGTTGATGTCCAGGGTGATGACATCCGGCGCGAAGGTGCGGTTAAGTGCCACCGCCTCTTCTCCATTGCGGGCCATTTCCACCTGGAAATCCCCTTCCGCCATAAAGATGGCCTTGAGCTGGCGGCGCATCAACGCGGAGTCATCAACAATCAGCAGTTTGATCACGGTCTGTCTCTGGGTCCTGGGTTATGGGGCATATCAATCATCACGATCTGCATCACTGCCTGGCCGCAGGCCGGTCTGGCGTTCCGTCAGACTGACCAGGGCTTCCCGCTGCTCACGGGCAATCAGGCGCGAGGGATCAATCAGCTGGATCAGACGCTTTTGCCGTTCCATATTGGCCACCCGGGCAATCAGGCGGGCCTGTTCCTCGGACAACTGTGGAGACGGCTCAATGGCCGAGCGGGGAATCTTGAGCACCTCGGCCACGGAATCCACGATGAATCCCGTGCGCATGCCATCCAGCAAAAAGACCATGATCCGTTGCCGGTCATTGCGCTCGGTGGCGGGCAGCCCCAGACGGCGGCGCTGGTCGATCACCGGCAGCACCGAGCCGCGCAGGTTGATCACCCCCTCGACGAAATCCGGGGCCTTGGGCACCCGGGTGAGTACATCGGGCACCCGCACGATCTCCTGGATGCTGTCGATGGGGACACCGAACTCCTCCCGATCCAGGCGGAACACCACCACCTGCTCCTCGTCGTCCTCCTGTTCCTCCAGCTGGCCGTCCAGGGCGGCGGGGTCGTCTTCCTGCATGTCTTTCACGGTACTGATGGCCTCCTGAATGGATGAATGCCGGAACAGATGCTCGATGGAAATGATGGATACTAATCGCCGACCATCTTGCCCCAGCCGGCAGATGCGGGAGATTTCTCCCAGGTTGCCGCTGGTGGAGAGCATGGCGGGCATGGCCTCCACCACCGTCAGGGGCACCCGAAGCACTTCGTTGACACTGTCCATGACCAGGCCCACGGTAATGGTGCCCAGCCGCACCACCACGATGCGGCTGTGTTCGTCGGGGGTCCGGTCGGGCAACTCGAACAGACAGCGCAGGGACACCAGGGGCAGCAGTCGGTTACGCAGGCTCATCACCCCCAGCACATGGACCTCGGCTCTGGGCACCTTGACGATCTGTTCGGGGAACTGGACGATCTCCTGGGTATGCTCGATGGGGATGGCGTATTCCTGCTCTGCCACCTCGAAGCTGACCAGTTGCAGCTCATCCTGCAAGGCTTCGCTGTCATCCTCGGCTTCGTCGCCATACTGTTCCTGGGCGAGGGCGCCGGCGCTGTGACCCCGGGCCATGCGGGCGATGTCGGCAAATTCCTGGCTGATCAGATGCTCAAAATCCATCACCATGACCATGGGAAAGCCCCCCACGTCCTTGAGCAGCCCCGAGAGCATCTCGGTGTTTACCGTGGTGCTCAGACCGGACACATCCTCGATCTTCTCCGGCTCCACCGCCACCACGCTGCAGACCCGGTCCACCACAAAGCCCAGGGGCTGGCCCAGGTCGATCACCAAGGCCCGGGAGGCATCATCGTTGTCCCGCGAGTCAAAATCAAACAGCCGTCGCAGACTGATGATGGGCAGCACCTTGCCCCGCAGGTTGGAGAGTCCTACCAGAGCCGGCGGCCCCATGGGGACCCGCACCACCTCGGGTACACGGATGATCTCCTGCACCGGGGCCATGTCCACCCCGAACACCTCGCTGCCGCAGATGAAGATCACAAATTGACGAACGTCGGCTTCCTGCTCCGGGTTCGCTGACTGGATGTCTCCCGCTTCCGGGGGAGACGATACGACCGTTTCTTGGGTCATGACGATCTCCGGCAATACGGTGGCTGGGGTCAGACGCTTTGCAGCTCATCGGCCAGGGAGGCAATTTCCTCGATGGCCGCAGCCAGTTCCTCGGCGCCCTGGGCCTGTTGGTGGGCTGCCGAAGCGGCTTCGGCGGAGGCTTTTTCTGCCTCCTCGGCAGCGGCAGCGATCTGCTCCACGCCGGTCTTCACCTGACCGATGGCGGTGGCGATCTCGGTGGCGGCGTTGAGGACTTCCTGGGCGCTCTTTTTCACCGTGGACACGTCGCTTTCCGCCGTCTGCAGACCCGCGGTGATGGCCCGGGCCTTTTGTGCCTCCGTATTGGCAGCATTGATATTTTCCTCCAGATCCCGCCAGACGGTGTCGATCTGGTCCTGCACCGCCTTCACCAGATCCTTGATCCGGTCGGCATTTTCCGCCGAGTCATGGGCCAGGTTGCGGATGTCCGTGGCCACCACCACGAAGCCCTTGCCGAACTCACCGGCCCGGGCCGCCTCGATGGAACCATTGACCGCCAGCATGTTGGTCTGGATGGAGACGGTGGTGATGGCATCGACGATCTTGTCGATGCGCCGGGACACCAGCTCCAGGTTCTTGATCTGGCGCAGGCTCTCGCGGGAGGCATCGGCGGATTCCGCCACCCCCTGGATCAACGACTCCAGATTCTTCTGGTTGCTCTTGAGCAGATCGGTGATGATGCGGATCTTCTCTTCCGTGGCCGTGGCCCGTTGCTGGGAGACTTCCACCCCCTTTTCGATCTGAGCCACGGCGGCGGCGGATTCCTCAGTGGCGGAGGACTGCAGTTGGGCGCTTTTGCGGATCTGTTCCAGGGCCGCCATGATCTGCGCCCCCGAACGGTTGATTTCCTGGACTGCCGAGGACAGTTCCTCGGCGGCGGAAGCCACTTCCTCGGCACTTTTGCTGATGTCGGTGGAGCTGCGTAATTCTTCCGCCAGTTCCGACAGGCTCTGGGCCGCCTGTTCACATTCTCCCAGGGCCTGGGTCTGCTCGGCTACGGTTTTGGCGGTTTCCTCGGCGGCGGCAGATTGCTCCTCGGCGGCGGCAGCGATTTCCTCGTTACCCTTGAGGGCCTGCTTGGCGGCAGTTTCCGACTGCTGGGCGCCGCTGGCAATTTCCTGGATGCCGTTGGTAATCACGGCGGTATCGTCACGGATCTGATCCAGTTGCTGGGTGATCTGCTTGCCGTTTTCCACCTCCTGCCGCACCTTCTCGGCGGAGGTGTTGATGCCTTCGGAGATCAATTTGACATCCTTTTGAATCTGGGCAACCAGATCCTGAATCTGCTTGGCGCTTTTTTCGGAGGTTTCCGCCAGGGTGCGGACCTCGTCGGCGACCACCGCAAAACCCTTGCCATGTTTGCCGGCCCGGGCGGCTTCGATGGCGGCATTGAGGGCCAGCAGATTGGTCTGGTCGGCGATGCGGGCCACGGCCTTGACGATGTCGCCGATATTGGCGGCCTGTTGCTCCAGTTCGCTCACCATCTTCACCGACTCGCCCTGGCGCTGGGCGCTGACGCCTACATTGGTGATAAAACCGTCGATTTCAGCGCCGACCCCTAAAATCAGCTCCTTGAGGGATTCCACCCGGGTCTGGGCGCTGGTGGCGTTTTCCAGCTGCCGCCCCAGGGCTGAAGAAACCTGCTTGAAGGCCGTGAGGGATTCCTGGGCGGCGCCGGAAGCCTCCTCGGCGCCGGAGGCAATTTGATCGGAGGATCGTTTAAGTTCCTCGGCGGCGGAGGCGGCCTCATTGATGCCGGAGGCCAGCTGGGCGGTGGCCGAGGCGATGCGTTCGGCGGCCTGCTGTTGCTTGGCCAGGGTACGGGCGCGTTTACGCTGGGCTTCGGCCTCGCGGGCCGCGGCGGCGTGAGCGCGGGAATCCTCACCACCGGTGGATGAGGGCGAAGTGCTGGGCGTTTTTTTTACGAGAGCCATGGCGCGTTCCTAAAATGGGTGACCAACCAAAAGGGAATGCTACTTTATCCGATTATATAGTCAGCTTGTCGGCTGACAGGATGGATTCTGAAGTAGGAAGCACTGTGCATTGTATGGGGAATGGCCTATGGTACTGCTTGGGTTCGTTGTGTCGGGATTGTCGGGGAGTCTTCTTGTATGCACTGGTTGAGAGTATCGCCGTTTTTGTTATTCGCCGGCCTTTCCGGCACCACCTGGGCTGCTCAGGTGGTGGAGGTGACCGTGTTTCCCAGTCAGGCTGGTGTGGTGATGACCCACAAGGCCACCCTGGATGCCGGGCAGGGCGTGATCACCGTGGGCCGGTTGCCCGCCGATCTGGATCAGGCCAGTTTACGGGTCAGCGCCCAGGGACCAGATGGCCTGATGCTGGGTACCCTGGAGACCCGTGTGGTCCATGGCCGTGACCTGGCCCACCCTGCCGAGCAGGCTCTGACGGAAAGGCTGCAGGCACTCAAGGACAGTCAGCGGCATATTGCCGATCAGGTTCGCGCCGGTGAGATCCAGTTGCGCCTGGTGGAGCGAATGGGACAGGGGGCTTCTGGTATGGAACCGGGCCTGAATCCGGACCAATGGCCCCGGGCCTGGCAGGTGGTGGGGGAGGGCGCTTTGGAGATTCTACGGACCATTCAGCACCACGAACAATCCCTGCGGGATGTGGAGGCAGACATCCAGCGTATCCGTGATGAACTGGAAACCCTGCAACGGGGTCGCCGGGATACTGTGGAGGCCCGGGTGCATTACCAAACCCCGGCGGCAGGGGATGCGGTCCTGACCCTGGAATA
This sequence comes from Ectothiorhodospira magna, assembly GCF_900110965.1. Lineage (GTDB taxonomy): Bacteria > Pseudomonadota > Gammaproteobacteria > Ectothiorhodospirales > Ectothiorhodospiraceae > Ectothiorhodospira > Ectothiorhodospira magna. Next base: position 62,675 of record NZ_FOFO01000006.1, read on the forward strand.
CCGGGTGCGTCACGCCGGCTGGCGTCCTGTTTACGAGGCTCGTTTGCAGACGGCCACCGGTGAACTGCAGCTGGTGCAGCGGGCTGAGCTGCGTCAAAATACCGGCCAGGACTGGAATGACGTGATCCTGCGCCTGTCCACCGCCCGTCCCGAACTGGGTGGCCGATTGCCGGAACTGCAGCCCTGGTATGTGGATGTGGCCCGGCCCGCGCCAGAGTCCAGGGCAATGGGTTCCCGGGTGCAGGCGCTGACAGCCATGGCCCCGGAAATGGCAGCAGAGCAGATGGCTGATCTGGAGTCGGCCCGGTTCAGTGCCCTGTACCGGGTTCAGGGGCAGGTCACCATTCCCTCGGACAATCAGCCTCATCGTCATGCCCTGGCAGCCTATCGTCTGGAGGCCACCTTATCCGCCCGGGCCGTACCCCGGCGGGTGCCTCATGCCTACCTGTTTGCAGAAACCACCTTCGAGGGTGAGGCGCCGCTGCCTGCCGGGCCGGTGAACCTGTTCCAGGATGGCACTTTGGTGGGGCGTGTGCCGCTGGCGGCCCTGCAGCCCGGCAGTCCCTTGCGTTTGGCTTTTGGCGTGGATGAGCGCATTGGCATCCGCTATGAACTGGACCGGGACAGTCGTGGTCAGGAGGGATTGATCCGCCGTCAGCAGCGACTGGAGCGGGCCTACCTGATCTCGGTGCATAATGCCCACCCCCAGCCGGTGAACATCACCGTGCTCGATCAGCTTCCGGTGGCCCGGGACGAACGTATCAAGGTGGAACTGGGCAGTGGCGCCACTGCCCCCAGTGAGCGGGATGTGGATGGCACACGGGGGGTGCTGGCCTGGCATCAGTCTCTGGAACCGGATGCCCGGACCAGGATTCGCTTTGCCTATACCCTGACCTGGCCGGAAGACGTGGAGGACATCATTGGCTTGCATTGACTGCTGGCCCTTATCGTGGTTTAGAGATGGTAGTTCATGCGGTTAAGAACCCATTACGACAATCTGCAGGTGACCGAGAATGCAAGTCCCGAAGTGATTCGGGGGGCCTACAAGTTCCTGTCCCAGAAATGGCACCCGGACAAGAATCAGCATCAGCGGGAGAAGGCGGAACGGATCACCAAGATTCTCAATGACGCATATACCGTACTTTCCGACCCGGAGCGGCGTCGGGAGCATGATGTCTGGATTGCCAGTCAGCGCCACGGGCGCCAGTTTCAGTTACCTGAGCCGGTATCCTGTGTCATCCGGACCCATCAGTATGATTACCAATATGCCTACGCCCTTTCCCCGGTACTGACAGGCCGGGGAGAACGGTTCATCAACTTGGGGGATGGCACGGTGATGGATCTTAAAACGGGCCTGCAGTGGTTTATCTATTCGGTGGGTGAATGTTGGCGTGACGGGGAGGTTTCCGGCAGTCCCGGGATTTTTTCCGCTGCAGATGCCTTGCGGTGTCAAAGTACATTCAATGATCCCGGTCACGGAGGATTGCGGGACTGGCGAATGCCTACCCGCAAGGAACTTAAATCCATTCACGTTCGCAGTCTGATTTCCCTGCGTCGGGGGCTGGATGAATCTGTGTTCTCCCCGGACTACAAGGCACCGTACTGGACCCTCCATGACAATCCCTGGCTCTATGACAACCGTCCCGTGGCGGTATCCCTGACCACGGACAATCCGGGCGCTGCCGGCGATGACCCCAAAGGCCGTTTGCGCTGGGTGCGGGGACCGGACCTGGCCATGTTGATCGAACTGAACCATCAGATGGCCAAGGTATTCCTGCATCGGCGTGAATTTACCAGGGCCATGGAATCCTTGCGGTCAGCACTGCAACTGGCGGAGGTGCCGGGGCGGGTGGAACTGGAAAACCTGCTGGTGATCCGGCGTGATCTGGCGGTGGCCTGTTTTCAGTCCGGGGATTCCAGGGCGGCAGAGGAGGGGTTGCAGAGCATTCTGGCGGACAAACAGGCCCATTATGGCCGTGCCCATGTGGAGGTATTGGGTGCCCTGCTGGATCTGGCGGCCCTGCAAAAATCCACTCAGCGCTTGCTCCAGGCCAAGGATACCCTGCAGGAAGCCTACCACTTGCTGTCCGATGTGGAGGTGCAGGATCAGAGGGTTCGGCTGGGTATACTTTATGATGTGCTGGTGCTGTTGGTCTGGAGTCGGGACTTTGCCCGGGCCGAGGCCCTGTTGACCGAGTTTCTGGAGCCTCTGGGGGAAGATGAGTTCAATCTGTCCCCTGAGCGCACTACCCTCATGATGCTGGTGCTGGGTCTGTTGCGGGAGACCTTGGGCCAAGGGGAGCGAGGGGCTGGCTTGTATCGCCTGTTCCTGCGTCTGGCGCCGCCGCCCTTGGCATCAGCAGGGGACTTTGGGCGGATGGAGGATTAGATTGCCGGGCATTTAAGGCGCAGATGTTTCAAAAGCGCCAGGGCTGCGGGGTAGTTGAAATTCTCCACATGCTGCTGCAGCGTCTGGAATTCCGGCCCCAGGGTGGCCAGCAACCAGTCCTGGTGGGTCTGACAAAGATCGACAATATCGGTATCGTCGCTGTCAAGTAACCCGGCCATACGGTCAAGGAGTTGCTGTCCTTCCTCGGTGGCCAGGGCCGGCGCCGGGGGAGCCGGATTCTGAGCTGAACGGTCGTCTGTGTCCTGTGTGGCCGAAGCATCGGCCTGTAACTGGGCCAGCGCCTGGGCCAGTTGTGTACATAGCCCGGTCAACACGCCTCGATCCTGCTGGTGCTGGGCCAGGTGTTCCAATTGCTGGCCCAGCTGGGCCACAGCGTCGATCCCCAGATTGGCTGCCGCTCCCTTGAGGGCGTGGGCCTGCTGCTGCAGGGTGCGCCAGTCTTTCTGGTCGGCCAGAACCTGGAACCTGTCCGGGTCTGTACCGTGGTGGGCAAGAAAGCGGGGGATGAGCCGGTGATATTGGCCCTGATGGCCCGATTGGGGGGGTAGCCCCCGGATCAGCGCCGGAGTGGCGGGAGGCTGGGGGGGGGAGGCGGGTGAACTGGGTTTCGATGTGAGCCAGCGGTGAAGTACCCGATGGAGCAGTTCTGGTTCCACCGGCTTGGGAATAAAATCATTCATGCCGGCTTCCAGGGCCAGTTGCCGGTCTTCTTCGAACACGTTGGCAGTCATCGCCAGGATCGGGATATGTTCATAGCCGGGCAGGGCGCGCAGGTGCCGGGTGGCGGTGAGGCCATCCATGCCCGGCATGTGAACATCCATCAAGACCAGATCATAGGTCTGGGCGGCGGCTCGGCTCAGGGCTTCCTCCCCGTCTCCGGCGCCATCCACCAGCAACCCGATCTGGTCGAGCAGTTCCATGGCCACTTCCTGATTGATCGGGTTGTCTTCCACCAGCAATATCCGCTTGCCGGCCAACTGTTCCCTTGAGGGGCGGGTGGTATCGGCGGCGGTGGCCGATGTGTGGTCAACGGCGGGAGCTTGCCCCCGGTCGAGCCGGACATCGAACCAGAACAGGCTGCCTTGCCCCGGCTCACTGCGGGCGCCCGCGCCGCCCCCCATGAGTTCTGCCAGTCGTCGGGTGACCACCAGCCCCAGGCCGGTACCACCGTAGCGACGGGTGATGGAGCTGTCGGCCTGGGCAAAGGGTTGAAACAGCAGTTCCAGACGTCCTGCTTCGATGCCGATACCGGTATCTTCTACCTCAAACCGGACCCGTAGGGTGTTGCCCCGGCTGGACAACTGACGGACCCTCAGGGTAATGCTGCCCTGCTCGGTGAATTTCACTGCATTGCCCGCCAGATTGAGTAAAGCCTGACGCAGTCGGGCCGGATCACCCCGCAGCCAGCTGGGGACGGCATCGGTATCGGTGTTGAGGGTCAGGCCCTTGCTCCGTGCGGTTTCCGAGATCACCGACCGGACATGATCCACCACGGTGGATAGATGAAAATTCTGCTGATCCAGGATGAATTTACCGGCTTCAATTTTGGAAATGTCCAGAATATCGCTGATGATCGACAGCAGATGATGGGCTGCGTTGTCTACCTTGTTGAGCTTTTCCCGCTGCCGGGGTGTGGCATCCCCGTTACGTAGCAGATGCACCAGGCCGACGATGGCATTGAGGGGGGTGCGGATCTCGTGGGTCATGTTGGCGAGAAAGGCGCTTTTGGCCCGATTGGCCGCTTCTGCCCGTTGGCGGGCATCCTCAAGTTGGCTGGTGCGTTGGGCCACCAGGGTTTCCAGTTGGTGACGGTGGCGCTCCAGTTCCGTTGCGATGCGTTTTTTTTCGGTGATGTCCTCCTTGACAGCCACATAGTGGGTGATGGTGCCGTCCCGTTGCCGCAGGGGCGCCACATGGCCAAATTCCACATACTCGGTACCATCTTTGCGCCGGTTGTGAAATTCCCCTTTCCAGGGTTCCCCCTGGGTCAGGTGTTGCCACATGTCCGTGTACTGTTTTTCTGGTGTCATGCCCGACTGGAGCAGACGAGGATTTTTGCCCATGACCTCGCTGCGGGTATAGCCGGTGATGTTGAGAAAGGCTTCATTGACGTACAGGATGCGGGCTTGCAGGTCGGTGATGACGATGCTGTCGGGACTTTGTTCGATGGCCAGGGACAGCTGACGCAGATGATTTTCCGAGCGGCGGCGCTGGACTCGGTGCCAGACCTGATCGGCGAGCAGACGGAGGGTTTCCATGTCGGTATCGGTATAGGGGGTGCTCCGGTTCCCTACCCCGGCCACCATCACCACCCGGTCTTGTTCGATGACCGGCACCGACAGCATCCGGTGCAGGGGGCAATGACCGGGAGGTAGCCCTTTGGCGTGGGTGCAACGGGCGTAGTCATTGATGGTCACCGGTACTTTTTGGCGTATTGCATCGGCCCAGATCCCCGCCTGACTCAAAGGGTAGTGACCGGGATGATCCACATGGCAGGGGGTGGCCAGGGTCTGATCCGACCAGGCAATCATTTCAATCCGGTCATCGTCCTCATGGACGAAGTGGACGAAGCTGATCTGGCTGTTGGTCAGATCTTCGGCCATGGCCAGCGCCCGGCGCAGGAAGCTGTTTTCATCCAGGGTTTCGGCAGCTTTGGATAACTCCAGCATGGCCTCGGCCCGCCGTGCCAGCAGGCGTAGGGTTTCGGCCTGATGGTGGCGGTCGGTGATGTCCTCCGACAGGATCATGATGCCGCCAATACGGCCATCGCTGTGGTACCAGGGGCGCACCTCCCAGCGCAGCCATTGCACCCTGCCGTCGGCATGTTCGAAACGGTCTTCCTCGGCCCGGATCACTTCGCCGGCCAGGCCCCGTCGATGCACATCCCGCCAGGCCTGGGTGATTTCCGGGAAAACGTCGTAGTGACAGGCGCCAGGTATTTCCTGTTCACCCCGGCCATAGGTTTCCTGCCAGCGCCGGCTGGTGACCAGATAGCGCATGTTCTGGTCAAACATGGCCAGGGCTGCTGGAGCATGCTGGACAAACTGCTGCATCAGTTGTTCCCGCTCCTCCAGTTGTGCCTGGGAGGCGCTCAGAGCCTGTTGGTGCTGTGTTGTGGTTTTCATGAGCAAGGCCCCTCAGCTGGGGTCAAACGCTTTCTGCATCGGGATGGCGTTGGGCTATCTGGGTGAACTCATCGTAGACCGCCATGAAGGCATCGGTGACATCGGGATCGAAGTGTTGCCCACGGGCATCGCCGATGAACTCCCGCGCTTTGGACATGGGCAGGGCGGGTTTGTAGATGCGGGCAGAGGTCATGGCGTCAAAGACATCGGCTACCGTCATGATCCGTGCCGAGATGGGGATATCATCTCCCGCCAGGCCATCCGGGTAGCCACTGCCGTCCCATTTTTCGTGATGCCAGCGGGCGATTTCCTTGGCCAGGATGAGAAATGGGACGGGATGGTCTACATCGGCCTCGGCCCGCTCGATGGCATCAAAGCCTTGGCGGGCATGGGTTTTCATGATACGCCATTCATCATCGTTCAAAGGCCCTGGTTTGAGCAGGATGCTGTCGGGGATGCCTACCTTGCCGATATCGTGCAGTGGCGCCGATTTGGTCAGCAGATCAATGGTGGAGGGGATGAGCATGGCCTGGAAACGGGGATGAGCGGCGAGTTTTTCTGCCAGCAGGCGGACGTAGACCTGGGTGCGCAGGATGTGGTTTCCGGTTTCCGGGTCACGGGTTTCTGCCAGATGGGCCAGGGCGCGGATGCAGACCTGTTGGGTAATTTCGTTGTCTACCATGCGCCGGGCAATTTCGGCCTCAAGAATGGCGTTTTTGTTCTCAAGAAAATCCCGGGCCTGCTTGACCTCCAGTTGAGTGCGGACTCTGGCCCGCAGCACAGCAGGCTTGATGGGTTTGGTGATGTAATCGCGGGCACCATATTCCAGTCCCCGTTCCTCGTCCGTGGGATCATTGAGGGCAGTGAGGAAAATCACCGGAATATCCTGGGTTTCCGGCTGGCCACGCAGGGTGTCCAGCACGGCATAGCCGTCCAGTTCCGGCATCATGACATCCAGCAAGATAAGATCTGGCCGGGGGCAGGTGATGGCTGCCCTGAGTGCATGTTGCCCCGAGTTGGCGGCTCTGACCCGGTAATCGGAACGCAACAATTCTGTCAGCAGGGACAGATTGATGGGTTCGTCGTCCACGATCAGGATAGTGGGTTTGTCCATGCAACTGGCACCTAGGGGCGTGTTTTATCGAGTATATCCTTTCCCTTTGTCGAGTTGACCATTCTCAATGATCATTCCGGTCGCCACATGGGGTATGTGCCATTGGGTCAGGGGGTCTCTGCAAACAGGGGATCGACAGTGGATTTGAGCCAGGAAAATGAGCGGTTGCCGCCCCGACCCCGTACCCGACCCCCTATTCGGCGTCCCGCCTCGGTTAATTCCAGTTCACCCTTGTCATTGAGGCGCAGCATGCCCTTGGCGGTCATCGCTTCGAGAAACTCCGGGGTTTTGAGTTTCAGCCCAGCCGCAATGCGGGAGGAGGGTTGGCGGTCATTGTCCCCCTTGCCGGATGTTTTGGTGGTTTTGGCGGTTTTGGAAGGAGGAGACTGATGTTGCGGTGATTTGGGGGGGGTGGGTTCGGCCTTGTTGTCCCCTTCATCTGGCTGAGCATCCAGCTCGATGTGGTCTTCTTCCTCGATGCGGTTTTCTTCGTCTTCGTCTTCCACAGGGCAGACCGGTTCCAGTTGATCCAGACCCAGACGGTGATAATAGTCCAGGGGAGCGGGCTGGTGCTCATCCTGCAGGGCAAAGGCGATACGTTCCAGGGTATCCAGGTCTACCCGGTTGGTGAGCCGTTCCAGCAGGGCTTTTGGACTTTGCCTCAGCAGGGGAGTGCTCATGCGGTTCTTGCTGTACCAGGGCAGAAAATCTCCCAGTTTGATCACGCGGGATTCATAGGCCGCCGGATCATCCAGCACCACCCGGTCATGGTCATCCACCACCAGGCAGGTTTCAATGGGGCGGGCCAGCCGGATACCCAATCGTCGGGGCCACCAGCCTTCGCTCAGGATCAGATCCAGTTGCCGGGCCTTGTCTTCCAGCTCGGAAAAACCACGGCCCACCGCCACCCATTTGCCGCTGTCATTGGACCAGACGAAGCTCTCTCCGTCGGCATTGATGCGCAGGGATTCTGCACCGATGAAGGCCGAACTCACCAAAGTGAGCCGCAGGTTGCGATTGATCAGCAGGTGGTCGATCTCCAGGTATCCCGAGGGATGTTTGAGGCGCAGATCGTGGAGGATCACCACATGTTCATCCAGGGGGTCCATTTGCATTTCCAGCAGTTCGGCAAACATCTGGATGGATTCCCGCAGGTATAAACGCAGCAGTTCCCGGTCGATGGCGGCTGCCTGCTGGGGATAAGACGCCTTGAATTCATGGAGTTGTTCGGCATGGTGGGAACGATCATCGGGATGCTTGATGAGCATGTCAAAACGCCTTGGCCGCTGTGGATGAGTCCCGGCTGGACGGAGGGATCAACGGGGCGGTGATCCCAGGGGCAATGTGTTGCGCCCCAGGGGGTGATCATCCCTGTGTTCAGTCCGGGTTAATGAAGGACATTAAATTATTGTCCTGTCCGGATCAAATGACGCCTGTCAGGGCCGGTGTGGACTGGCCAGGTAAGCCTTTGACTGCATTTCCAGCAGACGACTGATGCAGCGCTGGTATTCAAACCGCAATTGCCGGCCCTGGTAGATCTGTTCTGGTCGAGCCTGGGCCGAGATGATCAGCTTGACCCTGCGGTCATAGAATTCATCCACCAGGGCCAGAAAACGTCGCGCTGCATTGTCCATGGTGCTGTCCATGACCGGCAGCCCGGAGATCAGTACGGTATGAAATTCCCTGGCGATGGCCACATAGTCCAGCGGGCTGCGGGGACTGTCGCAGATATCCTGAAAGTGGAACCAGACCACACCGTCGGCCAGCCGTTGTACTGGAATGGTGCGGTCTTCCACCGTCAGGGTGCCGTCCTGGATGCCAGGTTCTGGCGCCAGTGAGACAAAGGCGGCGTCGAGTTGGGTTTCAGCGGTGGTGTCCAGGGGGGCGTGGTAGATCTCTGCCTGTTCCAGTGCCCGCAGCCGGTAGTCTACGGCGCCGTCCAGGTGGACCACTTCCAGATGCTGTTGCAGGATATCAATGGCAGGCAGGAACAGTTCCCGTTGCAGGCCGTCCTGGTACAACGCCTGGGGTGGAATATTGGAGGTGGTCACCAGTGTGACGCCGTTTTCCATCAGTCCTGCCAGCAGACGATGTAACAGCATCGCGTCGGTGATATCAGAAACGAAGAATTCATCCAGGCACAGCACCCGTGCCGTGGCCAGTCGGCGGCTGACAATGCGCAGGGGGTCGGGTTGGTCCCGGAGGGTTTTGAGTTCGTCGTGGACCCGTTGCATAAAGCGATGAAAATGCAGCCGCAGCTTGTTTTCCAGGGGCAGTTGGGCAAAGAAACGATCCACCAGGAAGGTCTTGCCCCGGCCCACGTCGCCCCACAGGTAGAGGCCGGGCACCGGTTCGGGTGGGGTGGTTCGTCGTAGCCAGCGGGTGAGGGCATGGCCCCGCCGGGGAGGCGGCGCGGTGGTCAATGCATCCAGGATACGTTGTAAATGTTGCCAGACCTGTTCCTGGGCCGGGTCCAGGGTTTTGGCCTTGAAATCATCTTCGCACAGGGGGTGATGGTGTGGCATGGTGCAGGCTCTGCTATTGATGGGCGGTTAAGGGCTGCCGCTGTTGGCACTGTTCAGGCTGGTGCGAGGCGGTTAGCATTATGGCTTCGGCCTCATTCCACCGTCGATTGTGAACGTAGAGTAGCTATCCATGAACAAGACCCCGCCTGTTGATCTGCAAACCCTGCTCAAACAGCCCACCCCGGATGCCAACGGCTGTTTTGGCCCCTATGGCGGTCAGGCGGTGCCTCCCCATCTCAAGGCCATTATGGATGACATTGCCCAGGCTTATCTGGCCATCCGTCAGACCACCGCCTATCAGGATGAGCTGATGGCCCTGTACAGCCATTATGTCGGTCGCCCCAGCCCCATCTATCACGCTAAACGCCTGAGTGCCCATTGTGGGGGGCAGGCGGAGATTTATCTCAAGCGGGAAGATTTAAACCACACCGGCGCCCACAAGATCAACCATGCCCTGGGGGAAGCCCTGCTGGCCAAGCATATGGGCAAGACCAAGGTGATCGCCGAGACCGGTGCCGGACAGCATGGTGTGGCCATGGCCACCGCCTGCGCTTTAGTGGGTTTACCCTGCGAGATTCACATGGGGGCGGTGGATATCCAGAAGGAACACCCCAATGTGACCAAGATGAAAATCCTGGGGGCGACGCTGATCAGTGTGGAAACCGGTACCCGGACCCTCAAGGATGCGGTGGACAGTGCATTTGAAGAATACCTCAAGGATCCCCAGAACTTTTTTTATGCCATCGGTTCCGTGGTGGGGCCTCACCCCTTTCCGATGATGGTGCGGGATTTTCAATCCATCATTGGCCGGGAGGCCCGGGAGCAGTTCTTGGCCCTCAAGGGGGCATTGCCCGATTGTGTGGTGGCCTGTGTGGGGGGGGGATCCAATGCCATGGGCATGTTTTCCGGTTTTCTCACGGATCTGGCGGTGCGTCTGGTGGGGGTGGAGCCCAGTGGTCGCGGTCTGGGGCTGGGGGAACATGCAGCTACCCTGACCTATGGCAAGCCGGGCACCATGCACGGTTTTCATTCCTACATGCTCCAGGATGAGGCCGGCGAACCCCAGCCGGTGTACTCCATCGCCTCTGGCCTGGATTATCCTTCCGTTGGTCCCGAGCACAGTTATCTCAAGGACCTGGGCCGGGCCGAATACCATGCTCAGGATGATGCCGCCTGTCTGGACGCCTTTATGAGCCTGTCCCGTCTGGAGGGGATCATTCCCGCTCTGGAATCTGCCCATGCGATAGCCTGGGTGATGCAGGCCGCCAGAGATGCCACGCCGGGCACCCGTTTCCTTGTCAATCTGTCCGGTCGCGGCGACAAGGATGCCGATTTTGTGGCCGAGCGTCTGGGCCTTTAAAAGCCGGAGGTATTGATCCATGTCTCCCTCTCCCGGTGATCCGTCGCCGGCGATTTTGCCAGAATCCCTGGCAGGACGTGCCTATCGCCGCTGTTCTGAAGGTGACAGGCGCTGGTGCCTGTTGCGACGGCTGATCAATCTGCTGCATTTTTGGAAAATAGACTATTGTGCTGGCCGTCATTATCAGGACTTGCAGCATATGGCCATTGAAAAAACCCGTCGGAAAGATTGATCGTTTGCCCGTCGTATGTCGGTACCGGTTGTCGGTTTTGCGACAATCGGTACCCGGTTCTGTTGGGTAGCGTATTGTTTTCCCCCTTGATGTACCCTTTAAATAACCTTTAAATTTAAGGGGTTGCAGGCGCTTTGTGGTTTGGCACCAGATTTGCTTTTGAAGGTGGCAGGACTGTGCCGCGAGGGTGATCCACTGGAGGATGGTGGGTGGCTTCCGGGGCGGCCTTTTCTTCCATTTTTGTATCAAGAGGGCATTTCCATGGCGCGCATCGGACTTTTTTTCGGCACCACCACCGGCAATACCCGCAAGGTGGCCAAGATGATCAAGAAACGGTACGACGATGAGATCATGGCCAAGCCGCAGAATGTGAACAAGGTCAGCGCCGATGACATTGCCGGGTATGACTATCTGATTTTCGGCACCCCCACCATGGGTTCCGGCCAATTGCCCGGTCTGTCTGCCGATTGTGAAGAAGAAAGTTGGGAGGAGTTTTTGCCCAACCTGGAAGCGGTGGATTTTACCGGCAAGACCGTGGCCCTGTACGGGCTGGGAGATCAGGTGGGCTACCCCAATGAATTTGTCGATGCCATGATCGAACTCTACGACCTGGTCACCAGCCGGGGAGGCCAGGTGGTGGGGGCCTGGCCCACCGATGGCTATGAATTTGATGCTTCCCAGGCGGTGGTGGACGGCAAGTTTGTGGGGCTGGTGCTGGATCAGGATAACCAGAGCCAGCTCACCGAGGAGCGGCTCAATGCCTGGCTGGCCCAGATTGCTCCGGCGTTCGGGTTGCCTGCTTAACCGGCTTTTTTCTTTTTTTCCCCTTTTTGCGCCGGGCCTGTGCTTTGGCGCTTTTTTTGGTTAAGTATTGATAATGATTTGCAGTACCAATAACATGATCACTCATTGATTCCAATCGACACAAAGACATGCGTTCAAAGAGGCTGATTCATGCGTTCACCAGAGGCCACTGAAGCCGGCATTGCCGAATCCGGTTCCGCCGGGCAGGCGCCCGTGGAATCCGGTCTTATGGAGACCGGCCTGGGAGAAACGGGGGTGACCCAGGCCGATGTCGCGGACACGACGGGGATCGTGCATGCCCTGCAGGGCATGATTGATCTGGGGGGGCCGGTGGTGGCCATCCTGCTGGTCATGTCCGTGGTGGCCCTCACCATCATCCTGGTCAAGATCGGCCAGTTCCTGTGGTGGCGGCTGGGGGATGAGCGCAGTCTGAAGACGGCCCTGGAACACTGGCGTGACGGTCGGGTGGAGCCAGCCCTGGAAACCCTCTCCCGCAGCCGCAGCCCCGCTGCCCGGGTGATGGAGGTGGCGATCCAGGGGCGGCGTGACCCTGCCTGTTCCGAACCGCTGGTGCGGGAAGAGGCCACCCGGGTGGCGGTGAACTGGCTGGAGCGTTTGCGGGGGCAGTTCCGCATGCTGGAAGTGATCGGCACCCTGGCGCCGCTGTTGGGTCTGCTGGGTACGGTACTGGGCATGATCGCCGCCTTCCAGCAGCTGGAGGCGGCGGGCAACCGGGTGGACCCATCCATTCTGTCCGGTGGCATCTGGGTGGCGCTTTTGACCACGGCGGTGGGCCTGGCGGTGGCCATCCCGGTGGTGGCGGTGCTCAACGGCCTGGAGCGCTGGGTGGAGCGTTTTCGTCACCGGATGCAGGATGCCCTGACCCAGGTGTTTACCCTGCCGCCATCGCCAGCGGAGCAGCGGCAGGAACCCACCCCTATCCAGGCGGCACAGAAACCTCACATCAAGGTCTGGAAGGACCGGGCGGCGGGCGATGCACATTGAGGCACCGGCCCCCCGTCGACGGGCGCTCATCAGTCTCACCCCCCTAATCGACGTGGTGTTCATCCTGCTGATCTTTTTCATGCTGGCCAGCAGCTTTCTGGATTGGAGCGCGGTGACCCTGAGTACCCCTTCCTCCCAGTCCAGCGCCGCCGAGGACCAGCTGCCCCTGGCGGTGCGGATCCTTCCGGGGGGGGAGCTGCGGCTAGGGGGGGAACCGGTGTCGGCGGAGCGGCTGGTGATTGCCCTGCGTGAGCAACTGGCCGTGGAGCCTACCCGCACGGTGGTGGTCCAGCCGGCGGGGGAGGTTCCCCTGCAGACCGTGGTCAATGTCCTGGACCGGGTGCGGGAGGCGGAACCCGTGTCCCTGCGTCTGTCACGGGAGTAAAGCCCCATGCAGTTACCCGAGTATTCCGGCAAGCCCCCGGAAGAGAATCTGATCCCGCTGATCAACATCGTCTTTCTGCTGCTGATCTTTTTCATGGTGGCCGGTGCCCTGAGCGCCCAGCATGTGTTTGAAGTGGAAGCGCCTGATTCCCGCCACGAGGCCGGCGTCGATGATGAAGGCTGGCTGGTGCTGCTGGGCCGGGATGGGCGGCTGGCGCTGGATGATGAGGAGATGGATGCCGATACCCTGAAAGGACGCCTGCGGGCGCAGATGGAAGCGCGTCAAGAGGTGCTGGCAAAAGGGGAGCCGCTGGTGCGCATCAAGGCGGATCAGGCGGCCTCCACCGATGCACTCATGGACCTGATGGAACTGCTGCGCGCCGCGGGGGTGGAAGAGGTACGCCTGCTGACAGTCCTGGCGGGGGATCGCTGATGCCGCTGAGAAGCCTGAGCTGGGTGCTGGCCCTGACGCTGGCCGTGGGACTGCATCTATCGGTGTTCTGGTGGCTGGCCCGCGGCGACGACGTGGTCACGGAGGGGGCTCAGGCACCCGGAGAAGCCGGGGTAGTGATCGGTCTGGGGCCAGCCGGGCAGCCGGCGGGAGAGCCTGAACCGGTGGTAGAGCCGGTGTCGGAACCCGAGCCTGAACCTACCCCGCAGCCAGAACCTGAACCCAAGCCCGAGCCAAAGCCGGAACCCAAACCCGAGCCCAAACCCCGACCGCCCGAGCCCAGGCCCCAACCCAAACCGGAGCCGGTGGCCGACCCCACGCCCGTGGCCCAGCCTTCTGCTGAACCCCAGGGGCAGTCCAGGGAGGATGCCCCCGAGAGCACGTCCCACCCGCCCGGTCGGCAGGCGGATCAGGTTGCCGGCGCTGATCCGGCGGCAACCCAGGATTATCTGCAACTGGTCCGGGCCTGGCTGGAACGGCACAAGGAATATCCTCGTCAGGCGCAGCTGCGTCGTCAGGAGGGCGTGGTTTATGTGCGTTTTGTGATGAACCGAAATGGCGAAGTGCTGTCACACAGCATTGAACGCAGTTCAGGGCATGCGCTGCTGGATCGGGAAGTGACCAGTATGCTGCAGCGGGCACAGCCTTTGCCCGCCATGCCACCGGAACTGCCTCAGCACAGACTGGAAGTGGTCCTGCCGGTGGCCTTCCATCTGCGTTGAGTCTCCGTTCACACGCTCAGCATGGCCGTGATTGAGGGGGGATACCCCCCTCTGGTATCCTCTCCTCCCGTCCGGCGCCTTTGGCGCACTCATTCTCCAATCCCGACGACAATCTCATGACGCGATACGTGTTCATTACAGGGGGCGTGGTGTCTTCCCTGGGTAAAGGCATTGCTGCCGCTTCCCTGGGGACGATCCTTGAGGCCCGTGGTCTCAAGGTCACCATGCTCAAGCTGGACCCCTACATCAACGTGGACCCCGGCACCATGAGTCCGTTCCAGCACGGCGAGGTGTTCGTCACCGAGGACGGCGCGGAAACCGACCTGGACCTGGGCCACTATGAGCGGTTCGTGCGTATCAGGACCAGCCGGCGCAACAACTTCACCACCGGCCAGATCTACGAGAACGTCATCCGCAAGGAGCGTCGGGGTGACTACCTGGGCGGCACCGTGCAGGTCATTCCCCACATCACCGACGAGATCAAGCGCTCGGTGCGGGCCGGGGCCGAAGGGGCCGACATCGCCCTGGTGGAAATCGGCGGCACCGTGGGCGACATCGAATCCCTGCCGTTTCTGGAAGCCATCCGCCAGATGGGGGTGGAACTGGGCAGCGAGAATGTCCTGTACATCCACCTGACCCTGGTGCCCTACATCGCCGCCGCCGGCGAGATCAAGACCAAGCCGACCCAGCATTCGGTGAAGGAACTGCGTTCCATCGGCATCCAGCCCCATATCCTGCTGTGCCGTTCCACCCATCCGCTGCCGGAGGGGGAGCGTCGCAAGATCGCCCTGTTCACCAACGTGGAGGAAAAGGCGGTCATCTCCTCGGTGGACGTGGACAACATCTACAAGATTCCCCTGTGGCTGCATTCCCAGAAGCTGGACGAGATCGTCCTGCGCAAGCTGCACGTGGAGGCCCCGCCGGCGGATCTGTCCGACTGGAAGCACGTGGTCAACGCCATGGAGTTTCCCGAGGCCGAGGTCACCATCGGCATGGTGGGCAAGTATGTGGAACTCACCGAGTCCTACAAGTCCCTCAACGAGGCCCTGACCCACGCCGGCATCCACACCGCCACCAAGGTGAACATCCGCTATATCGACTCCGAACGCCTGGAGACCGCAGGCACCGACTGCCTGGCCGAGGTGGATGCCATCCTGGTGCCCGGCGGCTTCGGCGAGCGGGGTGTGGAGGGCAAGATCGCTGCGGTGCGCCATGCCCGCGAGCACAAGATGCCTTACCTGGGCATCTGCCTGGGGATGCAGGTGGCGGTGATCGAATATGCCCGCAACGTGGCCGGTCTGGAACAGGCCCACAGCACCGAATTCCGTCCCCAGACGCCCCATCCGGTGATCGCCCTGATCACCGAGTGGCAGGATCGGGAAGGCCGGGTGGAACAGCGCAGCGGCGATGACGACCTGGGGGGCACCATGCGCCTGGGCGGCCAGCAGGCCCGTCTGGCGCCGGATTCCCTGGCCCGGCGCGTTTATGGGGCCGAGGTGATCAGCGAACGCCATCGCCACCGTTATGAATTCAACAATCAATATCTGGACATCCTGCAGGATGCTGGACTGGTGATCTCCGGTAAATCCATGGACGGAGCGTTGGTGGAAATGGTGGAGCTGAGGGACCATCCCTGGTTCCTGGCCTGTCAGTTCCACCCGGAATTCACCTCCACCCCCCGGGATGGTCATGCGTTGTTTGCGGGTTTCGTCAAGGCGGCCCGGCTGCATCATGAAAAAGTTTTCAATCAGAGCAAAGCATCCCGATGAAACTCTGTCATTTTCAGGTGGGTCTGGACCAGCCGGTATTTTTGATCTCTGGCCCCTGTGTCATCGAAAGTGAGCAGCTGGCCCTGGACACGGCGGGTCTGCTCAAGGCAATGACCGATCGCCTGGGTATTCCCTTCATCTACAAGTCCTCTTTTGACAAGGCCAACCGGTCTTCTGGTGGCAGTTTTCGCGGCCCTGGCCTGGAAAAGGGGCTGCAGATCCTGGAGACGGTGAAGGCGCAGGTGGGTGTGCCGGTGTTGACCGACGTGCATGAAGACACCCCATTGGCGGAGGTGGCCGCCGTGGTGGACGTATTGCAGACCCCGGCCTTTCTCTGCCGCCAGACCAACTTTATTCGCAACGTGGCGGCCCAGGGGCTGCCGGTGAACCTCAAAAAGGGTCAGTTCCTGGCCCCCTGGGACATGAAACACGTGGTGGACAAGGCCCGCGAGACCGGCAATACCCAGATCATGGTCTGCGAACGGGGGGTGTCCTTTGGTTATAACACCTTAATTTCCGACATGCGTGGTCTGGCCGTGATGCGGGAGACCGGGTGTCCGGTGGTATTTGATGCCACCCATTCGGTGCAACAACCCGGTGGCCGGGGCGCCAGCTCCGGTGGCCAGCGGGAATTCGTGCCGGTCCTGGCACGGGCCGCCGTGGCCTCCGGGGTGGCGGGTCTTTTCATGGAAACCCACCCGGACCCGGACAAGGCCCTGTCCGACGGACCCAATGCCTGGCCCTTGCCCCATCTGGAGGCATTACTGACCACCCTCAAAACCCTTGACACTGTGGTCAAGGCCCAGGGGTTTATCGAACAACAGTGCTTGAATTGACCAACTAGGGGATCATGATCCATGAGTGAAATCGTTGATATTTTGGCCCGCGAGGTGGTGGACTCCCGTGGCAATCCCACCGTCGAAGCCGATGTGAAACTGGGCTCCGGCGCGGTGGGCCGTGCTGCGGTACCTTCCGGCGCCTCTACCGGCTCCCGGGAGGCTCTGGAATTGCGGGATGGTGACGCCCGCTATCTGGGTAAGGGGGTTCGCAAGGCGGTGGCCAATGTGAACAGCGAGATCCGCGAAGCCTTGCTGGGCCTCAAGGCCGCCGATCAGGAGGCCATCGACCGGCGCATGATCGAGCTGGATGGCACCCCTAACAAGGGTCGTCTGGGTGCCAACGCCCTGCTGGCGGTGTCCATGGCTTTGGCCCATGCCAATGCCCGGGACGCAGGACTGCCCCTGTATCGTCACCTGGGGGGTGAGCATGCCACCCTGCTGCCGGTGCCCATGATGAACATCATCAATGGCGGCGCCCATGCCGACAACAGCGTGGACATGCAGGAGTTCATGATTTTGCCCGTGGGGGCCGACAATGTGACCGATGCCATCCGCTATGGTGCTGAAGTCTTTCATGCGCTCAAGTCGGTGCTACATGGCCGGGGGCTGTCCACTGCCGTGGGTGACGAGGGTGGTTTTGCCCCGGATTTGCCCTCCAACGAGGCGGCCATCGAGGCCATTTTGGAGGCCATTGGTCAGGCCGGTTTCACCGCTGGCAAGGATATTTACCTGGGTCTGGATTGTGCCGCGTCCGAGTTCTACAAGGACGGCGCCTATGTGCTGGCCTCCGAAGGCAAGCGCCTGGATGCCGCCGGCATGGTGGAGTTTTTGGCCAACTGGGTGAACCAATACCCCATCATCACCATTGAGGACGGCATGGATGAGGGCGACTGGGACGGTTGGAAGCTGCTCACCCAACGCCTGGGTGACCAGGTGCAGCTGGTGGGGGATGACCTGTTCGTCACCAACACCGAGATCCTGGGCGAGGGCATCGACAAGGGGATCGGCAACTCCATCCTCATCAAGCTCAACCAGATCGGTACCCTCACCGAGACTCTGGAAGCCATCCGCATGGCCCACGATGCCGGCTATACCGCAGTGATTTCCCACCGCTCCGGCGAAACCGAGGATGTCACCATTGCCGATCTGGCTGTGGCCACGGGGGCCGGTCAGATCAAGACCGGCTCTTTGTCCCGTTCTGACCGGGTGGCAAAATACAATCAACTGATTCGTATCGAGGAAATGCTGGGAACCAGCGCCCGCTATGCTGGAAAGACTGCATTCCGGCGTTTAGGCTGATTTCTCCTGACCGCCACCTGGGTCTGCATGATGTCGCTCCGCTGGAGCGGCCCTGGGTGGCGGTTGTTTCCCCTGATGTCACCGGCTGGACTGCCCTGGATGAAATGGCTCATCACCCTGCTGCTGGTGCTCTTTGCGGGCCTCCAGTACAAATTGTGGTTTGGCGAAGGCAGCCTGGTGGAAGTCTGGCAACTGCGTCAGGAACTGGAGATACAGCGGGCGCAGAACGATGAACTGCGCACCCGTAACGAGTCGCTGGAAGCAGAGGTGATCGACCTCAAGACCGGTCTGGACGCCATTGAAGAGCGGGCCAGACGGGAACTGGGGATGATTGCCGAAGATGAGATCTTTTTCCAGGTGGTGGATCGTCACCGCCTTGGCGGACAACGATGACGAAGACGAAAACTCCCGGATTCTGGGCGGTGATTCCCGCCGCTGGTGTGGGTCGCCGCATGGGCGCTGACCGTCCCAAGCAGTACCTGCCCCTGGCCGGGCGCACGGTGCTGGAACATACCCTGGATATTTTTTTCCGGCACCCGCGCATCAGCGGCGTGGTGCTGGTGATCAGTGCCGATGATGGCTGGTTCAAGGATCTGGATATCAAGGCCAACAAGCCCCTGTGGGTGGTGGACGGTGGCACCGAGCGGTGTCATTCCGTGCTCAATGGTCTTGGGGTGCTCATGAACCATGTCGATTCCCAGGACTGGGTGCTGGTGCATGACGCAGCCCGGCCTTGTTTGAGTGATGAGGATCTGGACCACCTGCTCGATACCCTGCATAACGATCCGGTGGGCGGTATCCTGGCCACGCCGGTGCGGGATACCAAGAAGCGGGCCGGACCCGATGGCCGTATCGCCGCCACTGTAGACCGTGGAGCCATGTGGCGGGCCTTCACGCCGCAGATGTTTCGTCTGGGGGCCCTTGAACAGGCCCTGGCCCAGGCGCTGGCCGAGGATTTTTTGGTGACCGACGAGGCCTCGGCCATGGAGCATGCCGGCCAGGCGCCTTTGCTGGTGGAGGGCAGTGCCCGCAATATCAAGATCACCCAGCCGGAAGATCTATCTCTGGCGGCGTTCTATTTGTCCCGGCAGCAAACAACTGGCCATTGAGATTGGGGTTTTTCTTGCGGAGGTTTTATGAAGTTTCGTATCGGTCACGGGTATGACGTCCATGAGTTCATGGCGGGCGATCACCTTGTCATCGGCGGCGTTCAGGTGCCCCATCACAAGGCCTTCAAGGCCCATTCTGATGGGGATGTGCTGATGCACGCGGTGTCCGACGCCATTCTCGGTGCTGCGGCCCTGGGGGATATTGGCCGCCATTTTCCA
Source organism: Ectothiorhodospira magna (assembly GCF_900110965.1). Taxonomy (GTDB): domain Bacteria; phylum Pseudomonadota; class Gammaproteobacteria; order Ectothiorhodospirales; family Ectothiorhodospiraceae; genus Ectothiorhodospira; species Ectothiorhodospira magna. The sequence goes on from NZ_FOFO01000006.1 coordinate 82,042, forward strand.
GACACAGACCCGGCCTACAAGGGGGCCGATAGCCGGGTTTTGCTGCGGGAGGTGCTGGGCAAGATACAGGCCCAGGGCTGGAAGATCGGCAATCTGGATGCCACTTTGGTTGCTCAGGCTCCCAAGATGTCACCCCATGTGGAACAGATGCGGATCAATCTGGCGGCGGATTTGCAGATCGACCTTACCCAGGTGAACGTCAAGGCAACCACCACTGAGCGTCTGGGGTTTGTGGGACGGGAAGAAGGCATTGCAGCCCATGCGGTGGTGATGCTGGTGATGGCATGATCTGGCGGTGATTGCCGTTATTCCTGCAGTAGTGCTGCCAGTTCCTTGAGTCGATACAGGGCCACCAGGGCCTCCCTGGGGGTCATGCCATCCGGGTCCAGTTCATCCACTGCCGTGCGCAGGGCCAGGCTGACAGGGTCAGGGGTCTCCGGGTCTTCTTCATCGTCCATTCCATGATCCACCGGCGGACAGAACAGACTCATCTGCGGCCCTGCTGAACTGTTCAGGCTATGTTGCTCCAGGGCATTGAGGTGTTGACGTGCCCGCCGTATCACCCCTTTGGGGACACCCGCCAGAGCGGCCACATGCAGACCATAACTCTGGTTTGCCGGCCCTGCCTTGACCGCATGGAGAAAGACGATCCGGTCCCCATGTTCCATGGCGTCAATATGCACATTGGCGATGGTGGGATACTGCTCCGGCAGGGCAGTGAGTTCAAAATAGTGGGTGGCAAACAGGCAGAAGGCCCGGTTACGGGTGGCCAGATGTTCGGCGCAGGCCAGGGCCAGGGATAAGCCGTCAAAGGTGCTTGTCCCCCGGCCAATTTCGTCCATCAGCACCAGGCTGTGTTCAGTGGCATGGTTGAGGATGTTGGCCGCTTCGGTCATCTCTACCATGAATGTGGAGCGTCCCGAGGCCAGATCGTCGCTGGCGCCCACCCGGGTAAAAATCCGGTCCACCGGGCCGATGCGGGCCTGTTTTGCCGGAACAAAGCTCCCCACATGGGCCATCAGCACGATCAGGGCCGCCTGGCGCATGTAGGTGGATTTGCCCCCCATGTTGGGGCCAGTGACCACCAGCATACGACGCTTGGAGTCCAGGGTCAGATCGTTGGGTACAAAAGGCTCATCGAGTACCTGCTCCACCACCGGATGGCGTCCACCCTCAATATGCAGACCGGGTTGGTCGGTCAGCTCCGGCGCGGTGAAATCCAGATGATCCGCCCGTTCTGCCAGACTGGCCAGTACATCCAGTTCCGCCAGCGCCTCGGCGCTGCGTCGCAGGGCGGGCAGTGGGTCGTGCAATCGGGTCAGCAATGCTTCATAGAGTTGTTTTTCCCTGGCCAGGGCCCGCTCCCGGGCAGAGAGCACCTTGTCCTCGAACTGCTTGAGTTCCGGGGTAATGAAACGCTCGGCACCTTTTAGGGTCTGGCGTCGGGTATAGTCCTCCGGCGCCCGATCCGATTGTCCCCGACTGATTTCGATGTAGTAGCCATGGACCCGGTTATAAGCCACCTTGAGGTTGTGGATGCCGGTGCGTTTTCGTTCCCGTTGTTCCAGATCCAGCAGAAATTGGTCTGCGTTTTCCGACAGGGTACGCAATTCATCCAATTCGGCATCGTAGCCCTGGGCAATCACTCCGCCGTCCCGGATCAATACCGGGGGTTGATCAATCACCGCTTGCTGCAGCAGTGCCACCACCTGGGGATGGTCGTCAATGGCCTCGGCCAGTTCCCGCAGTCGCACTGCACGCAGGGGATGCAGGATGTCTTGCAGGGTGGGCAGTTCAGCCAGGGAATCCCGCAGGGTAGCCAGATCCCTGGGGCGGGCAGAACCCAGGGCAACCCGGGTCAGAATACGTTCCAGATCACCGATGCGGTGTAACTGGGGTTGTAATTGTTCAAAGGCGCGGGTGTCCACCAGCATCCGGATGGCACCATGTCGTCCTTTAAGGATTTGCCGGTCCCGCAGGGGCTGGTGCAGCCAGCGACATAGCAGCCGGCTGCCCATGGCCGTGACCGTCTGGTCCAGTACCTGAGCCAGGGTATGATCCCGTCCACCGGACAGGTTGGTGGTCAGTTCAAGATTGCGGCGGGTGGCCGCGTCCAGGATGATGCCTTCGTCCCGGCGCAGCACCCCGAGGCCATCAATGTGGGGGAGGGCGGTTTTCTGGGTTTGCTGGGCATAATGCAGCAACGCGCCGGCAGCACCGATGGCCAGGGGCATCTGGTCACAGCCAAAACCGGCCAGATCCCGCGTACCCAACTGACGGGTCAGCAAAGTGCGGGCGGTTTCGGTTTCAAAGTGCCAGGGGGCCAGGCGCCTGATACCGCTCCGTTCTGGTCCTGGCAGGCGCATATCTTCGGGAATCAGCAGTTCAGCCGGTTGTAGCCGTTCCAGTTCTCCCAGCAGAGGTTCTTCGCCTTTGAGTTCCTGGACCTGAAAACGACCGGAGGCCAGATCCAGAATGGCCAATCCGGTATGTTCACCGCGAACCTTGAGGCAAACCAGCAGGTTTTCCCGGCGTTCCTCCAGCAAAGCCTCATCGGTGACCGTGCCAGGGGTGACGATTCGCACCACTTTGCGGGCCACCGGGCCCTTGGTGGTGGCTGGATCTCCCACCTGTTCACACAGGGCGACCGATTCCCCTTGTCGCACCAGTCGTGCCAGGTAGGATTCCGCTGCATGTACCGGAACCCCCGCCATGGGAATCGGCTCACCTCCGGATTGGCCGCGTCGGGTGAGGGTGATATCCAGCAGCCCGGCGGCCCGGACCGCATCTTCAAAGAAGAGTTCGTAAAAGTCTCCCATGCGGTAAAACAGCAAGATATCCGGATGTTCAGCCTTGATTTTCAGGTACTGCTGCATCATCGGAGTATGGGAAGACAGGTCGCTGGTAGTCATCTCAGGTCTATGGCATCGGCGTGAGCGGCGAAGATTACCATGACCGGATCGGGGGAACCTCCTGCCCTGAAATCGTCTAAGCTCATTGAGTGTTAGCGCATTGTTCCTCCCGTGACGCCGGTCACGGGTTTTCTTGCGGAGGGTCTATGACAACATGGGTTATCGTTGCAGATGCGAGTCGGGCCAGGGTGTTCAGTGCCGAAAAGTCCTTCAGTCCCCTGGTGGAAGTGGAAGATCTGGTCCATCCCGAGGCCCGATTGCATGAGCAGGCGTTGCAGTCGGATCGCATGGGCCGGGTCTTTGACAGTGCCGGTGATGGTCGACATGCCATGGGGCGGGAAACGCCGCCTAAAAAGCATGAAGCCATACGTTTTGCCCGCACCCTGTGTGATCGTTTGAACAATGCCCGTGTGACCGGGCAGTTCAGCAAGCTCTACATCATTGCTGCGCCGGCCTTTTTGGGCGCATTGAGAAACTGTATGGATGCAGTGACCCAAAAGTCCGTGGTCGGTGAGATCGACAAGAATCTGACCACCCATGATCCGATGGATATTCGCCGGCAGTTGCCGCAGTTCCTGTGAATCGACTCCGGGGCGAGGCGGTGTAACGCCTCGCCTCCGGGCACATGATGGTCCCATCACTCACCAATCACCCCTCCGGTGCCCCCCTTGATCCAGGGAAATTGTACCGAAGGGGTGAGGCATTCTTGCCCGTCGGGTCAAGGACAGCGCACAATTCACGGGTGACTGAGCCACCGGGGGGGTTGAATGAATTTGAATTTTGACGAAAAGCGGGATTTTCAGCGGTTACAGCTGGATCATCCCATGAAAATCACCGTACTGGACACCGGTCAGACCCTGCAGGGATTGGGTCGGGATCTGAGTGCCACGGGGGTGTCGTTCCGTCTATCCGTGAGTGTGCCTGTAGGGACCACGGTCATGGTCACCATTGATGCCAGCCAACAGCCGGGCGTGTTACCGTTTCAGGTGCAGGCCGAAGTGATCCGGGTCACCCCGGAGGATCAGGGCTATCTGGTGGCGGCACAGATTTCGAGTATGGCCTGATGGTCCACGGTGCCCTGGAGGCGGATTTGGCACAGATGGCCCGCCGGTTGGGAGAACAGATGTGCCACCGGGGTGCGTCGCTGGTGCTGGCGGAGTCCTGCACAGGGGGCTGGATTGCCAAGATCATCACTGATGTGCCGGGATCATCGGCCTGGTTTGACCGAGGATTTGTCACCTACAGTAACCGGGCCAAGACCCAGCAACTGGATGTGCCGCCGACAGTGCTGGACACCTTCGGGGCCGTCAGTCGTGAAACCGTGACTGCCATGGCCACGGGCGCCCTGACCCACAGTGAGGCCCATCTGGCCATTGCCGTCAGTGGTATTGCCGGCCCCGGTGGTGGCACATTATCCCGGCCTGTAGGTACCGTCTGGTTTGCCTGGGCCTGGCGCGGGCAGGACAAAAAGCTTCAGGCCTGTCAGCATCTGCTGGCCGGTGATCGGGAAGCCATCCGCCGTCAGGCGGTGGCACTGGCGCTTCAGGGGGCGCTTGAGCCATGATGGCCGGCGGCATTGGGAATTGGCAATATGCCGGTCCTATGTGGGATAATCCCGCGCCTGTTATCGCGGGACGGAGTTCCCCGTGTGGTATTTACGGACGGTCAACTACCCCCGACTGAAGTCGGGGGCTTGTGAGAGCAAGCCGGGTTGACCAGCCTGAGCCCGCCTGAGCAGGACGCTCGAAAGGGGCTACGTTTTTCGGCGACTGCAGTCCCGCAGCCGCTGAAATCGCGGGTTTCCTTGCGAAGAGGTTATGAAAAGGGGTTTGACGATGGATGAAAATCGCAAGAAGGCGCTCTCTGCGGCACTGAGCCAGATCGAACGTCAGTTCGGTAAGGGCGCGGTCATGCGCATGGGGGATTCCACCGCCGTGCGGGATGTGGAAGTGATTTCCAGCGGCTCTTTGGCGCTGGATATTGCCCTGGGCATCGGTGGCCTGCCCAAGGGGCGGGTGGTGGAGGTTTTCGGCCCGGAGTCTTCAGGCAAGACAACCCTGACCCTGCAGGTGATCGCCGAATGTCAGAAGCTGGGAGGGACGGCGGCTTTTGTGGACGCTGAACATGCCTTGGACCCTTCTTATGCCGCCAAGTTGGGTGTGGATGTGGACAATTTGCTGGTGTCCCAGCCGGATACCGGTGAGCAGGCCCTGGAGATTGCCGACATGCTGGTGCGCTCCAGTGCCGTGGACGTGGTGGTGGTGGACTCTGTGGCTGCCCTGACCCCCAAGGCCGAAATTGAAGGGGAAATGGGGGATGCCCATGTGGGTTTGCAGGCCCGGCTGATGTCCCAGGCCCTGCGCAAACTCACCGCCAACATCAAGCGCTCCAACACGCTGGTGATTTTTATCAACCAGATCCGCATGAAGATCGGTGTCATGTTTGGCAACCCGGAAACCACCACCGGGGGCAATGCCCTGAAATTTTATTCCTCCGTGCGCCTGGAGATTCGCCGTACCGGTGCGATCAAGAAAGGTGACGAGATGGTGGGTAATGAAACCCGGGTCAAGGTGGTCAAGAACAAGATGGCCCCCCCATTTCGGGAGGCCCATTTCGAAATTCTTTATGGCGAAGGTATCTCCCGGCTCGGCGAGGTGATCGAGATGGGCGTCAAGGACGGCATCGTGGACAAGGCCGGTGCCTGGTACAGTTACAACGGTGAGCGCATTGGTCAGGGCAAGGATAACGCCCGTAATTTCCTCAAGGAGCGACCGGAAATCGCCACCGATATCGAGAACCAGATTCGGGAACGGCATCTGCCCAAGCGCGGGACACCAGAGCATGAGCCTGAAGTTCCGGCAGAAGAGTAAGGTTGCCGGGACGGCGGAGGAGGCCGCTGTCCGGCTCTTGTCCCGTCGGGAACATTCGCGCCAGGAACTACGAGCCAAGCTGACCGAAAGAGGGCTGGTTCCCCAGGCGGTGGATGACGCCCTGGAACGGCTGGCATCCCAGGGGTTGGTCAGCGATGAACGGTTCACGGAGGGCTTTATCAGGCACCGTATCGGGCAGGGTCATGGCCCGATACGCATTAGTGCAGATCTGCGGCAACGGGGTGTTGCCGAATCGCTGGTGCAGATTGCCCTGGAAGCCGCTGAAGCTGATTGGGAAGCCTTGGCCCATGACACCCGTGCACGCCGTTTTGGGCCAGAGTCTCCCGGAGATTACCGGGAACGCAGCAAGCAGATGCGTTTTTTGCAATATCGAGGATTCCCCACGGACATCATACGCCGTGTTGTCAACGACTCTGCCCTTGAAGGACGGGGTTTCTCGCGCGAAATGATGAGCGACGAAGACAAGACATGAAAAGCACTGACATACGAAGCAGTTTCCTCGAATATTTCCATTCCAAGGGACATGATGTTGTCTCTTCCAGTCCGCTGGTGCCGGGAAATGACCCCACCTTGTTGTTCACCAATGCGGGAATGGTGCAGTTCAAGGATGTCTTCCTGGGGCGCGAAAGTCGTCCCTATCGTCGCGCCACCACTTCCCAGCGTTGTGTGCGCGCTGGCGGCAAGCATAATGATCTGGAAAATGTCGGTTATACGGCCCGTCATCATACCTTCTTCGAGATGCTGGGTAATTTCAGCTTCGGCGATTACTTCAAACGTGACGCCATTCACTATGCCTGGGAATATCTTACCGTCATCTTAAAGATGCCCCCTGAACGTCTTTGGGTCACGGTGTACCAGACCGACGACGAGGCATACGATATCTGGACCCGTGAGGTGGGCATTCCTCTTCATCGTATCACCCGTATCGGCGACAAGCCCGGCGGTGGTTCCGACAATTTCTGGCAGATGGGGGATACCGGTCCCTGTGGTCCCTGTACCGAAATTTTCTACGATCACGGCCCCCAGGTCTGGGGTGGTCCACCGGGTTCTCCCGAGGAGGACGGTGACCGTTACATCGAGATCTGGAATCTGGTCTTCATGCAGTATGACCGGGATCAGGACGGTCGCCTCAATCCCCTGCCCAGGCCCTCGGTAGACACGGGCATGGGGCTGGAGCGTCTGGCGGCAGTGATGCAGGGGGTCCACTCCAACTATGATATTGACCTGTTCCAGCACCTGCTGGCTGCCGTTGGGCGGTTGGCGGGGACCACGGATACCCGGTCGCCTTCCTTCAGGGTGATCGCCGATCATATCCGGTCCTGCTGCTTCATGATTGCCGATGGTGTCATGCCTGCCAACGATGGCCGGGGTTATGTGTTACGTCGAATTATTCGTCGTGCTGCCCGGCATGGTCACAAACTGGGTTTGAGTGAACCTTTTTTCCATCGCCTGGTGACCCCTTTGGTGGAGGTGATGGGCGACGCCTACCCGGAATTGATCAAGACCCAAGACCAGGTGGCGCAGGTATTGTTGCTGGAGGAGCAGCGATTCCAGGAGACTTTGGAACATGGTCTCAAGCATCTGGAGGAAGGGCTTGGCCGGATTATCGACAAGACCATTCCCGGTGGTCTGGTGTTCAAGCTCTACGATACCTATGGATTCCCCGTGGACCTGACTGGCGATATTGCCCGGGAAAAGGGATTGGCACTGGACATGGCCGGTTTTGAACATGAAATGGAACGGCAGCGTGATCGCGCCCGGGCGGCCAGTACCTTTAAGGTGGCTGACGTGGGGGCCATGGCAGTTGGGGTGGCGGATTCGGAGTTTGTCGGTAACGAGGTGATGGCTGTGGATGCCCAGGTGGTGCGTCTGGCCGCCGGTCCCCAGCGTCAGATCTGTGAAGTGCTTGAAGAATCGGCAGAGGGCAGTGTGGTACTTGACACCACCCCGTTCTATGCCGAGTCCGGTGGTCAGGTGGGTGATACCGGGGTCATAGAAGGGCCTGAGGGTGAGTTTCAGGTCACCGATACCATCAAGCAGGGCGGTGTTTTTATTCACCACGGACGGATGCTGCGAGGACGACTGCGTAGCGGTGATGCAGTGTGTACCCGGATCAACGAGGATCGGCGTCAGGCGGTGGTGCTGAACCATTCAGCCACCCACCTGCTGCATGCCGCGCTACGTGAGGTGCTGGGAGACCATGTGCAGCAAAAGGGTTCCCTGGTGGCCCCGGACCGACTGCGATTTGACTTCTCCCATTTTGAGCCGCTGACCCAGGCCCAGATTGAGCAGCTGGAGGCTACAGTCAACCGGGCCATTCGTGCCAATGTGGCGGCAGAGGCCCGGGTCATGCCTATCAAGGAAGCCTTGGCTGCCGGTGCTGTGGCCCTGTTTGGCGAAAAATATGGCGATGAGGTGCGGGTACTGTCCCTGGGCGGATTTTCTACTGAACTGTGCGGCGGTATTCATGTCCGGCGTACCGGTGATATTGGTGTGTTCAAGATTCTCACCGAAGGTGGTGTCGCAGCAGGCATCCGTCGCATTGAGGCGGTCACCGGAGACAATGCCCTTCAGTACATCAAAGAAACGGAGCAGCACCTTGCCCAGGTGGCTGCCCTGTTGCGCGGTGGTCGAGGTGAACTGACGGACAAGCTCCAGCAGATGCTTGACCGGAACCGGTTACTGGAGAAAGAACTGGAAACCATCAAGGCCAAGATGGCCTCCCAGGCTGGTTCCAGCCTGTCGGATCAGGCTGTTGAGATCAATGGCGTCAAGGTGCTGGCCGCCTGCCTGGAGGGGGCTGACCCCAAATCCTTGCGGGATACAGTGGACCAGCTCAAGCATAAGCTGGGTGAGGCAGTGATTGTGTTGGCCACGGTTCAGGATGGCAAGGTCAGTCTGGTGGCCGGCGTCACCAAAGGGCAGATCAAACGGATCAAGGCCGGAGAACTGGTCAATCAGGTTGCCCAGCAGATTGGTGGTCGTGGTGGTGGCCGGCCAGACATGGCAATGGCAGGAGGTACTCGGCCTGAGGAATTGGATCAGGCGCTTGCCTCCGTTACAGCCTGGGTTCAGGCCCGTTTTTGACGCCGATCGATTGTTGGCCCACACTGTTTGACAGTGGCACCGTCACCGCCGCCTGCTGCAACCATCAGCCAGCTGCGGTGATCCCTTTTAAACCCGATGGATACAGGAGGACGTGAGCAGGGCCGCGTGATCGTGCTATATACGATACACTCTCCCTCCCTGTCCTTGAAGGATGGGGTTTCTCGCGGAAAATGATGACAGGCCTCTATCAAAGTAAAAAACTATGTCCTTGATCGTCCAAAAATACGGTGGTACTTCGGTCGGTAGCGTGGAGCGCATCCAGAATGTGGCCGATAGAGTCATAGCTGCCCGTCGTCAGGGGCATGAACTGGTGGTGGTGGTTTCTGCCATGAGTGGCGAGACTGACCGACTGCTGGGGCTGGCCAGGGGTATTCGTGCCAACATTGATGGCCGTGAACTGGATGTACTGCTGTCCACGGGAGAGCAGGTCACCATCGCCCTGCTGGCCATGGCTCTGGAGGCCAAGGGCTGTCCAGCCCGTTCCTACACGGGTGCCCAGGTCCAGATTCTTACCGACAGCGCCCATAACAAGGCCCGTATTCGGGACATTGATGGCGCCAGGGTGCGGCGGGATCTGGCCGATGGCAAGGTGGTGGTGGTGGCTGGATTTCAGGGGGTGGACGAGATGGGTAATATCACCACCTTGGGTCGTGGCGGCTCCGACACCACCGCCGTTGCCCTGGCCACCGCCCTTAAAGCCGATGAATGCCAGATCTTCACCGACGTGGACGGGGTGTACACCACAGACCCCCGCGTTGTACCTAAGGCCCGCCGACTGGACCGCATCACCTTTGAGGAGATGCTGGAAATGGCCAGTCTGGGGTCCAAGGTTTTGCAGATACGTGCCGTCGAGTTTGCCGGCAAATACAATGTACCGCTGCGTGTTTTATCTTCATTTCAGGAAGGAGAGGGCACGCTCATCACTTTTGAGGAAGAGAGCATGGAGCAGGCGCTCATTTCCGGGATCGCCTTCAATCAAAATGAAGCCCAGCTCACTGTGGCTGGAGTTCCCGACCAGCCTGGTGTGGCTTACCGGCTGCTTGGTGCCGTGGCCGATGCCAACATTGAGGTGGACATGATTGTCCAGAATGTGGGGGCTGACGGTACCACAGACTTCACTTTCACTGTCCATCGGAATGATTTTGAAAAAGCGCTGGGTATCGTTCATTCCCGGGCCGAGGCACTCGGTGCCCGTCAGGTGACTGGCGACGACAAGATCGTCAAGATCTCCATTGTCGGGGTGGGTATGCGGTCCCATGCCGGTATCGCCAGCAAGATGTTCGAGGCCTTGGCGGCTGAGGGCATCAATATTCGCATGATTTCCACTTCCGAAATCAAGATCTCCGTGGTAGTGGATGAAAAGTATCTGGAACTTGGGGTGCGTGCCCTGCACGATGCCTTTGAGCTGGAACAGCCCCGTTCCGGTCAGTAATCAGACGCTGGTAAACGAATTGCTGGCGAATGATGGGCGCATCTGGATGGATGCGTTTCCTGGAAGTAAAGCACCGGACTTGAGCCGGCGCCCACCAGACCGCAGAGTCTGGATCAAAAAACACACACGGTGATTGAATCAGTTTGGAGAAAGGAAAATGCTTATCTTAACTCGCAGGGTTGGTGAAACCCTCATGATCGGAGACGAGGTGACTGTAACGGTCCTTGGTGTCAAGGGTAATCAGGTGCGTGTCGGCATCAATGCCCCCAAGGATGTTGCTGTTCATCGTGAGGAAATCTACGAGCGCATCCAGCGCGAACAGGAAGCGGAAGGCAGTTCCTGATTTTTTGTGTTTTGGGACTTTACGAAAAGTCATCTTTGAAGTAGTATAGTGGCTTGCCGTCGATATCAGGGAAGTAAAGGCGGCAAGCAATAAGAGACAGTACACGGAGAGATGGCCGAGTGGTCGAAGGCGCTCCCCTGCTAAGGGAGTATGGGTCAAAAGCCCATCGAGGGTTCGAATCCCTCTCTCTCCGCCAATTTTTCAAAAAACCCCCTGATTCAAGGGGGTTTTTGCGTTTATCTATTCGGTAAAAATCTCCGACCGCAGAACATCTCAACCATGGCTTGTCTGTACCGAATCAGGCTGCCTTTGGGTTGAAGACCTTTCTGGCAATGGCTATGCCCCGTATCCTCTGCTTTCTTTTTCTAGCCGCCAGTTCGCACAGCGATTCCACCGTACCGATAACATGGCCGAAAGATTTGAGCATTTTGGCTGATTCAGTGACAAAGGTTTCAGTATTCATCCCCATCTGCAACAGGAGGCGAGGCGTTTTCTCCGGGATATGGCCTGGTTTCATGGGATGGATGCAACGCCCCAAGGTATCAACCAACTCCAAATAATCCTCAAAGCCAAAAGGAATGGCGACTTCGAACTGTGCGGTGGGATCAAAGGGCATGAGTGGGGCGGGTTGTAACGATTTGAGGTATTTTTCTGAGCGAAGTTTTCCGGTTTCGGCTGCGTGATCCTCGCTGGTACCAGTAGTCAAGGGCGCGGGGGAAACGATTTCATCCAGGTTTTCGGTGGTTTGAGAGGTATTGGACGTTGTTTTTACGGGCAGTGCTGGTGTTTTGGTGACGTTACGAATGCGGCGGGCTATACCCGTAAATTCACAACTCTTTAGATCCGCTGCGATTCCGGCACGCACAGGATTTAGATCCACGTAGGCCATGGCGGCCAGCAGGGCTTTTTCATCCAGCAGGGCCTGACTTTTGAAGCGTCCTTCCCAGAAACGCCCCTTGACACCATCTTCCTGGTTAGCTTGGCGGGCAATGGACTCGTTGAGCACGCGCATGAACCAGGACAGATCGTGTAATCGTGCCCGATACAATGTCGCATATTCCTCCACCTGGGCAAGTTCTGCCGCAGAGAGAGATTCTGGACCTTTTTCAAGGTAGTTCTGGACGCATGAAGGCCCGTTAAAGAGCTGTGTCCAACGCGTTAAAACCTCATTCGTGCCCCATTGCATGCCTCGACTGGCATCAATGCGCAACACGATGTGGTAGTGATTGGACATGACTGCATAGGCGGCAATATCGACGGCAAAGATACCCGACAAAGCCAGCATGCGTTCCTCGATCCACCCTCGACGGTGCCCATAATCCATGCCGGTCAGCTGGTCTCGACCACACAGAAAAGCTCGCCTTACACACCGGCTGACTACGTGGTACCAGGGGGTGTCGGAAAGGCAGACTTGTTGGTGACGAGGTTGAGCCATACCTGCATCCTAGCACCCATCGCCGAGATTTTCAATAAAGTGGGTGTCCAATTAAAAAATCACCGACTCAAACGAAAAAGATGACGCTGATAACTCAACATCACTAAAAAATGAGCGAAAGCCTGAGTAAAAAGGTAGAGATACCAAGGCAAAGAAGGGGCAAAGTCATGAATGGCGGCCATGGTGTAACGACCGCCCAAAACACTTTGAAATTCAAATCTACCATGATTTTCGTGTTTTTTAGCCAATAAACCACCGATAATTCGGTAAATTTGTCGATCTGAAGTCCCCTTGAGGACATCCCGTTCCAATTCAAGCAACAGTAACCTACCTGGACGCAAATAGATCTGATAACCAATATCTTCACCAGTTTGCGAATCAATGCGAATGACTGTCTCTACAAAAGGACGGCAGCAACTGCCCAGCCAACGAAAATAATTACCAGCCACCCAAGCTGCATCTTGTCCAGGAGGCTGAATAATGCGCTGAATGGAACGTACTCGACTGGCCTTTCTGATTTCTCTCTGGGCCATCTTGATCATTGGATCTCTAGGGCTGGGAAGTAATTTCTTACGAGAGTGATCGAGCGACTCATCAAGTGCTTGCTCAAAAGAAATTGCTTCCTGATCAACAAAGCGTTGCAAAGCACTGTCCTTGAATTGAACCTCCAAAGGCAAACTTTCCATTACAGGGGCCACCAAAGCCTTGGGTGTCCTCGTAATCCACCGTACAGCCCAGGTTGCCAAGGTATTGGGCATCCAGGGCAAGGTTAAAAATCGTCTCCGCAGCCCCAGTAACCGCGCCGTGATACGCAGCATTTCCTCGTAGCTGAGACAATCAGGGCCCCCTAAATCAAAATGCCCCTGATACTGTTCAGGCTTCCCCAATGTATGCCGAATGGCCCGAATCAGATCCACAAGTGCAATGGGACGGGTTCGACGAGAAGTACCAGGCGGCAGAGTGATGATTCCAATACGTCGTACCAACTCCACCATAAGTCGACAAGCAGAACCGCCCGGCCCTACCACTAATCCAGCCCGCAAGATAGTTACAGGTATACCATGGCCTGTCAGGGCCATTTCCACCTCTCGGCGACTCCACAGCAATGTGGAAATACGAAAGGTATCGGGCATCAGGCCACTCACGAAGATAATGTGTTTAACATTATTGGCTGCAGCAGCACGAGCAAAATTATCGCCCAGTATCAAATCCATATCCCTTGGTGCAGCTTGGGTCAGTCTTGATGAAGGCGCCAGGGAATGAACAAGATAAATAGCATAATCACAACCCTTGAGAGCATCAGTGAGTTCTGGCAGGTGATAAAGATCGCAATGCCGCCAGGTCACACCAGAAACCTCAGGCTGGCTCTGAGCATGGACTTGAGAACGAGTCAAGGCTGTGACCGCATAATCTTGAGCCAGTTCACGGCACAAGGCTGCACCAATAAAACCACTGGCACCAGCAATCATGACACGTGGCGAGCGTACAGAGGTATCGATTGAAGACATCGGACAAGCCTACTATATTTTTGAAACTTGGTCTGCAGCCTGGCAAATGACCTCTACACCAGCCCCAGGACGGTGAGCATGTTCACTCAAATATCGCCGCCAGGCCCGGGCACCCGGACGACCTTGAAATAGACCCAGAATATGCCGGGTCATGGCCTGCAGGGGTGTTCCTGCGGACAGATTGGCTTCTACATAAGGTAAAAATTGTGCAATGACTTCATGGGGTGATTGTACTGCAGGCCGCTTGCCATACAGGATTGGATCCACTTCGGACAACAACCAGGGATGGTAATAGGCTTCCCGTCCCACCATGACGCCATCCACTTGGGTGAATTGCTCACGACAAGCGTCCAGGGAAGTGAGGCCACCATTAAGGATGATCTCCAAATGAGGAAAGGCCTGCTTGAGACGATAAACCCGCTCATAACATAAGGGCGGAATTTCTCGATTTTCCTTGGGACTAAGGCCCTGCAACCAAGCCTTGCGAGCGTGAACAATGAATCGGGTACAGCCAGCACCAGCCACAGTAGCTACAAATTGATGTAAGTACGCCTCACTGTCCAGATCATCAATACCAATGCGATGTTTCACAGTGACCGGAATATCCACTGCCGCCTGCATGGTGGCTACACACTCGGCCACCAGTTGAGGCTCTGCCATGAGGCAAGCCCCAAAGCGACCGGCACTTACCCGGCCCGAAGGGCATCCAACATTAAGATTAATTTCATCATAACCCGCTTCAGATCCGAAACGGGCACATTGGGCCAGTGCCTGGGGGTCAGAGCCCCCCAATTGCAAAGCAATCGGGTGTTCCGCTGGGTCAAAATTCAGCAAATAATCACGATCTCCGTGAAGCAGCGCTGCTGTAGTTACCATCTCTGTGTAGAGAAAGGCATGGCGTGAAATCAGACGCAGAAAATACCGACAATGCCGGTCAGTCCAGTCCATCATCGGTGCCACACAGAAGCGATGGTGCCCGCTTTTCTTTATTTTATCTGCAGTTGCAGGTGATTGTGTGCTGGTTTCAGCGGCCCATTTCTGCTGCATTTTATCCATTCAAGATGCTAAGAAAATCCCCGGCCTTAAGGCCGGGGAGGTTACAAATGGAACGACGATGAAAAAAAGGACTAGGCAGGAACCAACGGAATTACTTTCCGCGCCGCTTCCTCATACTCAGGCAACTGATCGAAGTTGAGATAACGATAGATCTCTGCAGCCATGGTATTCAGACCAGCAGCCTGTTCCATGTACTCCTCTACGGTAGGCAGGCGGCCCAGAACAGCAGCTACCGCTGCCAGTTCTGCAGAGGCCAGGAAAACATCGGCCCCATCCCCTAGACGGTTGGGGAAGTTACGGGTGGAGGTGGATACCACCTTGGCACCAGGTGCTACCCGGGCCTGATTGCCCATGCACAGGGAGCAACCCGGCATCTCGGTGCGAGCACCAGCACGACCATAAATGCCATAATAGCCTTCTTCCGTCAGTTGGCGCTGATCCATGCGGGTGGGCGGAGACAGCCACAGACGAGTAGGCATCTGGCCCTGGAATTTCTCCAACAGCTTACCGGCGGCGCGGAAGTGACCAATGTTGGTCATGCAGGAACCGATGAACACTTCGTCGATCTTGCCGCCAGCCACTTCCGACAGCAAACGGGCATCATCAGGATCATTCGGGGCACAGAGGATCGGCTCCTTGATCTGGTTCAGATCGATCTCGATCACCGCCGCATACTCGGCATCCGCGTCAGCCCGCATCAGGCTGGGGTTAGCCAGCCACTCTTCCATGGCCTTGGCGCGACGCTCCAGGGTCCGGGGATCACCATAGCCGTTGGCGATCATCCAGCGCAGCATGGTGACGTTGGAGCGCAGGTATTCAGCCACCCGAGCTTCGGACAGGGCGATGGTACAGCCACCGGCGGAACGCTCGGCAGAGGCATCGGACAGTTCGAATGCCTGCTCCACCGTCAGATCGTCTAGTCCCTCAATTTCCAGAATGCGACCAGAGAAGATGTTTTTCTTGCCCTTCTTCTCTACTGTCAATAGCCCCTGCTGGATGGCCGCATGGGGAATGGCGTGGACCAGATCCCGCAGGGTGATGCCGGGCTGACGCTCACCCTTGAACCGCACCAACACTGATTCAGGCATATCCAGAGGCATCACGCCGGTAGCTGCGGCAAAGGCCACAAGACCAGAGCCTGCCGGAAAGGAGATGCCAATGGGGAAACGAGTATGGGAGTCACCGCCGGTACCCACAGTATCGGGCAGCAGCATGCGGTTCAGCCAGGAGTGGATAATGCCGTCCCCCGGACGCAGGGAGACACCGCCCCGGTTCATGATGAAGTCCGGCAGGGTGTGATGGGTCTGCACGTCCACCGGCTTGGGATAAGCGGCAGTGTGGCAGAAGGACTGCATCACCAGATCGGCCTGGAAGCCCAGGCAGGCCAGGTCCTTGAGCTCATCCCGGGTCATGGGGCCGGTGGTATCCTGGGAACCCACGGTGGTCATCCGTGGCTCACAGTAGGTGCCGGGGCGAATGCCGGCTACACCGCAGGCCTTGCCCACCATCTTCTGGGCCAGGGTGAACCCCTTGCCGCTGTCCACCGGGGCCTGGGGCCGCTGGAACACATCGGAGGCCGGCAGGTTCAAGGCTTCACGGGCACGGTCGGTCAGGCCACGACCGATAATCAGAGGAATCCGGCCACCGGCGCGGACCTCGTCCAGCATCACCGGAGAGCGCAGTTCAAAAGTGGTGATCACCTCGTCGCTGCCGTGACGGCAAACCTTGCCATCATGGGGATAGATGTCTACCACATCGCCCATGTTCAGCTCATTGACGTCCAGTTCGATAGGCAGGGCACCAGCATCTTCCATGGTATTAAAGAAGATAGGGGCAATCTTGCCCCCCAGGCAAACGCCACCAAAGCGTTTGTTGGGTACATAGGGGATATCATCGCCGATGTACCAGAGCACCGAGTTGGTGGCGGACTTTCGGGAGGAGCCGGTACCCATCACGTCACCCACCAGGGCCACGGGATGCCCTTTCTGCTTGAGTGCCTCGATCTGTTCCTGGGCATTGGTGATGCCTTCACGGGGCATCTTGTACATGGCCTTGGCGTGAAGCGGAATATCCGGGCGGCTCCAGGCATCGGGGGCCGGGGACAGATCATCGGTGTTGGTCTCACCGGGAACCTTGAAGAGGGTCACGGTCATTTTCTGGGGTACGGCAGGGCGGCTCAGGAACCATTCAGCATCGGCCCAGGACTGCATCACGCTCTGGGCATGGCTGTTTCCGGCTTTGGCCCGTTCTTCCACATCGTGGAAGGCATCAAACATGAGCAGGGTGTGCTTGAGTTCCTTGGCAGCAGCCGGGGCCAGCGTGGCATCGTCCAGCAGTTCCACAAGGGTGGAGATATTGTAGCCGCCCTGCATGGTACCCAGCAGTTCCACAGCGCGGGTACGGTCGATCAAGGGAGAACTGGCTTCTCCCTTGGCCACAGCAGACAGGAAACCGGCCTTGACATAGGCGGCTTCGTCCACACCGGGGGGAACGCGATGGGTAATGAGATCCAGGAGAACATCTTCCTCGCCAGCAGGCGGGTTTTTGAGCAGTTCCACCAGTTGGGCGGTCATCTCCGCATCCAGGGGTTTGGGTACCACCCCCTCAGCAGCACGTTCCTGGACATGTTGACGATAAGCTTCAAGCACGTGTGTGATCCTCTATAGTGCCCCGGCTATGCGGGGAGGGACAAAATATCCCCTTATGATCAATCTGTTATTTTGACAGGTTGAATGATTGCGCGGCAGCATTCTAAACCACCTGACGGGTAACAGACCAGAAATGCCTGATGCAGCGAGGGTATGCCATACTCACCGGCAGAATTGACGTTTCATTCCCGTGCAGGTGGGAATCCACGTTTCCCCGGTGCCGAATCCGGGATCTCTTGCGGAGGAACTGATGAGCAACAGCTTCAACACTGAAGACATCCTGGAGGTTCAGGGCCGGACCTACCACATTCACAGTCTCGTCCCGCTCCGAAAAAACCATGACCTGGACCGCCTGCCCTTTTCCTTGAAAATTTTGCTGGAAAATCTGCTGCGCTGTGAGGATGGGCGCAATATCACCCAGGCGCAGATTCAGGCCATCCTGGACTGGAATCCCAAGGCTGAACCCAGGGTGGAAATCGGCTTTACCCCGGCGCGAGTGGTGTTGCAGGATTTCACTGGGGTTCCTGCGGTGGTGGATCTGGCGGCCATGCGTGATGCCATGGTGGCCTTGGGGCAGGATCCAGGGCGCATCAACCCTCTGACGCCTGTGGATCTGGTGGTGGACCATTCTGTGATGGTGGACCACTTCGGCCAGAACAACGCTCTGGATCTGAACATCAAGCTGGAATACCAGCGCAACAAGGAACGATACCAGTTCCTGCGTTGGGGACAGCAGGCTTTTGAAAACTTCCGGGTGGTGCCGCCGGGAACCGGCATTGTGCATCAGGTGAATCTGGAATATTTGGCCCACACCGTGTTTGTACGACATGACGGTGATACCCGTTATGCGTATCCCGATACTCTGGTGGGTACCGATTCCCACACTACCATGATCAATGGTTTGGGGGTGCTGGGCTGGGGCGTGGGGGGTATTGAAGCGGAGGCGGCCATGTTGGGTCAGCCCATTTCCATGCTGATTCCCCAAGTGGTGGGATTTCACCTCAAGGGGCAATTGCCAGAAGGTGCTACGGCCACGGATCTGGTGTTGACTGTGACCCAGAAGCTCCGCAGTCACGGTGTGGTGGGTAAGTTCGTGGAGTTCTTCGGAGATGGGCTGAATCATTTGCCCCTGGCGGATCGGGCCACCATCGCCAACATGGCCCCGGAATACGGTGCCACCTGCGGCATTTTCCCCATCGATCAAGACACCTTGGCCTATCTGCGTTTATCCGGTCGGGCAGAGACACAAGTGGCCCTGGTGGAGGCCTACGCCCGGCATCAGGGGTTGTGGCGGGACGGTCACACGCCCCAGGCAGAGTATTCCGACATTCTGGAGCTGGATCTATCGACAGTGGTACCTAGCCTGGCCGGCCCCCGTCGCCCCCAGGACCGGATTCCTCTGAATCAGGCCCGCCGCAGCTTTGACGAGACTCTGAGCCAGTTTCTCAAGGAACAACAGGCCAAAGGGACAGCAGGCACCAGCACAACGGACCAGGAAAAGGCCATTGAGTATGAGATGGATGGTTTGCGGCATCAACTCCAACAGGGGGCTGTGGTCATCGCTGCCATTACCTCCTGTACCCATACATCCAATCCAGCAGTGCTGTTGGCTGCTGGCCTGTTGGCAAAAAAAGCCAGGGATCGGGGTCTTAAACCCAAGCCCTGGGTCAAAACCTCCCTGGCACCGGGTTCCCAGGTGGTACCAGCCTATCTGCAACGAGCTGGATTACTGGAACCTTTGGAAGCCCTGGGTTTTAATGTGGTAGGTTTTGGCTGTACCACCTGCATCGGCAATGCCGGCCCCCTGCCGGAACCCATTGGGCAAGCCATCAGCAAAGGAAATTTGATGGTTGCGGCAGTGTTGTCCGGCAACCGTAATTTTGAAGGCCGCATTCACGGACAGGTCCGCGCCAATTATCTGGCTTCACCACCCTTGGTGGTCGCCTATGCGCTGGCAGGCACCATGGCTGTAGATCTGTATCATGATCCGCTAGGCACTGATGCCCAGGGGCAACCGGTATTTCTCAAGGACATCTGGCCCAGCCAAGAGGAAATCAACCGGCAGATGGCCACCTGTATCGACTCGGCCATGTTCCAGGAGAAATATGCCGATGTATTCAAGGGGGACGCCCATTGGCAACGGATTGAGGTCACCGGCTCGCAACGATACGATTGGGTGGATTCCACCTATGTAAAAAATCCGCCTTATTTTAAGGGGATGACGCTGGAACCCAAGCCCCTGCCCCCCATTGATCAGGCGCGCTGTCTGGTGATGGTGGGAGATTCCATTACCACTGACCATATTTCCCCCGCAGGCAACATTCCGGCTGACAGCCCGGCAGGGCAATATTTACAGGCTCATGGCATTGAACCCCAGGCGTTTAATTCCTACGGTTCCCGACGGGGTAACCACGAAGTGATGATGCGAGGCACCTTTGCCAATGTGCGATTGCGTAACCTGTTGGCCCCAGGGACCGAAGGGGGTTGGACCCTGTATTGGCCTGATGGTGAGATGATGAGTATTTATGATGCGGCCATGCGCTATCAGGAAACTGATACCCCCCTGCTGGTGCTGGCAGGCCAGGAGTACGGTACCGGTTCATCCCGGGACTGGGCGGCCAAAGGTACCCGGTTACTGGGGGTTCGGACGGTGATTGCCGAGAGCTTCGAGCGCATTCATCGTTCCAACCTGGTGGGTTTTGGGGTACTACCCTTGCAGTTTATGCCAGGAGAGAATGCAGGTACCCTGGGATTATCCGGCCGTGAGCGTTATTGCATCGGATCACTAGACGGTGATCCTGATGAGGTGACAGTCACCGTCATTGCCGATGAAGGTACCCACCGGACATTCCAGGCCAAGGTTCGTATTGATACGCCCAATGAGTGGGCCTATTACCGGCATGGAGGTATTTTGCATTATATGATCCGGCAGTTGGCCATCTAAATGGATGGCAAAATCAATATCCCGGCGGGGCAAGCCGCGCCGGGAATGGTGCTGGCAGAAGATGTCCGCGACCGCAGTGGCCGTCTGCTGCTATCTGCCGGGTTACCGCTGCGGGAAAAACATATCCGTGTGCTCAAGACCTGGGGCGTGTTTCAGGTTGCCGTATGGACCGATAGCCAGCCTGATGCCGATGCGGAAGCAATCAACCCGGATCAGAGGGAGAGGGGGACAGTTTTGGATGAAATGGCACTGAAACGGGCCGAAGCCATTATGGTACCGGCATTTGCACATGCCAATCTTGAACACCCGATCATGCAACGCCTGTTTCAGATAGCTGTGGAGCGGGTTGCCAGACAGGTTCACCTCAAGGACCGCCCGTGAATGCATCTGCTGTCGACACCATACTGGGCCTGAACCCGGAACTGGGTACCTTACCCAGCGTTTTTCACCGGGTAGAGTCAGCTGTCAATGATCCCAGCAGCTCCTTTGATGCCATCAGCAGGGCCATTGAAAGTGATACCACCCTGACGGCCAAATTGCTGCGTATCGCCAACAGCAGCCTCTACAATTTTCCTACCCGAATCACCAGTATCGATCGGGCCATCAGTGTCATCGGCACCCAGCAGTTACGGGATCAGGTGCTGGCAGCGACGGTCATTCGGCATTTTTCCCATCTACCGGTGGCCGGGGTGGATATGGAAAGTTTCTGGCGGCACAGTATTGCCACTGCCCTGCTGTCTCGCAGCCTTGCAGGGATGCGCCGGGAGAGCAATGTAGAACGATTCTATGTTGCTGGTCTGCTCCATGACATTGGTCGACTGCTGATGTTCATGCATTTACCCCAAAAATCCACTCAAATACTGGCATCAAGAGATCAGGCCCAATGCCTGCTACATCAGGCAGAACAGGATATTCTGGGTACAAATCATGCCCAGGTGGGAGGGGATTTGCTGCGGGCCTGGTGCCTGCCCCCGGTATTTGAGTCAGCGGTGCGTTATCATCATCAACCAGCCCAAGCCATCGAGTATCCCATGGAAACCGCCGTCGTCCATGTGGCTGACTGCATTGCCAATGCCCTGCGTCTGGGGAGCAGCGGTGAGCGTTTTGTGCCTCCCCTGGATGACGGCGCCTGGCAACGGTTGGCCCTATCAGAAAATATGCTGGAACGGGTGATTCACTATACAGATACCCATTATCAGCAGGTGGTGGATGCCTTCATGGAGGGCGCATGATGACACGGAATAAATCAACTCGCCCGACGGATATCGATTACCTGCAGCAGCGAGTGACTTATCTTGAAGCTGAACACCAGCGTTATCATCATGCCATGGATGTACTGGCCTCGATGGCTTCTATTTTCGGTGATCACCACCATCATCGGGACATGTCAGCCATTCTCAGGTCAACCCATGACTGTATTCACCGTATTCTTCCACTCGATGATGCCGGTTATTACCTGGTGGACGATGAATCCAGCTTCAACCTGGCTTACCGGCAGCCAGGGTGTGGAAATCCGGATCTGGAAATGGCTGTGGAGCGGTTGATTGAGGAGGGCACTTTTGCCTGGGCCATTAATCAAAATCATCCGGTTTGCGTCAATGCGGGTCCCGATTATCCTGCCGGCGCCCATCTGGTGCTGCATGTCATTTCCACCCGAACCCGGATCCGGGGTATGTTCGTAGGGTGTATGTTTGGTAATCCTCAACTTGCTGACCGCACCGGGCTTAAAGTGCTATCCATCATCTTGTTTAATAGCGCCTATGCCCTGGAAAGCGCTGCGCTCTATACCCTCAGGGAGCATCAGCATAATACCCTGCGCAAGATTACCCAGCGTCAGTCCAGAGAATTGCTGCACCAACACAGTCACGATACTCTCACAGGCCTGCCCAACCGGGTCTTGTTCAATGATCGCCTGAATCAATTACTGCAGCGGCGGACTGCGCCTAATATCCACTTGGCAGTCATTTTGATGGACCTGGACCATTTCAAGCGGGTCAATGATTCTCTTGGACATCGCGCTGGCGATTTGCTGATCCGCCGTCTGGCCACGGACATGCGCAATACCTTTTTATGTGCAGAAGAGGTTAAGCGTTATCACCTGGATGCAGCCAACATTACCATTTCCCGTCTGGGTGGGGATGAATTTGGTATTTTACTTGAGCATGTGGATTCACTGGATCTGGTGGCGCGTTTTGTCCAGCAGTTGATCGAGAGCGTCAGTCGGGAACATGAGGTGATGGATCATCAAGTCTTTGTCACCTGTAGTGCGGGAATCAGTATTCATCCCTTCGACGGGGATGACGCAGATACCTTGATCAAAAATGCAGACGCGGCCATGTACGAAGCCAAGCAACGGGGCCGCAATCTTTATCAGTTCTATACCCAGGATCTCAATTCCCGCACCTATCGCCATCTGGTGATGGAAAACCAATTGGTCAAAGCGCTGGCCAAGGATGAGTTCGATCTTCATTACCAACCCCAGATCTCTCTTAGAAACGGGCAGGTAGAAGCCCTGGAGGCGCTGGTGCGCTGGCATCATCCGGAAAAAGGCCTTCAAAATCCGGCCCATTTCATTCCGCTGGCAGAAGATACCGGCATTATCGAGGGATTAGGCCAATGGGTACTCAGGCGAGTGTGTCAAGACATACTGCGATTGCGGCAAGCTGGTATTGAACTCCCACGCATGGCCATCAATTTGTCTGCACGCCAGTTCCGACAAGTGGATCTGGTGGAAAGATATACCCATATTCTCTCAGAATATGGTATTTCCCCCAGTCACATCGAATTGGAACTGACAGAAAGTACCATCATGCAGGATATCAAGGTGGCGGTGGACATATTCGAGCAACTACATCAGCTGGGATTCAGGCTGGCAGTAGATGACTTCGGCACCGGGTATTCTTCTCTCAATAACCTCAAGCATTTCCCTATTCATTCCCTTAAAATCGACCGCTCCTTCGTCAGTGATACACCCCATGACCGGGATGACACCGCCATCGTGACTGCCATCGTTGCCATGGCCAAGAGCCTGGGGCTGGAGGTGGTGGCCGAAGGGGTTGAAAACGAAGACCAGCTGAATTTTCTTAAAAAGCTAGATTGCGAGCTGATCCAAGGGTACTACTACAGCAAACCACTGCCATTTGATGAAGTGTGTCAATATCTTATGGCGCCGGATCGCTAAAGATCCATTTATCCTTCCCTGTAGTATAATCCTCTGTTTTTTTCAGTCATCCTGGAGACCCCCATGGAGCTATCCTCTCTTACCGCCATTTCCCCTGTGGATGGCCGCTACGGTGGCAAAACCGAAATGTTGCGCCCCATTTTCAGCGAATTTGGCCTGATTCGTCACCGGGTCCAGGTAGAAGTGGAGTGGCTCAAGGCGCTGGCGGCCCATCCCGGCATTCCGGAAGTCCCCCCCTTGGGAGAGCATGCCCGGCATATTCTCGATGGCCTGGTGGAAAATTTTTCCGAGGATGATGCCCGCCGGGTCAAGAATATCGAGCGCACCACCAATCATGATGTCAAGGCGGTGGAGTATTTCCTCAAAGAAAAGGTCACCGGTAATCAGGAACTGGCCAGTATCAGCGAATTTTTCCATTTTGCCTGTACTTCCGAGGACATCAATAATCTGGCCTATGCCCTGATGCTCAAAGAGGCCAGAGGGCAAGCAATTTTACCGCTGATGGATGAAGTGATCCAAGCCATCCGGGGTATGGCCCATCAATATGCCGATCAGCCTATGCTCTCTCGCACCCATGGTCAGCCTGCCTCGCCCACCACCTTGGGCAAAGAAATGGCCAACGTGGTCCATCGCCTCAAGATCACCCGTAATCAAGTGGCTGGGGTCGTAATTCAGGGAAAAATCAATGGTGCTGTAGGTAATTACAACGCTCATTTCAGTGCCTATCCTGAAGTCGACTGGGAAACCTTGGCCAGGGATTTTATTGACGGTCTGGGGCTGGAGATGAATCCCTATACCATCCAGATCGAACCCCATGATTACATGGCGGAATTGTTCCATGGTCTATGCCGCTTCAATACCATCCTCACTGATTTCTCTCGTGACATCTGGGGTTATATTTCTTTGGGTTACTTCCGACAGAGGGTCATTGCCGGAGAGGTGGGTTCTTCCACCATGCCCCACAAGGTCAATCCCATTGATTTTGAAAATGCCGAAGGAAATCTTGGTTTGGCCAATGCGGTGTTTGAGCATCTGGCAGCAAAGCTGCCCATTTCCCGTTGGCAGCGAGATCTGACTGACTCAACAGTGCTACGCAACATCGGAATGGGTTTTGCCTGGTCAGTGATTGCCTATCAAGCTATGAGCAAGGGTATCGACAAGCTGGAAGTGGATGCTAACCGGCTTAATGCCGACCTGGAAACGAATTGGGAAGTATTGGCTGAGCCTATTCAGACTGTTATGCGCCGCTATGGAGTGGAAAAACCTTACGAAAAGCTCAAGGCACTGACTCGAGGGCAGCGGGTGGACGGTCCCCGTTTATGCGAGTTTATTGATACATTGGAGATCCCACAGATGGCCAAAGATCAACTTAAAGCCCTGACTCCAGGCCGCTACACCGGCAATGCAGCAGAGCAGGCCCGGAGGATTTAGGGAAACGCTGAAATCGAACCGTACTATCCCAAGTCCGGCAAAGGCCAAAGGCCCTATCCACATACACCCTTATATCTAGCTGGCCGCATATCAAAACTCGAAAACTTTAGTTCCCCATATCCCCAACCCTTCTCCCTCAAGGGGAGAAGGGAGCCACATACTTCCACCCGTGGAGACCCTTCAGGGCGAGGTGAAACGACTGGCGGCCCACATCCGGGTCCATCCGAAGGCGTGACTGGGTGAGAGGCGGCTCAGCCTCGGCTTCATGATATTCTGCCCTGACTGTGAACCTACAGGCGCCGAGTTCCTTCCATGGCTACCCAGCTCAATCTCCCCATCGGAGTGCAATCCCTCGCCGAGATCATCAACGAGGGTTACTACTACGTGGACAAGACCCCCTGGCTGCATCGGCTGATCAAGGAGGGGAAATACTACTTCCTCTCCCGTCCCCGCCGCTTCGGCAAGAGCCTGCTGCTGGACACCCTCAAGGAACTGTTCGAGGCCAACGAGCCTTTGTTCCGGGGCCTGTACATCCACGACCGCTGGGACTGGAAAACCCGTCATCCCGTCATCCGGATCAGTTTTGCCGATGGGGTCATGAGCAGTCGTCGGGCGCTGGATCAGCACATTGAAGAGCTGTTGCGTGAACACTCTCAAAGGCTGGGGATTACCCTGAGCAATGAAAGTATTCAGGGGCGGTTCCGGGAATTAATTACTGGGACCCACCAGCAGCACGGCCAGCGGGTGGTGGTCCTGATCGACGAATACGACAAACCTATCCTGGACAACATCACCGATGCCGACGTGGCCCGCGAACTGCGGGAAGGGCTGAAAAACCTCTATTCCGTCCTCAAGGATGCCGATCCCCATCTGAAATTCTGCCTGCTCACCGGGGTGTCCAAGTTCAGCAAGGTCAGTCTGTTCTCGGGGCTGAACAATCTTAACGACATCACCCTGGACAAGCCCTTCGCCCCCATCTGCGGCTACACCGATGAGGACATCGATACCGTCTTTGCGCCGGAACTACCGGGCCTGGATCGGGAACAGATCCGGCAGTGGTACAACGGTTATCGCTGGGGGGATGAGACAACGCCAGCGGTCTACAACCCGTTTGACGTACTGCTGCTGTTCCAGAAACGGGAGTTTCGGCCCTACTGGTTTGAGAGTGCCACGCCCACATTCCTGGTGAAGCTGCTCGCCGAACGGGGTCTTTACACCCCGCGGCTGGATACCCTGGAAAC
>NZ_FOFO01000007.1 GCF_900110965.1 Ectothiorhodospira magna
GCTCAGGGGCAGAAGACACCAGAATAGGGCCGCTTGCGCGGCCCCCGCTGACCTCCCCGCCCGAGTGGGCGAGGGTTCACGCGGGTTTTTGCTGAGCAAGCAGCAGCAGGGAGCTTCGACGCCATCCCGGACAAGTTCAAGCTTCGGCATATCCGGTTGATGGTGGGACCCAAAGAGCCAAAGAGTCGAACGTCGGTGATGGGGAAGGTATATTCGGCAGTCGAGTCTAACCCGGGCATCACAGGCGAGGAGCTGTTGCGATTGCTACAGAACGAGGATTTCACCGACAACAAGTCGGCATACACGCAATCTGGGCAAGTCTGCGCTGCTTGGCTCGTGGGCTACATCGACGGTGCCTGCTTCCATCCACGTGCGCGGCATATCCAGCCGCACAACGATCTGAGCTGATCTTCTCCTTACTCAGATCTCGCCATCCCGCCTTCGAGCGTTTTCCCTCCACCGCAGCCGTGGCACGACCACTTCCCACTGCTCGCATCGTACACTGGCGCGAAATGCCGGCTCGCTGTCCTCTTGGTAGCGTGTCACAATACCGGCGACCTCACAGGCCTCGGGCGCGTATGCTCCCTTGAATGCTTTCGCGGTCCGTCCTACCTTGCGGCCATCCCCATCGAATAGCGCATAGCGATCCCCGTCCACTCGCCATTCCAGAGGATCACCGGGTTCGAGTCTGCGTATTGCCTCATGCACCGGTGCATCCGGGGCCTGCCGGCCGGCCCAGCCGATGTCGACCTCACCGAGGGAGAGCGTTTGGTAACGGGTCTCCAGTGCCTGATCATGCTGCCCCTCAAAGCAGCGAGACTGCACACGGTCACCAAGTGATCTCACAAAGGCATTGCCCGGTTCAAAATCACACAGCGTCAGCGTTTCCTCGGCGCGCGTCATCCCCACATAGTACAGTCGTCGGGCCTCCTCCACCGATTCGCGGGATACCTCCCAGCATCCATCCAGCAACACGACGTGACAGAACTCGAGCCCCTTGGCCGCATGAACCGTGCCGAGGAACAACCCCGGCCGCGCTTGCTGCCGGATCTCCCGGGTATAGTCGTAGAGCCACCCAATCACGGTCTCAGGGGAGAAATGGCAATCGCCATACTCACCGGACAGTTGCTCGAAGGCCGTATCGAAGAAGCTGCGCCAGACCGGATCCAAAGCCAGGTTTTTGACCATATCCACCACCCTGGCCGCGGTGAGCCAGGACTCAGCAGTCTCGCGAAGATGGGCAACAAGCGTCACGAACGGGCGCTGACGTGTCAGCGGCAGGGTGCCCTGCTTATCCGACGCCATGAAGTAGGCGATCCCATCGCGCTCACATAACGCCTGTACCGGCCACAGGTAACGGTGGCTCCGTGCAAGCACGGCAAGACCCTGCCAGTCGTGCCGTGGCGCCAGATCATTGAGACGCCGCAGTTCCGCGATGGCCGCTTGAGCCTGCAGGTTGCCGCATGATCGGTCTGTTGCCGGCAAGGTGATTCTCAGGACACACCCCTGCCGCTGTGCGTCCCTCCCCTCCCATTCTCCCCCCAGCGACTCATTGGCCCGCGCCTGGTTGATGCGAATCGGATGGTCGGCCTTCAGCCGCGCGGTATGGGTCTCGATCAACCGGTTGGCGGCAAGAATAATCGCTCCGCTGGATCGGTAGTTCTCGACCAGATAACTGACTGCCGCGCCATACTCCTCGCAAAACCGCTCGATATGCCGGTTGCTGCCGCCGCGCCACTGGTAGATGTTTTGATCGTCGTCGCCCACGGCCAGAATGCACAGGTCGCCCTCCTGGTCCTCATGCCGCTTCGACAGCGCGCTGACCAGGCGGTACTGGCGGTCGTCGATGTCCTGATACTCATCCACCAGGATGTAGCGATACCCCCGCAACAACCGTTCGCGCAGATCATCCTCACCCTCGACAGACGCACGCCCCTCAAGCAGATCCGCCGCGCGATCCAGGATGGCCTCAAGTTCCCCGGATTCCACCGCGTCCCGGCGGTCAAAGCTCGTGCCGGTGAGTCGCATTGCCATGGCATGATAGGTGAGCACGGTGAGCCCAATGGCGTCGTGACCCACCAGGGCGAGCAGTCGTTGCCGAATCTCATTGGCCGCATGTCGGTTGAAGGTGAGCGCGATGATGGCCGACGCGGGCACGCGCCGCACGCGTAGTAAATAGGCAATGCGATGGACCACTAACCGCGTCTTGCCCGAGCCAGGCCCCGCCAGGACCAGCCGGTTGTGATCCTGATGGTCGGTAACAATGGCCTTTTGGGTGGCGTTGAGTGTGTCAATGATCGACCTCCAGGAACACTCGCTGGTGGACAGCTGGAGGATATCTTCCCTGCCCGCGAAGTACTGCCGTAGAAAATCGTCCTTGGTCTGCGTGAAGTAATGCATGACCAGGCGGAGCGCATCGGCCATCTCCTTGAGGGCCACTTCGGCATACTCGCGCATCACGTGCACCTGAATACGCCGCTCGCGATAGTGTTCGTCCAGCCATCGGTAGTCGTCCTTGAGATAGCGCTGCCCCTGCTTTTCGGGGTTGATATCGATGGTCATTGCCCTGCGCATCACCGTCATGCCGTGGTTGAGGGTCAGCACTTCCTGGTTGTGCAGGTACAGCAGGACATGCTCGATGGCCTTTTGCCGCTGCTCGGGCTTGATGGTGGCGGCCAGACGCGTCCCGTCTCTGAACAGCTGCAACAACTCACCGAAGGTGGTCTGAACCAGTAAATCCTTGCCGCGTTGCCCGGACGGCAGCTTGGCGAGCACAAAGGGCAAGAGAACCGCCGCGATGTCACGGCGTTTTTCACCCAGCCCCTCGATTTGCGACCAGCGGTATCCACCGCGAATGCGCAGTTTGAGATAGTCACGGTTGATCTGCTTGAGCTCGAAGCTGCTGCGTTGTTGGCTGTCGCCATCACGGTCGAGCGCGAGGCTGTGTAGCAGGCGGGTCACATGCAGTGGCAGCAAATTCGGCTGGCCGCATTGCTCGCGTAACAGCGTCGTCAGTGGTTGCAGGTTCAGATCCTGCCAACTGCCATCTTCGGCATCTGGCGCCAGTTCCCGCAACGTCTTGAACAGGCCTTTTTCCAGAGCCAGGCAGCGATTGAGACGTTCACTGGACGCACCCGCGATGCCATGGCGCAGATAGAGGGTGAGTTGTGAATCGTTCTCCAACAAGCCCAAGGCTTCGAGCTGCCTGAGTGCGCCAGTCACCTCCTCGTTGGTCTGCCCAGTGAGCCGCATCAACTGGTCCGTGTTGATACGCTCATCGGCGTCAGCCGCGTACAGATACCGCAGGAGCGCAAGAAATTCCTCTTGCCTGCGCTGTGGCAGCTGTGCGCGTTTTAGCCGGTTTTCGGCCTCCTCCGCGGTCAGGCGCAACTTGGCGGGAAAGACCCTGGTATGGTTTTCCTCACGGCGCAGGAACTGTCTGCGTTCCAGCCAGGCAATGGCGGTGACCACCTTGGTTTCGGCATCCCGGTCGTCCGCCTCAAAGCTGGTGTGTACCCCTTCGTCCTGCAGAATCTCGCCGGCGGTGATCACCACATGCCCGCCCTTTCGCCGAGCCGCCTCATGGCGCAGCTTCTTGAGGATTTGCTGGATATCCCTGAAGCCGAGCTGTGAGCGCTCGCTGAGCCCGAACTGGGTTTCGATATCCTGCGGATCGTAGAGCAGCACACAGCGTGCGTCTTCCTGATCTCGTCCGGCGCGGCCGGCCTCCTGCAGGTAGTTTTCCAGTGAGCCAGGGATGTCCGCGTGGATCACCACGCGCACATCCGATTTATCAACCCCCATCCCGAAGGCGTTGGTGGCCACGATCGCCTGTAAATCCCCCCGGATGAAATCGTCCTGGATATCCTTCTTCTCGTGGGGCTGCAAACCGGCGTGAAAATGCTTGCAGGTCCATCCCTGGCCTATCAGAAAATCGGCCAGTGCCTCGGCTTTCTTCCGGCTGGAGACAAACACCACCGCGCCACCCCCGCGGCCTCTTAACTCCTCGGTGAGCAGTTGATGCGTGCGCGCAAACTTTTCACCTGCCTGCACTGGAAAAACCTCGAAATGCAGGTTCGAGCGTTCGGGTGTGCCAATAAACGAGGTGAAGTGGATGCCCAGCTCCGTCAGGAAATGGGTGCGGATATCGTCCAGCACATCCTGCTTGGCGGTCGCGGTGAAACACCCAATCGGCGCAAGCGCACCGCCCCCGGTAAATTCCCGGATGAAGCGGGCCGCGTACAGATAATCCGGCCGAAAGTCATTGCCCCACTTCGACAGGCAGTGCGCTTCATCAAAGATCCAGGCGCCAACCTGCCGATTGGCGATCGCCTTGCGAAAAGCCATATTCCGGAATTGCTCGGGTGACACCAGCAACATGCCCACATCACCCAGCTGGATCTTCTCCAACACATCCGAGCGCTCTGGCATGGTCAGCAGCCCATTCAATGCCGCGGCGCACTGCACGTTGCGGGCAAGCAAGCCATCCACTTGGTCCTTCATCAGTGACTGCAGCGGAGAAATAATGACCGTCAGACTCCCATTACGGTGGTAGCGACTGAGGGCCGGTAGCTGGTAGCAGAGGGATTTCCCACCCCCGGTGGCCAACACCGCCAGCACGGACTGACCACGCATCCCAGCCAGCACAATGTCATGCTGCATGCTTTGACCGCTTGCCTCGTAACGGAAATCGTCGAAACCGAAGTAGCGCTTGAGCGCCTGTCGAGGGTCATGTGTTGTGCGGCAGTAACTGCAGGACGGATCATCGCAGGGTTGATCGCGCAACTCGGCAATCAGCTGACCCACCACCGGAAACTGGTAGCGCACCCAGGGCGCGAGCACTGAATTGCCACCTGATACCCTTAGCCAGGCCAGTACATAGGCAATCGGCCAGTGGAGTTCTGGCCGGTGCAGATTCTGTTCAACCAATGTCGTCAGACGAACTCGGCAAACCTTGAGCTGACGATCTAATCCCGGGTCGGTTTCAGCCAACAACGTCGGCAGGGATGAGGCTACTGTCTCAATGGATCTCGGCGCCTGCCGGGTCAGAGAAAAGAAAAAATTACCCAGGCCGGGCCCTGGCCGCGGTGCGATCAAGGCTTGGTAGCAGAGCAATTCTTCGGCATTGGCCTGAAAAAGCCTTTCGAAGGCCACTTTCTGGTCGGTAAAGAGCGTCAGCGTTGAACGGCAATCCGACAGGGGCGAATTGAGGCTGTCACGGATCAGCTTGTAATCCTTGATCAGTCGATGGTAGGGGTTTTGTGGAAATGCCAACGGCGACAGGCGCAACGTGTCGATGACCGGTCGCCGCAACAATGCCAGATCGGGCGCCACCTCACGCAGCAACGGCAGGTCATGGGCCAGGACATTGTGACCCAGCACGAAGCTGGCACCGGCACACATCGCATCCAGTCGTGCGAGCGCGGCCTCGAGTCGGGTGCCTGTATTCAGCTCCAGTGTTTCGCCGGTATCGGGCCTCAGGGCGCCGATCTTGATGACTTTTGGATTATCACCGTCCTGATGCGGAACGGTTTCCAAATCGAAGATCAGGCATTTAGGCTGCGGTGTCAGTGCCATCCTGTCGTCTTTCGTGCCCCCAATCTTGCGGCGCCCTTGCTCTGAACCGACGACCCTTTTGCGTCCAGCCGCGGGTGGATGTGCTCGATCACGCCATCACGGCTGACCACAATCGCCGTACCGGTTTGCGCGGCGAGTTCCCGTGCCCGCCGTGCGGCGCGCTGCATGGCTTGCGGCGACAGGCGCAGGTCGGCATCGCGGGCGGTTTCGATGGGTTGTTTGTTCACGGTTTTTCGCTCCAATCCAGCAGCACCGGTTGTTGGCCGGAATTGTTGTACAAAGCCCACGCATCCACCAAAAATTCGGCGCGGGTGCTCCCACCATAGCCCATCGGGCCTGGTGGGAGGGGAAGCGCCGTCTCTTGCTTTAGACATAAGTGTAACCGTCACTCCGCTGCTGCACGATCAAGTCGCGGGGGTGAATCCCGTCTATTCTGTTAATCGCCTGCTGCAGTACGAAACAGGGCCGGAATCGGATGGAGGCCCGGCCAGCACATCCTTTCGCCTTGCCGGCTACGGCTTTGACCTGATCGCCAGTGCGAAAGCCGCGATAGGAGCGCGCCTGCGGCTTATGGCCCCGAGGGAATCCGAACCGGTTGAGTCGCGCATGCTGGCGCTTGCCATGGCCAGTGGCTTTGATGGTGAGAGGGCGCTGTTCCGGGTTCAGCCGGACGACTTCTCCGGACGCTCCAAGACAAGCCGCGTCAATCCAGTGGCCCTTCGGGTAACCGAGCTGGGTCCGGTTGTACTTGGTCTGACCGCAGGTACCATACTCGACCGGTAGGCCGGTGGCTTGCATCCGCTCGGCCAGGGTGTTGCGCGTGGCATTGATGGCTGCTGTGTCCTTGAGGCTGGGCCGCTGTCCTGCCTGCACAGCTTCGGCGAGTGTGTCCAGACTCCAGTTTAGCGAAATAGCGAACTTTACCAAAATCCCAATGCGCCGGCACCTCCCCCAACCACTCAACGCCGGAGTCCTTGTACTCTGGATACATTGGAAAACTCATGACCCCACTCCCTGTCTCGCATTAGTGACCGCATCTCGCCAGAAAGGCTCCGTGTCCCAGTGGCCTGGGAAACCCATGTGCGGGCGTGAAACCTGGGGATACTGGTCCAGCAACATCACAAGTCGTTCAGACCATTGGTCTGCCGGGTGATACAACCCGCATCAGGGATTCAATCACAATCAGCTGCAGGTAAAGCCGACGCCGGGGATCAAGACGCTGCTCTGGATGCTCACGAGAACCTGTTGTAATAGCGGTGGGGATGTCGGGCCAGTCAATCTGAACCTTCTTCGGCATCTCAGGACGACTGCCGAATTCGCGGTTCCATACGCGACCGTGGTGAGCGCAGACGTTGCGCAGATCGGAGAGGCTGCGGAACCAAGAACGCAACACCGGCATCTTCCAGCCAAAGTGACGTTCGATGCGCTGGGTGTCTTTGGGAAGCCGTAGATTCGCAAATAGCGTCGAGGCCTCTTTGAAGGTCAGCAGTTCGACTGCCATCCAGATGGGTGGTTGACTGGGTGCCTTATGGTAGGTCTTGCGGTAATGGTCCAGGAAGGACTCAATCTCGCGCCCTTGACTGACTTTTTCCAGCCTTTCCAGTAGCCAGCCATGCTTGTAGCGGGTGTCGAAAAGATCTGGATTCAGGTAACCATGCGGACCATGATGCTCGGCGAGGGTATTGCCTAACTGGGCGCGGAGAGCAACTTCCAGCCGCTCAATGGCGTCCAGCAGCAACAGACGCAATTCGCGATCGAAGACGTACAGCTGCAGCACATCGTCGAAGCTGACCCCCTCTATGAATCGGTGTTTCTGGAGGCCGGGTTGATAGAAGGGGCGCGTATAGGCCGACAGACGGAAATAGCTGATATTAGACAGGTAATGATGTGCCCGATCTTGGTCGGGTATCACTAAGCCGCGTTTGCGCAGGGTTTCAATCTGCTCCTTTATGCTGTGTGCTGGCTTGCAGAAGTCGTTCATGAACGACCTCCGGGCACAAAAAACCCGCCAAAGTGTGCTTCAACGAGAGGCATGGCGGGTGCGTTAACCACCATGCTATGCAATGTCCCACCCACTGTCAACGATTGTGGCCGAAAACCCGTTTCAAACCCATGCCTCACGCCGACAACGCCTCAATCATCCGCTTGATCCGATCCGTGCAAGCCTTCAGATCCGCATCGATCTCTTCCAGCGGGCGGGGCGGGGTGAACGTGTAAAAATGCCGGTTGAAGGGAATCTCAAAGCCAACAATGCCGATTTCTCCGTCCAGCGGGTCGCGCTTGCCCTCGTCGATCCAGGCATCGGGGATGTGGGGCTTCACCTCCTCCAGGTAGCCTCGCAATTGCAGCAGTATCGACGTCAGATCCTCGGACGACGAGGATGGAATGGCCACAGGGTCAGGGGTTACCAGAATGCCCTGAAGGGCATCCACGAGCGCCTGCAGCTGTTCGTCCAACTGGGCCAGCAGCAGGGTGCACTGTCCTGCTTCATCCCCCCTGCGGGCGGCCTTCTCCAGCGCACCAGCCAGAGACTGAATCCGGATGGCCCCCAGGGTACCGCTCGCCCCCTTGAGGCTGTGGGCCTGACAGGCCAGACCAGGTAGATCTTCGCATTCCACCGATTGCCACATGTCCAGGGCATCATCGCCGTGCAGTTCGATGAACTGCCGGAGCAGTCCCTGATAGCGCTGACCATCGCCGCGCAGCATGCGCAGCCCCACCCCAGTGTCCAGCCCCTCCACTTCAGCCAAGCGGGCCAGCACCATGCCCTGAGCAGGCTTTCCAGCATGGCGGTATTCATGTCACGGGCCGGTGATGGCCCGGTATTGCTGCAGAGCAGGGTGCCCAGTGCATCCTGCAGGGAGGAACGGGTGACGGGTTTGGGCAGCACCAGGTTGATGCCCGCCGAAGTGGTTTCCTCGTGGGTGAGGTCGCTGCCGTAGGCGGTGACCATGAGGAAGTCCGGTCGATGCTTCAGATCCAGGGCCTGGATCTTCTGGACCGTGGTCAGGCCGTCCATGGCGGGCATGCGCCAGTCCACGATCACCAAGTCATAAGCCCTGTCCTGGTCATCGGCCTTGCAGATGGCTTCCACCCCGGCTTCTCCAGAATCGAGGCTGTCCAACTTCATATTCTCTCCGCAAGGAAACCCGCGATTTCAATCGTGGGAGGAATTGCGGCTGCGGACTGCAGTCGCCGAAAAAGGGTGTGGGCCTTTCACCCACAGGGCCGCAAAGCTCTGCCCCGTAAAGGGCACCAGTGACGCAGGGCTTTGGCCCTGTCTCCCCTCGCCAATGTCTGCAACCGGCTCCCGCCTTGCGGCGGCGACTGGAACCTTCGGCGCTTTACCTTTCGCCAGCATGATCCCAACCTTCCAGAGCGGCGGACTGAGGAAGCATCCGCCGGTGGGTCTTGACGACCTGTTACAAACGTAGCCCCTTTCGAGCGTCCTGCTCAGGCGGGCTCAGGCTGGTCAACCCAGCTTGCTTTCACAAGCCCCCGACTTCAGTCGGGGGTAGTTGACCAGATAGCCGATGAACAGCAAAAGCGCCGAAAGGATCTTGGACCAAAGGATTGTACCTCGCTCAATCTCTGCCTGCCGGGTTGATCAGCGAATCAACGACAGCCACCCGGCCAGGGCCAGCAGCGTGACCAGCAGCACCGGCGGCGTGATCAGGATGCCGATCCTGAAATACTGCCCCCAGGTGATCTTGATGCCGCGCCGTGCCAGCACATGCAGCCACAACAGGGTGGCCAGACTGCCGATGGGGGTGATCTTCGGCCCCAGGTCGGAACCGATGATGTTGGCATAGATCATTGCCTCCTTGACCACGCCGGTCACATTGGCCTCGTCGATGGACAGGGCCACCACCATCACCCCGGGCATGTTGTTCATGATGGAGGAAAAGAAGGCGGCGATGAAGCCGGTCCCCACCGCCGCCGCCGTCACGCCATACTGGCCGATCCAGTCCAGGACAAGGGCGATGTCCGCCGTCAGCCCGGCATTGCGCAGGCCGTAGACCACCAGATACATGCCCACGGAGAAAATCACGATCTGCCAGGGGGCACTGACGAAGATCCGGCGGGTGGAAATCACATGTCCCCGGGCGGCCACGGCCAGCAGGATGGCGGCACCCAGACCCACCATGGCGGAAATGGGCACGCCCATGGGCTCGATCACCAGAAAGCAGAACAGCAGCAGGGCCAGCACGCCCCAGCCCGCCTTGAACACGGCCGGGTCCTTGATGGCCTGTTCGGGCCTGCGCAGGCCATCCAGGCTGTAGGTGCGGGGGATCTGTTTGCGGAAGAACAGATACAGGATAGCCAACGAGGCGGTCACCGAGACGGCGTTGACCGCCATCATCACGGCGGCGTACTCGCGGAAGTTGATGCCGAAGAAGTCCGCCGAGACGATGTTCACCAGATTGGAGGTGACCAGAGGCAGGCTGGCGGTGTCGGCGATGAAGCCCGCGGCAATGACGAAGGCAAAGGCCGCCCCGGCGGTGAAGCCCAGGGCCAGGAGCATCTCCAGCACAATGGGGGTGAGCATGAGGGCGGCGCCGTCGTTGGCGAACATGGCGGCCACCACTGCGCCCAGCAGGATGATGAAACAATACAGGCGCAGGCCGCTCCCCCTGCCCCAGCGGGCCACATGCAGGGCCGCCCATTCAAAGAAACCGGCCTCGTCCAGGATCAGGGAGATGATGATGATGAAGACAAAGGTGAGCGTGGCGTTCCAGACGATATCCACCACAATGGGTACGTCGGAAAACTGCACCACCCCCGTGGCCAGGGCCAGGGTCGCGCCCCCCAGGGCACTCCAGCCGATGCCCAGCCCCTTGGGCTGCCAGATGACAAGGGTGATGGTGACGATGAAGATCGTCAGGGCGGTCAACAGCATGGAGGTGTCCTGGGATCGGGTTGGGTGGTTACGGGGTCAGGTATCGGCACGAAACGGATTGCAGCAGCCGGGGTCATCCGCCAGGCATTTGAGCAGATCAAAGCGGGATACGATGCCCACCAGCCGCCCCTCCACCACCACCGGCAGCGCCTGGATACCGTGGTTGATGAACAATCGGGCGGCCACGCTCATGTCATCTTCCGGTTGCAGGGTGAGTAGCTGCCGGGTCATCACCTCGCCCGCGGTCCGACCGCCGATGCGGTTGGGGTCGTCGCTGGAGGCATCCCCCAGGGGAGAACGGTACAGGGACTCCTTCCACCAAGCCGTCCGCGTCTCCACTCGCGCATCCGCCATGCGGTGGGTCAGGTCGCCGGAGGTAATGATGCCCACCAGCACATCGCCTTCATCCACCACGGGCAGGCTGTTGACGCGGTGCTTCACCAGCAGGCGGGCCACCCGCTGAATGGGAGTATCCGGTCTGACACCGAGCGGGTCCGGCGTCATCAGATCCTGTATGCGCATGGTTGCCTCCTCGGTCTGGATCAGTCAGAAAACCACTGCCGCACCTGTTCGGCTTTCGGCATGGAACCGCTGTGTATCAGGGTATCGTCGATCACCACGGCCGGGGTGGACATCACTTTGTATTCCACCAGGGCCTCGGGACGGGTGTCCTTGGTGACCCGAGCTTCCACGCCCATCTCCCCCACCACCTGCTCGATGAGCCGGGCGGTATCCTGACAGCGGGCGCAGCCGATGCCCAACACCTTGATCTCTTTCATGATTCACCTCCAGTCATTGAAAAAATGGCCTGTCCCCTGGGGCTACATCATGCCCGACAGCAGCGGCCCCAGGGCATTGAGAATCCACCCGATCAGGGTGAAGGACACCAGCAACATGGCGAACACGATCACCAGCAACCGCCACTGCATCACCTGTTTGAGCAGCACAAACTCGGGGAAACTGGCCGCCACCGTGCTCATGCAGAAAGCCAGCGTGGTGCCGATGGGCAGGCCCTTGAGCAACAGACTCTCCATCACCGGCACCACACCGGTGATATTGGTATACAGTGGAATCCCCATCAACACCGCCAGGGGCACCTGCCACCAGGCCCCATCCGCCAGGTGGGTCTCCACCCAGTCGTCGGGGACAAAACCGTATAAGGCCGCCCCCAGACCCACGCCGATGAACACCCATTTCCAGACCCGCCGCAGGATCTCCAGGGTTTCATCGCGGGCGAACTCATGACGTTGCTTCAGGCTCAGACGACGACGCTCCGGTGCCTCCACGTTATCCGTCGAAGCCTCGGCGTAAGCCTTGGCCAGAAACGGCTGCAGCCATCGTTCGGCACGAATGGCATCGAGAAAGGCCCCGCCCAACATGCCCACGGCAAACCCCACCGCCACATACAGCAGGGTGATCTGCCAGCCCAACAGCCCCCAGAGCAGGACGATAGCCACCTGATTGATCATGGGCGAGGTGATCAAAAAGGACATGGTGATGCCGATGGGAATCCTCGCGGTGGTAAAACCGATGAAGACCGGCACACTGGAGCAGGAGCAGAAAGGGGTGATCGCCCCGAAGGTGGAACCCATCAGGTAACCGAAAAAGCGGTTGCGTCCGGCCAGGAAGGCTCGCATGCGTTCCAGGTCCAGGGAGGCACGCAGCAGGGCCAGCACGTAGATGAGCACCAGCAGCAGGGCGAAGATCTTGGTGACGCTGGCAACAAAAAAATGGGCCGCGACGCCCAGGGCCGTCGAGGGATCCAGGCCCGCCAGCGTGAAGACCAGAAGGGTGGCCAGTTGATTGAAGATTTCCAGCATGCCCTCTCTTAGGTCATTCTCGAGTCATGGAGACAAGATATGCTTCATACCACATATTCGCAATAACAAATATCCAGCCATCCACCAGAGTCCCTGTCCATGACTTCATCCAACACGCCCAGCATCCTGTTTCTCTGCACCGGCAACGCCTGCCGCTCCCAGATGGCCGAAGGCTTTGCCCGCCACCTGGGTGGTGACGCCTTCCGGATCCAGTCGGCAGGGATCGAGGCCCACGGCAAGAACCCCCGGGCCATTCTGGCCATGGCGGAACTGGGGATCGACATCAGCGGCCAGGAATCCACCCGTGTCACCGATGCCATGCTGGCGGAAGTGGATCTGGTGGTGACGGTCTGCGGGCACGCGGACGAACATTGCCCCCTGCTGCCCCCGGGCACCCGTCGTCTGCACTGGCCCCTGACGGACCCGGCCAAGGCCACCGGTACTGAAGAAGACATCACCCTGGCCTTCAGACAGATACGGGACGAGATCCAGGCCCGGGTGAGCGCCCTGCTGGCGGATCTGAAGCGCTGAAGAAGCTGAAACGAAAAAACCCGCGCCTAGATAACCGGACGCGGGTTTTTTCTTACTTCGAATGTGGTAGCGGGGGCAGGATTCGAACCTGCGACCTTCGGGTTATGAGCCCGACGAGCTGCCAGACTGCTCCACCCCGCAACTGAGGCTGTGTATATTAATGACCTTGCCCGGATAATGCAAGGGTTTTATCTCATTTTTTTGCAACTCATGCACCACGGTGGATCAGGTGCCGGCGCAGATCGTGCCGATAGATGAATCCGGGCATGGCAAACACGGCAAACATGGACAGGGTGATGGCATAGAACTGCCAGCCCTGAGCATGGATCGTGCCGGTGACCAGGCGCTCCAGCCCGAGGCCAATGGCCACCACCACGACGTAGAGTACCCCCCATTCCAGAAAACGGATGAAGGCCGGCTTTTCATTCCCTCGCGGCGTCAGGACAAACAACACCCGCTCGTTGAGCCACGGCAGGTTGGCCGCCACCAGGGCAATGAGAAGATAAAGCCATACAGTCACCTGCAAGAGATCCATACCCCCTCCCCTATCGAGCCGCTGCGGCAAGAGACATCAGGATGCCAGGAAAGATCCCCAGTCCCAGCATCAACAGACCGTTGACCGACAGCACTACGTTCACATCCATGCCCCGGGACAGCGGGGTCTGGTCTTCCGGCTTGTCGAAGTACATGAACTTGATGATGCGCAGGTAGTAGAAGGCGCCGATCACCGACATCAGCACGGCGAACACGGCCACCCAGATGAAGCCCACCTGCACCACGGCCTGGAGCACCGCCAGCTTGGCATAGAAGCCCAGGGTGGGCGGCAGACCCGCCATGGACGCCATCAGCAGTAGCATGATGAAGGCAAACCAGGGACTGCGCTCATTGAGGCCACGGAAATCCTGGATATTGTCTGCCTCAAGGCCCTGGCGGGAGAGATACAGCACCATGCCAAAACCGCCAGCGGCCATCAGGGCATAGGCGATCACGTAGAACAGGGCTGCCGCGTTCCCCTCCGTGGTCCCGGCCATGACCGCCAGCAGGACGAACCCCACATGGGAAATGGTGGAGTAGGCGAACATGCGCTTGATATTGGTCTGGGCGATGGCCACCACGTTGCCCACCGCCAGGGACAGCACCGCCAGGATCAGCAGCATGCCCTGCCAGTCCGCGTGCAATGGCCCCAGGCCATCCACCAACAGGCGCATGACGATGGCCAGACCGGCGATCTTGGGGGCCGTGCCGATGAAGAGGGTCACCGGCGTGGGGGCGCCGTGGTATACGTCCGGCAACCACATGTGGAAAGGCACCGCCCCCAGCTTGAAGGCCAGGGCCACCACCACGAAGGCCAGGGCAAACACCAGGGC
The DNA here is from genome assembly GCF_900110965.1 of Ectothiorhodospira magna. Classification (GTDB taxonomy): domain Bacteria; phylum Pseudomonadota; class Gammaproteobacteria; order Ectothiorhodospirales; family Ectothiorhodospiraceae; genus Ectothiorhodospira; species Ectothiorhodospira magna. Next base: position 14,196 of record NZ_FOFO01000007.1, read on the forward strand.
CATGTTGAATTCACCGGAGGCGGTGAGGATGCCTGCCGTCACGCCGGCGATGTCCAGGGTGCCCGTGATGCCATAGAGCATGGACATGCCGTAGAGCAGCACCCCCGAGGCGATGGAACCGAGCACGAAATACTTCATGGCCGACTCCGCCGCCTGGGTGGAATCCCGGTTGAAGGCCACCAGGGCATAGAGGCACAGGGAAAGCAGTTCAAGCCCCAGATAGAGGGTGATGAGATTGTTGGCCGAGATCATCACCATCATGCCCAACACACCGAACAGCCCCAATACATAGAACTCACCCTGATATAAACCCCGGGTCATCAGGTAGGGCCGGGCGTAGAGAAACACCATCGCCGAGATCAGCAACACCACCGACTTGAGCAGATCCGACATGGGATCGGCCACGAAGGTGCCGGACATGGTGATGCGCACCTCCGGCGCGGCCAGCCACAGGGTCAGCATCAGGGTGCCCAGCAGGGTGAACTGGGTCAGTCCGTAGGTGATGTCCCGACGGGCCTGGGGGATGAACAGATCCGCCACCAGGATGAAGCAGGCCATGCCCAGCAGGAAAAGCTCGGGAATGACGGGGATGAAATCCGGAATCTCAAAGGTCATATCGGCATCCAGGAGAGCTTAGAGCTTGGAAACGGCGATATGCCGCACCAGGTTGTCCACGGTGGCGTCCAGCACATCCAGCAGGGGCGCCGGCCAGACCCCCAGAAGGAGCACGGCAAAGGCCAGCACGCCCAGCACCCAGAACTCACGCCGGTTCACATCCGTCAGTTTGGCCACGTTGTCATTGGCCACCTCGCCGTAGACCACCCGCTTCACCAGCCACAGGGTATAGGCCGCGGCCAGGATCAGGGTGGTGGCGGCCAGCAGGGCAATCCAGAAGTCGGCGCGGAAGGCGGCCAGGATCACCATGAACTCGCCCACGAACCCCGAGGTACCCGGCAGTCCCGTGTTGGCCATGGCAAACAGAACGAAGAAGGCGGCAAACCAGGGCATGGTGTTGGCCACGCCGCCGTAATCGGCGATCTGGCGGCTGTGCATGCGGTCATAGAGCACCCCCACACTCAGGAACATGGCTGCGGAAATCAGGCCGTGGGAGATCATCTGCACCATGCCGCCGCTGATCCCCAGGGCAGCCCCCTGCCAGGAACCGGTGTTGTTGTAGATCATGAAGACGATGAAGAAGCCCAGGGTCACAAACCCCATGTGGGCGATGGAAGAGTAGGCGATCAGTTTCTTCATGTCCTGCTGCATCAGGGCCACCAGGCCGATGTAAACCACGGCGATCAGGGACAGGGTGACCATCAGCCAGTCCAGGGCCATGGCCGCGTCCGGGGCGATGGGCAGGGAGAAGCGCAAAAATCCGTAGCCACCGATCTTGAGCATGATCGCCGCCAGGATCACCGACCCCCCGGTGGGGGCCTCCACATGGGCATCCGGCAACCAGGTATGGACCGGGAACATGGGAATCTTCACCCCGAAGGCCAGCAGCATGCCCAGGAAGATCAGCATCTGGGCGGTCATGCCCAGGGGCAGATGGTGGAAGTCCAGGATGGCGAAGCTGCCGGACTGGGTGTACAGATAGATCAGGCCGATGAGCAGAAACACCGAGCCCAGGAAAGTGTAGAGGAAGAACTTGAGGGTGGCGTAGATCCGGTTGGGGCCGCCCCAGATGCCGATCACCAGGAACATGGGGATCAGCATGGCCTCGAAGAAGACGTAGAACAGCACCGCGTCCAGGGCCGAGAAGACCCCGTTCATCAGGCCCTCCATGATCAGGAAGGCAGCCAGGTACTGGGACACCCGATGCTGTATCACTTCCCAGGCGGCAATGACCACCAGCACCGTGATGAAGGTGGTGAGCAGGATCAATGGCATGGAGATCCCGTCCACGCCCAGGTGGTAATGGATGTTGAAGGTGCTGATCCAGGGGATCATCTCCACGAATTGCATCTCGTGGGTGCCGCGGTCGAACTGGGTGAACAACGGGATGCTCACCAGGAAGGTCAGCACCGCGAAGGCCAGGCCCACGCGCCGGGATGCCTCGGGCATCCGGTCACCCATGGTCAGGACGATCAGGCCGCCGAGAATCGGCGTCCATATCACAAGAGAGAGCAGTGGCCAGTCAGCGAACATTATTTCTTCCCAGTGGAATCCTGCGTTGATCCTGTCGTTGCACTCAGCACGACCGCGCTAGAAGGCAAACGCCATGATGAGCACCAGCAGACCGATGATCATGGCGAAGGCGTAGTGATACACATAGCCCGTCTGCACATGACGCACCTGCCGGGACAACCAGCCCACCGTCCTGGCACTGCCGTTGACGATGGCCGTATCGATCACCAGGGTGTCACCAAAGCGCCACAACCACTGCCCCAGGCGTTGGGTGCCCCTGGCGAACACCACGTCATTGAACTGGTCAAAGCCATAGCTCCGGCTGAGCAGGTTGTAGGCCCAGGGGGCACGGCGACGGGCGCTGTCAGCCAGGTCCGGGCGTTTCATATAGATGAACCAGGCCGTGGCCAGACCCGCCATCGCCAGCCAGAAGGGGGGCATCACCAGGCCGTGGGCGATGAAGCCCATGACGCCGGTATAACCCTCGCCCAGAAGGGCCAGTACATCCCGGGTCTCGTCCACATGAATCACCCCGGCAAAGACATCGCCAAACAACAGGGGACCGACGAAGTAGCCCGCCAGCACCGAGGGGATCGCCAGCAGGATCAGGGGCACGGTGACCACCCAGGGTGACTCCTTCGGATCTCCCTTGAGGCCGTGACCATGGCCCTCGTGATCATGTCCATGATCGTGGTTGGTGCCGGGTGCCCCATGGCGGAAACGCTCCTCGCCGTGGAATACCAGGAAGAACATGCGGAAGGTGTACAGGGCGGTGACGAACACCCCCAGCAATATCAGCACGTAGGCAATACCCGCCCCCGGAATCTCCGACAGGGACACGGCCTCGATGATGCCGTCCTTGGAGAAGAAGCCGGCCAGCCCCGGGAAACCGATCAGCGCCAGGGAACCGATCAGGGCGGTGGCATAGGTGATGGGCATGTACTTGCGCAGCCCACCCATGCGACGGATGTCCTGCTCATGATGCATGGCCATGATCACCGAACCGGCGGCCAGGAACAGAAGGGCCTTGAAGAAGGCATGGGTCATGAGGTGGAAGATGCCCGCCGCATAGGCGGAGGCGCCCAGGGCCACCGTCATGTAGCCGAGCTGGGATAGGGTGGAATAGGCCACCACCCGCTTGATGTCGTTCTGCACCAGCCCCACCAGCCCCATGAAGAAGGCGGTAATGGCACCGATGATGAGCACGAAGCTCAGGGCGGTCACGGAGAATTCGTACAGGGGCGACATGCGCGCCACCATGAAGATCCCCGCCGTCACCATGGTGGCGGCATGGATCAAGGCCGAGATGGGGGTGGGGCCTTCCATGGAGTCGGGCAGCCACACATGCAGGGGCACCTGGGCCGACTTGGCCATGGCACCGATGAACAGCAGGATGCAGGCCACGGTCAGCAGGGACCATTCAGTACCCGGCAGCACCCTGATGGTGGCCTGGGACATGCCTTCGGCCTGACCGAAGACGGTGGCGTAGTCCAGGCTGCCGGTGTAGAAGACGATGGCGGCAATCCCGAGCACGAAGGCAAAGTCCCCCACCCGGTTGACGATGAAGGCCTTGAGGTTGGCATGGATGGCGGTGGGCCGCTTGAACCAGAAGCCGATGAGCAGGTAGGACACCAGGCCCACGGCCTCCCAGCCGAAGAACAGCTGCATGAAGTTGTTGGCCATCACCAGCATCAACATGGAGAAGGTGAACAGGGAAATCAGGGCGAAGAAACGCTGATAGCCTGGGTCCTCACGCATGTAGCCGATGGTGTAGATGTGCACCATGAGGGAAACGAAGGTCACCACCAGCATCATCAGAGCGGTGAGATTGTCCACCAGGAACCCCACCTCGAAGCGGATGCCGTCACTGACCAGCCAGGTGTAGACGGTCTCGTTGTAGACCTCGGCCCCGCCGATCATGTGGTGCCAGAACACCACCAGCGAGAGCAGGAAGGAGACGGCCACCCCGGCGATGGTGGCGGTATGCGCCCCGGTCCGCCCGAGCTGCTGGCCGAACAGACCGGCGGCGATGGCCCCGAACAGGGGGGCGAGTACGATGAGCAGATAGATAGTATCCATGCCCTACCCCTTCATCTCGTCCAGATCCTGGACGTTGATGGTCTGTCGATTACGGAACACCAGCACCAGGATGGCCAGGCCGATGGCCGCCTCCGCCGCTGCCACGGTGAGGATGAAGAACACGAAGATCTGCCCCGCCAGATCCCCCAGGTAATGGGAGAAGGCAATGAAGTTCATGTTCACCGCCAGCAACATGAGCTCGATGCACATGAGCAGGAGGATCAGGTTTTTCCTGTTCAGGAAGATCCCGGTGACGCTCAGCGCGAACAGGATCGCCCCAAGGATGAGGTAATGCGACAGAGGAATCATGCTTGGTCCCGTTTTTGGCCCAGCGCAGGTCTCGCCACGGCGCCCGCTTGGGTGTTTTCGTTCAGCCCTGTAGATTCAGTCCTGAAATCCGCCCGCCATGCCGATCCGGCCATGACAACAGGATCCAGGGTCCATCGGCCCATGTGACGCTACTTCTTTTCCGCTTCCATCTTGATCAGGCGCACCCGATCCTTTCGCTGCACCTTGATCTGCTCCGCCGGGTCCATGTAAAGGCTGTCGGGCCGGCGCCGCAAGGTCAGGGTGATGGCGGCGATGATGGCCACCAGCAGGATCACGGCGGCAATCTCAAAGGGATAGACATATTCGGTATAGAGCAACTCACCGATGGCCTTGGTGTTGCTGTAGTCCCCATCGGCGCGGCCGGGGGATTCCACCTGGAACACCCTGGCCCCCACCACCATGGCCATCACCACCATCATGCCCACGGCCACCACCAGTCCCACCGGCAGCAACCGGACAAAGCCTTCCCTGACCCTGGCCACGTTGATGTCCAGCATCATGACCACGAACAGGAACAGCACCATCACCGCCCCCACGTACACCAGCACCAGCAGGATGCCGAGGAACTCCGCCTCCAGCATGATCCAGTGGGCGGCGCTGGTGAAAAAGGCCAGCACCAGGAACAGGGCCGCGTGCACCGGGTTGCGCACCGTGATCATGGCCACGGCCGCCCCCACCAGAACGACGGAGAAGAAGTAGAACAAAAACTGTTCGAAACTCATGAAAGGCAGTCCCCCTGATCAGCGGTAGGGCGCATCGACGGCACGGGCGGCGGCAATCTGGGCCTCGTATTTGTCACCGATGGCCAGCAGCTTGTCCTTGGTCATGATCTGCTCGCCACGGTTTTCGAAGTGGTAGTGCATGATGTGGGTCTCGACGATGGAATCCACCGGGCAGGCCTCCTCGCAGAAGCCGCAGAAGATGCACTTGAACAGATCGATGTCGTAACGGGTGGTGCGGCGGGTGCCGTCGTCCCGCGCTTCCGACTCGATGGTGATGGCCAGCGCCGGGCACACCGCCTCGCACAGCTTGCAGGCGATGCAGCGCTCTTCCCCGTTGGGATAGCGGCGCAGGGCATGCAGGCCGCGAAAACGGGGCGAGATCGGCGTGGTCTCGTCCGGATACTGGATGGTGATCTTGCGGGAGAACAGATGCCGTCCCGTCAGTTTCAGGCCCAGCAGCAGTTCCCACAGCAGGAAGGTCTTGAAGAACTGGCGAATCGCCGTGCTCATGATGAAATGCCTCCCTTACGCGAACCAGGGGCCGATGCCCAGGGCAACCGCCACGCCCAGCACAAACAGCCACAGGATGGTCACGGGAATCAGCACCTTCCAGCCCAGCCGCATGATGTGGTCATAGCGGTAGCGCGGGAAGGTGGCGCGGAACCAGAGGAAACAGAACAGGAAGAAGGCGGTCTTGATCAGCAGCCAGTGAATGCCGCTGCCCAGCAGCCAGCCGATCACCGGCAGGGCAAAGACACTCTCGGGCAGGATGCCTTCAAAAGGCGACAGCCAGCCCCCCAGGAACAGCAGGGCGGTCAGTGCCGAGATCAGGATCATGTTGGCGTATTCGGCCAGGAAGAAGATGGCAAAGGCCATGCCGGAGTATTCCACATGGAAACCGGCCACGATCTCCGACTCCCCTTCCGCCACGTCGAATGGGGCACGGTTGGTCTCTGCCACCCCGGAGATCAGGTAGACCAGAAACAGGGGGAACAGGGGCAGCAGGAACCAGTGATAGACACTGCCCTGCTGGGCCATGACGATCTCACCCAGATTCAGACTGCCGGCGGCCATCACCACCCCCACCAGGGCAAACCCCATGGCAATCTCGTAGGACACGATCTGGGCGGCGGATCGCATCCCCCCCAGCAGGGCGTAACGGGAGTTGGAGGCCCAGCCGGCGATGATGATGCCGTAGACACCCACCGAACTCAGGGCCAGCAGATACAGCAGGCCGGCGTTGATGTCGGCCAGCACCATGCCATCATCGAAGGGGATCACCGCCCAGACCGCCAGGGCCGGGGCAATGGCCAGTACCGGGGCGATCAGGAACAGGTACTTGTCCGAGTTGGTGGGGATGATGACTTCCTTGAGCAGCAGCTTGAGGGAGTCGGCGATGGGCTGCAGCCAGCCCCGCGGCCCCACCCGGTTGGGGCCAACCCGCACCTGCATGTAGCCGATCACCTTGCGCTCGGCGAAGGTGGTGTAGGCCACCACCAGCAACAGGGGGCCGACGATCATCATGATCTTGGTCATGATCTGCATGATCACTGGCAACCCGTCCCAGAATTCCATCATGGCTTGCTGCATGCTCGGACCCCGACCTTAAACCTTGTGCAGTTCCACCGGCCCGTATGCGGGGCCGAGGGTGCTTGTTTCCGTGATGCCACCCGGCAGCCAGACACAGCCAGCGGGTACCGTATCGTCGATCACCAGCCTCATGCGGGCCGTCAGCTTGCCCTGGCGCACCACCACTTCCTCGGCCCCCAGCAGTTCCAGGCCACGGGCCTCGGCCTCGCTGATGTGGGCCGCCCGATCCAGGGCCTCCGGCGTCTGCTGCAGAGGCAGGGACCGGCGCACCAGGCTGTCCACCCCATACATGGCGGTGGCGGAAACCCGTTGCAGCCCGGCGGGCCTGGGCGGGAGGGCCAGGGTACGGCCCTCCAGGGACACCCGGTTGTCGAAACCGGAGATGCCCGCCTCGGTCAGGCGGGCCTTGAGTTCATCCCTCACCTCTTCCGAGGACAGGTATTCAAATCCGGCCAGATCGCTCATGTTGCCCAGTACCCGCAACACCTTCCAGGCGGAACGGGTGTCCCCCGGCGGGGTGGCGGCGCCGGGCACGCTCTGCCAGCGGCCCTCCCCATTGATCCAGGTGCCGGAGGTCTCGGCAAAGGTGGCAATGGGCAGCAGCACATGGGCATGGCGACGCAGGGTCTCGGTGACGAACGGTGTCATGGCCACCACGAACGCTGCCCCCTGCAGGGCCTGCAGGGCCTGGGCAGGATTGTCGCAATCCAGGTCCGGCTCCACGTTCAGCAGGACACAGCCCTTGATCCCGTTGGCCAGCAAGTCCTGTATATGACGGCCCTGAGTCTGCAGACCCACCCCGGCCACGCCCCGGTGAGGCACCGCGCCCGCCAGCCAGGCACCGGCGGCATTGCCGCCTTCGGGCAGGTATCCCAGGCGGGCACCGGTGACCTCGCACAGGGCACCCGCCAGCGCGCGCAGCAGGGCAAACCGGGGATGGTGCATGGCCTGGGTACCCAGCAGCACCTGCCCCCGCGCCCCGGCCTGGGCCAGCATCCCGGCCATGGCGGTATCGACGGCATCGGGCTTGATGTCTCTGAGCACCTCGGCCAGGGCGGTCGGGGCAGATTGTCCCGCGCCGGCCAGGGCCGCTTGCAATACCCCGGCCAGGGCCGTGAGCATACCGTGAGGGTCAGTGACCCGCTGGTGCGCGAGGGGGAAGTGAAAATCGAAATCCCGGGAATTGATGGCCATCACTGGCTGTCCCGCCAGGGCCGCCTTGCGCAGACGATGGGCCAGCATGGGCTGTTCCCTGCGGACATCCCCACCCACCAGTAACACACCTCCGGTCTGCTCCAGATCCTCCAGGCTGCTGCCCAGATAGGGGAACAGGGGCGCCTGATCCTGATCCGAAAAATCCGTCTGCCGCAGGCGATGATCCACCGACTGAATCCCCATGCCCCGCAACCACTGCTGGGCCAGATAGAGTTCTTCCAGACTGGACTGGGGGGACAACAGGGCGCCACATTCGGCAGCCGGCTGCGCCCGTAGCCCGTCAATGACCTGGGTCATGGCCGTTTCCCAATCGGTGCGCACCCACTCGCCCCGTTCGCGGATCATGGGGGTGGTGAGGCGATCCTGGGACTGTAGACCGGCATAGCTGAAGCGGTCACGGTCGGCAATCCAGGTTTCGTTCACGCCGTCATTGCGGCGGGGCACCACCCGTTTGGCCTGGCCGTTGTAGGTGTGCAAAAACAGGTTGGAACCCACGCAGTCATGGGGAGACACGGTGGGATGCTGGATCACTTCCCAGGCCCGGTAGGTGAAACGGGACGGCTTGGCGGTCAATGCCCCCACCGGACACAGGTCGATGACATTGCCCGAAAGCTCGGACATCACGGTACGCTGGACAAAGGTCCCGATCTCCACCCGCTCGCCACGGCCGGTGGCCCCCAGTTCCCGCATGCCGGCGATCTCCTCACCGAAACGCACACAGCGGGTGCAGTGAATGCAGCGGGTCATCTCGGTGGCGATCAGGGGACCGATGTCCTTGTCCCTGACCACGCGCTTGGCCTCGCTGTAGCGGGACAGGTCCTCGCCATAGCCCATGGAGACATCCTGCAGTTCGCACTCCCCGCCCTGGTCACAGACCGGGCAGTCCAGGGGGTGATTGATGAGCAGGAATTCCATCACCGCCTTCTGGGCGGCCAGGGCCTTGGGCGACCGGGTGTAGACCTTCATGCCCTCGGCCACCGGGGTGGCGCAGGCCGGCATGGGCTTGGGCGCCCGCTCCACCTCCACCAGGCACATGCGGCAGTTGGCCGCCACCGACAGCTTCTCGTGGTAGCAGAAGCGCGGGATACGGATACCGGCGGCATCCGTCGCGGCGATCAACAGGCTCCCCTTCCTGGCTTGCAGGGGGATGCCGTTGACCTCGAAGTTGACCAGATCGTCACTCATGCTTCACTTCCCGTTGCCCCGTTCCGCACCCGTCAGGCCGCGTCCGCCACCAGGCTGCGACCGTGCTGAATGTAGTGTTCGAACTCGTGTCTGAAGTGCTTGACAAAACTGCGCACCGGCATGGCGGCGGCATCGCCCAGGGCGCAGATGGTGCGGCCCTCGATCTTGGCGGCCACGTCGTCCAGCCGCGCCAGGTCTTCCATGCGCCCCTGACCTTCCACAATGCGCGTGACCATGCGATAGAGCCATCCCGTGCCCTCGCGGCAGGGCGTGCACTGGCCGCAGGACTCGGCAAAATAGAAGCGGGAGATACGCTGCAGCACCTTGACCATGTCGGTGGTCTCGTCCATGACGATGACGGCACCGGAACCCAGCATGGAACCCACCTTGGTCACGCCGTCATAGTCCATGGTGGCGGTCATCATCAGATCCCCCGGCACCACCGGCACGGAGGAGCCCCCAGGGATCACCGCCTTGAGCTTGCGCCCCTTCCAGACCCCGCCGGCCATGGCCAAAAGATCGGCAAACGGCGTGCCCATGGGCACCTCGTAGTTACCGGGGCGTTCCACGTGCCCGGACACCGAAAACAGCTTCTCGCCGCCGGAGCGTTCCACCCCCAGGGCGGCAAACCACTGGCCGCCCTCGCGGATAATGGCGGGCACCGAAGACAGGGTCTCGGTGTTGTTGATGGTGGTGGGCCGGCCGTAGAGACCGAAGTTGGCCGGAAACGGCGGCTTGAACCGGGGCATGCCCTTCTTGCCTTCCAGGGATTCCAGCAGGGCGGTTTCCTCGCCGCAGATGTAGGCGCCGGCGCCCAGGGTGGGATACAGATCGAAATCAATGCCGCTGCCCTTGATGTTCCGCCCCAGCCAGCCGTGGTCATAGGCTTCCTTCACCGCCTGGCTGAAGCGCTGATAGGGCTCGTCCATGAATTCGCCGCGCATGTAGTTGTAGCCGACGGTGGCGCCGATGGAATAACCGGCGATGATCATGCCTTCCACCAGGGCGTGGGGATTGAAGCGCAGGATGTCCCGGTCCTTGCAGGTGCCCGGCTCGGATTCATCCGAATTGCACACCACGTACTTCTGGCCCGGCGCCGTGCGCGGCATGAAGCTCCACTTGAGACCCGCGGGGAACCCGGCCCCGCCGCGGCCCCGCAGATTGGATGCCTTCACCTCTTCGATGACCTGGTCCGGGGTCATCTTCTCGGCGATGATCTTTTCCAGGGCCTTGTACCCGCCCACCTTGAGGTAGTTCTCATAGGTCCAGGGTTCATCGAACTGGCGGGTGATGAAGCAGATGCGGTTGGTCATGGGCGTCTACTCCAGCTTGTCCAGGATCTCATCCACCTTCTCGGGGGTGAGATGCTCATGATAGACGTGGTTCACCTGCATCATGGGGGCGCCGCAGCACCCCGCCAGACACTCCTCTTCCTTCTTGAGGAAGAAGCGGCCATCGGGGGTGGACTCCCCCAGCTTGATGCCCAGCTTGTTTTCCACGTGGTCGAGGATCTTGTCGGCGCCGCGCAGCATGCAGGAGACATTGGTGCAGACGGAGATGCTGTGACGCCCCACCGGCTCCAGCTCGAACATGGAGTAGAAGCTGGCCACCTCGTAGACGGCGATCTCGGGCATGCCGATGTACTCGGCCACCGCATCCATCATCTCGGTACTCAGGTGCCCCTGCTCATGCTGGACGGCCCGCAAGGCCCCCAGCACCGCGGAGCGGCGCCGGTCTTCCGGATAGCGGGCCAACCACTGATCGATTTCCTCGCGCAGATGCGCATTGAGCAGGCTGGCCTTCCCCTTGGTCTGGTTGGCTGACATCAGCGGTCAATCTCCCCGAACACGATATCCAGGCTGCCGATGAGGGTGACCACGTCGGCGAGCATGTGACCCCGGGACATTTCATCCAGGGCTGACAGATGGACAAATCCCGGTGGCCGGACCTTGACCCGGTAGGGCTTGTTGGCCCCATCGGAGATCAGATACACCGCAAACTCCCCCTTGGGATGCTCCACGGCGGAATACACCTCGCCCTCGGGCACACAGTAACCCTCGGTGAAGAGCTTGAAGTGATGGATCAGGGACTCCATGTCCGCCTTCATTTCCTCCCGGGGCGGCGGTGCGACCTTGTGGTCGTCGATCATCACCGGACCCGGATTGGCCTTGAGCCAGTCCACACATTGACGAATGATGCGGTTGGACTGACGCATTTCCTCGATCCGGACCAGATAGCGGTCATAGCTGTCGCCGTTGACCCCCACCGGAATATCAAAATCCATACGGTCATAGACCGCATAAGGCTGTTTTTTGCGCAGATCCCAGGCCACCCCCGAGCCGCGCAACATGGGACCGGTCAGACCCAGCTGGAGGGCACGCTCCGGGCTGACCACACCGATGCCCACGGTACGCTGTTTCCAGATACGATTCTCCGTGAGCAGGGTTTCATATTCGTCCACACGGGTGGGAAACCGGCCAGTGAAGTCCTCGATGAAATCCAGCAAGGTACCGGAGCGACTGGCATTGAGGCGTTGCACATCTGCCGGGGTCTTCCAGCGGGAAGGCTCGTACTGGGCCATGGTGCCGGGCAGATCCCGATGAACACCGCCAGGACGATAATAAGTGGCATGCATGCGGGAGCCACTGACGGCCTCGTAGCAGTCCAGCAAATCCTCCCGTTCCCGGAAACAATACAGGAACATGGTCATGGCACCCACATCCAGGGCGTGGGTACCCAGCCATAGCAGATGGTTCAGGATCCGCGTGATTTCGTCGAACATGACCCGGATGTACTGGGCGCGCAGGGGCGGTTCGATCCCCAGCAGCCGTTCGATGGCCTTCACATAGCCATGTTCGTTGACCATCATGGACATGTAGTCCAGACGATCCATGTAGCCGATACTCTGGTTGTATGGCTTGCTCTCGGCCAGTTTCTCCGACCCCCGGTGCAACAACCCGATATGGGGGTCGGCACGCTGAACCACCTCCCCATCCATCTCCAGCACCAGCCGCAGCACCCCGTGGGCAGCCGGGTGCTGGGGGCCGAAGTTAAGCGTGTAGTTGCGAATCTCAGGCATCGGTGGACTTCTCCTCGGCGGCATCGTCCAGGTAGCGATGGTCCTTGCGGATGACCCTGGGCACCAGCACCCGTGGGGTGATGGTCACAGGCTGGTAGATCACACGGCGCTGTTCCGGGTCGTAGCGCATCTCCACATGGCCCACCAGGGGGAAATCCTTGCGGAAGGGATGGCCGACAAAGCCATAGTCGGTGAGGATGCGACGCAGGTCCGGATGACCATTGAAAACGATGCCGAACAGGTCAAAGGCCTCCCGCTCAAACCAGTTGGCACTGTTCCAGACCTCCACCAAGGAGGGCATGGTGGGAAACTCGTCATCCTCGCAGTACACCCGAATCCGCAGGCGGTGATTATGGGCCACCGAAAGCAGATGGTAGACCACGGCGAAACGGGGACCGGAGCGGCCAGAGGCCGGTGGGGCTTCGTCGAAGGTGAAGCGTCCAAAGGTAGCCTGTTCCACCCCGCGGCCAAAACCCTCGGCGGTGGAGGACTCGGTGGCCCATTCTGTCACCCCGTAGGCGGAATAGTCCACCCCGCAGACATCCACCAGCATGTCGAACCCCAGTTCCGGGTCCTGGCGCAAGATTCCGGCAATATCCAGCAAGTCCCCGGCGGAGATGTCCAGGGTCAGCTCATCACAGGCCCGATGCAGGCGCCTGATCCGGCCCTTGATCTTTTCTTCCAGGCACGCGGCCAGTCTGTCGAGTTTCTCGCTCATCGTGAAATCCAGGCTGGGGACCACCGGCTAACGGGCAATGGTCTGAGTGCGACGAATCTTGTTCTGCAACTGCAAAATGCCGTACAGCAGGGCTTCCGCGGTGGGAGGACATCCGGGGACGTAGACATCCACCGGCACAATGCGGTCACAGCCACGCACCACCGAGTAGGAGTAGTGATAGTACCCTCCCCCGTTGGCGCAGGACCCCATGGAAATGACCCAGCGGGGCTCGGCCATCTGGTCGTAGACCTTGCGCAGGGCGGGGGCCATCTTGTTGCACAGGGTACCGGCCACCACCATGACATCGGACTGGCGCGGACTGGGACGGAAGATCACCCCCAGCCGGTCCATGTCGTAACGGGCGGCACCGGCATGCATCATCTCGATGGCGCAGCAGGCCAGGCCGAAGGTCATCGGCCAGAGCGATCCGGTCCGTGCCCAGTTGATGAGCTTGTCCGCAGAGGTGGTGACAAAGCCCTTTTCCAGGACGCCTTCTATTCCCATTCCAAGGCCCCCTTCTTCCACTCGTAAATGAAGCCGATCACCAGGATGCCGAGAAACATGGCCATGGCGAGCAGGCCGAACATGCCGATCTCATCCAGGGCCACGGCCCAGGGGAAAAGAAATGCAATTTCCAGATCGAAGATGATGAAGAGAATGGCCACCAGGTAGAACCTGATGTCGAATTTCATGCGGGAGTCTTCAAAGGCCTCAAAGCCGCACTCATAGGGTGAGTCCTTGGCACTATCGGGCTTGCGTGGCCCCACGGCCATGCCAATGGCCAGGGGAATGACGCCGACAAGCAATCCGATGCCAATGAACACCAGTATTGGCAGGTAGTTTTCCAGCATTGTCCTCTCCTCCTGACCTGGCGCTGAATGACCCAGGGCAGGACTTGGTGATTTTCGTGTGCCCGTGCGTTGAAATCCAGGCACATCTTTTTATTAGTTATTTGAGCCGGCGTAAAGTGCCAATGCTTTAAAAGTCCGGGCGAGTCTAGGACACCCATAAAAAAAGTGTCAAGCTCCCAATAAAACTAATGCATTGATAAAACAGCGAATTATTTTGACAAATCGCAATTTTAACCGCCCATTCAGGCAGACAGAACCCGATGAAAACCCATCGGACACGACCAAGGCCGGTCCAGGGCAAGGGGTCCGGCATATGATCATGACTTGAATTCGGTACGAATAAACGGATAAGGATGGTGCAGATGGTCGGACTCGAACCGACACGGCTTTCGCCACCGCCCCCTCAAGACGGCGTGTCTACCAATTCCACCACATCTGCAATGCCTGAAATCGAGGTGCCGGCAGCCTGCACATTGAATCAGCCTGCTGCCGGGACCGGCATTCTAACAGAAACTCAGATAAAACCAACCCTGAATCTGCACCCAGATCAGTTGGGTACGTCGGCGGGCACATCAGGCGCAGGATCAACAGGTGCCAGGTCTGCCGGCTGTTCGATGATCCGGGGCGCTGTTTCAATCAGATCGATCACACTGGGGGCTTCAGGGCGATTGGCCACCAGATAGGCCAAGGCCAGACTGTTGACAAAAAAGGCCGTGGCAGTGATGGCGGTGGCGCGACTGAGGGCATTGGCAGACCCTCTGGCACCAAATACGGTGGCCGAGGCACCACTGCCAAAAGCCGCTCCTGCGTCCGCTCCCTTGCCATGCTGCAGCAGGATCAGCGCAATCAGTCCAATGGCCAGAATGACCTGAATAACGAGCAAAATGCCATACAGCATGACGGTTTTAACCTGCTTGTTCTGCGGCCTTGCAGATTGCCAGAAAATCCGAGGCCTTGAGTGAGGCGCCGCCGATCAGGCCGCCATCGATGTCGGGTTGTGTAAACAATTCGGCGGCGTTATCGGCTTTGACGCTGCCGCCATACACAATGCGTATCTTCTGTGCCACAGCCGGATTCTGGTGCTCCAGCCGGGTACGAATAAAGGCATGTACCGCCTGAGCCTGCTGAGGCGTAGCGGTTTTGCCGGTGCCGATGGCCCAGACGGGTTCGTAAGCAATCACGGCCTCAGCCAGGGCCTCAATGCCCTCCAGCGCCAGTACCGCATCCAGCTGACGGGCAACCACGGACTCGGTGATTCCTTCTTCACGCTCCCAGAACTGTTCACCCACACATAAAATGGGGATGAGTCCATGCTGCCGGGCAGCCGCAAACTTGCGTGCCGTGAAGGTGTCATCCTCGCCGTACAGGGTGCGGCGCTCGGAATGCCCCACAATCACATAGGTACAGCCCATTTCCCGCAGCATGTCGGCAGCCACTTCGCCGGTGTAGGCACCACGGTCCTGGTCCGATACATCCTGGGCACCCAGGGCAATGGATCCACCGTGGCACAGCTTGGCCACCTGGTCCAGATAGACAAAGGGCGGGCATATGGCCACGTCCACCCGGCCCAGCTCGCCCACAGGCCCCATCAGATCTGTGATCAGGGTTTGATTGGCGGCATACGAGCCATTGGACTTCCAGTTACCGGCTACCAGGGGCTTGCGCATCAGTCTGCTCCTGAGTTCGCACTGCGTATTGTATGGAGCCGGGAATCCTACCTTCACAACAAGGATAAATCAATTTTAACAAGTCCCCGCCACCCGGCGTACAGCCTCCGCCAGTTCCTGGGCGATCCGTGCAACCTGGCGCAAATCGGTCCCTTCCACCATGACACGCACCAGGGGCTCGGTACCCGAAGGACGCAGTAGCACTCGTCCCCGATCGGCCAAAGCCGCTTCGGCTGCCTTGAGAGCCGTAATAATCCCCTGATGTTCGAGTAAATTTTGCCGGGACAAGGCGGCATTGATGGGCACATTGACCAGGGTCTGGGGGTATTTTTCCATCACCGCCCTCAGCTGGGACAATGATTGACCCGTGGTGCGCATGACCTCCAGGATCTGCAAGGCTGCCACAATGCCGTCTCCGGTACTGGTGCGATCCAGGCAAATCAGGTGACCGGAGGACTCCCCACCCAAAAGCCAGCCTTCGGTCTGCAGGGCTTCCATCACATAGCGATCCCCCACGGCGGCCCGGCGAAACGGTATGCCCTTGCTCAACAGGGCCTGTTCCAGCCCCAGATTGCTCATCAGGGTACCCACCACCCCCCCTCGCAGCGTGCCGTCCGCCTGTCGGGCCAGGGCAATGATGCACAGGGCCTGATCCCCGTCCACCACCTCACCCCGTTCGTCCACCAGAATCAGACGGTCCCCATCGCCATCCAGGGCAATGCCCAGATCGGCCTGCTGGGACAAAACGGCCGCCTGCAGGGCACGGGGATGCAGGGAACCGCAGCCCTCATTGATATTGAACCCATCCGGTTCCACCCCCAGGGCAACCACCTCCGCACCCAGCTCCTCGAATACATGGGGAGCCACTGCATAGGTGGCCCCGTGGCCACAATCCACCACAATCTTCAAACCCCGCAGGGTAGTGCCTGTGGGAATGGTCCCCTTGCAAAATTCGATATAGCGGCCAGCGGCATCCACCACCCGTTCCACTTTGCCCAGATCAGCAGAGTCCACCGTTTCCATCGGTTTTTCCAGTTCGGCTTCGATGGCCTGTTCCACCCCATCGGGCAGTTTGTTGCCGCCGCTGGAAAAAAACTTGAACCCGTTGTCATAGTAGGGATTATGGGATGCGCTGATGACAATCCCTGCAGCAGCGCGAAAGGTGCGGGTCAAATAGGCCACAGCCGGGGTGGGCATGGGACCGAGTAAACGAATGTCCACCCCGGCAGCGGATAAACCTGCCTCCAGGGCTGATTCAAACATGTAGCCCGATACCCGGGTATCCTTGCCGATGAGCACCAGCCCCTTACCCTCTGCCGCCAATACCCGGCCTGTGGCCCAACCCAGTCGCAGGGCAAAATCCGGGGTCATGGGATGACGTCCGACACGGCCACGGATGCCATCGGTACCAAAATATTTTCTTTCCATGAGATTACCCGTCGGGATGCAATGAATCTGTCGATGACCCTGGCCAATCCAGGGCCGCCAATACCTTGAGGGCGTCCCTGGTGGCCGCCACGTCGTGTACCCGCAGGATCCGGGCACCGCGCCGGGCCGCCAGTAGAGCGGCCGCCACGCTCCCCATGACCCGGGCTTTTGGGGGACGGTCATCCCCCAGGATATTGCCGATCATGCGCTTGCGGGACACCCCCACCAGCAGCGGCAATCCATGCACCGCCAATGCCCCCAGATGGCGAAACAGGGCAAGATTATGGGCCTGGGTTTTGCCAAAACCAAACCCCGGGTCCAGCACCAGACGCTCCTGGGGAATCCCGGCAGCAACACAGGCAGCGACACGGGCCGCCAGAAAATCTCTCACCTCGGCTACCACATCGTCGTAACAGGGATGATGCTGCATATCCCTGGGGGTACCCTGCATGTGCATCAAACAGACCGGCACCCCGGCGCGGGCCGCCACCGACAGGGCATCGGGCGCCTGCAGGGCAAACACATCATTGATCATGCCCGCACCGGCGGCACAGGCTTCGGCCATGACTTCCGGCTTGCTGGTATCCACCGAAATCAAGACATCCACCCGTGTGGCCAAAGCCTCTATCACCGGAATGACCCGATCCAGCTCTTGCTGCAGGGATACTCCGGTGGAGCCAGGACGGGTAGATTCACCGCCGATATCAATAATGTCCGCACCGTCTTCCACCATCTCCAGCGCCCGGGCCAGCGCCTGACGGGGTGCCAGAAAACGGCCACCATCGGAAAATGAGTCGGGGGTGACATTGAGAATGCCCATGATCCGGGGCAATGGAAAAGGATGAGCGCTGTCTTGCATCCGGCAGTCCTGAAAAAGAGGAAGCCGCCCGTGACGGGCGGCTCTCCCAACAGGCCACGGAACAGTGGCCGTTACTTGGGGGCAAACATCAGGTCTGACTGGCAGGACCGCCGATCACACCCTGGCTGTCACCCTTTTCCTGGTCGTGCCCGGTGGTACCGCCACCAGATTCACCGCCGCCGGTCCAGCCATCAGGCTCCCGGGGTTCACGCCCTTCCATGATGTCATTGATCTGGTCCACATCGATGGTCTCGAACTTGATCAGGGCATCGGCCATGACGTGCAGTTTGTCCATATTGGCCTCAAGAATGGCCTTGGCCCGCTCATAGCTCATGTCGATGACCCGACGAATTTCTTCATCAATGGCATGTGCGGTTTCGTCAGACATCTGCTTGCGCTGGGTCATCTGGCGACCGAGGAACACCTCACCCTCTTCCTCGCCGTAGGACAGGGGGCCAAGGCGGTCGGAAAGACCCCACTTGGTCACCATGTTGCGGGCAATGGCCGTGGCCCGTTCGATGTCGTTGGAGGCCCCCGTGGTCACCTTGTCGGCACCAAAGATGATCTCTTCGGCAATACGACCACCAAACAGGGAGCAGATCTGGCTCTCCAGCCGGGTCTTGCTGTGGCTGTAGCGGTCTTCATCGGGCAGGAACATGGTCACGCCCAGGGCCCGGCCCCGGGGGATGATGCTCACCTTGTAGACTGGATCATGCTCGGGCACCAGACGACCCACAATGGCATGGCCGGCCTCGTGATAGGCGGTCAGCTTTTTCTCGTCGTCGCTCATCACCATGGACTTGCGCTCGGCGCCCATCATGATCTTGTCCTTGGCCCGCTCGAAATCGAGCATTTCCACCAGCCGCTTGTTGGAGCGTGCAGCAAACAGGGCCGCCTCGTTGACCAGATTGGCCAGATCGGCACCGGAAAAACCGGGGGTGCCGCGGGCGATCAGGTCGGCACGGACGTTCTCGGACAGGGGCACCTTGCGCATGTGAACCTTGAGGATTTGCTCCCGTCCCCGCACGTCCGGCAGAGGCACCACCACCTGACGGTCGAAACGGCCGGGACGCAGCAGCGCAGGGTCCAGCACATCGGGACGGTTGGTGGCGGCGATGACAATGATGCCCTCGCTACCCTCAAAACCATCCATTTCCACCAACAACTGGTTCAGGGTCTGTTCGCGCTCATCGTGACCACCCCCCAGACCAGCACCACGGTGACGACCCACGGCATCGATTTCATCGATGAAGATGATGCAAGGGGCGTGTTTTTTGGCCTGCTCGAACATATCCCGGACCCGGGAGGCACCCACCCCGACGAACATCTCTACAAAATCGGAACCGGAGATGCTGAAGAAGGGCACCTTGGCCTCGCCGGCAATGGCCTTGGCCAGCAGGGTCTTGCCGGTGCCGGGGGAACCCACCATCAGCACACCCCGGGGAATCTTGCCGCCCAGTTTCTGGAATTTGCCGGGGTCGCGCAAAAAATCCACCAGTTCGGAGACATCTTCCTTGGCCTCGTCGCAACCTGCCACATCACCAAAGGTCACCTTGATCTGGTCTTCACCCATCATGCGGGCGCGGCTCTTGCCAAAGGACATGGCACCCCGACCTCCGGCACCGCCCTGCATCTGGCGCATGAAGTAAATCCAGACCGCAATCAGCAACAGCATGGGGAACCAGCTGATGAGAATATCGGTCAGCAGGGAACGCTGGGCCGGCTCTTCCACGCGGATTTCCACGTTGCTCGACAGCAAATCGCCGATCAGGCCAGGGTCATTGGGGGCAAAGGTGGTGAAACGCTCGCCACCGATGGTGCGCCCGTGGATGGTCTTGTCCTCGATGAAGACACTGTTGATGCGCCCGGCCTTAACCTCGTTGATGAACTCCGAATAGGACCAGGCCTGGGGCTGCGGTTGGGTCGGGCTGAAGCTGTTGAACACCGACATCAGCACGATGGCGATAACCGCCCAGATAATCAGGTTTTTTACCAGCTCGTTCAAGGGTGTACCTCGACTTTGTTCGTCGTGCGCTCAGGGTTTTGGATGACCTTACACCAGTTTGACGCCTCTGGCCAATGCATAGACCTCACGGGATCTGGGGCGCGATGCCTCGGGCTTGCGGATCTGGACCTTGTGAAACTGCCCACGCAGAGTCTTTATATACTCGTCAAAACCCGCACCGTGAAACAGTTTGACCAAAAAATCCCCACCCGGTTTCAGCACCCGAATGGCGGTATCCAGGGCCAGTTCCGACAAATACATGGAGCGGGGTTGATCCACCGCATCCACACCACTGGTATTGGGGGCCATGTCGCAAATCACAAGGTCTGCCGGCGCATCCCCCAAAGCGGCAAGGATGGCCACAAGCACCTCTTCCTCATGAAAATCCCCCTGGATGAATGTCACCCCCTCGATGGGGTCCATGGGCAGGATATCCGAAGCAATCACCCGCCCCTTGCGCCCCACCTCACCGACGACAAACTGGGTCCAGCCACCGGGGGCGGCCCCCAGGTCCAGCACCCGCATGCCGGGCCGGATGATCCGGTCACGGGCCTGAATTTCCTGTAACTTGTAGACGGCGCGGGAGCGCCAACCTTCCTGCTGTGCCTTCTGGACGAAGGGATCGCTAAAATGTTCCCTGAGCCAGCGGTGGCTGGTCTTGCTGCGTGCCATGGATCAAAGTTTCCGGGGTTGCCTGTCTGAAACGGGAGCCAACGGGCAAGATGACCCAGGCCGGACTCCTGCAACGGGTGTGTACATGCTAGACTCGGCGGCCAGGGTAAGGTCCGTATGTGCGACCTTCCCGTCACCTTGCAGGCTGCGCCCGCAGCCTGATGATTCTTGCGGATTTTCCCTGACATGCCCATCGAAAGACATATCAAGCACCTGCGTGCCCTGGCGCACTCCCGTAAACCTGTGGTCAGCATAGGCCGCAATGGCCTCACCGACCCGGTCATGGAGGAGATTTGCAAGGCACTGGACCACCATGAGCTGATCAAGGTCAAGGTGGCCATCGGCGACCGGGAACAGCGGGACGCCGCCATTGATCAAATCCAGGAACAGACCGGGGCGGAACTGGTACAGCGGGTGGGATTCATTGCCACCCTGTTCCGGCGCAACCGGGACAAGCCGGTGATCACATTGCCCTGAACACGTGCCCTGCCGCCCATAAGGGCAGCAGGGCACGATCCCCGCCATCAGCGGTAATGCACCGCCAGAATCTCGAAATGCTTTTCTCCACCTGGGGCGCTAAAGTGGATGTCATCCCCCTCATGCTTGCCGATCAAGGCCCGGGCAATGGGTGAGTTCACGGAAATCAGCCCCTGCTTGATGTCCGCTTCATCGTCACCCACGATCTGATACGTCACTTCTGTGTCCGAGTCCAGGTCCATCAATTCCACGGTGGCGCCAAAAACCACCTTGCCACCGGCGTTGAGGCTGGTCACATCAATGATCTGGGCATTGGAGAGCTTGGCCTCCAGTTCCTTGATGCGCCCCTCAATGAAACCCTGCTGCTCACGGGCAGCATGGTATTCGGCATTTTCCTTGAGATCACCGTGGGCACGGGCCTCGGCGATGGCCGCAATCACCTGCGGCCGATCCTCACTTTTGAGGCGCTGCAGTTCCGCCTTGAGCAATTCGGCCCCACGGACCGTTAAAGGTGTCTTGTTCACGGACGGGCCTCCTTATGCATCTCCTGCAGGCAGTACACCCGGTCACTGTCCAGGTATTCCAGCGCCTGAACCGTGGCATGGGCGCCGGCCAGGGTGGTGGTATAGGTCACCTTGTGCTGCAAAGCCTCCCGACGGATGGTGAAGGAGTCGGCAATGGCCTGCTTGCCCTCGGTGGTGTTGATGATCAGACTGATCTCGTCGTTCTTGATCATATCGACAATATGGGGCCGTCCCTCAGTCACCTTGTTGATGCGCTGACAGGTGACTCCGGCAGCTTCCAGTACCTGGGCAGTGCCTTGGGTTGCGATCAATTCAAACCCCCGGGCCGCCAGATCCCTGGCCAACGGAATAATGCCAGGCTTGTCCACCTCCCGCACACTGATAAAGGCCTTGCCGGTCTCGGGCAGCTTGACGCCGGCACCCAGCTGGCTCTTGGCAAAGGCCTCGGGGAAACTGCGACCCATGCCCATGACCTCGCCGGTGGACTTCATCTCAGGGCCGAGGATGGGGTCCACGCCGGGGAACTTGATGAAGGGGAAGACCGCTTCCTTCACCGAGTAGTAGTCGGGCACCACGGTTTGGGTGGCCCCCTGCTCCACCAGGGAGCGGCCAGCCATGCAGCGGGCGGCGATCTTGGCCAGGGGCATGCCGATGGCCTTGGACACGAAGGGCACGGTACGGGAGGCGCGGGGATTCACCTCCAGCACGAAGATACGATCCCGCTGAATAGCAAACTGGGTGTTCATCAGTCCCACCACCCCCAGGCCCAGGGCCATCTTGCGCACCTGTTCGATGATCTGTTCCTGCAGCGCCATGCTCAGGCTGTAGGGCGGCAGGGAACAGGCGGAGTCACCAGAATGGACGCCGGCCTGCTCGATATGCTGCATGATGCCGCCAATGAGCACGTCCTTGCCGTCGCAGATGGCATCCACGTCCACCTCCACCGCATCGTCCAGGAAGCGATCCAGCAGCACCGGGGCATCATTGGACACCTTCACCGCGTCGCGCATGTAGCGGCGCAGGTCGGTTTCGTTATAGACGATCTCCATGGCGCGACCACCCAGCACGTAGGAAGGACGTACCACCACCGGATAGCCGATGGCCTCCGCGTGGCGTACCGCCTCGTCCACGCTGCGGGCGGTGCGGTTGGGGGGCTGAACCAGTTCCAGCTTCTCGATCAGCTGCTGGAAGCGTTCCCGGTCCTCCGCCAGGTCGATGCAGTCCGGGGTGGTGCCGATCACCGGCGCGCCGGCGGCCTCCAGGTCCCGGGCCAGCTTGAGCGGAGTCTGACCGCCGAACTGGATGATGATGCCCTTGGGTTTTTCCAGGTGCACGATCTCCAGCACATCCTCCAGGGTCAGCGGCTCGAAGAACAGCCGGTCGGAGGTGTCGTAGTCGGTGGAGACGGTCTCCGGATTACAGTTGACCATGATGGTTTCATAACCATCCTCGCGCATGGCCAGGGCGGCATGGACACAGCAATAGTCGAACTCGATCCCTTGCCCGATCCGGTTGGGGCCGCCGCCCAGGACCATGATCTTCTCGCGGCTGGAGGGATTGGCCTCGCACTCCTCCTCATAGGTGGAGTACATGTAGTCGGTGGTGGAGGCAAACTCAGCGGCACAGGTGTCCACCCGCTTGTAGACCGGATGGATGCCCAGTTCATGGCGGTAGGCCCGCACGGTCCGCTCGGTCTCGTCCAGCAGACGGGCCAGACGGCGGTCGGAGAACCCGTACTGCTTGAGGGTGAACAGGGTCCGGCGATCCAGATCCTTCAGGGACCGGGTCTTGAGGTCCCGCTCGATGTCCACCAGTTCCTGAATCTGGGCCAGGAACCAGGGATCGATGTGGCTGATGTCATGCACCTGCGCCAGGGTCAGGCCGAAGCGGAAGGCATCGGCCACGTACCAGATGCGCTCGGGGCCGGCATCGGCCAGTTCGCCGCGGATGATGGATTCGGCATCTTCCCCGTTCAGATCCACCATCTCGTTGAGGCCGTCACTGCCGGTTTCCAGGCTGCGCAGGGCCTTCTGGAAGGATTCCTGGAAGGTGCGGCCAATGGCCATGGCCTCGCCCACGGACTTCATCTGGGTGGTCAGTCTGGCCTTGGCGGAGGGGAATTTCTCGAAGGTGAACCGGGGAATCTTGGTCACCACGTAGTCGATGGACGGCTCGAAGGAGGCCGGGGTCACGCCACCGGTGATCTCGTTGCGCAGTTCGTCCAGGGTGAAGCCCACCGCCAGCTTGGCCGCCACCTTGGCAATGGGGAAGCCGGTGGCCTTGGAGGCCAGGGCCGAGGAACGGGATACCCTGGGGTTCATCTCGATGATCACCAGACGGCCATCCTCCGGGTTGACCGCAAACTGCACGTTGGAGCCACCGGTGTCCACGCCGATCTTGCGCAGTACCGCCAGGGAGGCGTTGCGCATGATCTGGTATTCCTTGTCCGTCAGGGTCTGGGCCGGGGCCACGGTGATGGAATCACCGGTATGCACCCCCATGGGGTCCAGGTTCTCGATGGAGCAGATGATGATGCAGTTGTCCGCCCGGTCGCGCACCACCTCCATCTCGTACTCCTTCCAGCCCAGCACGGATTCCTCCACCTGTACCTCGTTGACCGGAGACAGGTCCAGGCCGCGCTTGACGATTTCTTCGTATTCTTCCCGGTTGTAGGCAATGCCGCCACCGCTGCCGCCCATGGTGAAGGAGGGGCGGATGATGATGGGATAGCCGATCTCCGGCTGCACCCGTTGGGCCTCTTCCCAGCTGTTGACCATAAAGGCCTTGGGCGAGTCCAGGCCGATCTCGTCCATGGCTTGACGGAAGCGCTCCCGGTCCTCGGCCATGTCGATGGCGTCCTCGGTGGCGCCGATCAGTGCCACGCCGAACTTTTCCAGTACGCCATTGCGGGCCAGATCCAGGGCACAGTTGAGGGCGGTCTGTCCGCCCATGGTGGGCAGCACCGCGTCCGGGCGCTCCCGCTCGATGATGCGGGCAACGGTCTTCCACTCCACCGGCTCGATGTAGACCGCATCGGCCATCTCCGGGTCGGTCATGATGGTGGCGGGGTTGGAGTTGACCAGGATGACCCGGTACCCCTCTTCGCGCAGGGCCTTGCAGGCCTGGGCGCCAGAGTAGTCGAATTCACAGGCCTGGCCGATGACGATGGGGCCGGCGCCTATGATGAGGATGCTCTGGATGTCGGTTCTCTTTGGCATGGATGTCCTACCGTGAACAGCCCGACGCCGTTGACGGCGCCGGCGGGCAAAATGGGGAGCGGTCTTTCAATGCAGAACCAGGACTAGACGCCGGAACTCCGACGGGCAGTCATCATCTCGATGAATCGGCCAAACTGTGGGGCCACATCTTCAGGCCCGGGACTGGCCTCGGGATGCCCCTGGAAACTCACGGCGGGCCGGTCGGTCAGTTCGATGCCCTGCAGGGTACCGTCGAACAGGGAACGATGACTGGTCCGGGCATTGGCCGGCAATGTCTTTTCATCGATGGCAAAACCGTGGTTCTGGCTGGAAATCATCACCTTGCCGGTGGCCAGATCCTGAACCGGATGGTTCGCGCCATGATGACCGAATTTCATTTTCATGGACTGAGCGCCCACGGACAATCCCAGCAGCTGATGTCCCAGGCAGATCCCGTACAGGGGAATATTGTTATCCAGCAATCCCTGAATACCCCGGATGGCATAATCGCAGGGCGCCGGATCACCGGGACCATTGGACAGCAGAACCCCGTCCGGATTCAGGGCCAGAATCTCCTCGGCGGTGCTGGTGGCGGGCACCACGGTGACCCGGCACCCCCGATCCACCAGCAAGCGCAGCATGTTGCGCTTGACGCCGAAGTCGTAACAGACCACGTGGAAAGGCGCCTCGGCGCCCCCCTGACGATAGCCTTTATCCAGACACCACCCTCCTTCGGTCCACTCAAAGGGGGTATCGGTGGTCACGGTCCGGGCCAGATCCATACCGCTGATACCAGGAAAGGCGCGGGCGGCTTCCAGGGCCTTGGCCTCGTCCACCTGACCGGCCATGATACAGCCGTTCTGGGCGCCCTTTTCCCGCAGCAGACGGGTCAGGCGACGGGTATCCACGCCGGTGATGGCGACGATGCCGTGGCGCTTGAGGTAATCGGGCAGGGTTTCGGTGGCCCGCCAGTTGGACATGCGCTCGGGCACATGGCGGACGATCAGTCCGGCGGCCTGGGGGCCGTCGGCTTCCTCGTCCTCGGGATTGATGCCGGTGTTGCCGATGTGGGGATAGGTGAGCGTCACCATCTGACGGGAATAGGAAGGATCCGTGAGGATTTCCTGATAACCGGTCATGGATGTATTGAACACGACTTCACCCACGGTGGTTCCTTCCGCACCCAGGGCGTAACCGTGAAACAGACTGCCATCTTCCAAAGCCAGCAAGGCGGGTGTGGTTCTCAAGGAGTCCTCCGGCACATATGGAAACAGGGCAGGTTGGGAGATCCAACCAGCCCTGTCAGGGGTTTCAAGACCTGTCGAATGGCGCAAATTCTAGCGGATCAGGGCCATGTCGTCCAATAAAGCCCCGGTACAGGACGCTGTTTCACCCAGACAGTCCCAGCACATCCTGCATGTCATACAGCCCGGCGGGACGCCCATTGAGCCAGGCTGCAGCGCGCATGGCGCCCTTGGCAAAGGTCATGCGGCTGGAGGCTTTATGGGTGATTTCCACCCGCTCCCCCAGACCGGCAAACATCACCGTATGCTCCCCCACAATGTCGCCGGCCCGGATGGTCTCAAAGCCGATGGTCTGCCGATCCCGTTCCCCCGTCACCCCTTCACGACCATAGACGGCACAGGTTTTAAGATCACGGCCCAGGGCATCGGCCACCACTTCTCCCATGCGCAGGGCGGTGCCGGAAGGGGCATCCACCTTATGCCGGTGATGGGCCTCGACGATTTCGATATCCACCTCGTCCCCCAGAACCCTGGCTGCCAGGTCCAGGAGTTTGAAACACAGGTTGACCCCCACGCTCATGTTGGGTGCAAAGACCACGGGGATGTCTTCGGCGGCCTGGCGAATCACGGCCTTTTGATCGTCGGTGAATCCGGTGGTCCCGATCACCATGGCCTTGCCTGCCCGACGACAGATATCCAGATGGACCAGGCTGCCTTCTGGACGGGTGAAGTCCACCAGCACATCGAATCGGTCTGTCGCTGCCGCCGGGTCTGCCTCCAGGGTCACCCCCAGACGCCCCAGACCCGCCAGCTCACCGGCATCGGCCCCCAGCAGGCTGCTGGAAGGCATCTCGGTGGCTACGGTGGGTTCCAGCCCCGGGGCCATAACCGCCGCTTCGATCAGGGTGCGCCCCATGCGTCCGCCGGCACCGACAATGGCTACACGTACCGCAGTCATGGTTTTCTCCAGAACTTGAGATCGTCAAAGAAGCCCTTTACCCCGTCCAGCCAACCCTGATGCTGGGGACTGTGTTTCTGCCCCCCCGCAGTCATGGCCGCATCGAACTGTTCCAGTAACGCCTTCTGCTCTTTGGTGAGATTGATGGGGGTTTCCACCCGAACGCTGCAAATCAAATCCCCCTCGGCCCCTCCATGCACCGACTTGACCCCCTTGCCCCGCAACCGGAACAAACGACCCGACTGGGTCTCAGCAGGAATCTTCAGCGCCACCCGCCCCTTGAGGGTGGGAATCTCCAGGTCACCTCCCAGGGTGGCGGTGGCAAAGCTGATGGGCACCTCACAGTACAAATCGCTGCCCTTGCGGGTGAACAGCTTATGGGGTTTGACATGAACCTGGACATACAGGTCCCCTGACGGACCACCGTTGACACCCGCTTCCCCTTCTCCGGACAGCCGGATACGGTCGCCGCTGTCCACGCCGGCGGGAATGGCCACGCTCAGGGTGCGACGCTCCTCCACCCGCCCCTGCCCCCGGCAGCTCCCGCAGGGCTTGGCAATGATCTTGCCGGTACCGCGACAGCGAGGGCAGGTCTGCTGCACCGAAAAGAACCCCTGCTGCATGCGCACCCGCCCCACCCCGTTACAGGTGGGACAGGTTTCCGGGCTGGTGCCTGGTTCGGCGCCGGAGCCGTGACAAGCCTTGCAGGTCACCAGGGTGGGGACGCGAATCTTCACCTCGGTACCGAAAACTGCTTCCTCAAGACTCATTTCCAGGTTGTACTGCAAGTCTGCGCCACGGAAAGCATTGCTGCCGCCGCGACCACCGGCCCCGCCGAAGATGTCGCCGAACAGATCCTCGAAAATATCGCTGAAGCTGGCGCCCCCCGGTCCTCCACGGCCAGCACCAGCGGCCCCCTCCACACCGGCGTGACCAAACTGGTCATACGCCGCCCGCTTGCGCGCATCAGCCAGCACTTCATAGGCCTCCTTGGCCTCCTTGAAGCGTTCTTCCGCCTGTTTATCGCCAGGGTTGCGATCGGGGTGATATTTCATGGCCAACCGGCGGAAGGCCTTTTTGAGTGCGTCCTCGCTGGCGTTCTTCGCCACCCCCAGGACTTCGTAATAGTCGCGTTTTGCCATGATTACCGTGGGTCTTGCAGAAACGTGAAAGCCCGTGGACCGACATCTGCCCTGGTTGGGGGCACCTGCCGGTCAACGGACCCGGATGCAGTGGAAAAGGCCCGTCCTGGGACGGGCCTTGGCCGTTACTTTTTCTTATCGTCTACTTCTTCGAACTCGGCGTCTACCACATCGTCCTGGGCAGCCTTGGTGCCAGCCGGGCCCTGGGCATCACCGACCCCTCCGGGGGCGGCCCCTTCGGCCTGCTGGGCATACATGCGCTCTGCCAGTTTGCCGGAGGCTTCGGCCAGCTTCTGGGTACGATCCTCAATGGTGGCCTTGTCATCTCCCTGCATGGCCTCCCGCAGGGCGTTGATGGCAGATTCAATGGCACTTTTCTCGCCGGCTTCCACCTTGTCCCCCATGTCCTTGAGGGTTTTTTCCACCGAATGAATCAGGTTGTCTGCCTGGTTGCGCACCCCCACCAACTCCTGGAAGCGCTTGTCTTCCTCGGCATGGGCCTCGGCATCTTTTACCATGCGCTCGATCTCGTCATCGTTCAGACCGGAAGAGGCCTTGATGACAATGGATTGCTGCTTGCCGGTGGCCTTGTCCTTGGCAGACACGTTGAGGATGCCGTTGGCGTCGATGTCGAACATCACCTCGATCTGGGGCACACCACGGGGTGCCGGCGGAATATCCGCCAGATCGAAACGACCCAGAGATTTGTTGGCATGGGCCACGTCCCGCTCACCCTGGAGCACATGCACCGTCACTGCAGTTTGATTGTCGTCGGCAGTGGAGAAAACCTGGGAAGCCTTGGTGGGGATGGTGGTGTTCTTTTCGATCAGCTTGGTCATCACGCCACCCAGGGTCTCGATGCCCAGGGACAGGGGGGTGACATCCAGCAGCAGCACGTCCTTGACATCGCCGCCCAGCACACCGCCCTGGATTGCAGCGCCCACCGCCACGGCTTCATCGGGGTTGACGTCACGACGGGGTTCCTTGCCGAAGAAGTCCTTCACCGCCTCCTGCACCTTGGGCATGCGGGTCTGGCCGCCCACCAGGATCACGTCGTCGATCTGGGACACGGACAGGCCGGCATCCTTCAGGGCCACCTTGCAGGGTTCGATGGTGCGCTTGACCAGTTCTTCCACCAGGGCTTCCAGCTTGGCGCGGGACACCTTGATGTTCAGATGCTTGGGTCCGGTGTTGTCGGCGGTGATGTAGGGCAGGTTGACGTCGGTCTGCTGGCTGGAGGACAGCTCGATCTTGGCCTTCTCGGCGGCCTCCTTCAGGCGCTGCATGGCCAGCGGGTCGCCGGTCAGGTCGATGCCCTGTTCCTTCTTGAACTCGGCCGCCAGATATTCGATCAGGCGGGAGTCAAAATCCTCGCCCCCCAGGAAGGTGTCGCCGTTGGTGGCCAGCACCTCGAACTGGTGCTCGCCGTCCACTTCGGCAATCTCGATGATGGAGATGTCGAAGGTGCCGCCGCCCAGGTCATAGACCGCCACCTTGCTGTCACCGCGCTTCTTGTCCAGGCCGTAGGCCAGGGCCGCGGCGGTGGGCTCGTTGATGATGCGACGGACTTCCAGGCCGGCGATCTTGCCGGCGTCCTTGGTGGCCTGACGCTGGGAGTCGTTGAAGTAGGCCGGCACCGTAATCACCGCCTCGGTGACCGGCTCGCCCAGGTAGTCCTCGGCGGTCTTCTTCATCTTCTGCAGCACCCGGGCGGAGATTTCCGGGGCAGCCATCTTCTTGCCGCGCACGTCCACCCAGGCGTCACCGTTGTCCGCCTTGACGATCTTGTAGGGCACCAGCTTGATGTCCTTTTGCACTTCGGGTTCTTCGAAGCGGCGCCCGATCAGACGCTTGACCGCAAACAGGGTGTTCTGGGGGTTGGTCACCGCCTGGCGCTTGGCGGACTGGCCCACCAGCACCTCACCGTCCTCGGCGAAGGCCACGATGGAGGGGGTGGTACGACCGCCCTCGGCGTTTTCAATGACCTTGGCATTGCCACCTTCCATCAGGGCGATACAGGAATTGGTGGTGCCCAGGTCGATACCGATGATCTTGCCCATCTTGTGTCTCCAAAAAATATTGAATGTTCGTCAATGCCGTGAATCCGGAATTACCCGCTTGATGGGGGTGCCGCCGGGCCTTTTCAAGCCCCGGCAAAAAATCTGTTTTCCCGGATCACGGACTATCGCTGGCCGGAGCCTTGCTGACGATCACCATGGCAGGACGCAGCAATCGGTCATTGAGAAGGTAGCCCTTTTGCAGCACCGTCATGACGGTATTGGGTTCCAGTTCCGCCTGCTCCTGCAAAGACATGGCCTGATGGCGTTCCGGATCAAAACGCTGACCGGTGGGGTCCACCGTTTCAATGCCGTGCTTGGCCATAGCCTGTTCCAGCATCTTCAAGGTCAGCGCCGTACCCTCGCGGATCTTGCTCAGGTCTGCCTCGCCCTGGGCAGCCTCCAGCCCCATTTCCAGGCTGTCCTTCACCGGCAGCAGCTCACCGGCGAAACGCTCCAGGGCATATTTATGGGCATTTTCCACATCCCGGCTCATGCGCTTGCGCAGGTTATCCAGCTCCGCCTGGGCGCGTACCAGCTTGTCCCAGTGGTCCTGGGCCTGTTTTTGCGCCTCTTCGAGCTGTTTGAGCAATGCTCCGGGGCTAAATTCCGGCGTTGCCTCGTCGGGGGGCAAAGGCGCCTGATCATGAGATTGGGTATTCTGGACTTGTTCCTCGTTCGCCATGGAAAGCTCCGATCCGCTCAATGTCTTGGTGTGTTCCGGCAAAGACAGCCACCCGCCGACAGTAGGCCGACGGGCATATTCCTTTGCCATGTGGGGTTTCAGTTGCGGGAATTCAAGGCCGCGCCCAGCAGCCGGGCAGTGATGTCCACCACCGGGATGACCCGCTCGTAGGCCATGCGGGTCGGGCCGATCACCCCCAGCACGCCCACAATCCGGCCACCCACACTATAGGGGGCTGTCACCACGCTGCAGTCATCGAGCACCTGATGACCCGATTCCTGGCCGATGAAAATTTGGACCCCTTCGGCGTTGATGCAGTTGTCCAGCAGGGTGAGTAACTGGCGTTTTTCCGTGAAGGCCTCAAACAGGCTGCGCAGCTTCTCTACGCTGGACAGTTCTGCGTAGTCCATCAGATGGGTCTGACCGGCAAAAATCAGGTCATCACCACCTTCATCATCACAACAGGCCCGCTCCCCCAGTTCGATGGCCGCCAGCATCAGGGTATTCATATGCTCGCGTACCGCCTTCATTTCCTTGAGAATCTGCTCCCGGGCCTGGCGCAGGTTGCGTCCGGCCAGATGCTGGTTGAGATAGTTGGCCATCTGCTGCAGTTCGGCATGGGAATATTCCCGATCCAGTTCCAGAATGCGGTTTTGCACTTCCCGCTTGTTCATGACCAGAATCGCCAGCACCTGGCGACCCGATAGCCGCAGAAATTCGATTTGACTCAAGGCAGCATGATCGGGGCGGGGGACTCGCACCATCCCGGCCATCTGGGTCACTGCAGATAACAGGTCCGAGGCAGATTCCACCAGCGCCTTGGTGTCCATATCCGGGGTCAGGCGCTGCTTGAGGGTGCGTACCTCAGCGCTGTCCAGGGGCCGCACCTCCAGCAGGGAATCCACAAACAGCCGATAGCCCAGGGGCGTGGGCACCCGGCCCGCCGAGGCATGGGGAGAGCTGATCAAGCCCAAATCTTCCAGATCCGCCATCACATTGCGAATGGATGCCGGACTCAGATCCAGTCCGGCAGTGCGGGCCAAGGTTCGGGAGCCTACCGGCTGGCCGTCACGGACGTAGTTTTCCACCAGCGCCCGCAGCAGTAATCGGGCACGTTCGGAAAGGGTCGATGATGGCGTTGTCGAAGATGTTTTCATGGTCCACCCTGGCACTCGTTGAATGTGAGTGCCAGAAGCTGCATGTTACTCAAGGAAACTGCAGGTGGCTAGTCGGCACTCGCCACCTGCCACGCATTTCCACCATAATCTGCTGCATGAATCCTTCTTTCCACACCATCGGCATCATTGCCAAGACCCAGGAACAGCGCCTGGGGCATATTCTAAGCGCCCTGATCGGGCATTTGCGCCACCATCGGCGTCGTATTCTGCTGGACGACACCGTACTGCCCTGGCTCGGAGACGCCGCTGATTCGCTGCCGGTGCCCCGATCACAGATGGCCGCCGAGGCGGATCTGGTCATTGTGGTGGGAGGGGACGGCACCTTTTTGGGCGCTGCCCGCACCCTGGTGGATGCAAAAGTCCCCCTGTTGGGTATCAATGCAGGTCGCCTGGGGTTTTTGGTGGATGTATCTCCCCACGAGATGCTGGGGCGGCTGGATGAAATCCTCTCCGGCCTCTATGTGGAAGACCAGCGCAGTATGCTCCACGCCCGATTGCTGCGGGGAGATGACGTGGTGGCGGCTCAGGATGCGCTCAACGATGTGGTGATGCATATCCGCGACGCGGTGCGCATGATCGAGTTCGACACCTGGATCAATGGCCGGTTCGTCAACACCCAGCGGGCTGATGGCATGGTGGTGGCGACACCCACCGGTTCCACTGCCTATGCCCTGTCCGGCGGCGGCCCCATCCTCTCCCCTTGCCTGGAGGCGGTGGTGATGGTGCCGATCTGTCCCCACGGACTGAGTAATCGCCCCTTGGTGGTTCCTGCCTCAAGCCGGATCGAAATTGCCGTCAATGAACATAGCCGCACCCTGGCCCAGGTGGCCTTTGATGGCCAGGACACCTTTGACATGGAACCCCTGGACCGGATCGTGATCGAACCCAAGCCCTGCAAGCTGCGCCTGATCCACCCCATTGGCCATGACTACCTGCAAATCCTGAGGGTCAAGCTGGGATGGGGTGAGCAACCCTGACCCCTTCCTTCGGCGCCATCAAATCTTTAACCTTCTCCCGCCCGGGCTGCCTGACGGCATCGACCCTCCAACCTGCCACTGCGAATCCCGACCGTGCTGACCCAACTCCAGATCCGAGATTTCGCCATTGTGAACGAACTGTCCCTGGACCTGTCCGGCGGACTGATCGCCCTGACCGGAGAAACCGGGGCTGGTAAATCCATCCTGGTGGATGCTCTGGGCCTGGTACTGGGGGATCGGGCCAATAGCAGCACCATTCGTCATGGTACGGAACGGGCCGAGATCAGCGCCCATTTCGACATCAGTCAGGAATCACAGGCCAGGGCATGGCTGGCGGATCAGGGGCTGGAGACAGCAGACTGTCTGATTCGCCGGGTGATCAACCGGGATGGCAAGAACCGGGCCTGGATCAACGGGTCACCGGTCACCCTGCAATCACTCAAGACCCTGGGGGAGATGCTGGTGGATATTCACGGCCAGCACGCCCATCAATCCCTGCTACGCCGGGAGGTACAGCGGTGCATCCTGGACGACTATGCCGATCATCCCCCATTGCTGGCAGCCATGGCCCAGGCCCATGATGTCTGGCGTAAGGCCGCCCGCCGACTGGCGGAAATCACCGAGCAGCGGGAAACCAGGGAAGCCCGTCGGGAATTGCTGCGGTTTCAGACCGCCGAGCTGCAAGCCCTGAATCTGACCGCAGGAGAACTGGAACATATCGAACAGGAACACGCCCGCCTGGCCCATGCCGGGCGCTTGCTGGAAACCACCGAGGCGGCCTACCACGGTCTGTACGCTGCCGATCACAGCGCTGAATCGGTGGTGGGCCGTTGCCTGAGTGATATCGAGCACCTGCAGTCTCTGGACCCGCGACTGACAGAACCCCGGGAACTGCTGGCGGCAGCCCAGATCCAGCTTCGGGAAGCCGCCGACTGGCTGCGCTACTATGCAGATGGCCTGGAAATGGATCCGGCCCGGCTGGATTTTCTTGAATCCCGGCTGGCGGCCATTCAGAGCCTGGCCCGCAAACATCGGGTGCCTCCCGCCGACCTGCCGCATCTGCTGCACACCCTGGAGGCAGAACTGCATCAACTGGAAACCGACGACGAAAATCTGGAAGCCCTGGCGGATACCGTAGCCTGCGCCCTGGAAACCTGTCGGCACCGGGCAGCAGCACTGTCTGAAGCCCGGTGTCAGGCGGCCACCCGGCTGTCCGAGGCCGTGACCCAGGCCATGCAAGGTCTGGGGATGGAAGGGGGGCACTTTGTCTGCACCGTAGCGGCAGATGCCAGGGCACAGCCCTCGGCCCACGGCACGGATCGGGTGGAATTTCTGGTCAGTGCCAATCCAGGGCAACCTGCCCAGCCTCTGGCCAGGGTCGCCTCCGGCGGCGAACTTTCCCGCATCAGTCTGGCCATCCAGATGATCGCAGCCCACGCCCTGCCCATCGCCACACTGGTGTTTGATGAGGTGGACACCGGCATCGGGGGCGGCGTGGCCGAAGTGGTGGGCCGGCAACTCCGCAGCCTGGGTGAGCGCCGGCAGGTACTCTGTGTGACCCATTTACCCCAGGTGGCGGCCCAGGCCCATCATCATCTGCGGATAAAAAAACGCAAAGAACGACGGTACACCAGCACCAGCATTGAACAGCTCAGCAACGAACAGCGGGCCAGGGAACTGGCCAGAATGCTGGGTGGTCTGGAAATCACCGAACAAAGCCTGGCGCACGCCAGGGAGATGATGGCACGGGCAGCATCCCGTTGATCAGCTGTCCATGGGCTGTTTTTTGGGACAAACGCCCTGGCTGCACTCACCATAGATGATCAGGGCATGGTCCTGAATGGTATATCCCAGCTTGTCGGCAATGGCTTTTTGGCGCTCTTCAATGATCGGGTCCACAAATTCGTCCACCCGGCCACATTTGACACAAACGATATGATCATGGTGACGACCCCGCTCCAGTTCAAAGACAGCCTGATTGCCCTCAAAATGGTGCCGGCTCACCAACCCGGCCGCCTCAAACTGGGTCAACACCCGGTACACCGTGGCCAGACCGATCTCCTCTCCCGCCGCCAGCAGCTGGCGATAGATGGTCTCGGCACTCATATGATGCTCTTCTGCGGTTTCCAGAATCTGCAGGATCTTCACGCGAGGCAGGGTAATTTTGAGTCCGGCCTTTTTGAGCTCTTGGGTTTCCATGGGATTTTGATCTCCATGCGAGATGATCCGACACCTGGTGTAGAATCCCGCGCTGTTGGTTTTCGGAACAAGCGGCCCATCTTGCAACTCACGGCCCACAGGACGCAATTATGGCAAGACTGATTCTTTATTCTATCCTCATTGTCGGATTACTGCAGGGCTGCAGCAGCGGACTGTTATCAGTCCACCGGCCTGACGTGCAACAGGGTAATGCCATCAAGGACAGTGCACTGGCCCAGGTGCAACCGGGCATGACCCAGCGGCAGGTGCGTTTTCTACTGGGAGAACCCGTGCTTCGGGACCCCTTTCATGGGGAACGGCGCTGGGACTATGTCTATTATTTCAGGCCAGGGGATGGACCAGCCACCCATCGCAGGGTCACCATTTTCTTTGAGGCAGGACAGGTGACCCAAATCGAGGACAGTGGCCTGGCATCGATACAATAGGCATCAGGCGGCCCCTCCGGCAGCCTTGGCGGCCCGCTTTTTGCGGACCTGTCTGGGATCGGCAATCAATGGCCGGTAAATCTCCACCCGATCCCGCGGACGTAGCGGTGCATCCAGCTTGGCCAGCTTGCCATAGATACCCACCTTGTTCACGGCCAGGTCGATCTCGGGCACCTGGTCCAGGATGCCGGATCGACGAATGGCATCCTCTACCGTGGCCCCTGGAGACAAAGACACTTCCAGCACCCACTGCCGGTCAGTACGGGCATAGGTCACTTCTACCCGCAATGGCTCATCGGACACCGTAGACCTCCCTGGCCCGCTTGACAAAGGAATCCACCAGAGTATTGGCCACCTGATGAAACACCGGGCCAAAGGCCATGCTCATCAGGCGGTTGGAAAATTCAAATTCCAGATCCAAAGAGACACGGCTGGCGGTGTCGCTCATGGCATCAAAGCGCCAGAAACCTTCCAGATGCCGGAACGGCCCCTCCACCAGGCGCATTTCAATCATTTTGTTGCGCTGCAAACGATTACAGGTGGTAAACGACTTGCGCACGGCCCCTTTGGCCAGTTCAATGCTGGCCCGCACCTCGTCCTCATTGGCCGACAGCACTGCCGAACCGCGACAACCCGGTAAAAAACGTGGATAGGCGGCCACGTCATTGACCAAATCAAACATTTCCTTGGGCGTATAGGGCACCAGCGCATGGCGACTTATGGAAGGCATGAAGCTCCCCTGGTTATCAGATGAGATTGACCGCCTTGAGGAAGATCAGCAGGATGCCGATCGGAGCGGCAAAGCGCAGAACATGATACCACGCCTTGAAAAACACCCGACTACGCAGACCCAACTCCTCCTCCACAGAACGCCGGTTCATCCGCCAGCCCACAAACAGGGCGATCAGCAGCCCTCCCAGGGGTAGCATGATGTTGGAGGTCAGGTAATCAGCCATGTCAAAGAGGGTACCGCCGATGAACAGGGATTCCCCCCCCAGGGTCAGATTAAAGCCAATGGGGTTGGACCAAAGACTAAAGGACAATATGGTACCGATACCCAGGAACCAGGCAATGCCACCCACGATCATGGCTGCCAGGGGCCGGTCAAGCCCCCGGTTTTCCACCAGCCAGGCCACCGCCGGTTCCATCAGGGAAATGGAAGACGTCCAGGCGGCGGTCACCAGTAACAGGAAGAACAAGGTGCCAAACAGCAGCCCTCCGGTCATCTCGCCAAAGGCCATGGGCAAGGTGATGAAGATCAGTCCAGGACCGGCACCTGGCTCCAGACCACTGGCAAAAACGATGGGAAAGATAGCCAGCCCCGCCAACAAGGCCACGGCGGTGTCTGCAGAAACCACGGTGGCGGAGGTCTTGAAGATGGAAGCCCTGGAACTGAGATAGGAGCCGTAGATCATGATGGCCCCCATTCCCAGGCTCAAAGTGAAGAATGCCTGTCCCATGGCCAGCAGGATGGTATCTCCAGTGACCTGGCTGAAATCGGGCCTGAACATGAAGGCGAAGCCTTGCATAAAATGCCCCTGGGTCATGGCATAACCCACCAGGATCAGCAACATGCCCAGCAGGGCTGGCATGAGGAACTTGACTGCTTTCTCAAGGCCGGATCGTACCCCCCTGGCCACCACCAGGATGTTCATGAGCATGAACAGGGTATGCCAGGCCAATAGCCGTTCCGGGTCGCTCACCAACCCTTCAAACAGGTTCTTGACCCCTTCCCCATCCAGACCGGCAAAAGCACCGCTTGCCGCCCTGAACACATAGGACAAGGACCAGCCGGCAATCACGCTATAGTAGGACAGGATAATGAAACCGGCAGTCACCCCCAGCCATCCCACCAGCCCCCAGGCCCGATGCAGACCTTCCTCCCTGGCCAGGGTGGCCATGGTATTGATGGGGCTTTGCCGGCCACGCCGCCCCAGGGCAATTTCTGCCATCATGATGGGCAGACCAATAAGCAGGATACAGGCCAGGTAGATGAGCACGAAAGCCCCGCCACCGTTCTCTCCGGCAATGTAGGGAAAGCGCCAGATGTTACCCAGACCGACAGCAGAACCGGTGGCCGCCAGCACGAAAACCAGCTTTGAGGACCACTGGCCATGAATCGAGCTTTCTCTTCTCATTGTCGCCCCCCAGGCGATCACCGGCATTGCGCAAGAGGCCCCCGGCCCGATGGATGGAACCAAGGGGGAGACATTCCCCCCCGAAGGCGGCATGGGTCTGTTATTTTTTGCCGCCGACATGGTACTACCAAGACCAACTTCAACACAAAGCGATCAGTCACCCCCACGCCAGTGCCTGCCGTGGATGTTCGTGGCCGCCATTGGAAAGGTATAATCCATCGATGAGCAAAAAATCCAAACCTGCCCAGGGCAGCAGCACCATTGCCCTGAACAAGAAGGCCAAGCACGAATATTTCATCCAGGAGCGATTCGAGGCTGGCCTGGCCCTGCAGGGCTGGGAGGCCAAAAGTCTGCGGGCCGGTCGTGTACAGTTAAGCGAAAGCTATGTCCTGATCAAAAGCGGGGAAGCCTGGCTGTTTGGCGCCCACCTCACCCCGCTGGCCACCGCCTCCACCCATATTCACCCAGACCCCATGCGCAGCCGCAAGCTGTTGCTGCACCGGGCCGAACTCAACAAGCTCATCGGTCAGGTGGAACGCAAGGGATACACCCTGGTGCCCTTGGCCCTGTACTGGAAACGGGGCCGGGCCAAACTGGAAATCGGTCTGGCCAAGGGCAAGAAGGAACACGACAAGCGGGCTGTTTCCAAGGAGCGGGACTGGCAGCGGGAAAAGGCCCGGACCATCAAGACCGTGACCCGTTAAACGGGGTATCACCAGTTGGGCATCTCGCCACCCCCCGCCAGCACCTTGAGATAAGCACCATGGGCCTGCAGTTCCTCCGGGTCCGGCTGGATCACCGGCAGGGGCGGACGGTCGGCAGGAAGCCGACGAATGGCGGTATCGGCACCGGGATTTCCCTGCACCTCTGATGTCATCCCCAGGGAAAGACTTTTCTGGCCGCCGGTCATGGCCAGGTAGACTTCCGCCAGGATGCGGGCGTCCAGCAAGGCGCCGTGGAGCTCCCGGCCCGAATTGTCGATCTGGTAGCGCTTGCACAGGGCATCCAGGCTGTTGCGTTGTCCAGGATGCATCTTGCGCGCCAGCACCAGGGAGTCGGTGATGGTGCAGTGATCCTCCAACTGGCCCCAGTCCCCACCGAGCCGGGCCAGTTCGTGGTTGATGAACCCCACATCAAAGGGGGCATTGTGGATGATCAGTTCTGCACCACGAACAAACTCGATGAACGCTTCGGCCACCTCGGCAAAACGGGGCTTGTCCGCCAAAAATTCGTTGGTTATACCGTGTATTTCCACTGCTCCGGCGTCCACTTCCCGATCCGGGTGCAGGTATTGATGAAAACTCCGGGCTGTATGGCGACGCCGCACCATTTCCACACAACCTATTTCGATGATCCGGTGACCCTCTGCCGGGTCCAGGCCGGTGGTTTCCGTATCCAGAATTACAATCCGGTCATGGATCGGCATATTCATGTCACTGTCACTCACGCTCATGACCCAAGGCATCAATGGCTTCATTGGCCAACCGGTCGGCCAGTTCGTTTTCCGGGTGCCCGCTATGGCCCCGTACCCAGTGCCAGCGCACCTGATGGCGGGAGGCGGCTTCATCCAGGCGCTGCCATAGGTCCTGATTTTTGACCGGCTGGCCGGCGGCGGTAAGCCATCCCCGACGCTTCCAGTTGGGCAACCATTGATGAATGCCGTTTTTGACATACTGGGAATCGGTGGTCAAATCCACCACACAAGGGCGCTTGAGCTGTTCCAGGGCTGCGATGGCCGCCATCAATTCCATCCGGTTATTGGTGGTCAGGGATTCACTGCCCTTGAGTTGTTTTTCATGGCCACCAAAGCGCAGCAACGCGCCCCAGCCACCGGGACCGGGGTTTCCTCGACAGGCGCCATCGGTAAAAATTTCTACCACGTCAGTCACGATCCGTCCTCCGACAAAAGGGGCTGGCCAGTCTGCCGGGGGCCATTTTGCCAGATGACCGCCAGCGGGCAGACAAAGGCATCATATTGGCCACCCGCTTGCGGGCCAGGATCACATAAGCGCCCCCCAGATAGGGCAAATGACGCCCCCCCAGACATTCCACCACTGGCCGCCGCCCGCCCGATGGGCGGTTCTCATTCCGGGGATAAAAACCGGCGTAGGCACAGGCCAAAACCTCAAAACCCAGCAAAGTCAGCCAATCCCCGACCCGGGCCGTACTGTAAACATGGCCGGCCTGGGTTTTCCCGCCGGGGCGTCTTGGCAACATGCGCCATAGCCCGGTCGGACTAAAGGGATTAAAGCCGATGATCAGAACATGCCCTTCAGGCACTAAGATACGCTCCGTTTCCCGCAGCACCAGACAAGGGTCTGGTGATGACTCCAGACAGTGATTCAGCAACACCAGATCCATACTGTCGGACAGCACGGGCAGGGCCTCCGCCAGAGCAGTGATATGTCCCTGTCCCGGCTCACATGCCAGCTGCATCCGGTTATGAATCCGGCTGGCCGTCAGCAGATCATGCTCTGGATCCGTATGTCCAATCTGCAGGGCATGATAACCAAACAGCCGGGGCACGAAGCGGTCCAGATGGGCCTGCAGGGCGCCCTGCAGGACGCGCCCCGATGGGGTTGCGTACCAGGTGCGCAAGGACGCCTGGTACTGGGCACATGAGATTCTGGGTGACGGCATGGTCTGAGCATAGAGTCTTCCGGGGGGCCATGACCAGTCCTATGGCAACGAATCGCTGACAGCCTGGGGGGAATATGCCCAAGGAAGTATTCACCGGGGTTGAGGGCAGGTGAATGGCCCGCTATTCTACCGACCTCATGAGAAAAAATACGCCGCAAATGCTCCGGGGATCGGTATTGGGAGCGGTATCGTTACTGCTCCTGTCCGCGTGTGCCACTCTGGACGGACCGGGGTCGGTCTCCGATGATCCCAGGTCAGGCGGTGATGCCCATGCCGATATCCTGAGGGATACAGCCGAGGCCACCGCCGGGCATCCTCCGAGCCAGCGTCGTGCCCCTGCCCCCCGCCCCCTTGACGCTCAGCCAGTCAGTGCCGATGAGGCTTTCTGGCTTCGGGTCCGTCAGGGACTGGCCATGCCGGACAAGCGGAACAATGACCGCGTCCTCCACTACATTCGCTGGCACCAGCAACATTCCGATTACCTGGGACAGGTGCTGGCCCGTGCAGAACCCTACCTTCACTACATTCTGGAGGAAATCGAGGCCAGGGATCTGCCAGCAGAACTTCTGCTGCTGCCCGTAGTGGAAAGCGCCTACCGCAGTGATGTGTACTCCTCGGGGCAGGCCGCCGGGATCTGGCAGTTCATTCCCTCCACCGGTCGCCATTTCGGACTACACCAAAACTGGTGGTACGATGGCCGCAAGGACATTCACGCATCCACCCAGGCGGCCCTGAATTATCTGGCCCAATTAAATCAACGCTTCGATGGCGACTGGCTGCTGGCCCTGGCCGCCTACAATGCCGGTCAGGGCACCGTGGGCCGGGCCATCGCCCGCAACGCCTCCCTGGGGCGGCCAACCGACTACTGGAACCTGGATCTGCCCAGGGAAACCCAGCACTATGTCCCCAGATTGCTGGCGCTACAGGTCATCGTATCCGACCCCAAACGCTATGGTGTGGGCCTGTGGCCGGTGCCCGATGAACCCCGTCTTGGGCTGGTGGAACTGGAAGGACAGATGGCACTGAGTGTGGCCGCAGACCTGGCGGACCTCTCCCTGGATGATATCATGCAACTCAATCCGGGGTTTCAACGCTGGGCCACCCCCCCGGACGGCCCTCACCACCTGTTGCTTCCTCTGGACCGGGTGGCCCCCTTTCAGGCCGCCCTGGCCACCCTGCCCCCGGATCAACATATCTCCTGGGTAAGACATCAGGTGCAGCCCGGAGAGACCCTCGGTCATATTGCCGAGCGTTACGACACCACCATTGCCCAGGTACAGCAGGCCAACAATCTGCGCGGCCATATCATCCGGGCCGGGGCTGACCTGATGATCCCTGTCCCTAAAGACAATACCCAGTCCCGATCGGATCATGGCAGCCAATCCGCCCCGGCTTCCTATCATCGGGTTCATCATCAGGTTCAACCGGGAGATACCCTCTGGGCATTATCCAGAACCCACGGAGTGCCGGTACAATCCCTGGCGGCATGGAACCGCATTGCCCATGACGCTCCCCTGCGTCCCGGCCAGAACCTGATCATTCACCAGACCTTAACGACAACCCCGGCCAGCGCCTCTGGTTACCCTTCAAATACAAAGACTTACATTGTTCAGCCAGGTGATTCCCTGTCCTCCATTTCCCGGCGCTTCGGGGTGCGGGTCAGCGACATTCAGCAATGGAACCAGTTACCGGATCACCGGATCTGGCCCGGCCAATCGCTCCAGCTTCACCTGGATGTCCAGGCGCGGGGCAACTGATCTTGAGCGGGGTGCCCGACGTCCTGCGGGCCCATCCCAAGCGCAGATCATTGGCCAATGAGGACAGCACCAGCATCCGTTGGGTCCGCTTCACCAACCACCACCCGTGGCACCGCCGCCAGCAATTTTTGGGTGTATTCATGCTCAGGCGCCCGACAGATCCGGCGCGCCTCCCCCTGTTCCACCACCCGACCCTGATACATCACCGCCATGGTGTCCGCCAGGTATTCCACCACCCCGATGTTATGGGTGATGAACAACAGGGTCAGCCCCCGCTCCCGGGTCAGCGTGCTCAGGATCTGCAGCACCTCCGCCTGCACCGAGACATCCAGGGCGCTGGTGACTTCGTCACAAACGATGAAAGCCGGGTCCAGCACCAGGGCCCGGGCAATGCCGATACGCTGGCGCTGCCCCCCGGAGAACTCATGGGGATAACGCCACAGGCTGTCCGCCGGTAACTGCACCTGCGCCAATACCTGAGTTGCCAGGGCCAGCCGCTCATCCCGATCCTTGCCGATCCCGTGCACGGCCATGGGCTCGGTCAGGGTGGCCGCCACGGTCAGGCGGGGGTTCAGGGATGACATGGGGTCCTGGAAAATGATCTGCATGCGCCGACGATAGGGCTGCATGTCCCTGGCCGGCAGGCGGGTGATATCCTCGCCGGCAAACAAGATGCGCCCGCCGGTAGGCTCCAGCAACCGGATGATGGCCCGGCCCAGGGTAGTCTTGCCGCAACCGGACTCCCCCACCAGGGCCATGACCTGCCCCCTGGGGATATCCAGGCTCACCCCATCCACCGCCCGCACATGGTCCACCACCCGGCGCATGAGTCCCTTGCGCACCGGAAAATGGATCTGCAGGTTCTGCAAACGGATCAACGGTGCCTCCTGGGGAGCTGGCCCAGCCACCTCCCGGCGACGGCTCAGATTCTCCGGCAGGGCATCAATGAGCTGCCGGGTATAGGGATGCTCCGGACGCCGCAGCACCTGCCCCACGGCCCCCTCCTCCACCAGTTTCCCCAGGCGCATCACCCCCAGGCGGTGCCCCATCCGGGCCACCACGCCGAAATCGTGGGTGATGAAGAGGATGGCCATGCCGTTACGGTCCTGCAGTTCCCGCATCAGACGCAGGATCTCCGCCTGTACCGTCACGTCCAGGGCCGTGGTGGGCTCGTCGGCGATCAGCAGATCCGGTTCGCAGGCCATGGCCATGGCGATCATCACCCGCTGGCGTTGCCCGCCGGAGAGACGATGGGGAAATTCATCCGCCCGTTCGGCGGGATGGGGAATCCGCACCTGGGCCAGGGCCTCGATGGTCCGCTCCCGGATCTCCGCCTCCGACAATTCCGGACGATGGAGCCTGAGCACTTCGCCGATCTGCTCCCCCACCGTGAACACCGGGTTGAGGGAGGTCATGGGCTCCTGGAAGATCATGCTCATGCGGGCGCCGCGGATGCGGCGGCGTTCCGTCTCCGGCAGAGCCAGCATGTCCACGGTCCGGTGACTGCCGTCGGCGAGGCGTTCCTGGAACAGGATCTGTCCCCCGGGATGATCACTGATGCCCCGCGGCAGCAACTGGATCACCGACAGGGCCGTGACCGACTTGCCGCTGCCCGACTCCCCCACCAGACAGAAGGTTTCCCCCCGCTCGATAGCGAAACTGACATCATCCACAGCCTTCACCACGGCACCGCCGGCCTGGAGATGGGTCTGCAGGTTTCTGACCTCCAGCAGCATGGTCATGCCTTCTTCTTCAGATGGGGATCGAGGGCATCCCGCAGGGATTCCCCCACCAGGTTGTAGGCAAATACGGTGAGAAAGATGGCCCCACCGGGGAAGGCGGCCATCCACCAGTTGAAGGAGGAAGACTGTACCGCCTGATTGAGCATCTGCCCCCAGGAGGGATCATCCACCAGCCCCAGTCCGAGGAAGCTCAGGGTGGCCTCCGCCAGGATCGCCGAGGCCACGCCGAAACTGGCCGCCACCAGGATCGGCGCCACGCCATTGGGCAACATGTGGCGGAACAGCACGGAACGCAACGGCAGACCGCAGGCCACCGCCGCCTGCACATAGTCCTGCTCCCGCAGTTTGAGGAACTCGGCGCGCACATAGCGGGCATAACCGGACCAGGAGGTGAT
The DNA here is from genome assembly GCF_900110965.1 of Ectothiorhodospira magna. Taxonomy (GTDB): domain Bacteria; phylum Pseudomonadota; class Gammaproteobacteria; order Ectothiorhodospirales; family Ectothiorhodospiraceae; genus Ectothiorhodospira; species Ectothiorhodospira magna. The sequence goes on from NZ_FOFO01000007.1 coordinate 58,479, forward strand.
GCCGATGATGATCATCATCATGTAGAGACTGCGGCCAAAGAAGGCGACAAAGGTGAGCAGCAGGAACAGGGTGGGAATGGCCTCGAAGATCTCCACGATGCGCATGCCAATCATGTCCACGATGCCCGAGAAATACCCCATCAGCCCGCCGACGATGACCCCGATCACCAGGGCGATGCCGGTGGCGATGAAGCCGATGGCCAGGGCGATGCGGGAGGCATGGATCATCCGCGACAACACGTCGGCGCCGTTTTCCTCCGTGCCCAGCCAGTGCCGGCGCAGGTCATCGGCCAGGGGCGGCTCCATGCCCGTGTCGCCGAAGTCCCGCAGGTAATCCCTGGGGGAATAGGGAATCGGGGCACGCAGCACCCAGTCGTACTGGCCGGCCGCTTCCGCCTCCCGGTACTGTTCATGAATCACCAGTTTGGGGGGAGCCACAGTGACGGCACTGATCCCGCCGGCCACCACCAGCACCCCCAGCAGGATGAGCAGTTTCCTGGGCAGGGACAGGCGCAGGCACAACAACACCAGACCGGTGCAAAAACCCGCCATCAGGGTCACATCGGTGGGGGTCAGGTGACGCAGCACCGGACTGGACCAGTGGCCCCCCTCCAGGATCAGCCACGGATGGCTGCTGGCCAGGAAGGGGGCAAACACCGCCACCGCCGCCAGAATGCCGATCCAGGCCAGTCCCACCCGCGCCCCCCAGCGCAGCAGTACCTCCCGGACCACCTGGGCCGCATAGCCGCGGGAGCGCCGGGTGGGTGGGGGCGGCGCCTGTACCGTGTCAGTCATAACTCACCCGCGGGTCCGCAATCGCATAACACAGGTCCGCCAGCAGGTAGCCCACCAGCGTCAGCACACCACTGATCAGGGTGACCGACAGCACCAGTTCCCGGTCACGGGTCTGCACCGCCTCCACCGCCAGCTTGCCCATGCCATCGATGGAAAACAGGGTTTCAACGATCACCGAACCCGCCAGCAGGCTGGGCAGCAGGGTGGCGGACACGGTGATCAGGGGCAACAGGGAGTTGCGAAACACGTGTCGCCAGAGCACGTCCCTCTCCCCCACCCCCTTGGCCCTTGCGGTGCGGGCGTAGTCGGAGAGCAGATTTTCCAGCACCGCCGAGCGGGTCAGCTTGGCCAAAAAGGCAAACCCGCCGTAGGACAGGCACAACACCGGCAGGATCAGATGCCAGGCCCGGTCCAGCACAAACCCCCGGACGAACTCACCCTGGGCCAGCCCCGTCGCCAGGGCGATGCCCACCCCCATGCCCAGCAGCCCGAGGATACCGACCCGCAGGCCGGTGAACGTGGAGGCCGCCACCAGGCCCACCACCCCGGCCACCAGCAGCATCAGGACCAGATGCAGCGGCCCGAAGGTGACCTCCGACACCCCGTTGGCCATCAGCACCCCCAGCCCGCCGCCCAGGACCGCCCCGAGCAGGATGCGCCAGTGACGGGCCAGTTTCAGCGCGCCCCAGATCATCAGCGCGGCACACAGCCCCGCCAGCAGGAACAGCACAAGCAGGTCGGTGGCCACGGTCCAGTGGGGCAGGAACGGCATGTCCAGGGCCTCGCGCCGGTTGATGCCGCCGGTGGGGAACCAGCGCCAGAACTGCTCCGAGGCAAAGAATCCGATCAGCAGCACGCCGGCCAGCATGGTGGGCACGGACCACAGGCCCAGCAGGACCATCCCCGACCCGGTATCGAAGCGGCTGCCGCGCCGGGTGGCGGCCTGCACCCCCACGGCGATGGCGATGACGTAGATGATGGGAATGGACAGGATGTTGAGCAGCAAGGTGATGGGCAGGCGCTCGGCAATCAGCTCTCCCACCGGCCGGCCGTAGCGGAAACTGGTGCCCAGCTCGGAGCCCTTGAACAGGGAAAAGCCGCTGATGGCCCCGTCCTGATCGAAAGTGAAACCCGCCGGGGAGACATTGTTGAGCCAGCGCAGATACTGGATCGGCGCCGGCTGATCCAGGCCGTACATGCGGTTGTAATAGTCCTCCAGTGCCTGTTTGGCCTGGGGTTCCAGATTCATGCCATCCACCAGGGACTGGGCACTGATGCCGCCGGGGGCGGCGGCCATGACCACGAACACCACCACGGTGATCCCGATCAAGGTGGGAAACATGAGCAGCAGGCGACGGACGATATAGGTCAGCATGGCCGGGTCCCGGGGTCTGCGTGGATGCCACCGGGCATGGTCAGCGGGCGTATTTCTGCTGAATCGCCGGCACGTAGATCTCCACCGGGATGCTGGTCAGGTTCAGGCCCAGCCGGGTCTTTTGCAGATTGGTGATGCGCTGGTCGATGAAGGCCAGGGTCATGCGCCGCATGAGGAAGGTATAAGGTTGATCCTCGTGCAGAATGCGCTCCGCCTCGTGCCAGATGGCCATCCGCTCATCGTCGTCCACCGTGGCCCTGGCCCGCTCGATCACCGCATCCAGTGCCGGGTTGCGGTAATTGATGAAGTTGTCGCCACCGGACACGGTCTGGCTGGAATGGAACATCTGGTAGATGTCCGTTTCCACGCCGCTGGTCCAGCCCAGGGTAATGGCATCAAAATCCTTGCGGTTGAGCAGGTCCAGCATCACCGACCATTCGGTGGGCCGGGGACGCATCAGGATGCCGGCGCGGGCGTAGAGATCCCGCAGGAACAGCACCATGCGGCGGGTATCCTCGTTGTCCTGGAAGAACACCAGGTCGAACTCGAAGGCGCGGCCTTCCGGGTCCTGGAGGATGCCGTCGCCGTTGCGGTCCTCAAAGCCCGCCTCTCGCAACAGGGCACGGGCCCTTTCCAGATCAAAGGCATAGGGTTCAAGGGTGCGGTCATGCTGGGGGCTGCGGGGGTTGAAAGGGCTTACCGCCGGCTCGGCGTATCCCAGCATGATCTCGTCGATGATCCGCTGGACGTCCGTCAGATGGCTCATGGCCTGACGCACCCTGGGATCGGCGAACCGGGTGGGCCGGCCATCCCGTTCCTGATTCCAGCCGATGTAGGCGTAGCCGGCGGTCGGACTCATGTACTCGAAGTGATGGGTCCGCTGGCGCAGGCGGTCATCGGCCAGCAGTTGCCCGAATTCCCGTGGCCGGGCGCCGTAGACGTCCAGTTCCTGATTGCGGAACGTGGTCAGGCGGGCGCTGTCGTTCTCGATCACCCGCCACAACAGGCGGTTGAAGGGCGGGTCCACCGGCCCCCAGTACCGGGGATTGCGCTCCAGTTCCACCAGACCCTGATCCGGGGTCCAGCCCCTGGGGTCCGCCAGGCGATAGGGGCCGGATCCCATCAACAGGCCACGGGACTGGTTGAACCGCTGGGGATTGTCCAGAAAGGGCGCGTAGAAATGGCGGGGCAGGATCTGCAGGCCACCCGCCAGGGAAAGGCTGTTGAAGTAGGGATCGGAAAAGGTGAAAGCCACCTCATGGGTTCCCAGGGCCTTTACCGTCTCCAGTTTTTCCAGAAAGGCCCTGGACCTTGGGGCGGCGATGGCATCGGTCATGATGAAGTCGTAGGTGAACACCACGTCTGCGGCGGTGAGCGGCTCGCCATCGGAAAACTCGATCCCTTCTCTAAGCTGGAACGTGATGGTCAGGCCGTCGTCGCTGATGGACCAGTCCCGGGCCAGCAGACCCTGCCATTCCAGGGTATCCGGGTCACGGATCAGCAGGGACTCCAGCACATAGCTTTGTACCTCCGAGGCATAGGCGTCGGAAGAGACCAGCGGAGTCAACGTGGCCAGGCCGGTACCAAAAGCCCGGACCAGCCAGTCTCCCTGGGCATGGTCCGGTTGCTGGGTGGCAGCCCAGGCCCGGGCAAAGGCGGGGGGCACTTGCGCGTGGGCATCGGGACCGCCGTCCTGGGCGGCAATGGCCCCGGCCCTGAGCCGGGCATCCAAAGATTGCATCACCGCCCGCATGCGCCGCATGTCATCGGCCTGCTCCTGCATGGCCCGCTGCATCTCGGACAGCCGGTTCCATTGCCGGTCCACCTGGTACATGAGCATGACCACCAGCAGGGCGATCCCCAGCAGGAAGACCATCAGGATGGCATCTTTGGACGTAAAGCGCTTTTCCATGGATCGCGGATTCTTCTCAGGGTGCGTGACGGGTCCAGAGTATAGAGATTGCGGCCCGGCCCACAAGTTTCCCGGCAAAACCCGGCAAAGGCGCAGTCGTAGTATCATGACCGGCTTTAAAACCCGATCACAACATCAATCAGGAGACAACCTCATGGGCTTTATGACAGGCAAGCGCGTACTGATCGTCGGCCTCGCCAGCAACCGCTCCATCGCCTACGGTATCGCCAAGGCCATGGCCCGGGAAGGTGCCGAACTCGCCTTGAGCTACCAGAACGACCGCCTCAAAGACCGGGTGGAAAAGATGGCGGCAGAATTCAATGCCAGCATCGTACTGCCCTGCGATGTATCCAGCGACGAAGAGATCACCAGTCTGTTCGACGCCCTGGGCAAGCACTGGGACGGTCTGGACGGCCTGGTCCACTCGGTGGCCTTTGCCCCCAAGGAAGCCCTGGAAGGGGATTTTCTGGAGGGCATGTCCCGGGAAGCCTTCCGCGTGGCCCATGACATCAGCAGCTATAGCCTGTCTGCCCTGGCCAAGGCCGCACGACCCATGATGCAGGGTCGGGAAGGAGCCATTCTCACCCTGTCCTACCTGGGCGCTGTGCGCGCCATGCCCAACTACAACATGATGGGTCTGGCCAAAGCCAGCCTGGAGGCCAATGTACGCTTTCTGGCCTACACCCTGGGGCCGGAAGGCATCCGGGTCAACGGCATCTCCGCTGGCCCCATCCGCACCCTGGCCGCCGCCGGCATCGGCGATTTCCGCAAGATTCTCGACCATGTAGAGAAAAATGCACCGCTACGCCGCAACGTGACCATCGAACAGGTGGGTAATGCTGCCGCTTTCCTGTGCTCGGACCTGGCCTCCGGCATCACTGGAGAAATCACTTATGTGGACTCCGGCTACAGCACCCTGGGCCTGGGGCCGGCAGAAGTGTAATCCAGCTGACCCCGTTCGCCGGACCCTCCAGCGAACGGGGATCAGAGGTTAGAGATTGTTGCGGTGAATCTTGATCTTGGCCGCCGCCTCCATGGCATTGAGCATGGCCTCAAATTCCATCGCCCCGTGGAGTCCTTCCAGATGGGCCCTGGCCCGGGCCAGTTCCCTGGAATCAGGTTCCACATCCCTGACCTGATGCAGCTTGACCAGGGCATAGTCTCCGTTCTCCAAAGCCACCCCTTTCAGGCCCGACGCTGACAGGCCAAAAGCGGCAGTGATGACTGCCACAGGCACTTCGGCAGTCTCCCGGGTGATGGTACGCCGTTGCTCCAGACGGCCGGGCAAATCCGCCACTGCCGTTGCCAATGCCGTACCATCCTGCAAGGTTTTCAGTGCTGCCTCACCCGCCTCAAGGGCCAGACGGCCAGACTGTTCCCGCCGGATCAATGCCCGAATATCGTCTTTTACCTCCGCCAGGGGCCTGGGGGCCGCTGGCTCATGGTCCAGTACCCGCACCACGGCGGAACGGCCATCAGGCAAATCGATCAGGTCACTGTTGCGCCCTTCCTGGAGCACATCCTGACTAAAGGCGGCCTGACGCACCGCAGCAAAGCTGCCCAGTCCCGGCCCCTGGTTGCGGGTGATCCAGTCGGAACGGCGAATCTCAAGACCTGTGGCATCAGCGGCCGCCTCCAGACTGCCAGGATGTTCATAGCTTTCAGTCAGCAGACGTTCCATCAGTTCAATCTGACGGGACTCCACCTGCCGTGCCCGCAACTCATCGGCCACTTGATCGCGCACATGTTCAAAGGGTTCAGCCTGGGCCCGCTCAATATCCTTGAGCATCATCAGATGGAAGCCTTCACTGGTGCGCACCGGCTGACTCAGATCCCCCGCAGACAAGGTGAACAGCACCCCGTCCAGGGCTGGCCCCAAATCGCCTCGCTGGACATAGCCCAGATCCCCACCCCGAGCTGCGGTCAAACGATCCTCGGAGGCTTCTTCTGCCACCTGGGCAAATGGCTCGCCATCCGTCACCCTGGCCCGCAGAGCCTGGGCATGGGCGCGGGCATCCGCCACAGCATCCCCATCGGCATCCGCATCAAGCCGGACCAGGATATGGGCAGCCCGGCGGGCTTCCGGGGTGGTGAAACGATCAATCTGCTGCTGGTAATAGCGCCGCAATTCTGTCTCTGTGAGGGTGAGACGGGACTCCAGCTGCTCCAGATCCAGCAGCAGATACTCCAGACGCACCCGCTCCGGGGTACGGAAACGCTCACCGTGGGCAGCGTGATAGGCCTCGATCGCCTCATCGCTGATGGCCACGCCCGCGGCATATTCCGCCGCCGGGATGATGAAATAACTCAACTCCCGCTCCTGATCACGCAGCCGGAGATATTCATCCACTTCATGTTGGGTCACGAAGGCCGAAACCCGGATCCCGCCTTCGAACTGTTCCATCAACAGGCCCGTGGCCACGTCCTGTTCAAAGGCACCCCGACTGATACGCTGGGCTTCCAGGAGCTGGGTATATCGAACCGGATCAAAGACACCATCCCGCTGAAATACCTCAAAACCGGCCAGTTCCCGTGCCACCGCCTGGGGGCTGATCCGAAATCCCTGATCCTCTACCGCCTGTCGCAGCAGTTCCCGGCGAATCAGGGTCTGCAGGGCATTTTCCCGCAGGCGCTCATCGTCCACCAGTTCTGGTGGCAACCGGCCACCGAAGAACTGGGCCAATTGCTGCCGCTGTTGCTGCACTTCCCGCTGAAGTGTGCGGGTGGTGATTTCCACACCGTTGACTTCTGCGGCCACCAATCGGGTGCCACCGCCAAAATATTCATGGACACCCCAAAGGGCGAAGGGAATGGCGATCATGATGATGATCGCATAGGCCAGCCAGCCGCTGGCTTTATCACGAATTTTCAGGAGCATGGGAAAACACTATCCATCTGCCATTGGGACAATGGGCGACATGATACCGGATCAGCGGGGGGGACAGGCAAAAGATAGGACAATAAAAAAGGGCGCCCTGGGACACCCTTTTTAATACATACAACACATGGCGGAGCGGACGGGACTCGAACCCGCGACCCCCGGCGTGACAGGCCGGTATTCTAACCAACTGAACTACCGCTCCAGAAACTGCTGAAATATTGGTGGGTGCTGAGGGGATCGAACCCCCGACATTCGCCTTGTAAGGGCGACGCTCTACCAGCTGAGCTAAGCACCCATCTAAAGCAGGCTAGTTTACAGCATCCTTGAGGGCTTTACCAGCCTTAAAACTGGGAACATTGGAAGCGGCGATCTTGATGGTCTCGCCGGTACGGGGATTGCGGCCACTGCGGGCTTCACGCTTGCGCACCAGGAAGGTACCAAAGCCGACGATCGTCACCTGATCCCCTTTGCGGAGGCTTGCGGTAACCGCATCAATCATGGCATCCACTGCACGGGCCGCTGCTGCCTTGGGAAGATCGGCGGAATGGGCTACGGCCTCGATCAATTCGGATTTATTCATTACAGTTTTACCTTCGCTTGGGCAGATTAGGTGGACAGGATAGTGAGCGGAGTGCGCGAGCCGAGGAAAAATACAAACTGGCGCGCCTGACGACAGTGGTCGGCGCCGGGCTCGGGCAATGAAGATTCTGGGTATGGTTATGGACGTCCCGACAAGAACGCGGACTTTATACCAAGCCGATTTCGGGCCTGTCAACACGGCCCCTCGCCGACAGGGCGCCCCGGTTCGGGGGCGGGAAGATCCACCCACCCCGGCAGGGGAAAAAAATCCACATCCCCCACCGGGCACCATTGCTGGCATATGACCTTTTGGGTCGGGCATCAGTGATGGGGTACTCCCCGCCGGGTGGTATCCTTGCCTCTCTTGGAGACCACTTTTGCCTTTTCCGGTGAACAATCACCGGCCTCTGGCGATGGATGTTCCTTAAGGGCGATGGCCAGGACTTCATCAATCCAGCGTACCACCCGGATATCCAGCTTGCTTTTGATATTTTTGGGGATATCCACCAGATCCTTCTCGTTTTCCTGGGGAATGATGACGGTCTCAATCCCTCCCCGATGGGCCGCCAGCAGCTTCTCCTTGAGGCCGCCAATGGGCAGAACCTCACCTCTCAGGGTGATCTCGCCGGTCATGGCCACATCGGATCGCACCGGAATGTCCGTCAATGCCGAGACAATGGCCGTACACATACCGATACCGGCGCTGGGGCCATCCTTGGGGGTCGCCCCTTCCGGGACATGGATGTGAATATCCTTCTTTTCGTGAAAATCTTCGCTGATGCCCAAAGTGCGGCAACGACTGCGCACCACGGTCATGGCCGCCTGGATGGACTCCTGCATCACGTTGCCCAGCTTGCCAGTATGCAAACACTTGCCCTTACCGGGCACCACTGCAGATTCAATGGTCAGTAACTCGCCGCCCACCTCGGTCCAGGCCAGGCCGGTCACCTGCCCCACCTGATCATGTTCTTCTGCCAGACCATAGCGGAAACGTCGTACCCCCAGATATTTATCAAGATTCTTCGGGGTCACCTGGGTTTTGCGCTCGGTCCCCTTGAGTAGATGCTCCTTGACCACCTTACGACAAATCTTGGAAATTTCCCGCTCCAGGTTACGCACCCCCGCCTCACGGGTATAAAAACGGATCACGTCCCGGATGCTGGCCTCGGTCACCACCAGTTCACCTTCCTTGAGGCCATTGTTTTTCATCTGTTTGGGTAACAGATAGTTCTGGGCAATACTGGTCTTTTCATCCTCGGTGTAGCCCGGCAGCCGGATGACTTCCATACGATCCAGCAAAGGCCCGGGAATATTCAGGCTGTTGGCGGTGGCCACGAACATGACATCAGACAGATCAAAATCCACTTCCAGGTAGTGATCTGCAAAAGTGCTGTTCTGTTCCGGGTCCAGCACTTCCAGCAGGGCCGAGGCGGGATCACCCCGGAAATCCATGGCCATCTTGTCGATTTCATCCAGCAGGAACAGGGGATTACGCGCCGCGACCTTGGACAGGTTCTGCACGATCTTGCCGGGGAGCGCACCAATATAGGTGCGACGGTGCCCCCGGATCTCGGCCTCGTCCCGAACCCCCCCCAGGGACATGCGGGTGAACTTGCGATTGGTGGCCCGGGCAATGGAACGACCCAAAGAGGTTTTTCCCACCCCCGGTGGTCCCACCAGGCACAGGATCGGTCCTTTGAGCTTGCGGACCCGCTGCTGCACCGCCAGGTATTCCAGAATCCGTTCCTTGACCTTTTCCAGGCCGTAATGGTCCTCATCCAGTACCCGCTGGGCCTCCGCCAGGTCGTTACGCACCTTGCTGCGCTTCTTCCAGGGCATGTTGGCCAACCACTCCACGTAGTTGCGCACCACGGTGGCCTCGGCGGACATGGGAGACATCATCTTGAGCTTGTTAAGTTCGTTCTGGGCCTTTTGTCTGGCCTCTTTGGGCATACCTGCGCTGTCGATACGCCGCTGCAATTCCTCCAGTTCGTTGGGCGCATCTTCCATGTCCCCCAATTCTTTCTGGATTGCCTTCATCTGCTCATTGAGATAATACTCCCGCTGACTTTTTTCCATCTGCTGCTTCACCCGACCACGGATCCGCTTTTCAATCTGCAGGATATCAATTTCCCCTTCGATCATGGACATGAGGTGCTCTAGTCGGGCACGCACGTCGATGATTTCAAGAATTTTCTGTTTTTCCTCAATCTTCAGGGACATATGGGCGGCAATGGTGTCTGCCAGCCGGGCTGCATCGTCAATACCTGCCAAAGAGGTGAGAATTTCCGGTGGAATTTTTTTGTTCAGCTTGACGTACTGATCAAACAGATTGAGCACTGAGCGTGTCAGCACTTCCATCTCCCGCTCATCCCCTGCACCGGGCTGGGGCACCCGGGTAATCTGGGCAGTGAAATGCTCCGGGGCATCCACCAGTTCGATCACTCTGGCCCGCTCTGATCCTTCCACAAGCACCTTGATGGTACCATCAGGCAATTTGAGCAGTTGCAAAATGGAGGACAGGGTGCCTATCCGGTGAATCTCTGCTGCCGAAGGTTCATCCACTTCAGCACTCTTCTGGGCCACCAGCAGGATCTGCTTGTTTCCGGACATGGCCATGTCCAAGGCTCGAATGGACTTTTCCCGACCGACGAACAGCGGGATGACCATGTGGGGATAGACCACCACATCACGCAGGGGCAGCACCGGCACAGTGCGGATCGGGTCGTCCGTAGCTGCCTGGGGGGTTTGATCATTATCCATGGTGTTCGTCTCTCGATAAGGATTTGGTGACGGATGGGGTTGTCACCGGACACCATCCGGCGACGGTACTCCGCCATGACCTATTTGATGGGTATGTTCGCCGGGAAATCAAGACACCGGGAGACAAAAAGGCGGCAAATCGGATCAAGGGAAGAAAAAAATGCGGGAAACTGAGCGGAAAAGCCGATCAGCGCATGATGACATCGCCAGAATAACGGTCTTACCGGAGAAACCCGTCAACCTCAAAAGCATTGACGGGCTACCCCCGGTGGCCGTCAATCAATCCTCAATCCGAGGCGGCCTTTTGATAATCCGAGTTTTCGTAGATCAAGTAGGGATTGGCATCACCTTCGATCACCGCATCATCAATGACCACCTTGGACACACCCTCTACTGATGGAATCTCGTACATGGTATCCAGCAAGACCTGCTCCAGGATGGTACGCAAGCCTCGGGCGCCTGTCTTGCGTTCCATGGCCTTGCCCGCCACGGCACGCAATGCGTCCTCCCGAAACTCAATTTCCACCCCTTCCATATCAAACAGTTTGCGATACTGTTTGGTCAGGGCATTCTTGGGTTCGGTGAGGATGCGCACCAACGCCGCCTCGTCCAGTTCCTCCAGTGTAGCCACCAGGGGCAGACGACCCACAAACTCGGGAATCAGACCAAACTTGATCAAATCCTCCGGCTCTACACCAAACAGCAACTGGGTCGAGGCCTGAGCATCGTCACGGCTTCTGACTTCAGCCGAAAAACCGATACCACCCTTTTCAGTGCGGTCGCGGATGACTTTCTCCAGTCCGGCAAAGGCACCTCCCACAATGAAGAGAATATTGCGGGTATCCACCTGCAAAAACTCCTGCTGGGGATGTTTGCGCCCACCCTGGGGCGGGACTGAGGCGATGGTGCCCTCAATCAGCTTGAGCAGGGCCTGCTGTACCCCTTCACCGGATACATCCCGTGTGATGGAGGGGTTGTCCGACTTGCGGGAAATCTTGTCGATTTCGTCGATGTAGACAATGCCCGTCTGAGCTTTCTCCACATCGTAATCACATTTTTGCAGCAGCTTCTGGATGATGTTTTCCACATCCTCGCCCACATACCCCGCCTCGGTGAGGGTGGTGGCATCGGCGATGGTGAAAGGGACATTCAGCAGGCGCGCCAGGGTCTCCGCCAGCAGGGTCTTGCCGGAACCGGTGGGACCGATGAGCAGAATGTTGCTCTTGGCCAACTCCACCTCATCCTTGCCGGTGCTCGCCTCCAGGCGCTTGTAATGGTTGTAGACGGCCACGGAGAGAATTTTTTTGGCCCGCTCCTGGCCAATGACATATTCATCCAGAATCTGTTTGATCTCATGAGGACGAGGCAGCTTGCTACCTGAGGTGGCGCTTTGCTCCTGCATTTCCTCACGGATAATGTCGTTACATAGTTCCACACATTCGTCGCAGATGAACACCGACGGACCGGCAATCAGCTTGCGAACCTCGTGCTGGCTTTTGCCACAGAAGGAACAGTAAAGCAGTTTGCCGCTGTCTGAATCCTTGCCTTTCTTGTCGCTCATGAGCGGACCTACCTCAAATCATGCCATTCGGTGACACCTTGCCCCTTTTCGGGACAAGATGCAAGCCGCCGCCGGGCGCGGTTTAACCACGCTTCGGCATTATCGGGAATCAGCGCCCTGAAGCAGCGCCCGACTCTCCAGCACCTTATCGATGATGCCGTATTCCTGGGCTTCGACGGCACTGAGGAAACGATCGCGCTCGGTATCCTGCTCAATGCGTTCCACCGGCTGTCCGGTGTGTTTGGAAAGAATGCCGTTGAGCTGGTCGCGCACCTTGAGAATTTCCCTGGCGTGAATGTCGATGTCCGTCGCCTGTCCCTGGAACCCTCCCAGAGGCTGATGGATCATCACCCGGGAATGGGGCAGGCAATAGCGCTTGCCTTCAGCCCCACCAGCCAGCAGCACGGCACCCATGCTGGCCGCCTGACCGATACACAGCGTGCTCACATCGGGTTTGATGAACTGCATGGTGTCGTAGATGGCCAACCCGGCAGTGACCACGCCACCGGGAGAGTTGATATAGAGGCTGATGTCCTTGTCGGGATTTTCAGACTCCAAAAACAGCAGCTGCGCCACGATGACATTCGCCATGTAGTCCTCCACCGGACCCACAACGAAAATCACCCGCTCCTTGAGGAGTCGGGAATAGATGTCGTATGCACGTTCTCCCCTGGCGGTCTGCTCGACCACCATGGGAACCAGATTCAATGCCCGGGTATTCAGGGCACTGCCCTCTGCTGTAAACCCACGATCGCTCATCAGTGTCTCCGCGAGAAGCCCCACCCTTTCAGGGCGGGGAGGGATAGTGGCTGCAGAATGACAGCCACTGGAATCGGCATGGGCCTCTCAACCACAGGGTCGTGAGGCGCCGGCCAGGGCTCCACACCCATCGGCCCTCGCCTTTTCAGGCGGGGGCGCTGACTCAGGCCTGGGTGTCCTGGGACGGATTCATGATACGTTCAAAGCTGGTGGGCTCGTCATTGATCTGGCACTGGGCCAGCAGAAAATCCACCACTTGCTGCTCAAGCACCATGGCTTCCAGGGTGCTCATGGCCTGCTTGTTGGCGCGATAGTAGTTCATCACCTGTTCTGAATCTTCGTAACCGGCAGATATGGTTTCCAGCTCTGCGGTAATCAGACTTTGATCCACACGGATTGCATCCCGACGGATGATTTCACGAATGATCAGCCCCAGAGCCACCCGACGCTGGGCTTCCTCTTCAAACAGGTCATCACCCAGTTGCGGTACGCCCTGAGCACTGCGACCAAAACGGGATATCGCCTGCTCCCGCAGACGGTTGATTTCGTCCTTCACCACCGCCTGGGGCAGATCCAGCGGATTGCGCTCCAACAGCGCCTCCATGACCTGTTCCTTGACTTTGGCCTTGATCGCCTGCTCCAGTTCCCGGCCCATATTCTTGCGTACTTCTTCACGCAGCTTGTCCACGCCGCCTTCTTCGACACCAAAATCCTTGGCAAATTCCTCATTGATCTCAGGCAATACAGATTCCTGCACTGCCTTGATGGTCACGGCAAACTCAGCAGGACGCCCCGCCAGATGCTCGGCCGGGTAATCTTCCGGGAAGGTTACGGCGATGGTTTTCTGGTCACCGGCCTTGAGCCCTTCCAGCTGCTCTTCAAAGCCGGGAATCATGCGGCCTTCCCCCAGTTCCAGATTGGCATCCTCGGCACTACCACCCTCAAAGGGCTCGCCGTCCAGGGTGCCGGTGAAATCCATGACGACACGGTTGCCCTTGGCGGATTCCCGCTCTATATCGACCCATTGACGACGCTGCTTCTGCAGGGATTCGATGACTTTATCCACATCGGCGTCAGTGATCTCCACCTGGGGGCGGGAAATTTCCACACCACTCATGTCGGCAGGCTCTACCTGAGGAAAGACCTCGAAAGTGGCCACATACTCCAGCGCCTCGCCCGCCTCGACGGACTTGGGTTCGATATTCGGCATTCCGGCAGGCACCAGATTTTCCTGGTTGAGGGCATCCTGATAGGAAGACTGCATCAATTCCCCCAGCACCTCCTGATAGACACCATCGCCATAGCGCTGCTGGACCACCTTGAGCGGCACCTTGCCGGGGCGGAAGCCATCAATCTTCACCCGCTTCACCAGGGACTTGAGACGGCGATTCACTTCTTCCTGAATCCGCTCGGCAGGCACCTGAACCGTCATACGCCGTTCCAGGCTGCTCAAGGACTCCACTGATACTTGCATGGACTGAAAACCTCTTCGCGTCGTTCGCGTCTATTTCAGAATTCTTGGACCCGGCAAGGCCAGCCAACCAAAAGGCACCACATAACCCCTTGGCAGGTTACCGAGTGACCGGGGATGCAGCTGAACAGCCATTGCCGATGGGTGGGCATGGTGCGAAAGGAGAGACTCGAACTCTCACGGGTTGCCCCACTGGAACCTAAATCCAGCGCGTCTACCAGTTCCGCCACTTTCGCCAGACATCATTGCCACTACCGGACGTAGCGGGACATTATACAGGCACGTTCCCAGCTTCATAACCCACAATGAAAAAAGGCCCGACAATCGCCGGGCCTCCTGCGTATCCGAACACATTGGTGGGCCGTGTAGGAATCGAACCTACAACCAATGGATTAAGAGTCCACTGCTCTACCAATTGAGCTAACGGCCCAGGCACAGGCGTTTTCGTCTGAAAGTTACCCTGACGAGGCACCCTGAGAGGCTCAAACCATTATCCATAAAATATTGGGGTGGCCGACGGGACTCGAACCCGCGACAACCGGAATCACAATCCGGGACTCTACCAACTGAGCTACGGCCACCATAAAACGACATAAACCACATCAAGACCAGCCAAATGGCGCGCCCGGCAGGACTCGAACCTGCAACCCTCGGCTTAGAAGGCCGATGCTCTATCCGGTTGAGCTACAGGCGCTTGAATCGCGCCGCCTAGCGGTTCAAATATGGTCGGGGTAGAGGGATTCGAACCCCCGACATCCTGCTCCCAAAGCAGGCGCGCTACCAGACTGCGCTATACCCCGGTTCTACCGAGCATCGCGTGCAGTCAATAGGCGATGCCGAAGACGCGAATAGTACGCCGATCTGCAGGTATCGTCAATCCCTTGAGGATGATTCCTCCGAACCTTCCGGCAAGGCCCGCTGCTGACGCCGGCGGTGCCAGCGCAACAGCATCAGGGCCGGACCAGACAGGGCATAGACCACAAACCCGACCCACAGCACCTTGGGGGGATCGATGGCGGTGAGCATCACCGCCAGCACCACTGCGATGACCACGAAAAAGGGCACCCGATGACGAAAGTCCATGTCCTTGAAACTGAAATAGGTGAGACTACTCACCATGGCCGCCCCGCACAGAACGGTGACCAATAAGGCAGGCAACATGATCCCGGCGCCGGAGAACTCCAGATCGTTCCAGACCCAGACCAGCCCCATCATGACGGCGGCAGCGGCGGGACTGGGCAAACCCTGGAAAAAACGCTTGTCCGCCACCCCCAGCCTGGTATTGAAACGGGCCAGACGCAGGGCAGCAGCGGCGGTATAAAAAAAAGCGGCCACCAGCCCCAACTGGCCAAGCCCGTTGAGCACCCACAGATACATGACCACCGCCGGCGCCACCCCGAAGGAGACCATGTCCGCCAGGGAATCATACTCGGCCCCGAAGGCACTCTGGGTGTTGGTCAGTCGCGCCACTCTGCCATCCACGCCATCGAGCACCATGGCAATAAAGACCGACACCGCTGCGGCAATGAAGTCCCCGTTGATGGCCGCCATGATGGCGAAAAATCCGGCAAACAGCGCCGCAGTGGTAAACAGGTTGGGCAGAAGATAGATTCCCTTGCGCCCTTTGGGATGTTCCGGCGGCAACGCCATCACCACGAGCCTCCCGTGGGCTCTTTTTTGTGCAGCAAGGTGGCAATGACATTGACCCCCGCCAGAACCGTCTGACCGGGTTTTACGTCCACTCTGGCATTGTCGGGCAGATACAGTTCCACCGGGCGCCAGAACCCCAGAAACCCGCAGCGCCGGCCCTGCCCCAACCGCTCGCCGGCATGGGTCAGGATGCTCAGCCGATGGGGCCAGCGCCGACGGTCCGTGGCCATGACCACGTCCTCCTTTTCGTCGGTCTGCAACCAGATGGCAAAACGGCCCTCGGTCTCCGCCACTTCCTGTCCCTGGCCACCGGCCCAGTACTGCTGGAACTTGCCTTCAATCGGGCTGTGGACATTGAATTCACCAAAGCGGCGCTGCTGCAGGGTGACTTTGGTGGTTCGGCGGTCAAGAAACGGGTCATGACATTCCTGCACCTCGGTCACCACCGCATCCACCGGACTGACCACAGCCAGGGGACTGGGCGGAGTCTTGCGGGGCATGTCACGAAACATCACCACGGCTGCAATCAGCAACAGCCAGGTGGGCAATGCCCAGATACCAAAAAGAAAATGGGCCAGGGCCACCAGGACGGCGACCTGCGCCAGATAGGGACGTCCTTCCGGAGCGATGGGAAGCATGGATGTATCCCGCACGACAGGCCCGCGGGACAGGGTCGCCCCCGGACTAAATGACAGACACGACAGGGGCCGCGACTGGCGCAGCCCCCGACACAAACATCATTGATACCCCTTCACGAAGGCATCAGTTCCTGGACTTGTCCACGATCTTGTTGGCCTTGATCCAGGGCATCATGTCCCGCAGACGGGAACCCACCACTTCGATGGGATGCTCGCGGGCGATGCGACGGCTGGCCTTGAGCTTGGCATTGCCGGAAGCGCTTTCCAGAATGAATTCCCGGGCGAAATCACCGGTCTGGATTTCCCGCAGGATCTTGCGCATCTCTTCCTTGGTCTGCTCGTTGACCACGCGGGGGCCGCGGGTGATGTCGCCGTACTCCGCCGTATTGGAGATGGAGTAGCGCATGTCGGCAATGCCGCCCTCGTACATCAGGTCGACGATCAGCTTGAGTTCATGCAGACACTCAAAGTAGGCCATTTCCGGCGGATAGCCCGCTTCCACCAGGGTTTCAAAACCGGCCTGAACCAGGGCGGAGGCGCCACCGCAGAGCACCGCCTGCTCGCCGAACAGGTCGGTTTCGGTCTCGTCCTTGAAGGTGGTCTCGATCACGCCGGCGCGGCCACCGCCATTGGCGGAAGCATAGGACAGGGCGATATCACGGGCACGACCACTGGCGTCCTGGTAGACGGCGATCAGGCTGGGCACGCCGCCGCCCTGCTTGTAGGTGGAACGCACCAGATGGCCGGGACCCTTGGGCGCAACCATGATGACGTCCAGGTCGGGGCGGGGCTGAATCTGCTCGAAATGGATATTGAAGCCGTGGGCAAAGGCCAGGGCGCCACCTTCCTTGAGGTTGGGTTCCACCAGATCCCGGTAAAGGGCAGCCTGGTGCTCATCGGGGGCCAGGATCATCACCAGATCGGCATTCTTCACCGCCACTTCAATATTCTTGACATTGAGACCGGCATCTTCGGCCTTTCTGGCGGACGCCGAGCCGGGGCGCAAGCCCACGGTCACGTCAACGCCGGAGTCCTTGAGGTTGTTGGCGTGGGCGTGGCCCTGGGAGCCATAGCCGATGATGGCCACCTTCATCCCCTGGATGATGGAGAGATCGGCGTCTTTGTCGTAATAGACCTGCATGGTAGGTATCCCCGAAATACGGATAAGGAGTAAAAAGGTTCAGATGAAGAAAAATGGGATCAAAGTCTAAGCGCCACGTCGCCACGGGCAATGCCCATGACGCCGGAGCGTACCACTTCGACCACCTCGAAATCGCGCACTGCGTCGATGAAGGCATCCAGCTTGGGGCTGTCGCCGGTCAGTTCCACCACATAGGTGGTGGCGCTCACATCGATGATGTGGCCGCGAAAGATCTCGGTCATGCGCACGACCTCGGCCCGCTGTTCACCATCCTGGACCTTGAGCTTCACCATCATCATCTCCCGTTCGATGTGACGGTGTTCGGTCAGGTCCAGCAACTTGACCACGTCCACCAGCTTGTTGAGCTGCTTGGTGATCTGCTCGATCACCTCGTCGGACCCCCGGGTCACCAGGGTCAGACGGGACAGGGTCGGGTCCTCGGTGGGGGCCACGGTGAGGGACTCGATATTGTAGCCACGGGCCGAGAACAGGCCGGCCACCCGGGAGAGGGCGCCGGACTCGTTTTCCATCAGGATTGAGATTATGTGTCTCATGGTCGCATCACAGGAGGATCATTTCGTTCTGGCCCGCACCGGCCGGAACCATGGGATAGACGTTCTCGCTCTGGTCGGTGACAAAGTCCATGAACACCAGGCGATCCTTCATCTTCAGGGCTTCCTGGATGGCGCCTTCCACGTCACCCGGCTGTTCAATGCGCATGCCCACATGGCCATAGGCTTCGGCCAGTTGCACGAAATCAGGCAGCGCATCCATGTAGGACATGGCATAGCGCCCCTGATAGAAGAACTCCTGCCACTGGCGCACCATGCCCATGTAGCGGTTGTTCAGGGCCACCACCTTGATGGGCAGATGGTACTGCAGGGCGGTGGACAGCTCCTGAATGCACATCTGGATGCTGGCCTCGCCGGTGACACAGACCACGGTCTCGTCCGGATGGGCGATCTGGGTGCCGATGGCCGCCGGCAGACCAAAGCCCATGGTGCCCAGACCGCCGGAGTTGATCCAGCGATTGGGCTTGTCAAAGCCGTAGAACTGGGCCGTCCACATCTGGTGCTGACCCACGTCGGAACAGACAAAGGCATCGCCCTTGGTCAGGCGCCAGAGGGTCTCCAGCACGTGCTGGGGCTTGATCAGCTCGCTGGTCTTGTCGTACTTGAGGCAGTCCATGGCCCGCCAGTCGTCGATCTGCTTCCACCACTTGGCCAGGGCCTCCTGATCGGGCCGGGCCTCGCCGGCCTTGATCTCCTTGATCATGGCCTTGAGCACCGGGTCCACCTGTCCCACGATGGGCACGTCCACCTTCACGTTCTTGGAAATGGAGGCCGGGTCCACGTCCACATGGACGATGCGGGCATGGGGGCAGAATTTCTCGATGTTGCCGGTCACCCGGTCATCAAAGCGGGCGCCGATGGCAATGAGCACGTCGGCATGATGCATGGCCATGTTGGCCTCGTAGGTGCCATGCATGCCCAGCATGCCCAGGAACTGGCGATCGGAGGCTGGATAGCCACCCAGACCCATGAGGGTGTTGGTGATGGGGTAGTTCAGCAGACGGGTCAGTTCGGTCAGGGACTTGGCCGCATTGCCCAGGATCACGCCGCCGCCGGTATAGAGCATGGGCTGTTTTGCCGACAGGATCAGGTCCACCGCCTTGCGGATCTGCCCAGAGTGCCCCTTCACCGTGGGGTTGTAGGAGCGCATCTTGATGCTCTTGGGATAGCTGAACTGGCAACGGGCGGCGGTGATGTCCTTGGGGATGTCCACCACCACGGGACCGGGGCGGCCGGTGGTGGCCACATAAAACGCCTTTTTGATGGTAGTGGCCAGATCCTTGACATCCTTCACCAGGAAATTGTGCTTCACGCAAGGCCGGGTGATACCCACGGTATCCACTTCCTGGAAGGCATCGTTACCGATCAGACTGGTGGGCACCTGGCCGGTGAAGACCACCATGGGCACGGAATCCATATAGGCATCGGCAATGCCGGTGACGGCGTTGGTAGCGCCGGGACCGGACGTCACCAGGACCACACCGGGCTTGCCGGTGGACTTGGCGAAACCTTCGGCGGCATGTACTGCCCCCTGTTCATGTCGCACGAGGATATGGGTGACCTTGTCCTGTCGGTACAGGGCGTCGTAGATGTGAAGTACGGAGCCGCCAGGGTATCCGAATATCAGGTCAACACCTTCCTCCTGCAGACAGCGGACGAAAATCTCGGCACCGGTCAATTCCACGGTCTTGGTCTCCTGCTGCATAAGAAGCTTGCCTGCTCTGGGCTGACTTCGCGCTGGCGCCGTCCTCAAGGGCCGTGCCGGCAACGCGAAGGGGAAAAGGCTCGATCATAATATGTCGGCGCATGAATTTCATCATTTGGATAATTTGCCCCCCTAATTTTCAGTCCCCTGCCCTCACGGCTCGCCGTCGTGGTCGAAGGTGCCGATGTCCTCGCCGGCCATCTGGCGGCGCACGAATGCCACATCCCGATCCGACAGGGCAAACGGGAAGGACATGATGTCCGTGGGCGTTGAATCCCCGTAGGGACGATTGCAGGGGGAGATCTCGTCGTCGGAATGCCCAGGGCAACCGGAGGTCTGAAAGGGGCGACCGGACATTATCAGGGCCTCCAGTGTCTGCCGATCCAGGCCGAAATCGGTCACTTGCCCCTGCTCGTTGAAGCCCATGTCCTGCACCCGCATCCCGCGATGGTCGATCAGGAAACGGGCCAGTTGCACCCGCCGCCACTGGTCCCTGGGCACCGGCGACCAGTCCTCCATCAGGGAACCCCGTTCCGGGAAGAAGGCAAACAGATGATTGTGCCCGCCCATGTCACGGATGCGCTGGCAGACTTCCAGCATCTCCTGCTCCGTCTCCCCCATGCCGCAGATGAGATGGGCACCGAAACGCTCCGGGCCGTAGATCTCGGCGGCCCAGTCCAGGGCCCGCCAGTAGGTATCCCAGCGATGGGGACTGTCCACTGTAGCGCCCCGGGTACGCTCGAAGATTTTTGGGGTAACGGCATCCAGGGCCACGGTGAAGATCTGGGCACCCATGTCCCGCAACCGCACCAGATCGGCACGGTCCATGGTGGTGGGATTGGACAGGATGGAGACCGGGATGTGGGGCACCGCCTTGACCCATTTTTCCAGCAAAATCCCGGTGTCCTTGTCCGAATTCGGGTGGGTGATCATGGAGATGCACATGCGTTGAAAGCGTCCCTGATCGGCGCCGCTGCAGATGCGCTCGATCACGTCATCGTAACGGGCCGTGGGCCAGTTAACCCGAATGAAGTTGCGGTCGGCATAGTCGCGGGAGGCCTCCCGATGCCGGGCAAGGCCGCAATAACTGCAATTGGCCCGGCAGCCTTCTGGATAGGTCACCAACAGATTGAGACAATGGGTGCAGTCGGTGCGGTGCATCCAGCCCTTGACCAGCCCCAGGGTGATGGCGGCAGCGGTGGACATCTGCACGTATTCCGGGGAACGCATCCTGGGGGTGCTGATGGACGGATCAGGACGATAGCAATGCGCCGGGATGCCCCGGACATGGGCCAGAGAACTCATGGAAGTGTCCACTCCTCGGAGGCTGTGGGTGTGTGTTCCTGATTCGCGCCCTGCCAATATTCCGCAAAAGCAATCCAGCCACGACGGTGGGGGGCGTCCTGATCCAGTGCCGATGCCCGCCAGGCGGCGATCAGTTCCCGCCGCCGGATCACGGCCCGGTCCAGGCCGGGCTGATAGAGGTCGCGGATCTCCTCGTCATACTCGGCCAGGGCCCCGTCCTCGCCCCGCAGGCAGGCCAGCGCCGCCGCCCCGGCCCGCTCGCCGGAGATCACCGCCGGGGCGATGCCGCTGCCGGTGATCGGATGGGTCAGGCCCGCCGCATCGCCCACGAACAGCACCGCCCCATGGACCAGGGTCTTCCGCATGCCGCCCACGGGAATGGCCCCACCGGTACGACCCAGTATCTCCGGCCCGACCCGCCCTGCCCGCACCAGCGTCCGATGCAGGGCATCCAGGGGCGCCTTGAGATCCGGTGCCAGGCGCTTGTGGACCCCCAGACCCAGATTGGCTTGTGTCCCCTTGGGAAAGAGCCAGGCATACCCCCCGGGATAGTCCCCGGACAGCCAGATGTCCGTCTTCTGCTGGGCCTTGAGCAGCGGCACGGTGTACTGCCGGGTCTGTACCGTGGCCAGGGCCGGCAGCCCCAGATGGGCCGCCACCGGAGAATGGGGGCCATCCGCCGCCACCAGTACCCGGTAAGCGACGCCATGGGTTTCCTTCCCGCGCCGGATCCGGGCCACCCGCGCCGCCGGGTCCAGCCCCACCAGGGTCGCGCCGGTCCAGAGTCCGGCGCCGGCCTGTTCGGCCCGCCGGGCAATGGCCCGGTCAAAGGCACCGCGATGAATCATGATCCCGGGAAAGTCACTGTCGTGACCCATGCCCGAGGGCAGATAGGTGGTCATGCCGGTGATGGGCTGGCAGTACACCGACCCATCCCGGGCATGACACCCCATGGGCAGGGGGATGAACTCGGCACATTGCACCGGCTCCCCCACCACGGCCCGACGGTCCACCGCCAGTACCCGGGCACCGCCCTGGGCCGCGATCCGGGCGGCGCTGCCGCCACCGGGCCCCAGCCCCACCACCAGCACATCAACCGGCGGCATGGGTCTGCGCCCTTGTGGATGCCGGGTCACGGGAGTCCAGGGCCTTGCGCAGGACCTGCAGGAAGTCCTCCCGGGAGAGCATCAGCATCTCCACCCGGTAGGCGTCGAAGAAACGATGAATGTTCGCCTCCAGCTCCGCCACCGGCGTCTCCTTGAGGGACGCCTCCAGATCCACCAGCATGCGGCGGGGATTCACAAAGAAGTCACCGGTGATCCAGACCTGACGGATGATGTCCCGGGCCTCGTCCAGCATCACCCCGGCCCGCATAAGGCCGCCCGGACAGCGATGCACCGCCTCCAGCAGGGGCATCCCCCCCGCCGGGCGATGACGCTGGTAGACCCAGTCTTCCCTGTCGATCTCCGCCAGGGCCTGGGCAAAATGGGGCTGCTCCCGTGGGTTCAGGTCATCCACCGGCACCAGCTCCACCTGAAAAGCCTCGGCAAAGGCGCCGGCCAAGGCGGACTGGACCCGCGCCAGGGGCGGCGGCTCCCCCAGCAGCGCCCGCAGGTTCGTCACCCGCTCCCGGGCCGAGGCAATGGCCTTGTCGGAGCATTTTTCCGCCGGGATGCGCAACACCCTGAGCATGCGTTCCACGTCGAAGTCGATGAGCAGGGTGCCCTGATACATGATGGCGTTGCCGTCGAAGGCCCCGCCGGTGCCGGAGATCTTGCGGCCGTCCACCTCGATGTCGTTGCGGGGACGGTAGCGGGCATCCACCCCCAGACGACGGATGCCGTCCGCCGCGGCCTCGCAGATGCGCCGGGCAATCTCCCCCATGTGGGCGGTGCCGAGAAAACGGCGGTCCACGTACAGTTCCCAACCGATCTGACCCGGATCGAAATAGATGGCACCACCGCCGGTGATGCGCCGCTGGATGTGGATGCCCTCGGCCCGGCAGTGATCCACCCGCAACGCCTGCTCCACGTTCTGATGGAACCCCACCAGGGCGCAGGGCGTAAAGCGCAGAAAACGCAGGGTATGGGGACTGTCTCCCGCTTGATGACATTCCAGCAGGGTCCGGTTCAGGGCGATGTTCTCGGCGGCCCGGCGCAGACCGGTGTCCAGGACTCTGAGATGGGTCTTTTCCCACATCACTTCCACTCCCATTGCATGCCCTCGATGGCCTCCAGGTTCAGACCGGCCCGTTCATCTTCCAGCATCGGCTCGCCCACCGCCATGGAACAGCAGGAGGGGATGACGCGGACCCGATATCCCAGGCGGGCCGCCAGTTCCACGGTGCCTTCGGCCGGATGGGCCAGCCCGTTGAGGCCCGCCATCACCGCATAACTGTCGATCATGGCCTTCACCTCGCCCGGGGGACGGGCACACCCCAGCAGCAGCGGTGTCCCCGGCAGGGCCTGACGGGCATCCAGGAAAAATCGACCCACCGCATCCGGGTCCGGCGTCTCGAAAGGTCGTTTTCGATGGGCATGAAACGGCATCACCACCACCAGCACCACCCCATCGGGGGGATGACGCCGGAGCATCTCCAGGGCATGCCACTCCCCCAGAAAGTGTCCGTAATGCAGCCCCATGACGATATGAGGCACCACCTTCATGGGGGTCTTCACCAGGTGCGCCAGGGTGGCCTCGAAATCCTCCACCCTGCGTCGCAGGTGGTAGACCTGGGTGATGGTGTCCTGGGCACCGATCACATCCATCATGGCGGCATCAATGCCCGACTCGGCCATGCAGCGGGCGGCATCCTCGTCCACCAGGGCCGTGTGCAGGGCGATGCGAAATTGGGGAAATGCATCCTTGATGCGGCGAATGGTGTCGTAATAGGGGCCGTACTCCACCTCGTTGCGGTGGTTGGAGCCGCCGGTCAGCAGCATGCCCTGCCCTCCCGCCTCCACCAGTCGGTTCACCAATGCCCACAGGGCCTCGGGAGAACGGGCGGGGATCATGGGTTCCAGCAACTTGGCCTTGCAGTGATCGCACTGCAGCTTGCAGTGGGCACCGGTGATGGACACCGCAGGCCAGGCATGGCTGGCGCAACGGCTGATCTCGGTGGTCTGGTAGGACTTGAAGCTGGGGGTGTAGAAATCGATCCGGGCATCCGGGGCCAACCCATCGGCCAGATGCCGGTCCTGGAAACAGCGCACCAGGTCACGATTCAAGGGCAAATCTTCCAGGGCCTCGATCCGGGCAGCCAGCGGGTACCAGTCGGTCATGGGAAAGGGACTTGGGTCGGCCATCGCCGACGATCAGGCACAGCCGTTGAAGCCGTCCGCATCCATCTTGGCCTGAAAGGCCGTCAGGGCATCGGCACCGGTCTTGAGATCGACGGCATCGGCATCCCAGTCGGCGGGCTTGATCTTCACCAGCCAGCCCTGACCGTAGGGGTCCTGATTGATCAGGCCGGGACTGGCGGAAACGGCCTCATTGACGGCCACCACCTCGCCGCTGATCGGGGTCTTGGCAGGACCCACCCACTTGCCGGATTCCAAGGTAGCGCAGGATCTGCCCTTCTTCACCTCCTTGCCGGCCTTCTTCGGGGTGTAGGACTCCACCGGCCCCGCCAGGGCACAGGCATAGGCGGTCATGCCCAGGGTCACGTTGCCATCTGCCTCCCTGCGTACCCAGACGTTGTTGTCAATGCTGTAAAGTAGCGTTTCCGGCAGATCACAGCCCTTGACTGCGCCCATGGTGGTCTCCTTTATTTGATGATTTGAGGGAATTTGCTGCAGAAAACCGGGCGCCAGTCCCAGGGCCGGCTCCCCGGAATCAGGATTTGCGCATCAGAAAGATAAATTTGCCGCCTTCTTCCCGGTGTTCCAGCAGCGTGTTGCCCGTCTGCTTGGCGAAAGCCTCAAAGTCCTTCATGGACCCTGGATCGGTGGCGATAATGCGTAGCACCTGGCCACTATCCATGGCGGCCAGGGATTTCTTGGCGCGCAGAATAGGCAAGGGGCAGTTCAGCCCGGAGGCATCCAGTTCCTGGTCAACATCAGACATTGCAATTGTCTCCTCATGTATCAAATATTCATCGGAATGTTTTTTATTCCTCGTGAGAATATACCAATCTTCTTGTGACCCCACCAAATAACGAACGAACGATCGAGCCTGCTGTCCCACCGGTCATGCAGACATGATGCTGTCTCGATCCAGGAGATTCATGCTGCCAGAGGCCATGCTCAAACTATGGAAACATCCCACCACCATGAACGCCGGCATCCAGGCCCCCTCTGGGTAATTGGCGGGGGCGCGCCCTGGGGCCAACAGCCAACAGGTAACCATTACCCTACGGGGGCTGGCGTCCTGCGCACTGTCCTGACCCTGGCCCTGTGTCTGTTGCTGACCGTGGCCGCTCCCGTTGAGGCAGGCATCAACTTACCGGAAATCGGAGACCCCGCCTCCGCCCTGCTTTCCCCTTCCCAGGAACAGCAACTGGGCCGTACCCTGCTGCGGGAAGTGCGTCGCACCCTGCCTCTGAGCAACGATCCGATCCTGCTGGGCTATGTAGAGGCCCTGGGGCAGCGGCTGGTTTCCAGCGCCCCGGATGCCCACCCCAACTTCACTTTTCTGGTGGTGGATGACCCACGGATCAATGCCTTTGCCATGCCCGGCGGTATCATTGGTATTAATACCGGATTGATCGATGCTGCCCGCAATGAAGGGGAACTGGCCGCCGTCATCGCCCACGAAATCGCCCATGTCACCCAGCGCCATATCGCCCGGGCCTATGCAGGCAGTACCCGGATCGATCTGGCCACCGGGCTGGCAGTGTTGGCCGGCATCATTGCCAGCGCCCATGCCCCGGAGGTCGGACAGGCAGCCATCATTGGCGGCATGGCCGGCGCCGCCCAGGCACGCATCAACTTCACCCGTGCCCATGAACAGGAGGCGGATCGCATCGGTATCAGCATTCTGGCGGCAGCCCATTACGATCCCCAGTCCATGCCTGGCTTCTTTGAGCGCATGCTCCAGCTCAGTGGTGGCGCTGGAGAATCGGTACCCGAATACCTGCGCACCCATCCGGTCACCAGCAGTCGGATCACCGACAGTCGCTTGCGTGCAGATCAATATTCTGGTGATTTTCGCACTGACTCCCAGGCATTCCAGATGATCCGGGCCAGGGTTCAGGCCCTGCACGAACCAGCCCGGGTCATTGATCACCATACCCGCAGCCGGCGGGACAAGGAAAATGGCAACGTGGCCGGATACTACGGTCATGCCATTGCCCTCATCCAGCGGGGACAAACCCGCCAGGCTCTGGAGTTACTGCACAAGGCCAGCGATGCAACAGGAGAGGATCTATACCTGTCACTGGCCAAGGCAGAGGCTCACATGGCAGCCAGACCTGCAGACCATCCAGCTGCCCTGGCGATCCTGGAGCGTCTCAACGACCTTTATCCCGGACATCTGCCCGTGACTCAAATCCATGTACAGGCCCTGATCGGTGCCGGTGACTATGGCCGGGCCATCCAGCGGGTAGACAGCTGGCCGGCATCAACCTCCACGGCTCCGGAATTACTACGGCTCAAGGCCGATGCCGCCGCCCGCCTGGGCCGCGAGGCAGTCAGCCATGAAACCCTGGCAGAATACTATTTTCATCACGGGCAATACCGTGAAACCGTCAGGCAACTGGACATGGCCCTGGTGGCTCCGGACCTGACCTGGCATGTGGAAGAGCGGGTCAGGAGCAAGCGGGCCATTGCCCTGAGATTTGTGGATCACCGATAATCGATTGATATAACCAAAAAGTACTTGTAAAAAATTTTTAGTTAGCTAGGCTATCCCCCCTGGAGAGGCACCATGGCCTCCAACACCGTTGATCTCCTCCTGGTTATCTAAAGAGGCATAGGAATGGACAGCAAGCGTCGCGTGTTTCTCAAGGGCACCCTGGCGGCTGGCACCGTGGGTGTAGCCGTGGGCACGGGCCTGCTTACTCCGGCCATCGCGCTTGCTGATCGGCCCAAAACCGCCTTTGAGACCACCACCATAGAAGACGCGATCAGGGCTGCCCTGGGTGCGGGCAACCCACAAGACAGCGATCAGATCACCATTGATACCCAGGATGTTGCTGAAAATGGGGCCGTTGTCCCCATCACTGTCACATCCAGTCTCCCTGGCGTGACCCACATTGCCATCCTGACAGGCGCCAATCCCTTCCCTCTGGTGGCCAGCTACACACTGGGGGAAAACACCAAGGCCTTTGTTGCCACCCGTATCAAGATGGGCGAAACCTCCGACATTATCGCCGTGGTCAAGGCCAATGGCCGACTCTACAGCGCCCGCCAGAAGGTCCGGGTCACCCTGGGTGGCTGCGGCGCCTAGGGTCACAGCATATCCGGTGAATTTCCAGGAGAACCCACCATGTCCAGCATCCGAGTCCGCGCCCAGATTGAAGCAGGCATTGTGACCGTGCGCGCCATCATCAATCACCCCATGGAAACCGGTCAGCGTCGGGATCAGGCCGGAGAGGTCATTCCTGCCCATTACATCACTAAGGTCCAGGCTCAATGCAATGGCCAGGATGTGTTCACCGCCCACTGGGGGCCGGCCATTTCCCGCAATCCCTTTTTATCCTTTCAGTTTCAGGGGGCCGCCGTGGGTGATGTCCTGAAGCTGTCCTGGACAGACAACATGGGTGAGTCGGACACCAGCGAAATTTCCATCGACTGATACGCAGAAGATCGGTCGTGCCAGCAGCAGTACCAGCAGTGCCCCAAAAGTATTGTCGCGCCAGGGTTCCAGTCTGACCGGAACCACCACCAAAGAGGAGGAAAGATCTGGCCGGAATAGCGGTGCAGATCCGGCAGGAACATCATCAAATAATAACCTGCCGAATTGACCAGGCCCGGTTTATACCGGGCTTTTTTTGAACTGATGGCCGCCGGTATCCGCCTGCCCGGCAAACGCTGAAATATAGGCATAGCAGGTACGGGCATCCTCCCCCAGTTCCAGCAGACTGATGGTGCGCCGCCGCCATTGAGTAAAATCAGGTGCGCCAGGCATCCGGGACATGTCCTGAAATCCCATACTCCAGTCGGAAAACAAGCGGGAGGTAATGCTCCCTTCCATCACCACCCGGATATCCCGATGCCGGGGATCACGCCGGATATGTGCCATCACCGCCCGCACCTGATCCCGCCGGCCTTCCAGCATCTGCATGAACTCCCCTTCCTGATGGATCAAAAATCCCGTCACACCCCATTGGGCATTGGCTTCCCGGCTATGGGTGAGGATGCTTTGCAATACCTCGGAAGACATCGGCGGATCAGTCACCCGGCTGACATAGAGCACAAAACATTCCTCGTTTTGATCCTGTTCCCTTTCAGTCAGCTGCCGAAGTTGCTCGTTGACCGCTAAAATCAGTTCCTTTGGCTTCATGGGGGCATGGAACAGGTAACCCTGGAACAGATCACAGCCACCGCTCATCAATTCCAGATGCTGCCCCTGGGTTTCAACGCCCTCGGCCACCAGTTGCAGACCCAGGGACCGCCCCAGACTGATAACCGCCCTGACCACGGTACGACTTTCATGGTGGGTCTCGATACCATCCACAAAGGCCCGGTCGATTTTGAGGATGTCTACCGGCAAACGAGTCAGTTGAGCCAAAGAAGAGTATCCGGTACCAAAATCATCCACCGCCAGCCTCAGTCCCATATCGGTCAGACGACGCAACATGCGAATATTGGCATCAATATCGGCCATCAGCGCCGTTTCGGTCACCTCCAGGGTAATTCGTGTCGGATCGGCGGCGGTTTCCATCAACACGCGACGCATCTCGTCGAGCAGGGATTCATCAGTCAACTGGCGGGCGGACAGGTTGATGGACACATAAGGGGCATGGGCTCCCCAGCGACGACGCCATTCCACTTCGGCTCGACAGCCCTCACGAAATACCCACAAACCGATGGGCAAGATGGCCCCGCTCATCTCGGCGATGGGAATAAAAATGCCCGGAGACACCTCACCCTGGGGTGGAAACCAGCGCAGCAGCAGTTCCGCCCCCACAATCCGGCTGCGGTCAGAAGACACAATCGGCTGAAAGCGGGCCTCCAGTTCTTCCCGTTCAATGGCCAGACGCAGCCCCAGGGTCACATTCAAGCGCTGAAGGGCCTGATGATGCTGATAATCATTGAAAAACTGCCAACCGTCCCGTCCCTTCTGCTTGAGGGCATGCAAAGCGGTTTCAGCACACCGCAGCACGTCATCGGCACTATGGGTTGACCCCTGCCCGGTGGCCACACCAATACTGGCGGTTACCACCACGGGCACGCCGTCAATCTCAAAGGGACGGCGCATGGATTCATTCAGGCGCTCGGCCAGACCGGCGATGGAGGCCGCTTCCTCCACCCGCTCGGCCAATACGGCAAATTCATCCCCCGCCAGCCGGGCCACAATATCGCCGGGCCGCACCTGCTCCAGCAAACGTCGGGTGACGGCCACCAGCAAGGCATCCCCCGCCTCGCGGTCGTGGCTGTCATTGATGAGCTTGAATCCATCCAGCCCCAGATGCAGCAGAGCCACACTCAGGCCATGACGCCGGGAGCGCTCCAGGGCACTGCCCAAACGCTCGTGCAACAAGGCTCGATTGGGCAGTTCGGTCAAACCATCATGGGTGGCGCGCCAGATGAGTTCCTTTTCCGCCTGCTTGCGGGAGGAAATATCCACCACCGTTACCACCAGATTCCAGCGCCCCTCGTCGTGAAACTTGGCGATGGAGGCTTCAAGGGGCATGAAACTGCCATCCCGGCGGTAGCCGGTGATCTCCGCCCGCTCCGACATGCGCCGCTCCTGGATCGGGCTGTTGAGGAACGCTTGATAGACCTGTTGGTGGCGAGCCCGCATCTGGGGGGGGACCAGCATGTGTACGGGCTGGCCCAACAGTTCACCCTCATCATAACCAAACAATTCACAGGCCCGCCGGTTGACGTGGGTGATGATGGCCTGCTCGTCCGCCGTCAAAATGGCAATATCAGCCCAGGCCAGAATATGCCACGCCAGGGTGGTGGAAGGCATGGATGCCTGACCCCCTCCTCGGGATACGGTCCTGACAGACGCCTGTGCAGACTCTCCTGTGGTGACAGACAGGCGGTAGGCGTCCAGAATCAGAGGCGGTACCAGGCCAAAATGGGTCACGATGTGAAACTGGCCATCGGCATCACATCGGGCCAGACAGGCATGGGTCCAGGCATGGGGCAGGGCCGGATCGGTCCTCACCTCGCCCTGGGGGGCAGACACCCGAACCTGCTTCAACGCCCCGGCCAGCGCCTCGGGCGCTGTGGTGCCTGCCTCCCGAACCGCCGCAGCAAAGGCCGCCACACACACATGGACCCCTTCGCCAAAGTGGGTAAGAATCCCGTTGCCCCTGGGCCAGATGCCTGTGACACCGGGCACGCCGGACAACTGCTTGAGCACCCGGCGGTTGGTCGGGGTATCCACGGACATGAAATAGCTGCCAACGGCATGAATACCCCGGCGTTCCGAATGGCTCAGGCAACCGGCCATGCGTTCATCAAAATGGGGCGTTAACAGGGTCATGCGCCGGTTAAGACCGACTTGGGCACACCGTCGCAGCAACTGAATCTGTTCCGTCCCGAACAGACAGGGCATAAATACATCGGCACCAGAGCGACTCACCTGCCCCAGCAGGGTATCGAATGTCTGATCATCCGCATCAAAGGGCAGGTACTCTTCCCCCACCACATCTCCCCCCAGGGCCGCCAGGGAAACCTTGGCCGTATCTGCGATGCTGCGGGGCCACTCGTGATTATGTCCGGCAAAAAACAGTTTCAGGCCATGATGACGGGCCATGAACGGAATCACCGGGTCCATCAGCTGATTGGGCAAGGGAGAAAAATTAAAAAACAGGGGAGCCTGGATACTGGCTTTCAGACAGGAAAAATTCAGCAGTGGCACCTGCAGGGGCTGGGCGACTTCCGTGGCCACGGCAAGCCGGGGACCGGGTAACAGGGTGCCAACCAGCGCCACGCACCCCCGGTCCTGTACCAGACGCCGGGCAGCAGGGATGGCGGTTTCCGGCAGACTGCCATCATCCTCGATCACCAGTTCCACAACCTGGCCCAACACGCCACCTGTGGCGTTGATATCGTCCACGGCCATTTGCGCGGCCCTGGCAATCTCTTCGCCATACAACGCAGCCGACCCGGTGAGAGGGGCCAGAAGACCCAGACGGACAGAATCAGAAGCCATTAAATCCATACACCCCATGATGTGCCGTTAAGGGCATTGAACAGGGTCATGCTGTTGCCATCAAGACCTGCCACCACCAGGCCAGCAACTGCAATACCACCAGGGCATAAACCCCGGCCAGCAGATCATCCACCACAATGCCCGTGCCGCCACCCACTCGACGATCGACCCAACCGATGGGCCAGGGCTTGAGCACATCGAAGATGCGAAACAGCACAAAGCCCACCAACACCCAAATCCAGCCTGCCGGAGCTGCGATCATGGTGACCAAAAAGCCGGCGAACTCATCCCAGACAATACCAGGATGATCATGAACCCCCAGGCGCCGGGAACTTTCCCCGCACAACCAGATCCCGGCCACAATAACCACCAGGGTGGCTAACAGATAACCCCAAAGGGGCAGACCCGATAACAGCAGATACAAGGGAATGGCGGCCACGGTACCCGCTGTACCGGGCGCCTTGGGCGACAGGCCGCTACCAAAGCCGAAGGCCAGAAAATGTACCGGATCTGTGAAAACCTGCCGTGGCGGGACAGGAGGGGGACGATGTGAACTCATGGCCGCTCCAGGGTGTGAAAATGATCATATCCGCTGCGTTCCAACAGTAACCGGTTTCCCGTTGGCCCCAAAACCCGCAACCCCGGTCTGGCTTCAATCTCACCAATTTCCGTCACTAGACAGCCGGCAATGGCCAGAGCCTGGTGTACCGCAGCGATGTGTTCCGGGGGCACTGTGAACAGCAGTTCGTAATCATCCCCCCCGGTCAGGGGCAGAGTCCAGTCAATTGAGTCTACAGGGTGACCGCTGAGGAAAGCCGGCGACAGGGGCAGGGCAGATGTATGCAGGGTCGCCCCGACCCCGGAGGCTGTCAGGATATGCCCTAGGTCCTGGCATAGTCCGTCAGAGATATCAATACAGGCCGTGGCCAGATCACGCACCGCCAGACCCGCTGCCACTCTGGGGGTAGGTCGGTCCAGCCGCTGAACCAGGGGGTCATCCGGGTCCAGGGTCTGGCCAGCCAGCAGCCGTTGCAGCGCCAACGCCGCGTCCCCCGGTGTCCCTGTGACCATAATCCGATCTCCCGGGCGGGCACCCTGGCGCCGCAGGGCAGTGCCCGTGGGCACCAGCCCCATCACTTGCACCGTGATGGACAACGGCCCCCGGGTGGTGTCCCCCCCCACCAGTTCTACCTCGTGCTGCCGGGCCAGATCCAGCAGGCCCTGGGCAAAGGTTTCGAGCCAATCCGGGTTTTGGTCCGGCAGGGTCAGGGCCAGGGTGATCCAGCGAGGCAGGGCGCCCATGGCGGCCAGATCGCTTAAATTCACTGCCAGGGCCTTATGGCCCACAGCGGCCGGTGGGGTCTGCAGGGGAAAATGCACCCCCTGAATGAGGGTGTCCACCGATACCACCAGTTCATGCCCCGGCGGCACCCGCAACAGGGCTGCGTCATCCCCCACCCCCAGGATCACGTCCGGATGCCTGGGCGCCTGGGTGAAATAACGACGGATCAGGTCAAATTCCTTCACGGGCAGGCACTAGCGGATCGACACCTGGGCCGCCACCTTGTCGATGACCCCGTTGACGAACCGGTGTCCCTGCTCTGCGCCAAACTTCCTGGCCAGGGCCACCGCCTCGGTGATGGCCACCTTGTAGGGTACCTCGGGGCAATGGTGCAATTCATAGGCGGACAGCCGCAGGATGGCCCGCTCCACCGGGTCCACCTGTTCCATGGGGCGATCCAGATGAGGTTCCACCAGGGCGTCGACCACCTTCACCTGGTCGGTCACCCCCAGCAGGATCATGCGGAAATATTCCCAGTCCGCCTTTTCCATCTCGGGATCTTCCTTGAACTGGGCCAGGATGTCCTTGGGGTGGTAGCCGGTCAACTGCCACTGATACAGGGCCTGCATCACCAGACGCCGGGCGTGGCGCCGGGCGTGGATCAGGCGACGATGGTCCATGGAATGGGGCTGGTTCATACGCGAAGCGACCTGATCAGGCTGACCATCTCCAGGGCGCCCAGGGCGGCATCGGCGCCCTTGTTGCCGGCCTTGGTGCCGGCGCGCTCGATGGCCTGCTCGATGGTGTCCGTGGTCAGCACGCCGAAGGAGATGGGCAGACTGTATTCCAGCTGAATCTGAGCCAGGCCCTTGGTGGCCTCGCCCGCCACATAGTCGAAATGGGGGGTGGAACCGCGGATCACGCAGCCCAGGGCGATGATGGCGTCGTACTTGCCGGAATCGGCCATCACCTTGACCGCCAGGGGCAGTTCGTAGGCACCGGGCACCCGGGCCACGGTCAGGTTTGCGGCCGGTACGCCGTGACGCAGCAGGGCGTCCTCGGCCCCTTCCAGCAGGCGCTCGACAATGAAGGCGTTGAAGCGGGACAAGACCAGGCCGACGCGCACGTCGGAGAGGTCGGTGAAGGTCCCTTCATGGGTCTGGATGGCTGAGTTCATGGGATTACTCTTGAATTAGTCGTTGACGTATTCGACCACTTCGAGCCCGAAACCACCGAGCCCATGGAAGCGTTTGGGGGAGGACAGCAGGCGCATCTTGCGGATGCCCAGGTCCTTGAGAATCTGGGCGCCGATGCCGTGGGTGCGCAGCTCGGCCGGTTCCTGCTCATCCTGGACCGGCGGGCTGGGGTGGCGGCTGCGCAGGGCCATCTCCCGCAGGCGACGGACCATTTCCCGGGGACTTTCCGGCTTGTGAATGACCACCGCCACCCCGGCCCCTTCCGCCTCGATGCGTGCCAGCGCCCCCCGCAACGGCCAGCCACAGTTGGGGCCGCGATAGGCCAGGGTATCGCACAGGCCACCCCCCAGATGGACACGCACCAGGGTGGGCGTCTCGCCGTCCACTTCGCCCTTGACCAAGGCAAAGTGCAGGGCCTTGTCCACCGTATCCTCATAGGCGATGAGGCGAAACTCGCCGAACTCGGTGGGAAACGGGCTTTCCGCCACCCGCTCCACGCTGCGCTCGTTCTCGATGCGGTAGCGGATCAGATCCTCGATGGTCCCCATCTTCAGGTCATGCTCGGCGGCAAAGCGCTCCAGGTCCGGGCGCCGGGCCATGGAGCCGTCCTCGTTGAGGATCTCGACGATCACCGCCGCCGGCTCGAACCCCGCCAGGCGGGCATAGTCACAGCCGGCCTCGGTATGTCCGGCCCGCACCAGCACCCCACCCGGCTGGGCCATGAGGGGAAAGATGTGTCCGGGCTGGACCAGATCCTCGGGGCGGGCATTGGGCGCCACCGCGGTACGCACCGTATGGGCGCGATCATAGGCGGAAATCCCGGTGGTCACCCCTTCCGCCGCCTCGATGGAGACGGTGAAGTTGGTGGCATGCTTGTCGTTGGTATCCCCCACCATCAGCGGCAGCTTGAGCTGACGACAGCGTTCCCGGGTCAGGGTCAGGCAGATGAGGCCACGCCCGAAGCGGGCCATGAAATTGATGTCTTCGGGCCGGGTCAGGGAGGCGATCATGAGCAGATCACCCTCGTTTTCCCGGTCCTCGTCATCGACGATGATCACCATCCGACCCTGACGCAGGTCTTCGATGATTTCTTCCGTGGTATTGAGTGACATGGGCAATCGCCGGCTGGAAGTTGGGAATGAAAATCCGGTACAACCGGATCAAAGCTGATGCTTGCGCTCGGCCAGAAAGCCCAGCAGCAGGAAGGCGCCCACCACCATGGGGGCCATCCAGCGGGTATCCACCATGACCAGGACATTGGCCAGCAGCGGCGTGAAAAACACCGTCAGGGCACCGTAGCCAAAGGCACACATCAGCACAAAGCCCAAGAGACGCAGCAGGCGATGATAGGGCCGCAGGATGATTTTCAGGGTGCGATTGATGTCATTGCCATAAATCACCAGCAACGTGGCCACAAGGGCCAGGGCAATCTGGCCCACATGACCCCGTACCCAGCTTCCTGCCTGCAGCAGGATGGTATCCAGCCATTCAATCATCAGTTCCTCCGCGAGAAACCCCGTCAAGGGGGGGTAATTGACGCATCTGCGCCGGAGCTATTTCACAAAGCCATGCTCGGCTAAAAAAGCCTCGCTGATGGCACCGCCGGAGCGGGCGGCCCCCTCCCCCAGCAGCAGACGTTCCAGGTAACGGGCAATCAGGTCCACCTCGATGTTCACCTGACTGCCTACCCGATAGGTCCGGATGATGGTTTCCTGCTGGGTGTGGGGGACGATATTGACGCTGAACCGTGCCCCATCCACCGTGTTCACGGTCAAACTGGTGCCGTCGATACACACCGATCCCTTGGGGGCGATGTAACGGGCCAACTCGTCCGGCACCTGCACATGATAGCGCCAGGAACGGCCATCGGACTCGATGGCGGTTATCCGGCCCAGGCCATCCACATGGCCACTGACCAGATGCCCCCCCAGGGGCGTGGACAGGGTCAGCGCCTTTTCCAGGTTCACCGGATCACCGGGGGAGAGATGACCCAGAGAGGTTCTGGACAGGGTTTCGCCGGAGACATCAGCAACAAAGCTGTCACCGGGCAGGGCCACGGCGGTCAGACACACACCGTTGACGGCAATGCTGTCGCCCAGTCTCACATCGGACAGGTCCAGTTTGCCGGTACCCAGGGTCAGGCGGCTGTCTCCGCCCCGGGCCTCGACAGCGGACAGGGTGCCGACGGCCTGAATAATACCTGTGAACATGTCGGGTTCTCGGGTTGATGATTGTGGATGGTGCCGGGGCCGCTCCATCAGCGACCCTCGTCCCCTGCGCCCGGACCAACGACGCGGGCCGTGATTCGCCAGTCCCTGCCCACGGCCCGCAGGTCGCTGATGTCCAGTGCCACGCGATCCGCCATTCGCCCCAGGGGCAGGTCGAACAGCCCTCGTCCCGTGGCGCCCATCAGATGGGGTGCCAGATAGAGCACCAGCTCGTCCACCAGACCGGCCTCCAGCAGGGCACCGCACAAGACCGGCCCGGCCTCCACGTGTAGTTCATTGACCTGATGCCGGGCCAGCAGATTCATCACGGCGGGCAGATCCAGGTGCCCCCGGGAGACGGTCACGGCCTCAACCTGGGCGTTGACATGGGCCAGATCCCGGGTTTGACGGGCCAGCACCTGAGGGTCGGTCAAGACCAGCACCGGACCCTCGGTCTGAAACAGGCGGGCGGCGGCGGTCAGCCGGCCCTCCCGGTCCAGCACCACCCGCAAGGGCTGGCGCACCGGTCCGTCCACGTCCAGGGCCTCGGCAGACAGGCGAACATCCAGGCGGGGATCATCGGCCCGTACCGTACCCATCCCGGTCAGGATGGCGGAGGCTCTGGCCCGCAGAAACTGTACATCCCGCCGCGCCGCCTCGTCGGTGATCCAGCGGCTCTCGCCGCAGGCCATGGCGGTACGACCGTCCAGACTGGCCGCCAGCTTGACCCGGACCCAGGGTCGCCCCCGCTCCATCCGGCTGACAAAGCCGGGGTTGAGGGCACGTGCCTGGGATTCCATCAGGCCCACGGCCACCGCCACCCCCGCCACCCGCAGCCGTTCCAGTCCCCGACCGGCCACCAGGGGGTTGGGGTCGGTCATGGCCGCCACCACCCGCCCCACGCCGGCCCGGAGCAAGGCATCCACACATGGCGGGGTGCGGCCATGATGGCTGCAGGGTTCCAGGGTCACATAGGCCGTGGCGCCCCGGGCCGCCTCGCCCGCATGGGCCAGGGCCAGGACCTCCGCATGAGGTTCGCCAGCCCGCACATGAAAGCCTTCCCCCAGCACATGACCATCCCGGGCCACCACACACCCCACCCGGGGATTGGGATCGGTGGTGTACAGCCCGCGGCGCGCCAGTTGCAAGGCCCGGCCCATAAGCCGGTGGTCCCGGCCGGTCAATGGCATCGTGGTCATCGGTCAGACGGTGGGTGCGCCGCCGTCCGGTGGCGGCTCCCGTTCCAGACGTTCGACCATTTCCCGAAACGCCCTGACATCGGCAAAACTCAGATAAACCGAGGCAAAACGGATGTAAGCCACCTGATCCAGTTCCCTGAGTGCCTCCATCACCCATTCACCAATGCGCTTGGCCGGAATTTCCCGCTCACCCTGGGTCAGCGCCCGGTGCTTGATACGTGCCAGTTCAGCCTCAATCCGGTCCGTAGGTACGGGACGCTTTTCCAGGGCATGCATCATGCCCGCCCGCAACTTGGCCTCGGCAAAGGGTTCGCGACTGCCGTCGCGTTTGATCACCCTGGGCAGATTCAGCTCCGCCCCTTCAAAGGTGGTGAAGCGTTCGCTGCAGGAGACACACTCCCGGCGCCGCCGGACCTGATCTCCCTCGCCCGCGAGGCGGGAATCCACCACGCGGGTATCGGGGGCGCCGCAGAACGGGCATTTCATGGTGACATTCCCCCAGGTCGCCCCGATGGCGCCTTAACCACCATACACCGGGAAACGGGTACAGACCTCCAGCACCCGGGCCTTGACCTGATCAATCACCGCTTGGTTGTCCAGATCGTCCAGCACATCGCAGATCCACTGGGCCAACGCCTTGCACTCGGCCTCCTTGAAGCCGCGGGTGGTGATGGCCGGGGTGCCGATGCGCAGACCGCTGGTGACGAAGGGGGACTGGGGATCGTTGGGCACCGAGTTCTTGTTCACGGTGATGTTGGCCCGACCCAGTGCTGCGTCCGCGTCCTTGCCGGTCATGCCCTTGTCGATCAGGTCCACCAGGAATAGATGGTTGTCGGTGCCGCCGGACACCACCTTGTAGCCCCGGGCCATGAGTTCGGCCGCCATCACGCGGGCATTGGCCACCACCTGCTGCTGATAGGCCTTGAATTCAGGCTCCAGGGCTTCCTTGAAGGCCACGGCCTTGCCGGCGATGGCGTGCATCAGCGGACCACCCTGAGTGCCGGGGAAGACCAGGGAATTGAATTTCTTTTCCAGCTCCGGATTGCTCCGGGCCAGGATGATGCCGCCGCGGGGACCCCGCAGGGTCTTGTGGGTGGTGGAAGTGGTCACATCGGCGATCTGCACCGGATTGGGATAGACCCCGCCGGCCACCAGACCGGCCACGTGGGCCATGTCCACCATCAGGTAGGCACCCACGGTGTCGGCGATGTCACGGAAGCGTTGCCAGTCCACCACCCGGGAATAGGCGGAGAAACCGGCCACGATCATCTTCGGCTTGTGTTCCAACGCCAAGGCTTCCACCTGGTCGTAGTCGATGTAGCCCTGATCGTCGATGCCGTAGAGCACCGAGTGGTAGATCTTGCCGGAGAAGTTGACCTTGGCGCCGTGGGTAAGATGGCCGCCATGGGCCAGGCTCATGCCCAGCACCGTATCACCGGGGTTGAGCAGGGCCATGTAGACGGCGGCATTGGCCTGGGAACCGGAATGGGGCTGGACGTTGACGTAGTCGGCACCGAACAGGGTCTTGGCGCGGTCGATGGCCAGCTGTTCGGCCGTATCCACGTATTCACAGCCACCATAGTAGCGCTTGCCGGGGTATCCTTCGGCATACTTGTTGGTGAGTACCGAGCCCTGGGCCTGCATCACCCGGGGGCTGGCATAATTCTCCGAGGCGATCAGTTCGATATGCTCTTCCTGACGACGGGACTCGGACTCGATGGCCTGCCAAAGCTCATCGTCATAGCCGGCGATACTCATGTTGCTGGAAAACATTTTCGGGTTACTCCCCGCAAAGCGATTGATCAGGCGGTGGAAAAAGGCTTGAATGTTACTGGATTTTGCTGTTTCACGCACGTTAAAAACCCATGAACAGGAGTCAGGTTCACAGCTGCCTTCAGGAGAAAAGCCCATGCGCAAGCACATGACAGGAATGGCCTTGACTGCGGTACTGGCTGGCCTTACAGCCCTTCCCGCTGCGGCCGACCAGCGTTTCATCACCATCGGCACCGGCGGCGTCACCGGTGTCTATTATCCCACCGGCCAGCACATCTGCCGGCTGGTCAACCGGGACCAGGACAGCCATGGCCTGCGCTGCCGAGCCCAGAGCACCGGTGGTTCGGTGTTCAACCTCAACTCCATCCGTGCCGACGAAATGGACCTTGGGGTGGTGCAGTCGGACTGGCACTACCATGCCTATCATGGTTCCGACCGCTTCGAGGAAGCCGGTCCGAACGAAAGCCTGCGGGCCGTCATGTCCCTGCACCCTGAACCATTCACGGTGCTGGTGCGGGAGGACAGCGATATCCGGCATTTCGAGGACATCAAGGGCAAGCGGGTCAATGTGGGTAATCCTGGATCCGGTCAGCGGGGCACGGTGGAACGGCTGATGCGGCATTACGGCTGGACGATGCAGGATTTTGCCCTGGCCTCGGAACTCCCGTCCCGGGAGCAGGGACAGGCCCTGTGCGACAACCGGATCGACGTGGTGCTGTTCACGGTGGGTCATCCGTCGGCGGCCATCCAGGAGCCCATCGTCACCTGCAACGCCCGCCTGGTGCCGGTCAGTGGCGAGGTGATTGATCGTCTGGTGGAGGATACCCCCTACTACTTCACCGCCACCATCCCGGCGGGAATGTATCCGGGGCAGGAGGAGGACGTAAAGACCTTCGGCGTGGGCGCCACCCTGGTCTCCTCCACCCGCAGTTCGGACGCCGCCATTTACCATGTGACCCGGGCGGTGTTTGAAAACTTCGACACCTTCAAGGGCATGCACCCGGCCTTCGGCGTCCTGGAGAAAGAGACCATGGTGACTCAGGGCCTGTCGGCGCCGTTGCATGAGGGGGCCAGGCGGTATTACCGGGAAGCGGGGCTGATGGACTAAAAAATCCCGCTTTACGCCCTTCTCCCCCAGGGGAGAAGGGCTATTTCATGCCCTGAACGGAAAAAACACCCGTGAACAACCCGGACACTTCCAGCATCGACCTGGCCGGTCAGGTGGAAACCGGCGGTCGCAAACCCGGACCACCGGTCCGGGCGCTGCTCTATGTCACCGCCCTGGCCTGGTCGCTGTTCCAGATCTGGATCGCCTCCCCCCTGCCCTTCTGGTTCGACGTTTTCGTCGTCTCTGAAACCCAGGCCCGGTCCATCCACCTGGCCTTTGCTGTCTTTCTTGCCTTCATCGCCTTCCCCGCCGTCAGCCCCATGGCCAGGCATCGCCCCCTGGCGGGCATCTTCTTCCTGCTGCTGGCCGCCGGCCTGTTCGGCCTGGCCCTGTACCAGTTCATCCAGGACATCCCCAGGGCCTGGGTCTTCGCCGCCACCGGCGGCGCCGTCCTGCTGGCCGCCTGGCCGTCCCTGCGCCCCGCCCCGGCCGAGCGCGTGCCGGTGGCCGACTGGCTGCTGGGGGGCATGGCCGCCTTCTGCGCCGCCTACCTGTTCCTGTTCCACCAGGAACTGGCACAGCGCCCCGGCGCACCCACTCCCCTGGACCTGGCCATCGCCGGCTGCGGCATGGCCTTGCTGCTGGAAGCCACCCGCCGGGTGCTGGGGCCGGCCCTGATGATCATTGCCCTGGTATTCCTGCTCTACACCTTCGCCGGCCCCTGGATGCCCGATATGATCGCCCACCGGGGGGCGTCCTTCGCCCGCGCCATGTCCCAGCAATGGCTTTCCAACGAAGGGGTCTTCGGCATTGCCCTGGGGGTCTCCACCAGCTTCGTCTTCCTGTTTGTGCTGTTCGGTGCCCTGCTGGAAAAAGCCGGTGCCGGCGGCTATTTCATTCGCGTGGCCTTCGCCCTGCTGGGCCACCTGCGGGGCGGCCCGGCCAAGGCCGCCGTGGTGGCCTCCGGCATGACCGGCGTGGTGTCCGGTTCTTCCATCGCCAACGTGGTCACCACCGGCACCTTCACCGTGCCCCTCATGAAACGGGTGGGCTTCCCCGCCCACAAGGCCGGGGCGGTGGAAGTGAGCAGTTCGGTCAACGGACAGCTCATGCCGCCGGTCATGGGGGCCGCCGCCTTTCTCATGGTGGAATACGTGGGCATCCCCTACGTGGAGGTGGTCAAGCACGCCTTCCTGCCGGCGGTGATCGCCTACATCGCCCTGTTCTACATCGTTCACCTAGAAGCCATGAAGGCCGGCATGGAAGGACTGCCCAGGCGCCATGAAAGCACCTGGCAGCGCCGCCTGCTCGGTTTCGGCCTGACCGTCTCGGGGCTGTTCATCCTGGCCGGCGTCACCTACTACGGCCTGGGCTGGATCAAGACCGTCACCGGCGACGCTTCCCCATGGGTGATCGGCACGCTGGTGATGGCCGCCTACCTGGGTCTGCTCTGGATTGCCTGCCGGGTACCGGAGCCCCCCATGGTGGACGAGGGACACCTGGAACTGCCAGACCCCGGACCCACCCTGCAGGCGGGCCTGCACTACCTGCTGCCGGTGGTGGTGCTGGTGTGGTGTCTGGTGGTGGAACGGCTCTCCCCCGGCCTGTCGGCGTTCTGGGCGGTGGTGTTCATGATCTTCATCATGGTGACCCAGCGACCGCTGATGGTGCTGTTCGGGCGCCGACAGGACAATGCCTTCCTGCGGGGTTTCAAGGACCTGGCCGACGGCATGGTGCAGGGCGCCCGCAACATGGTGGGCATCGGCGTGGCCACCGCCGCCGCCGGGATCATCGTCGGCACCGTGGCCATGACCGGCATCGGCCTGGCCATGACCGACCTGGTGGAATTCCTCTCCGGCGGCAACCTGATGCTCATGCTGCTGCTCACCGCCGTCATCTGCCTGGTGCTGGGCCTGGGTCTGCCCACCACCGCCAATTACATCATCGTCGCCACCCTGATGGCCCCGGTGATCGTGGAACTGGGCTCCATGCACGGCCTGCTGATTCCGCTGATCGCCGCCCACCTGTTCGTGTTCTATTTCGGCATCATGGCCGACGTCACCCCGCCGGTGGGCCTGGCCTCCTTCGCCGCCGCCGCGGTCTCCCGCGCCGACCCGATCCGTACCGGGGTGCAGGCCTTCATCTACAGCCTGCGGACCGTGACCCTGCCCTTTTTGTTCGTGTTCAACACCCAGCTCCTGCTCATCGGCGTGGACAGTCTCTGGCAGTTGCTCATCACCTTCATGGGTGCGCTCATCGGCATCCTGATGTTTGCCGCCGCCACCCAGGGCTGGTTCCTGACCCGCAGCCGCCTGCACGAATCCGCACTCCTGCTGGCGGCGGCCCTGGTGATGTTCGCCCCCAACCTGCTCATGGACCGCATCCACCCCCGCTATGACCACCTGCCCGCCGCCGAGATCCAGGCGGTGGCCGAGGCCACTGCGGGCGGGGGACAACTGCGGCTACGGGTGGAAGGCATGGATCTGGAGGGTCGGGAAGTGACCCGGGCCGTGATGCTGCCCCTGGGCGAACCGGCCCCGGCAACCCAGCGCCTGCGCCAGGCCGGACTGGGCATCATGGCCTTTGGTGATCAAGTGAGTATCAGTTTCGTCGCCTTCGGCAGCCCGGCGGAACGCCTGGGGCTGGAACCTGGCTGGCAGATCACCGAAGTGATGGTACCCGCCAGCCGACCGGCCCCCGAATGGTTCTACCTGCCCGCCCTGGCCCTGCTGGGCCTGATCGCCTGGCGGCAGCATCGCCGTCGATGTCGTGACAGCACCTTGACACCAACAGCCAGTCAATAACCACCATCACGCCCCCGGACATGTGCCTGCACTCCCGTGGGTCCGTGTCCGGGCGGATATAACCGAGGGGACATACTTGGGCCGGTATCAGCCCCTGCCGATAATGCTGATCCATGGCGCACCAATTGCCACAAATTCAGCATATATTTGACATCAGTGTCTGCCTGATGGGCAAAGCCTGGGGTCAACTTCCAGGCTTTATCTATCAGGTTGCGCAACAAATCCGGTGGTCGGTATTCCGGCGGCGGCAGCCGGGGTTCCAGCAGCTTGAACAGGTCACCCAAGCGAAAACGGGGCATGGCGTTGCCGGCGACAAACAGGCGTCGCAGCCAGAAACGGTCCAGATGGACGCCATCGGTGAAGACCACCTTGCCAGCCAGAGCCTGATTCATCCGCCGGCACACCCAGGCGATGTCTTGTCCCTCGTCCTCGATGGATTCACGGGTAATCCCGTGTATCTCCTCGGCCCCTTCACACCAGTCACGCCAATCATCGGCGGGACGGATCAGCCAGCACTCCACCTGCCCCTCGCCATCGGACCAGGCCACTTGAACCGGATAGCTTTGCTCGCTGAGGGATGACGCCTCAAAATCCAGAAAACAAGGGAACGTGCTGTGAGAAAAGGAAGCAGGCATAAGGAGACTTGGCAGGCGCCAGGGTAGGGCTGACCATCATAACCCCGTGTACCCTGGAGCAACAACCTTGCCAAGAGGGCAGGGGTTCGCGGGGATTGTACTGGCCCCCTCAATGCAGAAAAAAACATCGGATGACAAGGAACCCCGATTGGGGTAATCTGTCTACTCCTTCAAGGGGGCGACCTGGCTTCGACGTGGGTCGTGAAACCTGAGGTGCATGCCGAGGATACAGCTAACCTCGTCAAAATGCTGTAACGCTATAGTTGCCAACGACGACAACTACGCTCTGGCCGCCTAAAAACCGGTCAGCCTCTGACGGGATTTGCTTGTAGGTTCTACTCAGAGGTCATCGCATACAAGCTCGTGGAGCGGACCTGCCCGGGTCTTAACCATTAAAACCGATCGGGCTCGCGCTGCGGTATCCTGTTCGTCGGAGACCAAGGCGTTAACCTAAAAGACGAACTAAGCATGTAGTACC
This sequence comes from Ectothiorhodospira magna, assembly GCF_900110965.1. Classification (GTDB taxonomy): domain Bacteria; phylum Pseudomonadota; class Gammaproteobacteria; order Ectothiorhodospirales; family Ectothiorhodospiraceae; genus Ectothiorhodospira; species Ectothiorhodospira magna. The sequence goes on from NZ_FOFO01000007.1 coordinate 102,540, forward strand.
AAGGGCGTAGGGCTTGCGGACGCGGGTTCGATTCCCGCCGCCTCCACCAGCATGATGAAAAGGCTCTTTCGGATCATACGAAAGGGCCTTTTTTATTATAGGCCCTCTCCCCTACCCACACCTCGGCACTCACTTTTCGGCCACGAAAAAAACCCCGACTGGTTGACCAATCGGGGTTTGGAATAAGTGCCTGGCAGTGACCTACTTTCACATGGGGAGGCCCCACACTATCATC
>NZ_FOFO01000022.1 GCF_900110965.1 Ectothiorhodospira magna
GCTTGAAACGCTGTCAAGCGCTTCGGCAATAACACCTTTCGTCCAGCTTGCCAGCCGACGGTTAATATTCTTGCCGAAGGACTTGCTCGCCATTGAACTCAACGTTCGCCAAACCCCTCGCCACAACAAACTCTTCCAGCACCCGGCGCTGATTAGCCAAGTCTGGCTTCTGCGCCTTTGAGGAGACCCGGCAATAGGCCACCAGTCGCGTTGGACCCTCAGGTGCATGCCGCCATCCGATGAACTCCCGCAATTGGGACTCAGTGTAAAGACGACGATTGCTGTCAGTCCGTGCCGCTGGAATGAGGCGCCCCTCGCGGTCCCAGCGCTGCAGGGTCTTGACCGAAACACCCAGCCGCTTCGCCGCCTTGCCTGTACTCATGGTGTTTTCCATAAGTCAAGAGTACACTATCGCGCATTTTTTGCAAGACTAGAGTCTAGCTCCGCAAAAAACCCCGTCCTTGAGGACGGGGTGGGATAGCGGCCGCAGTATGACAGCCGCCAAAGGCGTATCAGGGAGGAGCCGGCCGATAAGCCGGGTTCTGTCGGGGACAGTCATTCATCTGGGACCCACGTCACCATGGACCTCAAGCAGCCTACCCGGGTGCAGTGCGGGCCACACCGATGCACCCCTATTTGGCCTTGCTCCGAGCGGGGTTTGCCCTGCCACGGGGTGTTGCCACCCGTGCGGTGCGCTCTTACCGCACCATTTCACCCTTACCTGTGCCCAAAGGCCATCGGCGGTATCATTTCTGTGGCACTTTCCGTCGGCTCGCGCCGCCCAGGCGTTACCTGGCGCTCTGCCCTGGGGAGCCCGGACTTTCCTCCACGACCTCGGGGGCCGCAGCGACTGTCTGGCCGACTCCAGCCGGCATTCTAGGCCCTTGGGTACCCAAGGGCAAGACGGGCAGCCATCGGCCTTAGCGCAACGCCAGCGCTCGCTGATAGAGGGTGTTTTTGGAAATACCGGTGATCTCTGCGGCCAGTCGGGCCGCCGACTTGAGCGGCAGTTCAGCCAACAGCAATTGCAACACCCGCTCCGCCTCCGGGGTCAAGGTGACCGCCGCCTGCTGGGGAGCACCCGCCACCAGGATCACAAATTCCCCCCGTCCGTGGTTGGGGTCGGCCTGTTGCCAACGCACCAGCCCCGCCAGGGTATCCCCCTGTACCTGCTCGAAGGTTTTGGTCAATTCCCGGGCCACCACCGCGCGACGATCCCCCCCAAACACCTGGGCCATATCCGCCAGGGTATCGCCAATCCGGTGACTGGATTCATAGACAATCAGGGTACAGGGGGTATCCCGCAGGGCCTGCAGGCGGTTGCAGCGCCCCTGGGTCTTGGCGGGTAAAAATCCCTCGAACAAAAACCGATCCGATGCCAGACCGCTCACGGACAAGGCCGCAATCAGGGCGCAGGCCCCAGGTATGGGAGACACCCGCAGGCCCGCCTCCCGGGCCGCAGCCACCAGACGAAAGCCAGGATCACTGACCAGGGGGGTACCTGCATCACTGATCAGGGCAATGGACTGCCCCTGGGCCAGACGGGATAACAGGGCGGGCACCTGCTGTATTTCATTGTGCTCGTGCAGGCTGATCCGGGGCGTGGTCAAACCAAAATGGGTCAGCAAGGCCCCCGCACGCCGGGTATCTTCCGCCGCAATCAGGTCCACCGTCCCCAGAATATCCAACGCCCGCCGGGACAGGTCGGAGAGGTGACCGATCGGCGTGGCCACTACATATAAAACACCTGCCTTGATTGACATGCCGCACCCCGGCCAAGATACTGGAAAACACACTAAAATGGTTCGCCACTCTAACCTGCCCCCACAGGCAGGAGCAATAACGGCGCAGACCCTGGAAATCATGCACCCATGCGATTGACCATCCTGCCCTTGCTGGTTGCACTGCTGATGTCGGCCTGTGCCAGCCTGCCCCAGCCTGCCGACCCGCCCACCGATACCCTGGCCAGAGCCGCCCTGCTGGAACGGGAAGGCGCCCACCGGGCCGCAGCACTGGAATACCTTGACGCCGCCACCCAGCTACGGGGCGCAGACCAGGCCAGGGCCCAGCTCAATGCGGTCCATCTCCTGCTCCATCCACCGGCGGATGCAGAGCGTCAGGCACAGGCCATCGAGATTCTGGAACAGGTGGAATCAGCTCACCTGGATACCGTGGGCCGGGCACGACAGGCTGAGCTCCAGGCCCGTATCAGCCTCATCCAGGACGACCCGCAACAGGCCCTGGCGCAATTGCCGGTTTCCCTGGACCGGCTCCCCATCGGTCTGGTGGCCCGTATCCTGGAAACCCGTGCCAATGCCCTGGCGGCCCTGGCACGCTGGGATGAAGCCCTGGATACCCGCATCCGCCAAAGTGCCCTGTGGCATGGGGAAGACCGGGCACAACAGGCCAGCCATGAAGCCCTGTGGGCCATGATGGCGCAGATCCCCCCGGATCAACTGGCCCCGCTCATCGCCGGAGCAAGCCGTTTTGAGGCCCGCGGCTGGCTGAGTCTGGCAGCCCTGGCTCAAGATACGCCGCCCCGGCCAGCGGCCCTGGAAACGGCGCTGGATGGCTGGCAGCGGCAGTTTGACGGCCACCCGGCCAGCCCCCGGTTTCCCGACCGGTTGCGGGAACGCTGGGCTGCCCGGGAACAGCCACCAGAACATGTGGCCGTACTGCTGCCCCTGAGCGGTCGTTTTGCCACCGCCGCCCAGGCCATACTGGAAGGCATCATCGCCGCCTATTACGATACCCCCGCCGACCGCCGGCCAGAACTGCGCATCCACGATACCGGAGAGCAGGCAGAATCGGCCTGGACCTATTACCAACAGGCCGTGACCGAAGGCGCCCGCACCATTATCGGCCCCCTGGACCGGGATGCGGTCAACCTGTTTGCCCGTCATGGCCCCCTGCCGGTGCCGGTACTGGCCCTGAACCGGGCCGATGGCCACAGCGGATTTCCCCAGGGCCTGTACCAATTCGGCCTCCATCCTGAAGACGAAGCCCGCCAGGCTGCGGAGCGGGCCATCCTGGAAGAGCGCCAGCGCGCCGTGATCCTGATGCCGCGCACAGAGTTGGGGGAGCGTCTTCAGCGGGCCTTCCATGACCGGTTCGAGGCCCTGGGCGGACAGGTGGTCAGCACTCAGTTCTTTGACCCGGAAGCCGCTGACTATGGTGCGACCATCATGGCAGCCCTCAATATCCGCCCCCGGGGTGGCCGGGAGGGCACCTCTCCGCCCAGGGGCGATGTGGATTTGATCTTTCTCTCCGGCAATCCCCGACAGGCCCGGCTGCTCTGGCCCCAGTTGCGCTTCCATCGCGCCGGACAGATTCCGGTGCTGGCCACCTCCCATGTCTATGGGGGCTGGCCCGATCCCCGTCAGAATCAGGACCTGGACGGGCTGATCTTTGCTGATATTCCCTGGTTGTTGCCCCAGGCCAATCCCCGCCCGGAACTGCGTGCCCATCTGGATACCCAGCTTTCGGGCAACACCCGGCGCCTGCCCCGCCTGATGGCTCTGGGCTTTGATGCTTTCCAGGTGTTGCCACTGCTGGAATGGCTTGCCGACCATCCGGGGGAGCGCCATCAGGGACTGACCGGTGGCCTGCGGATGGATGCCAACGGTCAGATAAGCCGGGACCTGAACTGGGGTCAGTTCGTCGGTGGACAGGCGCAGCAGGTCCGGCAGGCCCAGTTGCCCGTCACCGAAGACGCGCAACCATGAACAACCGCAAGGCCCAGGGTGATGCAGCTGAGGCCCGTGCCTGCGCCTTTCTGGAGCAGCAGGGGCTACGGCTGATCACCGCCCAGTTTCGCTGCAAGGCGGGGGAAATCGACCTGATCATGGAAGACCAGGGTACCCTGGTCTTCGTGGAGGTGCGCCAACGGCGCTCCGCCCGCTATGGCGGTGCCGCTGCCAGCATTCACGGCCGCAAACAGCGCCGTATCCTGGCCGCTGCCGCCTTTTATCTTCAGATTCATGGCGGCAATCGCCCGGCCCGGCTGGATGTGGTGGCCATCGAGGCCGATGACCGCCTGAACTGGATTCCCAACGCCTTTGAGGCCAGCCCCTGAGTCGTATCCCCCATGCTCTTGCAAGACATCATCCACCAGAACTTTGCCGAAACCATTGAAACCCAGCAAAATGCCGCCTTGAGCCTGGCCGAACCCATCGAACAGGCGGCCCAATGCCTGCTGGATACCTTTCTTGCCGGACAAAAACTGCTGATCTGCGGCAACGGCGGATCAGCAGCCGACGCCCAGCATTTTGCCTCGGAGCTGGTCAACCGGTTTGAACATGAACGACCAGGGCTGCCGGCAGTGGCCCTGACCACCGATAGCTCCATCTTGACCGCCATCGCCAATGATCATGCCTACGATCAGGTCTTCGCCCGGCAGGTACGGGTACTGGGTCAGGCCGGGGATGTCCTGGTGGCCATCTCCACCTCGGGCCATTCCGCCAACGTACTTGAGGCCATCAAGGCGGCCCGGGAGCGGGAGTTGCGGGTGGTGGCCCTCACCGGTCGGGATGGCGGCGCCCTGGCGCCCCTGCTGTGTGCCAGGGATATCGAGATTCGGGCACCCACGGGACGCACTGCCCGGGCGCAGGAAATTCATCTGGTGGTGATTCACATCCTGTGTGACCTCATCGACCGTCAGTTGCTGGGCATCCGTTAGTCATGTCCCTGCCCACCAGCCTGCTCAAGTCGCTGGCCACGGCAGTGGGTCGGGACAATCTGCTGACCCGCGCTGCAGATTGCTGGCCCTATGGTGGCGACAACTCCCGTCTGCACGCCCCACCCCAGGCGGTGGTCTTTGCCACCTGTACCGAACAGATCCAGGCCGTGGTGCAGCATTGTCGAGCCCATGGCGTCCCCCTTGTTCCTCGTGGACGCGGCACCGGTACCACCGGTGCCACCGTGCCGGATCAGGGCGGGGTGGTACTGACTCTGGAGCGCATGGATCGCATCCTGGACATGGACCCGGATAACCGGCTGGCAGTGGTCCAGCCCGGTGTCACCAATCAGGCCCTGCAGGATGCCGCTGGTCATCATGGGTTTTTCTGGCCACCAGACCCGACCAGTGCCGCCTACTGCACCATTGGCGGCAATCTGGCCTACAACTCCGCCGGACCAAGGGCGGTGAAATACGGGACTCCCAGAGACAACACCCTGGGCTTGACGGCGATTACCGGCAGCGGCCATCTGCTGCGTACCGGTGTCCATACCACCAAGGGCGTGGTGGGCTACGATCTGACCCGGCTGCTGATCGGCTCCGAGGGCACCTTGGGCATCATCACCGAGGCCATTGTCAAACTCACCCCCCTGCCAGAGGCAAAACGCACTTTACAGGCAGTGTACACCTCCATGACTGCCGCTGCCCAGGCTGTTTCCCGAATCATGGCCCAGCCGGTGGTGCCCTGCGCCCTGGAATTCATGGATGGACGGGCCATCGACATGATCCGCCACTATTCCCAGGCCGCCCTGCCCGAGGATGCCGGCGGACTGCTGATGATCGAGGTGGATGGACCGGAGGCGGGTCTGGATGCGGCGGCTCAACGGGTGGCGGCAGCGGCAGCGGGGGAAGGGTGCCTGGAGGTGGCACTGGCCCGGACCCAGGCCGAGGTCAAGGCCCTGTGGGCCACCCGCAAGGCGCTGTCACCGGCCCTGCGTACCATCGCCCCCAAAAAGATCAACGAAGATGTGGTGGTGCCGGTCTCGAAAATGCCGGTTCTCATCAGTGGCCTGGAAAAACTGGGGAGCAGCCACGGCATCACCATTGTCAGTTTCGGTCATGCCGGTAATGGCAACATTCACGTCAATCTGCTGGTGGACCCGGACGACACCGAACAAATGAAGGCCGCCGATGCCTGCCTCAAAGGGGTGTTCGATCTGGTGCTGGGCCTGCGGGGCAGCATTTCCGGGGAACATGGTATCGGACTGGTAAAACGCCCCTTCGTGGCCCAGGAACTGGGCCAACCGGCCCTGGCGCTGATGCATGATCTAAGACGGTGCTTTGATCCAGATGGCATCCTGAATCCGGGCAAGGGCCTGCCGCCACTGCCGGATAGGGCGACCTGATGGATTTTATTTGACCACCCGCAAACTGGGCCCCTTGCGGCGTCCGCCCTGATCCTTGCTGTCGTCGTCCCCACCGGTGGGCGGCGGCTCATCCCCGTCCCCATCCTCGGATTCGGCAAACATCATCCCCTGACCATTCTCCCGGGTATAAATGGCCAGCACCCGGTCAACAGGCACCATCACATTCATGGGACGCCCACCGAAACGGGCATTGAAAGTGATGGTCTCGTTATTGATCAGTAACCCGGTCACTGCCAGGGGCGCCACATTGAGCACGATACGGCCATTTTCCACATACTCACGGGGAACCACCACCTCAGGGGCGGCATCCACCAGCAAATGGGGGGTCATTTGATTATCCACGATCCATTCATAAATGGCGCGGATGAGATAGGGCTTACTGGAAGTCATGGCGCAACTCGAATGCTCAGCAATATCACGGGCAGGGTATCAGTGCATTTCCTTCTCGGCCTCGGTCAGGCTCCGGCGGAAGGCAGGACGTGCGAACATGCGCCGGGCATAGTCGCGGATGGGGGCAGGCAGCTTTTCCAGAGGGATGCCGTAATAGGGCAAGCGCCACATGACCGGCATGATGGCCGCGTCAACAAGACTGAATTCATCGCTGAGAAAATAAGGCTTGATGGCAAACACTTCACTGGCCGCCACCAGGCTCTCATGGAAAATCTTGCGGGCCTTGGGGGTCTGCTTGTCCGAGGCGGCATCGAGATTGTCCAGGCTGCGATACCAGTCCATCTCCACCCGATAAAGCGCCAGACGGGCCGTGGCGCGAGCCACCGGGTCCACCGGCATCAAAGGCGGATGGGGAAAACGCTCATCCAGGTATTCATGGATCACCTGGGTGCCGTAAAGCACCAGTTCCCGGTCCACCAGGGTGGGTACCGAGTCATAGGGATTCAAGTCGGAGAGGTCTTCAGACTGATCTCCTGCTGCAATGTGGTGGATATCCACCGTGATGTCCTTTTCAGCCAGCACAATCCTGACCGAATGACATCTCGGGCAGGTGGGTGCTGAAAAGAGCGTCATGACGGATCTACGATTGGCGATTAACGCCATGGAGGCTCTCCGCTTGGGTGGCCGCCTGGTTCCGTGGGGCCTGCTGAAACAAAGGGGCATCCTTGCCCCTTTTCCGAAGCGACGTCAATCAGTGCACGTCTCTCCAGTATTCCCGCTTGAGCAGATAGGCCAGGAAAGTGAAGAAGGCCAGGAACAGCAATACCCACTTGCCCAGTTCATGACGTTCCATCTTCACCGGATCTGCCACATAGGCGAGGAAGTTGGTGATGTCGCGGACCACTTCATCATACTCCTCGGTGGTCAGCTTGCCCTCGGCAACCTGTTCCAGCTTGATGTTGCCGTCTTCACCCACATTGGCCTGCCAGCCCTGCAGTTCCCACAGAACGTGAGGCATGCTCATGGCTTCAAAGATGGCATTGTTCACGCCCATGGGCCGGCTGTCATCCAGATAGAAGCTGCGCAAGGTGGTGTAGATCCAGTCCGTACCCCGCAGGCGAGCGGTGAGGCTCAGATCGGGGGCAGGCTGACCAAACCACTCTTCTGCGTCATCGGGCTTCATGGCAATCTTGATCAGTTCGCCAACACCCGTTTGATCGCCAGACGGATCACGGGTATGGATGAACTGCTCCCGAAGCTGGTCATCGGTCAGCCCCAGGTCACGGCCCATGCGGTTGTAGCGCTTGAACTGGATCGAATGACAGCCGATACAGTACTGGAAGAAGTGCTCCGCGCCACGCTGCAGGGAGGCCGTATCGCTCATGTCGATATTGGCCCGGTCCAGAGGCAGGGAAGGGCCAGCCGCCAGCGCCGCAGTGGGCGCTGCACAGGCCAGCATGAATACAAGCGTCATCATTTTTTTCATCACGAAGTCACCCTCGCCGGAACCGGCTTTTCCTCGTTGAGCTGGGTGTACAGGGGCAGCAGCAGGCAGATCACCAGGTACACGGTCGGAATGAACCACATGGCCACCAGCAGGGTCTGGTCGACACCGGCTCCCAGGCGCAGGTAATCCCAGTAGGTGTAACCGCCCACCAGCACCAGGAAGGACAGCCAGCTGAACAGGGAAGACCGGGGCTGACTATGGAACCAGAGTACGAAGAAGAACAGCAGGTAGACCGCCGTCAGGCGCAGGCCCAGTTCGGCATAGAAGGGCTCCACCGGCTGCAGACCCAGATAACCCAGCACCACAAAGGTCAGACCGAAGAACACGATGTTGAACTTGTGGATGGCACTGCGATAGCGCCAGGACTTGATCGGGTTACGGTCGATCCAGGGCAGGAAGAACAGGATCAGCACGGCACCGAACATGAGCAATACACCCAGGAACGGATCGGGCACGGCACGCAACACGGTGTAGAAGGTGCCAAAGTACCACACCGGATGGATCAGTTCGGGGGTCACCATCGGGTCAGCCATCTGGAAGTTGGCTTTTTCGATGAAGAAACCGCCGGCCTCCGGGGCAAAGAACACCACAGCAAAGAACAGGATCAGGAACACGCCGAAACCGAACATGTCCTTGACGGTGTAGTAGGGATGGAAGGGAATGCCATCGGCGGGATGACCGTTGCTGCCGGTGAACTTCTTGATTTCCACGCCGTCGGGGTTATTGGAACCCACGGCATGCAGGGCCACGATATGCACAAACACCAGCATCACCAGCACCAGCGGCAGGGCCACCACATGCAGGGCGAAGAAACGGTTGAGGGTGGCATCGGAGATCAGGAAGTCACCCCGGATCCAGGTCACCAGGTCGCCCCCGATCACCGGAATGGTGGCAAACAGGTTCACGATCACCTGGGCACCCCAGTAGGACATCTGACCCCAGGGCAGCATGTAGCCGGCAAAGGCTTCTGCCATGAGCACCAGATAGATGGCCACCCCAATGACCCAGATCAGCTCACGGGGTCGTTTGTAGGAGCCATACATCAAGGCCCTGAACATGTGCAGATACACCACAATGAAGAAGGCCGAGGCCCCGGTGGTGTGCATGTAGCGGATGAACCAGCCCCACTCCACATCACGCATGATGTATTCAACGGAGGCAAACGCCAACTGGGCGTCCGGCTTGTAGAACATGGTCAGGAAGATGCCGGAGACAAACTGGATCACCAGAACCAGAACCGCCAGGGATCCAAAGTAGTACCAGAAATTGAAATTCTTTGGTGCGTAGTACTCAGCCAGATGCTCGTTCCAGGTCTTGGTGAGCGGGTATCTGGCGTCGATCCAGTCTACTAGAGCTCTCATGCGGCAACTCCTTCGTCATCCTCGCCGATCAGGACGAGGGTCTCCGACAGGTACTTGTGGGGCGGAACCGCCAGGTTGGTGGGGGCAGGTACGTTACGCCACACCCGACCGGCCAGATCGAAGCGTGAGCCGTGGCATACACAGAAGTAGCCACCTCGCCATTCGCTACCCAGGTCTGGAGGGGTCAGTTCAGGGCGGTAGCTGGGGGAGCAGCCCAGGTGAGTACAGATACCGATCAAAATGGAATACTCCGGCTTGATGGACCGGGTTTCATTCTGGCAGTAGGCCGGCTGCTGGGATTCCACCAGGGAATCCGGGTCCGCCAGCCGGGGGCGGTTTTCCGGCAGCAGATCAAGCATCTGCGGGGTGCGATGGGTAATCCAGATGGGCATACCACGCCATTCCACACGAATGAGCTGTCCTGGCTCCACCTGGGAAACATCCACTTCAACCGGTGCTCCCGCTGCCTGGGCACGGGCACTGGGCGCCCAGGATGCCAGATAGGGGTAAGCCACCGCGACGACACCCGCTCCGCCGACCACGCTGGTGGCCGCGACCAGGAATCGCCGTCGACTCTGGTTCACGCCTTCGTTAGCCATCAAAAAGATCTCCAATTGAGTTCCAGAAAAACCGCCGGTCGCCGGACACCCGCCAACGGTCGAGCACAATAAATCCGCCCGCCGCAACAAAGTCCCCTTGACCCGTCGGGGCACTCAAAACGCTGTAGGATTCCCGAAGATGCCCGCAACGTCAAGAGAAAACGCCCCACCATCCAGCAACATTATCATTTATATGGGATTTTCCATATCCATGAATACATGGGACAATGCCAGTGTCCGGGCCAGGTACTCTCCCAGCGCCTGTACACCATATCGTTCAGTGGCATGATGTCCCGCCGCGAAATAATGGATACCCGCTTCCCTGGCCACATGCACGGTGGATTCTGATATCTCTCCGCTGATATAGGCATCCAGCCCCAGGGATGCCGCCTTTTCGATCATGCTCTGGGCGCCGCCGGTACACCATCCCAGCCGACGGATCACATCGGGTCCGCCGGAAATCCACAGCGCCTCACGCCCCAGGCGTCGGGACAGGCGCTCCCCCAATGCCTGGGGGGACAACGGGGCATCGGGCACACCGATACAGCCGACACCATCGTCCCGCAACCCGCCCTGGATCTGAAAGTCCAGTAACCGGGCCAACTGGGCGTTGTTTCCCAACTCCGGGTGGGCATCCAGGGGCAGATGATAAGCCAGCAGACTGATATCATGTTCAAGCAGGCGCTTGAGCCGCTCCCGCTTGAGGCCGACAATCCGGGAGTCCTCGCCCTTCCAGAAATAGCCGTGATGGACCAGCAGGGCATCAGCCCCCTGGTCGATGGCCGCCTCGATCAACGCCTGGCTGGCAGTGACGCCAGTCACGAGACGGGAAATATGCGGCCGACCCTGCACTTGCAGCCCATTGGGGCTATAGTCGTTGAATGCGCCCACATTGAGCAACGTGTCGACATGGCTGACCAGGTCCCGCAGAGCGACCATAAGCTTATCTCCATATTGCAGTGTGAGCGGGCCATGACCCTACACCACTATCAGATGTTATTGCCATGACCCCGATCAGTCGTTTTTTGCTTCAAGTGGTGGGCGTTGGCCTTGCCGTGGCCGCCCTCATGCTGGTGTTTTTTCCCGATGTGCTGCGGGAACCCCGTCCCGTGGTGGAAGTCCGGCAAAGTGAACGGGCCATTCTGCCCGGTGCCATGACCGGCCCGGTCTCCTATGCCGATGCCGTCAGCCAGGCCGCTCCAGCCGTAGTCAACATCCACACCCGCAAGACCGTGGTGCAACGGGGCCACCCCTTCATGGACGATCCTCTGTTCCGGCAGTTCTTCGGTGATCGTTTTGATGGTCCCCGCCAACGGACCCAGACCAGCCTGGGATCGGGGGTGATCATCAGTCCCCAGGGTTTCATCCTGACCAACAATCATGTCATCGAGGGGGCTGACGAGATCGAGGCCCTGCTGGCGGACGGCCGCAGCGTGGCGGCCACCGTGGTGGGCACCGACCCGGAAACCGATCTGGCCATCTTGAGGATCGACGCGGCCGGGCGCGCCCTGCCCAGCATCGTGGTCGGCGCCTCCGCCGGCCTGCGGGTAGGGGATGTGGTCCTGGCCATCGGCAATCCTTTTGGTGTGGGTCAGACCGTGACCCTGGGCATCGTCAGCGCCACCGGTCGCAGTCGCCTGGGCATCAACACCTACGAAGACTTCATCCAGACCGATGCCGCCATCAATCCGGGCAACTCCGGCGGCGCCCTGGTGAACGCCCACGGCGAACTGGTGGGTATCAACACCGCCATTTTCACCCGTTCCGGCGGCTCCCAGGGGATTGGTTTTGCCATTCCGGTGGATCTGGCCCGGGACGTGATGACCCAGATCATCGAACAGGGCACTGTGGTGCGGGGCTGGTTGGGCATCGAGGTCCAGGAGATCACGCCCCAACTGGCCCGGTCCTTTGGTCTGCCGGATGCCCGTGGTGTGCTCATCGCCGGCGTGCTCGCCAGCGGCCCGGCGGCCCGGGCCGGGATTCGTCCGGGGGATGTGATCACCCATCTGGACGGGGATCGGGTCAATGACGCCCAGGATGCCCTGAACTTCATCGCCCGTCGCAAGCCCGGCGAGACCCTGGCCATTCAGGGGGTGCGGGAGGGCCAGCCGGTGCGGATTCAGGCCGAGGTGGGTCAGCGACCGGCTGTGCGCAGGGCTTCCTGATCCCTGCCCTCAGGCTCAGAGGGCGGCCTCAAGGGCCGCCAGGAAACGGGTGTTTTCCTCCGGCGTCCCCACCGTCACCCGCAGGCAGTCGGCCAGCAGGCCGCCCTGCCCTGACAGATCCTTGATCAGCACCCCGCCGGCGCGAATCCCCTCGAAGATCTCCCGCCCCCGGCCAGGGGGCACCCGGAACAGGATGAAATTTGCCTCGCTGGGGAAGGGCGCCACCCCCGGCAGGGCCGCCAGGGCCTTGAACAACGCCTCCCGGTCCCGGCGAATCCAGGCCGCCTGCTCGTCCAGTACCCCATGATGGGCCAGGGCAAATTCCGCCGCCGCCTGGGTCAGGACATTGATGTTGTAAGGCAGACGGACCTTGTCCAGTTCTTCGATCCACGCCGGCATTCCACATAGATAACCCAGCCGCAGACCGGCCAGTCCCAGTTTGGAGACGGTACGCATCACCAGCAGACGGCTATCCTTGCCCACATCCGGCAAAAAGCTGTCCCGGGCAAAGGGACCATAGGCCTCGTCCACCACCACCAGTCCAGGTGCCGCCCGAATCAGGGTTTCCATCTCGGCCCGGGGCCAGAGGTTGCCGGTGGGGTTGTTGGGCCAGGCCAGAAACGTCACGGCGGGCCGGTGTCGTTCCAGGGCCGCCAGCATGGCCGGCATGTCCAGGGAAAAATCCGGCTTGAGGGGGATACCCACAAACTCCAGACCCAACCAGCGGGCCACCATCCGGTACATGACAAAGCCAGGCTCCGGCGCCATCACCACCCGTCCGGGGCCGGATACGGCCATGAGCAGGATCTGGATCAGTTCGTCGGAACCGTTGCCCAGCAGCAATGCCGCCTCACCGGGCACCCCCATCACCGTGCGCAAACGGGTCACCAGTTCGGTGCCCTTCGGGTCCGGATACCGGTTGACCGGCAACCGGCTCAGGGTCTCGGCCCAGGCATTGCGCAACGACGGCGGCCACTCATAAGGATTTTCCATGGCATCCAGCTTGATCAGGCCCCGGGCCGAAGGCACGGGGTAGGCGGACAGTTCACGGATCTCGGCCCGGATCAGGTGTTCCGGGCCAGGTGCCGTCACGGCGAGGGGATCTTGGGGCATGGTGTCGTGTACAGGCAATGAAAGCTCAACGATCATCAACCGGGGGGTCGATGCGGTATTCCGCCGAACAGGCATGGGCCACCAGCCCCTCCCCCCGGGCCAGCACGGAGGCGGTCCGCCCCAGATCGGCGGCCCCGGCGGCGGAGCAGTGAATCAGGCTGGAGCGTTTCTGGAAGTCATAGACCCCCAGGGGCGAGGAAAAACGCGCCGTGCGGGAGGTGGGCAGCACGTGGTTGGGACCGGCACAGTAATCACCCACGGCCTCGGCGGTGTGGCGCCCCAGGAAGATGGCGCCGGCATGGCGAATGCGCCGGGCCATGGCCTCTGGCTCGGCCACGGACAGCTCCAGATGCTCCGGCGCCACATGGTTGGCCACCGCCACCGCCTCGTCCAGATCCCGTACCCGGATCAGGGCGCCCCGGGCGGCCAGGGAGGCACGAATGATCCCGGCCCGGGGCATGTGTTCCAGCAGGGCATCCATGGCCCCCGCCACCGCCTCCAGGAAATCCCCATCGGGACTGACCAGGATGGCCTGGGCATCTTCGTCATGTTCGGCCTGGGAGAACAGATCGGCGGCGATCCAGTGGGGATCGGTGAGGCCATCACAGACCACCAGAATCTCGGACGGCCCCGCCACCATGTCGATCCCCACGGTCCCGAACACCATGCGCTTGGCGGTGGCCACATAGATGTTGCCGGGGCCGACGATCTTGTCCACCGGGGGGATGGTCCCGGTGCCGTAGGCCAGGGCCGCCACCGCCTGGGCCCCGCCGATGGCAAACACCCGATCCACCCCGGCCACAGCCGCCGCCGCCAGCACCAGGTCGTTCACCTGGCCGTCCGGCGTGGGTACCACCATGATCACCTCGGGCACCCCGGCCACCTTGGCCGGGATCGCGTTCATGATCACCGAGGAGGGATAGGCGGCCTTGCCGCCGGGCACATAGAGCCCCACCCGGTCCAGGGGACTCACCTGCTGGCCCAGCACGGTGCCATCAGGCTCGGTGTATTGCCAATCAGACAATTTTTGGTGCTCGGCATAGCGGCGTACCCGCTCCGCGGCCCGTTCCAGGGCCTGTCGATGTTCCGGGGCGATGCGGGTCAGGGCCTGCTCAAGCCGGTCCCGGGGGATCTCCAACTCAGCCACGGCGGTCTTTTCCAGGCGGTCGAACCGGGCCGTGTATTCCAGCACGGCCGCATCGCCCCGATGGCGCACATCGGCCAGGATGTCGCCCACGGTGGTGAACACGGCCTCGTCGGACACGCTCTCCCAGGCCAGCAACTGATCCAGTCGGGTGCGGAAATCGGCTTGTCGGGAGTCCAGGCGATGGATCTGGGGCATGGGGGCCTCGCAACACAAAGGATTGAATGGGGGTTCAGCGCCCGCGTCGTGCCCGAACCGCGGCGGCCAACTCCCGCAACAGGGGGGCGGTATCGTCCCAGCTCATGCAGGCATCGGTGATGCTCTGGCCGTAGACCGGGGGCTTGCCCGCCACCAGATCCTGACGACCCGCCATCAGATGACTTTCCAGCATCACGCCGATAATACGCCGATCGCCGCCATGAATCTGGGCCGCCACGGAGCGGGCCACTTCCACCTGGCGGGCCGGATCCTTGCGGCTGTTGGCATGACTGCAGTCGATCATGAGGTGAGGCACCAGACCCGCATCCTCCAGGGCCTCGGCAGCCGCGTCCAGGCTTTGGGGATCATAATTGGGCGTCTTGCCGCCCCGCAAAATGATGTGACAGTCCCCGTTGCCGGCGGTGGAAAAGATGGCCGAATGGCCCGCCTTGGTCACGGACAGAAAATGATGGGGCTTGCCGGCGGACCGGATCGCATCCACCGCCACCTGAAGGCTGCCGTCGGTACTGTTCTTGAAACCCACCGGGCACGACAGGCCGGAGGCCAGTTCCCGGTGAACCTGGCTTTCCGTGGTGCGGGCGCCGATGGCCCCCCAGGCCACCAGGTCTGCCACATACTGGGGGCTGATCAGGTCCAGATATTCGGTGGCCGCTGGCATGCCCTGTCGGGCCAGATCCAGCAACAGACCGCGGGCCAGGCGCAACCCCGTATTGATTTCGAAACTGTCATCCAGATTGGGGTCATTGATGAGCCCCTTCCAGCCCACGATGGTCCGGGGTTTTTCAAAATAGACACGCATCACCACTTCCAGATCGATGGCCAGTTCATCCCGCAATCCCTGCAGACGGGCGGCGTAGTCCCGGGCCGCCTCCACATCGTGGATGGAACAGGGACCGGCAATCACCAACAGACGATCATCCTCCCCCTGGAGTATCCGGTGAATGGCGTTGCGGGACTCGTAAACGGTCCGGGCCGCCTCGTCGCCGAGGGGATACTCCCGGTGGAGCTGTTCCGGGGGAGACACTTCCTGGATACCCAGGATTCTCAGATCATCGGTCTGGTGTGGCATCGAATTTGGTGATCCTCTCGGGAAATGTGGATGTCACGGGGCTGGCCATCACTGGCGGCACTGGGCGGCCTGGGCCTGCACCGCCGCCTCAAGATCCTTGAGCAGACGTTTGACCCAGGCGGACTTCATCTTCATGGCGGCCTTGTTCACCACCAGACGGGAACTGATGTCGGCAATATGCTCCAGGGGCACCAGGCCGTTGGCCTTGAGGGTATTGCCGGTGTCCACCAGATCCACAATGGCGTCGGCCAGCCCCACCAGGGGGGCCAGTTCCATGGAGCCGTAGAGCTTGATGATCTCCACCTGCTTGCCCTGCTCGGCGTAATAACGGCGGGTGATGTTGACGAACTTGGTGGCCACCCTCAGGCGACCGCTCAGGCTGGCGGCCTCCGGGCGGCCCGCCACCATCAGACGGCAGCGGGCGATGTTCAGGTCCAAAGGCTCGTACAACCCTTCCCCGCCGTGCTCCATCAGCACATCCTTGCCGGAAACCCCCACATCGGCGGCCCCGTACTGCACATAGGTAGGCACGTCGGTGGCGCGGATCACCACCAGTTTCACATCGTCACGGTTGGTATCCAGGATCAACTTGCGACTGGTTTCAGGATCATCCCTTGGCTCGATTCCGGCCTGGGCCAGCAGCGGCAGGGTATCCTTGTAAATCCGCCCCTTGGACAGGGCAATGGTCAGGGTCTGTTCAGGCATGACGCTCATCCGGGCACCCGACGAATGCCGGCACCAAGCTGGGAAAGTTTTTCCTCAATGCACTCGTAACCACGGTCAATGTGATAGATCCGGTCCACCAGGGTGTCACCATCGCTCACCAGACCCGCCAGAATCAGGCTGGCAGAGGCCCGCAGATCGGTGGCCATCACCGGTGCGGCCTTGAGTCGTGGCACCCCCCGGATAATGGCGGTATTGCCCTCGATACGAATATCGGCCCCCATGCGCTGCATCTCCAGGGCGTGCATGAACCGGTTTTCGAACACCGTTTCCGTGATGGTGGCAATGCCTTCGGCCACGGTGTTCAAGGCCACGAACTGGGCCTGCATGTCCGTGGGAAAGGCGGGATAGGGGGCTGTACGCAAGCTCACGGCCCGGGGGCGCCGCCCCTGCATGTCCAGTTCGATCCAGTCCTCACCCACATTGATATGGGCACCCGCCTCTTCCAGCTTGAGCAGGACCGCGTCCAGGGTCTTGGGCGCTGTATCCCGGGTGCGTACCCGGCCTCCGGTCATGGCGCCGGCCACCAGAAAGGTGCCGGTTTCAATCCGGTCTGCCAGTACCCGATATTCACAGCCATGCAGGCTGGACACCCCTTCCACGGTGAGGGTGTCGGTGCCGGCCCCGTGGATTCTGGCCCCCATGGCCTTGAGACAGTTGGCCAGGTCCACCACTTCCGGCTCCCGGGCGGCATTTTCGATGACGGTAATGCCATCGGCCAGACAGGCGGCCATGAGCAGATTTTCGGTACCGGTCACGGTGACCGTATCCAGTACCAGACGCGCCCCCTTGAGGCGATTGGCACGGGCACGGATATACCCCCCTTCCACCCGGATATCCGCCCCCATGGCCGCCAGGCCCTCCAGATGGATATTCACCGGACGGGAACCAATGGCGCAGCCCCCCGGCAGGGACACTTCCGCCTCGCCGTAACGGGCCAGCAGAGGGCCGAGGACCAGAATGGAGGCGCGCATGGTACGCACCAGCTCGTAGGGGGCCACACATTGGTGGAGGGTGGAGGGGTCCACCTCGATGCGCATGCGCTCATCCACCGTCAGGGACACCCCCATACGGCCAAGCAGCTCCATGGTGGTGGTCACGTCCTGCAGATGGGGCACATTGCCGATGGTCATGGGGCCATCGGCCAGCAATGTGGCCGCCAGAATGGGAAGGACCGCGTTTTTGGCACCGGAGATGCGAACATCGCCCTCCAGTGGACGGCCACCGCTGATGATCAGTTTATCCATAGGGGGAGGGATGATAGCGGAAAAGCAGGCCAAGGGGGGAGTACCGGCCTTGACGTTCTCCTCTCCCTGAAGGAAGAGGATTCCTGCTGCGAGGTTGCAAAATCAAGCTTCCTGGCGCAACACATCCTCCAGATCACTGACCGCGACCAGGGCCTGCATGTGCTCGGGCATGCCGGTGAAGACCAGAGGACCGCCCTGGGTACCCCCACAATCCTTCATCCAGCCCACCAGCAGCGCCACGCCGGCGCTGTCACTTCGGGTCACCCCCGACAGATCCACCCGGCAGGGACCGGACCCACCCTGGAGCAGGGTCCGGGATTCCCGCCACAGATCGGGTACCGTGGCCAGGGTCAGTTCACCCATGACCCGGATACCGGCCTCGGTCCGTTCCAGCCGCGCCTCGCTCACCGGCCCGACCCCGCCTCGGCCTGAACGGCTTCCTCGATGAGGGATTCGTCACCGGCCTCCAGACGCTCGATCAAGGCATCCAGGCCATGGCGTTCCACCTCGGCACCGAAGTTGGTGCGGAAATTGGTCACAAAACTCAAGCCTTCCACGGTCAGATCGAAAATCTTCCATTGGCCATCCACGGGCCGCAGGCTGTAGATGACGGGGATGTTGGATCGCCCCTGCCCCATGACGATCTCGGTGGCCACCGAAGCCATGCGGTCATCCTGACGGCTGCGATGGGGCAGTACCCGGATATCCTTGTCCATGTGCTCGGCCATCTGCAGGGTGTAGGTGCGCATGAGCATGTTCTGGAAGGCGGTGGTGAATCGCTCCCGCTGCTCGGGGGTGGCGGTGCGCCAGTGGCGGGCCAGGATCAGCCGCGACATGCCCTGCACATCCACCACCGGCAGGATGATGTCGTCCACCAGGGCGTAGAGAAACTCCGGATCATTGCGAGTCCGTTCAGGATCTTCCCGCAGTTTGTTCAGCACCTGGGCGGAGGTCTGCTCCACCAGCTTCACCGGATCCTGGGGGGCCGCCACTGCCGGTACCAGGCTCAGAACCAGGACCAGACAGGCGGTGAAAGTCAGATGGACAAGGGGTTTCATCAAGGGGACTCCACATCAGTTTCCGGTAAGGTTGACCAGCACCCGGCCGATCAGTTCCTCCAGCACCAGGGCCGACTGGGTGAACAGGATCACGTCGCCGTCCCGCAGTACCTCATCCTCGCCGCCGGGTTCCAGGGCGATGTACTGCTCCCCCAGCAGGCCGGCGGTATAGATGCTGGCCTGGGTATCCGTGGGCAACTGGTCATAGCGGGCGGAGATGGTGAAGCTGACCCTGGCCTGATAACGCTCGGCGTCGTAGGTGATGGCGGTCACCCGCCCCACCCGGACGCCGGCCATGGTCACCGGGGCACGCACCTTCAGGCCACCGATGTTGTTGAAATAGGCATGCACCTCATAGCCGTCGCCGCCCCGGTATTCGCCCAGATTGCTCACCTGGACCGCGAGCATGAACAGGGCCGCCAGGCCCAAGGCCACGAAGATGCCCACGGTGATTTCAATCCTGCGCGTCGTCATCTTGCTGCCGTCCCGTTATCAGATATCACCGAACATGAGTCCGGTCAGAATGAAGTCCAGGGCCAGAATGGCCAGTGCCGTGTGCACCACGGTGCGGGTGGTGGCCCGGCTCACCCCTTCCGAGGTGGGCGTGGCATCGTAACCTTCAAACACGGCGATCCAGGCCGCCACCACGCCAAAGACCATGCTCTTGATCACGCCATTCATGATGTCTTCGTGGAAATCCACGCTGGCCTGCATCTGGGACCAGTAGGCACCGGAATCCACCCCGAGTACCCCCACACCAATGAAATAGCCACCGGCCACGCCGACGGCACTGAAAATGGCCGCCAGCAGGGGCATGGAAATCACGCCGGCGAGAAAACGCGGTGCAATCACCCGTTTGTACGGGTCCACTGCCATCATTTCCATGCTGGAGAGCTGCTCCGTGGTCTTCATCAGGCCGATCTCCGCCGTCAGCGCGGAACCGGCCCGACCGGCAAACAGCAACGCGGTCACCACCGGCCCCAGTTCACGGACCAAGGACAGGGCGACCACGGTACCCAAGGCTTCGGCGGCGCCGAAATCCACCAAGGTGATGTAACCCTGATAGCCCAGCACCATGCCCACGAACAGCCCCGAGACAGCGACGATCAGCAGGGACAACACCCCCACCGAATAAATCTCCCGCAGCAGGAGTCCTGGCCGGCGCACCAGCGTCCCCATGGCCAGCAGGGTGCGCAGCAGGAACAGATGCCCCCGCCCCAGGCGCTCCAGCACCCCCAATGTCCAGCGGCCCAGTCGTTGCAAGGATCCCATCACCGCGTATCGCCTCCCATGAGGTCATCCTGATAGTCCGGCGCCGGATAATGGAAGGGCACCGGGCCATCGGGCAAGCCTTCAAGAAACTGGCGGGACCAGTCCGAGGCGTCCTGGCGCAACTGCTCCGGCGGACCGGCGTCCACCACCCGGCCCTCGGAAATGAGATAGACCCAGTCGGCAATGGAACTGGCCTCGGCCACGTCATGGGACACCACGATGCTGGTCATGCCCAGGGCATCGTTGAGGCGACGGATCAGGGAGACGATGACCCCCATGGTGATGGGGTCCAGGCCGGTAAAGGGCTCGTCGTACATCATCAGCAGCGGGTCCAGGGCGATGGCCCGGGCCAGGGCCACCCGCCGGGCCATGCCGCCGGAGAGTTCACTGGGCATGAGGGACACCGCCCCCCGCAGGCCCACCGCCTCCAGCTTCATGAGCACCAGATTGCGCACCAGGGGTTCCGGCAGGCGGGTGTTCTCGCGGATGGGGAAGGCCACGTTGTCAAACACGTTCAGATCCGTGAGCAATGCCCCGCTCTGAAACAGCATGCCCATGCGCCGGCGCAGGCGATACAGTGCCCGGCGTGACAGGCGATGGACATCCTGCCCCTCCACCAGCACCTGGCCGTGATCGGGGCGCAGTTGCCCCCCGATCAGCCGCAGCAACGTGGTCTTGCCGGTGCCGCTGGGGCCCATGATGGCCGTCACCTGTCCCTGGGGAATGGTGATATTGAGGCCGTCGAAGATCTTGCGCTCACCACGGGCAAAGTGCAGGTCGCGGATCTCGATCCAGGGCGTCTTGTGGGGAGAGGGATTAATGGTCCGGATCCTGGGTTTGAATGGGGGCGGCCACCGCCGGGCACAGATCATGGGGGCCACGGCTAAAGCCGGGAAGGCTTCTTGTGGCCATTGTGCTGAAACCGCCAAGAAGCTGCAAAATAATCTTGCTCAATTCCCCTCAGGCATTGATAGCATAAAAGCACCGCAAACAACCCACCGCTCTGCGGTAACCTGGGATGCCGACCACCGGGAACCCCCCGCACCGTTGGATGGGACGCCTTACACAGCGACTTGAATGCAAATGGCCACGATTTTACTACATGGTGTGCTGCGCGCAAGCGCAATTCCTTCCGCGACTGAAGTTGCGGGTTTCCTTGCGGAGGATTTATGAAACTCAATCCGGACAAAACCCGCGAACTGGCCCTGGCGGTGCTGGACACGGAGGCCGAGGGCATCCGTGGCCTGATGACCCGCATCGACGCCCGGTTCATCCGCGCCTGCGAACACCTGCTGGCCTGCACCGGGCGGGTGGTGGTCACGGGCATGGGCAAGTCCGGCCATGTGGGCAACAAGATCGCCGCCACCCTGGCCAGCACCGGCACCCCCGCCTTCTTCGTCCACCCGGGCGAGGCCAGCCACGGAGACCTGGGCATGATCACGCCGGGGGACACGGTCATTGCCCTGTCCAACTCCGGCGAAACCGATGAACTGCTCACCATCCTGCCCCTGATCCGCCGCCTGGGGGTGCCGATGATCGCCCTCACCGGCAATCCCCGTTCCACCCTGGCCCGGGAAGCCACCGTGAATCTGGACGTGAGTGTGGCCCGGGAAGCCTGCCCCCTGGGCCTGGCCCCCACCGCCAGTACCACCGCCACCCTGGCCATGGGGGATGCCCTGGCGGTGGCCCTGCTGGAAGCCCGCGGTTTTACTGCCGACGACTTTGCCCGCTCCCACCCGGGAGGACGCCTGGGCCGCCGGCTGCTCCTGCATGTAGGGGACATCATGCACACCGGTGATCGCATCCCCATGGTGCGGACCGATGCCCGCCTGAGTGACGCCCTGCTGGAAATCAGCCGCCAGGGCCTGGGCATGACGGTGGTGGTGGACGAACAGGGACGACTCATGGGGGTCTTCACCGATGGCGACCTGCGCCGTACCCTCGACCGGGGGGTGGACGTGCATGTCACCGCCATCGGCGAAGTGATGACCCGCCAGTTCAAGACCGCCACCCCCACCATGCTGGCCGCCGAAGCCCTGAAGATCATGGAAGATCACAGGATCAGCGCCCTGCCGGTACTGGACGAGAACCGGCGTCTGGTGGGTGCCCTCAACATGCACGACCTGCTGCGCGCCGGCGTGGTCTGATCCGGGTCCGAGCCGTGGTATCTTTACCCGATGACAGCATCTTTCACTGAACGCGCACGACGGGTGCGCCTGGTCATCTTCGATGTGGATGGCGTGCTCACCGACGGCAGCCTGTTCCTGGACGACGACGGGCGCCAATACAAGGCTTTCAACAGCAAGGACGGCCTGGGCCTGCGCATGCTCATGGACAGTGGCGTGCAGGTGGGCATCCTCACTGGCCGCCGCTCGGGGGTGGTGGAACACCGGATGCGGGAACTGGGCATCCGGCTCGTGGTTCAGGGCCGCCGGGACAAACAGGTGGCCCTGGAAGGACTGCTGGCAGAGGCGGGGGTCGATGCCGGGGATACCGCCTATGTGGGAGATGATCTGGTGGATCTGCCGGTGATGCGTCGGGTGGCGCTGGCCGTTGCGGTGGCCGATGCACACCCTCTGGTCAGAGAACAGGCCCATTACGTCACCCAACAACCGGGTGGGCGTGGTGCAGCCCGGGAGGTGTGTGAATCCATCATGGAAGCCCAAGGCACCCTGCAGGCCGCTGTGGCGGCCTTCCTGCAGTGAAGCCCGCCTCGCTGTTCCTGGTTCTGCTCATGACGCTGGTGGCAGCCGGCGGCTTCTGGCTGGCCAGGGACGCCGATGAACGCCGCCGGGTGGTGGAAGAGGCGGCCATCGAGGGAACCGATTTCTTTTTGGAGCATTTTTCCGCCGTACACATGAATGCCCAGGGAGAACCTCATTACCAGCTTCAGGGAGACCGGATGGAACAGCGTCAGGCCGATGGATCTCGCTGGCTGGAAGCGCCCGTGTTGACCCTGCGTTACAGTGCCGATGCCCCCTGGACCCTGCATGCCGAACAGGGCTGGATCTCCCCCAGCGGAGATCAGGTCAAACTGCTGGGGCAGGTCCATATTCACCGGGCCAGCCAAGGGGAACGGGAGCCCATCACCATTGTGACCAGAGACACCACCCTCTGGCCCGGTCCCCGGCAGGCCGTCACCGATGCCCCGGCCCATCTGCAGACCACCTTTCAGGAAGCCCAGGGCCGGGGGCTGTTCCTGGACCTGCAGCATGACATTCTGGAACTCAAACACGAAGCACGGGGCGTCTATGTTCCTCATTAGGGCAGTGCCCAGTCACTCAATAAACGCCATGGCCCTGGGCCCTTCCAGCACCGGTGGCCGGGGTATTTTTCAGGGCTTCCCCAGGCGGCAGATGATCCTGACCCTGGCCATCCTGCTGTCGGTGGGTCCCCTTCAGGCCCAGGCGGATCGTACATTGCCCATCCATATCGAAGCAGACTCGGCCACCCTGGACGATAACCGGGGCATCAGCATCTATCGGGGCAATGTGCGCATCACCCAGGGCACCACAGAAATCAGTGGCGACACGGTCACGGTCCATACCCCGGGGCGGCAACTGGAGCGCATGACTGCAGAAGGCCAGCCGGCGACCCTGCGCACCCAGGACCCACAAGGCCGGGAAGTTCAGGCCGAAGCCACGCGGATGGCGTTTTTTCCCAATGAACAGCGCATGGAATTGAGCGGCAATGCCCGGGTTCACCAGGGCACGGATGAGTTCCGGGGCAGTCGCATCATCTACGACCTGCATACCGCCACCCTGGAAGCCCGTACCGGAGACACTGGCCGGGTCGAGGCCATCTTCACCCCCAGGGAACAGACCTCGACTCAGGAGACCCCATGAGTCGCCTGCAAACCCAGGATCTGGTGAAACAATACCGCGCCCGCAAACCCGTGGACGGGGTTTCCCTGCATGTGGAGAGCGGCGAAGTGGTGGGCCTGCTAGGTCCCAATGGGGCCGGAAAAACCACCTGCTTCTACATGATTGTCGGCCTTGTTCCCTGCGATGGCGGCTGCATTACACTCAACGAAAAAGACATCACGCCCTTGCCCATGCACGCCCGCGCCCGACTGGGGATCGGCTATCTGCCCCAGGAAGCCTCGGTATTTCGTAAATTATCGGTCCAGGATAACCTGCTGGCGGTGCTGGAAACCCGCCGTGACCTCAACCCCGGGCAGCGTCGGGAACAGATGGAATCCTTGCTGGAGGAATTTCAGATCGGCCATATTCGGGACAGCCTGGGCATCAGCCTCTCCGGCGGTGAACGACGGCGGGTGGAAATTGCCCGGGCTCTGGCCTCCGAACCGGCTTTCATTTTGCTGGACGAACCCTTTGCCGGCGTGGACCCGATCTCGGTGATCGAGATTCAGCGTATCATCACCCATCTGGTATCCCGGGATATTGGCGTGCTGATCACCGACCATAATGTGCGCGAAACCCTGGGTATCTGCAACCGGGCCTATATCCTCAGCGACGGTCACCTGATCAGCGAAGGGCCGCCGGAGGTGGTGCTGGCAGATCCCCAGGTGCGCCGGGTCTACCTGGGGGATCATTTCCGACTATGAAGCTAAAGTTTTGAGCCAACTCAAGGTTTGCCCACACTGGGTCACATTTTCCGTGCCAGGCCGTATAATCCAGAAGACATACCGGATGCATGACGGACAAACGCCGTCGGCACCACCACTACCCTTCAACCCCTGCCCGACGACCTTGGTGGCACACCGCACACTATGTTGAAACCTTCTGTCCAGCTCCGTCTCGGTCAGAGCCTCACCATGACGCCCCAGTTGCAACAGGCCATCCGCCTGCTGCAACTGTCCACGTTGGAGTTGCAGGCCCAGATTCAGGAGACCCTGGAAAGTAACCCGATGCTGGAAGCCGTGGAAGGTGCCGATACCGATGCCGATGTGGATATCGACACTGAGGCCCAGGTGAATTCCGGTCTGAACGAAACCGTTCAGCGGGAGGCTCTTGACGATGGTGGCCGCCAGGTGGCCGACCGGGATACGGACAATGCCCCGGAACCGACCCAGGACATCCCCGAAGAACTCCCCGTGGACAGCAACTGGGAAGACCTCTACGACATGCCCGCCACGGGGGGCGCGCCGGCGGACAGTGATGGCCGCGACCTGTTCGAGAACCAGAGCGCCCCCGGCGAGGATTTGCGCGCACACCTGCTGTGGCAGATTCACCTGTCCAGCATGACCGAGCGGGACCGGGTCATTGCCATGACGATCATTGATGCCATCAATGATGACGGCTACCTGCTGGAACCCATTGAACAGATTCATGCCGGGCTGGCCCAGGATCAGGAACTGGACCTGGAACTGGACGAAGTGGAAGCCGTGCTGCGTATGGTTCAGCATCTGGACCCGGCAGGGGTGGGAGCACGGGATCTGGCCGAATGTCTGCTGCTGCAACTGGAACCGCTGCCCCCCGAAACCCCCTGGCTACCCCAGGCCAGAGTCCTGGTCAGGGAGCATCTGGAAGCCCTGGGCAGCCGGGATCTCAAAGCCATTCAGCGCCGCCTGGGACTAAAAGATACCGAGTTGCAGGCGGTGATCGCCCTGATCCAGCGCCTTAATCCACGGCCAGGGGCACTGATCAGCACCAGCGCGCCTGAATACGTCATTCCCGATGTCTTTGTGCGCAAGCGGGATGGCCATTGGCAGGTGGAACTGAACCCGGATATTGCCCCCCGGTTGCGGGTCAATCCCCTCTATGCCAGTTTTGTACGACGGGCCGATACTAGTCAGGATAATGTCTATCTGCGCAACAGCCTGCAGGAAGCCCGCTGGTTCATCAAAAGCCTGCAGAGCCGTAGCGAAACCCTGCTGCGGGTGGGCACTGCCATCGTGGCTCACCAGCGTGGTTTCCTGGAGCAGGGAGACGAAGCCATGAAACCCCTGGTGCTGCGGGACATTGCCGAGCAACTGGAGATGCACGAATCCACCATTTCCAGGGTCACCACCCAAAAATACATGCATACCCCCCGGGGTGTGTACGAATTCAAGTATTTCTTCTCCAGTCATGTCGGGACAGCCGATGGCGGCGAATGCTCCGCCACCGCCATCCGTGCCATGATTCGCCGACTGATTGCCGAAGAACCTCAGAGCAAACCCCTGAGTGACAGCAAGATCGCCCAGATCCTGGTGGATCGGGGCATCCAGGTGGCGAGGCGTACTGTTGCCAAGTACCGCGAGGCCATGGCGATTCCGCCATCCAACGAACGCAAGCGCCTCGCCTGATTTTTCCAAGGCCTCACATTCACACCCTCAACCAAGGAGTTATCCCATGCAGATCAACCTCACCGGTCATCACGTGGACCTGACCGACGCTCTGCGCGATTATGTCAATGAAAAACTTCAGCGCCTGGAGCGTCACTTCGATAACGTCATTGACGTGCATGTGGTCCTGACCGTGGAGAAGCTGCAACAGAAGGCAGAAGCCAATATGCTGGTCAGCGGCAACACCATTTTTGCCGATGCGTCCCATACCGACATGTATGCCGCTATCGATGCCCTGGTGGACAAACTGGACCGTCAGGTGGTCAAGCATAAGGAAAAGCTCAAGGACCACCATCGGGGCGAAGGCTCACACCGCAACCATATCGGGTAAACCATCCATGAACATCGGTGATCTTCTCGCCCCGGAACGTGTCACTTGTCTGCCGGATGTGAGCAGCAAAAAGCGCGTTCTGGAAATGCTGGGAGAAATGCTGGCAAGTCATCTGCCCAGACTGACCCAGGGAGAGATCTTCGACAGCCTGCTGGCCAGGGAGCGTCTGGGCAGCACCGGTCTGGGGCATGGCGTGGCCATTCCCCATGGCCGGCTTGCTGGTGCTGATACCGCCTGCGCCGCCCTGATCAAGCTGGAACGGGGCGTGGACTACGATGCGCCCGACAGCGAACCGGTGGACATCCTGTTTGCCCTGGTGGTGCCTGCCGAATGTACCGACGAGCACCTGCAGATTCTGGCATTGCTGGCCCGCCTGTTTTCCGATCCAGAGACCCTGGCGCAACTGCGTAGCGCCAAGGGCGCCGAGGATCTGCTGGCTTTGGTGCATCAGTGGGACACCACTTCCCACCATCAGCCATGACCGGTGGTACCCTGACCGTCCATGATGTGGTCGAAGCGATGGAGGAACGCCTCGGCCTGAGCTGGGTGGCCGGTCGTCAAGGAGGGGGCCGCACCCTCACCCATCAGGCTCATGTCCAGGACAGCCCGGCCCTGGTGGGACATCTGAATGTCATCCATCCCAACCAGATTCAGGTGCTAGGGCCCGATGAGGTGCGCTATCTTTGGACCCTGCGCCAGAACTCCCAGCGGGATATCTTCGAACACCTGGTCAGCGGCACCTCCGCCATGCTGGTGGTGACCGATGGCCTCACCGCCCAGCCAGAACTCCAGAGCCTGGCGGATGAACGTGCTGTTCCCCTGCTGGTGTCCCCCCTGCAAAGCCATGAAGTCATCAACATCCTGCACTATTTTTTCAGCGACCGGCTGGCAGAAACCACCACCCTGCACGGTGTTTTCATGGAAGTGCTGGGCATCGGCGTCCTGCTCACCGGAGAGAGTGCCGTAGGCAAAAGCGAACTGGCACTGGAACTGATCACCCGTGGTCATCGCCTGATTGCCGATGATGCCCCGGAATTTGCCCGGATTGCCCCCGATATCCTGCGGGGTACCTGTCCGCCGGTACTGGAAAATTTTCTTGAAGTCCGTGGGTTGGGGGTGCTCAATATCCGCGCCATGTTTGGTGACAGCGCCATCAAGAGCAGCAAGTACCTGCGCCTGATCATTGACCTGAAGGATCAGGCAGAGCGACCCGCCTCGGATCTGGATCGCCTGCATGGTGACCACGCCACACGGACGGTCCTGGGCCTGCCGGTGCCCGTCATCACCCTGCCTGTGGCTTCGGGTCGCAATCTGGCGGTGATGGTGGAAGTGGCGGTGCGCAACCACCTGCTGCGTCTGCGGGGCTACTTTGCCGCTGACGACCTGGCTGCCCGCCAGCGACGCCAGATGTGTGCTTGATGAAGCTGATTATCGTCAGTGGCCTTTCCGGGTCAGGCAAAACCGTGGCGCTGCACGCCCTGGAGGATGCCGGCCATTACTGCATCGACAATCTGCATCTGGAACTGCTGCCTGCCGTGGTCAACCAACTGCGCCAGTCTCCCCATGCCGGCTATGGCGAGGCGGCAGTGGGCATTGATGCCCGCAGCGGCATCGAATCCCTCGATCAGTTCAGTCGCATCGTTGATGAAATCCGCGCCATGGGGGTGGAGTTGCAGATCATCTTCCTGTATGCCGAACTGGCCACTTTGCTGCGTCGTTTCAGCGAGACCCGCCGCCGGCATCCCCTGGCCCGTCAGGGTATCCCCCTGATGGAGGCCATCAATCTGGAACGGGATCTGCTGGCCGTCATTGCCAATCAGGCGGATCTGGCCATTGACACCACCCGTAGCAACGTCCATCAACTCAGCCAGTCCATCCGGGAACGGGTCCGCCAGGCTGGCCGACAGGGATTGTCCCTGCTGATCCAGTCCTTCGGCTTCAAATATGGCTCCCCGGTGGACTCGGATTTCGTGTTCGATGTACGCTGTCTGCCCAATCCACACTGGCAGCCAGGTCTGTCAGCCCTGACCGGCAAGGATCAGGCAGTGATCGATTTTCTGGAAAAACAGCCCATGGTCGCAGCCATGCAGACCACCTTGCGGGATTTCCTCCACACCTGGATTCCCCGGTTTGAGGCGGATAACCGCAGTTATCTGACGGTATCCATCGGCTGCACCGGAGGCCGCCACCGATCGGTTTATCTGACCGAGAGACTCGCCCGGCATTTCCATGAATACCATGGAGACGGCGTGACCGCCCGTCACCGGGAACTATCCTGAACCCAGCCCCCCGGGATACCTCCATGTCCGTCGGACTCCTGATCATCACCCATCATCAAATCGGCGAGGATCTACTGAGCACGGCTCGCTCCATGATGGGTTCCATTCCCCTGGAAACCCGCTGTCTGGCGGTTTCACTCTCTGGTGACCCGGATGTGTTACTGGATCAGGCGGTAGACCTCTATCAACATCTGAACCAGGGAGACGGGGTGCTGGTGCTCACGGACATGTACGGCTCCACCCCCAGCAACATTGCCAACCGCCTGCTGCAACAGCCCAAGGTGCAGGTCATCGCCGGTGTCAATCTGCCCATGCTGGTCCGGGTGCTCAATTACCCCAATCTGCGCCTGCATGAACTGGTCAACAAGGCCATCAGCGGCGGTCATGACGGTATCCTGCTCTGCGAGACCCACGGTTAATGCCCAGCCAAGCACTCACCATTATCAATCGGCTCGGCATGCATGCCCGGGCCGCCGCCAAATTTGTCAGTCTGGCCAGCAGCTTCGATGCCACCATTACGGTGGAAAAAGGGGGGCGGCGCGTCAACGGCAAAAGCATCATGGGGGTCATGATGCTGGCTGCCGGAAAAGGCAGCCAGGTGCAGTTAACCGCCGAGGGGGATGATGCCGAGGCCGCCCTCAAGGCTTTGGAGGGCTTGATCAACGACAAGTTTGGTGAGCCGGAATAATCCCCCAACGGGCCTAAGGGCCTAAACCTCCCGATAGACCCGGGCACCGCCCTTGACGAACTCCCGGGCCTTCTCCCGCATGCCCTGGTCCAGCCCCTCTTCCGCCGACACCCCCTGGCGGGCGGCGTATTCACGCACATCCTGAGTGATTTTCATGGAGCAGAAATGGGGGCCGCACATGGAGCAGAAATGGGCCACCTTGTGGGCCTCCTTGGGCAGGGTTTCGTCGTGAAATTCCCGCGCCCGCTCCGGGTCCAAGGACAGGTTGAACTGATCCTCCCAGCGGAACTCGAACCGGGCCTTGGACAGGGCATTGTCCCGCACCTGGGCACCGGGGAAGCCCTTGGCCAGATCCGCCGCGTGGGCGGCGATACGATAGGTGATGATGCCGTCGCGCACATCCGCCTTGTTGGGTAGCCCCAGATGCTCCTTGGGGGTCACGTAGCAGAGCATGGCGGTGCCGTACCAGCCGATGTTGGCCGCCCCGATGCCGGAGGTGATGTGGTCATAGGCGGGGGCGATGTCCGTCACCAGTGGCCCCAGGGTGTAGAAGGGGGCCTCGAAACAGTCCAGCAGTTCCTTGTCCACGTTCTCCTTCACCTTGTGCAGGGGCACATGGCCGGGGCCTTCGATCATCACCTGTACGTCGTGTTCCCAGGCCACCTGGGTCAGCTCGCCCAGAGTCTCCAGTTCGGCGAACTGGGCCGCGTCGTTGGCATCCGCCAGACTGCCGGGACGCAGGCCGTCTCCCAGGGAGAAGGCCACGTCATAGGCCTGCATGATCTCGCAGATCTCGCGGAAATGGGTGTAGAGGAAGTTTTCCTGATGATGGGCCAGACACCACTTGGCCATGATGGAACCGCCCCGGGAGACGATGCCGGTGAGCCGGTTGGCGGTCAGGGGCACATAGCGCAGCAGCACCCCGGCGTGGATGGTGAAGTAATCCACCCCCTGCTCCGCCTGCTCGATCAGGGTGTCCCGGAACAGTTCCCAGGTCAGTGCCTCCGCCTTGCCGTCCACCTTCTCCAGGGCCTGGTAGATGGGTACGGTGCCGATGGGCACCGGGCTGTTGCGCAGCACCCATTCCCGGGTCTCGTGGATATGCTTGCCGGTGGACAGGTCCATCAGGGTATCGCCGCCCCAGCGGCAGGACCACACCAGCTTCTCCACCTCTTCCTCGATGCTGGAGGTCAGGGAGGAATTGCCGATGTTGGTGTTGATCTTCACCCTAAAATTGCGCCCGATGATCATGGGCTCCAGTTCCGGATGGTTGATGTTGGCGGGAATCACCGCCCGACCGGCGGCCACTTCGTCACGGACGAATTCCGGCGTGATGAGATCCGGGATGTTCGCCCCCAGGGGCTGACCGGGATGCTGGCGCAGCAGGGCGGCGTAACGGGGATCCTCGCGCATTTCCCGCAGACGGCAGTTTTCCCGAATGGCCACGAACTCCATCTCCGGGGTCACGATCCCCCGGCGGGCGTAGTGCATCTGGGTGATGTTATGGCCGGACCGGGCGCGCCGGGGGGCGCGGATATGGGCAAAGCGCAGATGGGCCAGTTCCGGGTCTTCGGCGCGGGCCTGACCATACCGGGAACTGGGGCCGGACAACACCTCGGTATCCCCCCGCGCCTCGATCCAGGCCCCGCGCACGCTGGGCAGACCCTGCAGCAGATTGATCTTCACCTCCGGATCACTGTAGGGGCCGGAGGTGTCATAGACGGTGACGGGGGGATTGTGCTCAACCCCCTCCCCCATCCGGGTGGGGGCCAGGGTGATCTCCCGCATGGGCACCCGGATATCGGGGCGGGAGCCGGTCACATGGATCTTGCGGGAGCCGGGAAAGGGTCGGGTGATGGCTTCGGAGACCTGGGCGGTCTTGCGGACAAAATCCTGGGGGATGGCACTCATGCTGTCTACCTCGCGTGAAGGCGGGGGAGACGGAAGGCGCGGACGACCCTCCGAAGCTTCCCTCCGCCGGTATGATCCGGTTCAGGTTCCAAGGGTGTTTCTCAGCCCAGCCCTGTCGGCGGGCACCCCTAGCCTCGTGGCCGTCCAAGCTATAGCAGGCCGCTCAGGTTTGCAACCACAGCCACCCACATTAACCGGATGTGGACTGCCGCAACATGGCCTCCAGCCGCCGGCACACGGTTTCCAGCACCGTCACCCGGCCAAAACGCTTGTCGTTGGCGGCCACCAGGGTCCAGGGCGCAAATTCGGTGCTGGTACGGATCACCATTTCATTGACCGCCGCCTTGTAGGCTTCCCATTGCTGACGGTTGCGCCAGTCCTCGTCGGTGATCTTGTGCTGCTTGTAGGCCACCACCTCCCGCTGCTTGAACCGGGCCAGCTGCTCCTCCTCGCTGATGTGCAGCCAGAATTTCACCAGCACGATGCCGTGCTCGGTCAGTTGCTCCTCGAAATCGTTGATTTCGTGGTAGGCCCGGCGCCAGCAATCCTCGGTGGCAAACCCCTCCACCCGCTCCACCAGTACCCGCCCGTACCAGGAGCGGTCGAACAGGGCCATCCGGCCCCGGGGCGGCACGTGGCGCCAGAAGCGCCACAGGTAATGATGGGCCCGCTCCTCGTCGGTGGGGGCCGCCACCGCCACCACCCGGTACAGCCGGGCGTCGATGCCGGCGGTCAGGCGCCGGATCGCCCCGCCCTTGCCGGCGGCGTCCCAACCCTCGAACACCAGTACCGTGGCCACCCCCTGATCCTTGGCGCGCCAGGCCAGATCCCGCAGTCGGGCCTGGGCCTGGGACAGGCGTTCCTTGTAGGCGGCTTTTTCCAGGGTCTGGGTCAGATCCAGATGATCCAGCACGGTAATCCGGGCGCTGTCCTCCGGCGGCAGGCTGGGGGCATGGGACACCGTGACTGCCAGGGGCGGCGCCGAGGCGGGCGCCAGCCGCTCCCGAATGGCGTCCAGCAGGGTCCGGCCCACGGTCAGATCCCGATAGCGCCGGTCCGTGGCCTCGATGAGATACCAGGGCGCCAGACCGCTGTCGGTTTCCCGGATCACCCGTTCACCGGTGGTCACCAATCGCTGATACTGGGTGGCCTGCTCCTTGCCTCGGGGCAGCCGATACCAGCGGCTGGCCGGGTCCTTGAGGCGCTGCTTGAGGCGGGTTTTCTGTTCATCCCGGGTCAGATGAAACCAGAATTTCACAATCAACGCCCCGTCGGCAGCCAGCATGTTCTCGAAATCACGGATACGGCTCAGGGATTCGTGCAGCCGGGCCTCGTCCCACTCATCCCGGATATGCCGCCGGATGGGTTCTGAATACCAGGCACCGAAGAAGATGCCGATGCTCCCCCGCGCCGGCATGGCCTGCCAATAGCGCCACAGCCGGGGCCGGGCTTGCTGATCACTGGTGGCTTCCCAGAAGGCATGGGTCTCCACCCCCCGGGTATCCAGCCAGGCATTGAGGCGGTTGACCACCTCCCCCCTGCCCACACCATCCACCCCTTCGACGATCACAATCACTGCGGTGTCGGTATCCCGGAGTTGACGCTGGGCTTCCAGCAATTCGGCGCGCAGCTCGGGCACTGCGTCCTTGTAGGCTGCCTTGGACAGGCGGCGTCCCAGTTCGGCGGCTTCAAACATAAACTCTTCCTCCATGGGCCATGGCCCGGACTCACAAGCTTCCAGCATGCCACAGACGGCATCCGGGCAGCATCGCCGGGACCGTTTTTTTGCGCATTGCACAATATCATCAAGGACTTGCCGTAACATCAGTAAGCGCTTAATCTCTCAGCCTGCCGATCTGGCGACTGTCATGTGACAGCCGTTATCCCTCCCCGCCCTGAAGGACGGGGTTTATTGCGGAGGAACTGATGAACCTCAATCAAGCCCGATTCAACATGGTTGAACAGCAGGTCCGCCCCTGGGACGTACTGGCCCCCAAGGTACTGGATGTGATGGAAAACCTGCCCCGGGAGCGGTTTGTCCCCCCGGTTCACGGCAAACTGGCCTATGCAGATCTGGAAATTCCCCTGGGTCAGGGTGAGTTCATGCTGCGCCCCACCGTGGAAGGGCGATTGCTACAGGCACTGGACATTCAGCCTGAAGACAGCATCCTGGAAATTGGCACCGGATCGGGCTATCTAACGGCCTGTCTGGCCCGTCTGGGACAACAGGTGGACAGCATCGACATCCACGGTACGTTCACCCGTACAGCAGCAAAACATCTGCACAATACCGGGATTACCAATGTTCGGCTGGAAACCGGCAATGCCGCCGAAGGCTGTACCGGACAAAGGCCCCATTACGATGTGATCGCCGTCACTGCCTCCATGGCCCATTACCGGGATTGCTTTGAACGCCAGCTTAACCCCGGTGGGCGGTTATTTGTGGTGGTCGGGGAAGCGCCGGCGATGGAGGCCATGCTGGTGGTGCGTCAGGGGGAAAACGAGTTCATCCGCCATGTCCTGTTCGAGACCAGCCTCAAGCCCCTGAGGGGATTTGAACCCAGGCCCCGATTCGTCTTATGACGGGCATCCCACCGTTTCCAGGGTCCAGGCATGCAACACCTTTCCCCCCCACAGCTCAAGGCGTATCTGGATCAAACCAAAGACCCCGCCCCGTTGTTGATTGACGTGCGTGAACCCTGGGAATACGAGATTGCCCGTGTCCCGGGGTCGCGGCTGGTTCCCCTCGGACAGCTTCAGTCACTGGTGGAAGACATCCCCCCGGATCGGGAACTGGTGATGATCTGCCATCACGGCATCCGCAGCCGGCACGCGGGCATGCTGCTGGAGCGGCAGGGGTTCACCCGCATCATCAACCTCACCGGCGGCATTGATGCCTGGTCGCGCCAGGTGGATCCGGACCTGCCCTGTTACTGATCTCCCGGCCGGCTACCCTATGCATTTTTGCCTAGTTCCCGGTAGGATGGCCGGGATTCACCATGGACTATTTTCTTCTTGCCCGCCCGGGCCGGAGACACTGATGATCCGTTTTCCCAAAACCCTGCTGGCTGCCGCCTTCGTCGGACTCACCCTGGCAACCGCACCCGTTCAGGCCACTGATCTCATGGAGATCTATCGCACGGCCCTGGAGCGTGACGCACAGCTGCGCGCCGCCGAGGCCCAGTTCCGGGCCACCCTGGAACAGCGGCCTCAGGCAAGGTCGCTCCTGCTGCCCCAGATCGAGGGTTCGGCGGGCCACGCCTACACGGACACGAACCGGGGGGGCGCCTCGTTCGATTACCGCGCCACCAGCTTCGAGCTGTCCCTTAACCAGAACCTCTATGATCACCGCAACTACGTGGCCCTGCGCCAGGCAGACCTGGGCATCGCCCAGGCCACGGCGGTGCGTGACGCCGCCCGACAGGATCTGATCCTGCGGGTGGCGGAAGCCTATTTTGGTGTACTGGCGGCCCAGGATAATCTTTCCTTTGCCCAGGCGGAAAAAGACGCCATTGGTCGTCAGTTGGAGCAGGCGGAACGCCGCTTCGAGGTGGGCCTGATCGCCATCACCGATGTCAAGGAAGCCAAGGCTCAATATGATCTGGCCGTGGCCGAGGAAATCGCCGCCCTCAACCGACTGGATCTGGCCGGCGAGGCACTGATGGTGATCACCGGCCAGTTCCATGAAGACCTGGCCCTGCTGTCGGATCGCATGCGTCTGGTCTCGCCGGAGCCGGGCCACATGGATGCATGGGTACACAGTGCCCTGGAGGCCAACCTGGCCCTGATCGCCCGTCGCTTTGGCACCGAGGTGGCCGCCGAGGAGATCAAGCGTCAGCGGGCCGGTCATTACCCCACCCTGGGTCTCTCGGCCAGCTATACCGACCGGGATTTTCACAATGCCCCCGGCGGACAGATGGCCAGCAATTTCCTCGACAGCCGGGACACCCAGGTGGGCATCCAGCTGCGCGTCCCCGTCTACACCGGTGGTCGCACCACCGCCCTCACCCGGGAGGCCCGGGAGAGCTTTGATGCCGCCCGGGAGGAACTGGAACTGACCGAGCGCCAGACCGTGCGCCAGGCCCGCAGCGCCTTCCTGTCGGTGAATGCCGGCATCTCCCGGGTCAATGCCCTGGCCCAGGCCCTGGAATCCACCCGCGCCTCCTTCGAAGCCGCCGAAGCCGGCTTCGAGGTGGGCACCCGCACCGCCGTGGACGTGCTGCTGGAACTGCGCCAGGTATTCCGGGCCGAGCGGGACTACGCCGAGGCCCGTTACGCCTATCTGCTGGACACCCTGCGCCTGAAACAGGCCGCGGGCACCCTGGGCGAGGATGACCTGCTTGCCATCAATACCTGGCTGGACTGATAACATGGACCTGAACCCTCCCTCCCTCCTGTGCAGTGCCGAACACAGCCAGCTTCTGGTGGTGGACATCCAGACAAAACTGGCCGTGGCCATGGACGCCGACACCCGCCTTGAGGTTTATCGACGGGCCGGCAGCCTGGCCCAGGGGGCCGGTGTGCTGGGTATCCCGGTGACGGTAACCGAACAGTATCCACGGGGCATCGGGCACACCGCCGGTGAAATCCAGGGCATGCTGCCGGAGGCGGTTCAGGTGCTGGAGAAGACCACTTTTTCCTGTTGCCGCGACGCGGGCATCATGGACGCCGTGAAACGCGCCGAGCGGCCCCAGGTGGTGATCTGCGGCATGGAGTCCCATGTCTGCGTGCTGCAGACCGCCCTGCTGCTGGTGGAGGCCGGATTTCAGGTCTTCGTAGTGGAGGATGCCGTCTGCTCCAGAGACCCACGCAACAAGGCCAATGCTTTGGCTCGTATGGCCAGGGCCGGGGTGATCATCACCAATTTTGAATCGGTGCTGTTTGAATGGCTGGCAGACTCCCGCCATCCAAAGTTCAAGACCATCCTGAATCTGATCCGTTAAGCCGAGCCGGCCTTCAAGAGGCCTGTTCCACCCAGTCCAGCACCCGCTCCACCGCACCCCGGTTTTCATCCAGCACCCGTCGGGCCGCCGTTGTCATGGCACGGCGGGCCGACGGGTCCGCCCACAGGGCCGACACCGCCTCCGCCAGCCCACCGGCGTCCGCCACCCGGCACACCCCCCCGGCCTGCTCCAGGGCCTGGTAGACCTCGGTGAAATTGAATACCCGCGGACCGGTCACCACCGCTACCCCATGGGCGGCCGGCTCCAACGGGTTATGCCCGCCGGTGGGCACCAGACTACCCCCCACGAAGGCCACCGAAGCCACTCCGTAGAGCCCCAGCAACTCCCCCATGGTATCCCCCAGCCACACGGCATCCCCGACCCTGGGCGGCTGACCGGCACTACGACGCATCACGGTGAAGCCCTGCATCCGGCACAGGGCCGCCACGGCCTCGAAACGCTCCGGATGGCGGGGCACCAGGATCAGCAGGGCCTGGGGCCACCGGGACAACAGGGACCGATGCGCCGCCAGCACCGGCTCATCCTCCCCCGGATGGGTGCTGGCGGCGATCCACACCGGCCGCTCGCCCACCTGCGCGCGCAACGTCGCCGCAGCCCGGATCAGGTCATCGGACAGGGTCAGGTCATACTTGATGTTGCCGCTCACCCGCACCTGATCGGGCCGGGCACCCAGGGCCAGAAAACGGCGGGCATCCTCCTCCCCTCGGGCCGCGATCCCGGACACCCGAGCCAGGGTCTGCCGGACCAGGGGCCGGATGCGGGCATAGCCCCGGGCAGAACGGGCCGACAGGCGGGCATTGACCACCATCACCGGGATGCCCCGGCGGGCACAGGCCCGATACAGATTGGGCCACAGCTCGGTCTCCATGACCAGCAGCCGCTCGGGACGCACCCGTGCCAGAAAGCGGGCCACCCCATCGGGCAGGTCATAGGGCAGATAACAGTGTTCCACCGAATTCCCGAAACGACGGATCACCTCGGCGGAACCGGTGGGGGTGGTGGTGGTGATCAGGATGGCATGCCCGGGGAACCGCCGCCGCAGCCCCGCCACCAGGGCCGCGGCGGCCGCCACCTCCCCCACCGAGACCGCATGCACCCAGAGCCGGGGCCGCGCCGGCAAGCGGGGCGACCAGCCCAGGCGCTCCCCCCAGCGGTGACGATAATCCGGATTGGCGCGGCTGCGCAGGAGCAGCCGCGCCAGCACCAGCGGCGTGATGAGATAGAGGATCAGGGAATAGAGTACGCGCATGCCAGAGGGTCGTCAGGTGCCCCGGATCCGGTCGATGACCCGGGTGGTGGACACCCCATCCAGGAACGGCAGCACTTCCACCCGGCCGCCCAGGGCACGGACATGGTCACCGCCCACGATCTCCTCGGGCCGGTAGTCCCCGCCCTTCACCAGCACGTCCGGCGACACGGCCCGGATCAGACGCTCCGGCGTATCCTCCCGGAACGGCACCACCCAGTCCACCGAGGCCAGTCCCGCCAGCACCGCCATGCGTCGATCCATACCGTTCACCGGCCGCCCATGGCCCTTGAGACGGCGCACAGAGGCGTCATCATTCACCGCCACGATGAGGCGATCCCCCAGACGCCGGGCCTGTTCCAGATAGGCCACATGCCCCGCATGGAGGATGTCGAAGCACCCGTTGGTCATCACCACCCGCTCCCCCTGGGCCCGGGCCTCCTGCACCGCCAGCAGCAGGTCCGCCTCCGACAGCAGGCTGCTCCAGCCGCCCTGATGCCCCCTGACCGCCGCCCGCAGTTCCGCCGGGGTCACGCAGCCGGTGCCCAGCTTGCCCACCACGATGCCCGCCGCCAGATTGGCCAGGGCCGCCGCCTGGGCCAGATCCTGTCCGGCCCCCAGGGCCGCCGCGATCACCGCGATCACCGTATCCCCCGCCCCGGTCACGTCATAGACCTCCCGGGCGCGGGTGGGCAGGTGCAAAGGGTCCCGTCCCGCCCGCAGCAGCAGCATGCCCCGCTCGCTCAGGGTGATGAGCAGGGCCTCCAGATCCAGGTCCGTCCGCAACCGTTCACCCCGACTGACCAGCAGATCGTCACGGGGACAAGGCCCCACCACGGCCTCGAACTCGGCCAGGTTGGGGGTGAGCAGGGTGGCGCCCCGGTAGCGCTCGAAATCACGCCCCTTGGGATCCACCAGCACCGGCACCCGGGCCTCCCGGGCCGCGCGGATCATGGGCGCCACCTGGGTCAGGGTCCCCTTGCCGTAATCGGACAGCACCACCACCGCCTGCCCGTCCAGATGCCCCGCCAGACGATCCGGCAGGGAGGCGGTATCCGCGGCCCCCAGGGGCTGTTCGAAATCCAGGCGCAACAACTGCTGATGGCGGCTTAAGACCCGCAGCTTGGTGATGGTGGTCAACCGGGACGAGCGGACAAAATCACAGCGCACCTGGGCCTGGGCCAGGAGTCTTTCCAGGGCATGGCCGGCCTCGTCCTCGCCCACAATGCCCAGCAGCCGGGTCTGCACCCCCAGTCGGGCCAGGTTGACGGCCACGTTAGCCGCCCCGCCGGGACGTTCCTCGACCTCGTTCACATGAACCACGGGCACCGGGGCCTCGGGGGAGATGCGGGCGGTGGCCCCGGACCAGTAGCGATCCAGCATGAGATCACCCACCACCATGATCCGGGTCTGTTCAAAGGCGGGCATGTGCAGATTCACGGCTTGACGACCTTGCAGAGGAAACCGGAGAGGGATCTTACCATGGGGCGCTCCATCGCCCTGCGGACACGGACCCATTTGCTACAATCCGCGACCAGTCCTGTGCAAACATCCCCATGGCCCGAAAACAGTCCCCCTCCCACCTGTACCACCCTGTCCACTGGCCCATGTGGCTGGGGGTGGCCCTGTTCCGCACCCTGGTCCGGGTGCTGCCCTGGCACTGGCAGATCCGGACCGGCGAGACCCTGGGCGCCCTGCTCTACCCGCTGGCCCGGCGGCGGCGGCGGATCGCCCAGATCAATGTCGGGCTGTGTTTTCCCGACCTGGACCCGGCAACGCAAAAGGCCCTGGTCAAGGCCCATTTTCGCGCCATGGGCGCGGGCATCTTCGAGACCCCCCTGAGCTGGTGGGGCAGCGACCGGGCGCTTGAGGGACTGGCCCGGATCGAGGGCCTGGAACACCTGCAACGGACACTGGCAAAAGGCAAGGGGGCCTTGCTGCTGTCGGCTCACTTCACCACCCTGGAACTGGCGGGACGCCTGCTCTGCGCCCATCAGGACTTTGCCGTCATGTACCGCCCCCACGAAAATCCGGTGATGGAACACTGCTTCCGGCAGAACCGGCAGACCCATTATCTGCGGGCCATCCGCCGCGACCAGGCCCGGGACGCCATCCGCGCCCTGAAGCAGGGCCAGGCCCTGTGGTACGCCCCAGACCAGGCCTTCAAGAACGGCAACGCGGTGATCGTCCCCTTCTTCGGTGTCCCCGCCGCCACCAATCCGGCCACCGCCCGCCTGGCGAAGATCAGCGGCGCCCCGGTCATCCCCTTCTTCGGCTACCGCCTGCCCGGCCGACAGGGCTACCGACTGGTGATCGGCGAGCCCCTTGAAGACTTCCCCGGAGAGGATCCGGCCCAGGACGCCCGACGCATCAACGCCGTCATCGAGGCGGCCATCCGGGTGGCGCCGGAACAGTATTTCTGGACCCACCGGCGCTTCAAGTACAAGCGCGGCTGGGGATTGCCGAAATACTATTGATCCCTCACCCGGCAATCTCCCTCCAGCACCCCCGGCAGCACCACCACGCCCATCACCGGGCCTGCCCCCGCACCGGATGCCAGCCACCGGGGCATCAGGTCCCCGGTGTACAGGCCCAGTTCCGTCGTGAGCCAGTCCCCAAGCCGACCAGGAATCTGTCGCTGTCGGTCCGCGTCCCAGGCCACCAGCAGATCATCACCGGGTCTGCACCGCAGTCCGCCGGGATTCACCTCCGGGATCACGGCCTGACTCCGGGGCAGGCGAAAACGCAGATTGCCCGCCACAAAGGCCCGATCCCCCACGATCAGACCCTGGCTGAAGCCCAGATCCCGGATCTCGCTCACCCGCTCGTCAAAGGGGTAGACATGCCGATGCTGGGACTCAGCACCGGCCAGGTCTGCACCCGCAAGGCCATCACCACCAGCACCAGCACGGGCACCAGCAGACAGACCGACAGATACGCCCGCACCCGGGCACGGGTCAGGGCTGCGGTGCCCATCATGGCGAACACGAACAGGGGAAAGACCAGCAGCAGGGGCAGCATCCAGCGGTCCTTGAAGTGGGACACCCCCAGCAGGGCCATCAGCACCAGCAGACCCAACAGGATCCAGAAGTAGCGGTGGATGGGAAAAGCCGCCGGACCGCCCCGGCGCTTGAACAGGGCATGGAAAAAATCCCGCCGGAACACCGCCCCCATGACCAGCAGCAGCAATGCCAGGAAGCCCAGTACCGCCAGCACCAGGGAACCCAGCCCGGACCAGGGCCAGAATCCGCCCCCGAAATCCAGCTTGTCCAGGGACTGGGTGCCCAGATCCCGGCTGTGCCAGACCCACAGGGCGTGGGGCAGGATCACCAGCAACGCCACCAGAGCACTCCACAGGATGCGCGGATGCAGCAGCAGGGACCGTCCCCGGGCACAGCTCAGCAGAGCCAGCCCGGCGGCGGCGGCGAACACCAGAAAGTTGTACTTGGACAAAACCCCCAGCCCGAACAGCAGGCCGATCAGCAGGTAATGCCCCACATGGGGCCGGTCCAGCCAACGCAGCATCGCGTAAAAGGATGCGGCCGCCACCGTGGTCACCATCACCGAATGGGTCAGATCCCGCTGGGACTCCCAGGCCATCTGGGGGATCAGGAACAGGGACAGGGTGGCCAGCACCGCCAGTCGGACATCCCCCAACAGACGCCGGGCGGAGAGGAACACGAACAACCAGGTGAGAAACAGCAAGGTGTTCTTGACCAGGCTCAGGGCCCACAGGTCCATGCCCAGCACCCGAAACGCCACGGCCTGCAGCCAGGCATAGAGGGGGGGCTGCCCGGAATACCCGGCCAGCCACCACTGGGTCACGATGACCTGCTCGGCCTCGTCCAGCGCCAGCACCGCGGACCCGGTGGCGCGGACGATCACATGGAGGGTGAAATAGACCCCCAACCCCAACAGCAGCCAGAAGCCCCAGTGTCGGTGTGGTTCTCCCATTGCGCCTTTATCCATGCACCAGTTCCTGATAGACCGCCAGATTCCCGGCCACCATGGCCTCCACGGAGAACCGCGCTGCCACCCGACGGCGACCGGCCTCCCCCAGGCGCCGCAGGGCCGAGGGATCCCCGAGCAGATCAATCACCGCCCGCGCCAGGGCCGGGGCATCCCCCGGCGGCACCAGCACACCGGCCTCGTCATCGCCGATGATCTCGGGCACGCCGCCCGCCCGGGTCCCCACCAGGGGCACCCCCGCGGCGGCGGCCTGCAGCAGGGAAACCCCCAGCCCCTCCATGTCCGCCGGGTGCACCACCAGATCCAGACAGGGCAGGATGCGTTCCAGGTCATCCCGGAACCCCATCAGACGCACCTGCCCCGTCAGCCCCATGTCCTCGATCCGCGCCCTGAGCTGGGCTTCCAGCGGCCCTTGCCCGAACAACAGCAGCCGCACCTCGGGATGGGCCGCCAGGATCGCCGGCGCCGCCGTCAGCAGATGACGATGCCCCTTGCGGGTAATCAACTGGGCAATCACCCCCACCGCCCGCTCACCGGGCGCAAGGCCGCAGGCGGCCTGGAACCCTTCCCGGTCACACGTTCCCTGCCAGGCATTCATATCCACCGCGCTGGGCACGCAGACCACCCGTTCAGGGGACACGCCTTCCGCCAGCAGCACGTGCCGGATCGCTTCCGAGATGGTGATGACCCGGTCGAACAGACGGTACTTCAACCGCGCCCACGGGGCCG
Organism: Ectothiorhodospira magna; assembly: GCF_900110965.1. Classification (GTDB taxonomy): domain Bacteria; phylum Pseudomonadota; class Gammaproteobacteria; order Ectothiorhodospirales; family Ectothiorhodospiraceae; genus Ectothiorhodospira; species Ectothiorhodospira magna. The sequence goes on from NZ_FOFO01000022.1 coordinate 42,376, forward strand.
GCTCCGGATTATCCACCCGCCGGGACAGCACCACCGGCACCCCGACCCGCCGGGCCGCGATCCCCCCCAGCACGTCCGCGCCGCGACGACTGTGCAGATGCACCAGATCCGGACGGGTCTCCCGGATCACCCGCTGCAAGCGACCCACGAAACCCAGATCCAGATCCCCCCCCATGGGCACCTCATGGACCGCCTCGCAAAACACCGCCGAGGCCCCGGCAATGGCCGCCCCCGAAGGGCACACCAGGACGTTGGCCACACCCCGGGCCGACAGCCCTTCCAGCAGGTAACGGACCTGCAGCGCGCCGCCATACAGATGGCGGCCGGTCTCCACATGCAGGATACGCATCAGGACGACTCCTTGATCGGCGTTGTCGGCAACAACCGCGCCACCGCTGCCATGACTTCATCCACCGAGATGCCCGTCAGACAATCAAAACACCCGTCGCAAGTGGGATTGCGTCGGCAGGGGGCACAGGGCAGGTCGTGGTAGATCACCACGGTGTTGTCCCGCCCGGTGTCCAGGTAGGGACAGGTGGACCCGAACAGGGCCACCGTGGGGACGTCGAAGGCCGGTCCCATGTGGGTCAAACCCGTGTCCACCCCCACCAGCAGCCCGGCCCTGCGGATCACCGCCGCCGCCTGGGTCAGGGAGGTCTGCCCCACCCGGTTATCCACCGCCGTGCCGGCCAGGGCCTGAATCCGGTCGGCGGCCTCCCGGTCATCGGGACCACCCAGCAACACCATGGGCTGCCCCCGTTCGTGATGAATGCGCCGGGCCAATTCCGCCCAGGCGGCCTCCACCCAATGTTTCTGTGGCCGGGTGGTGAACGGGCAGCCCACCACATAGCCCCGGACACCCTGGTCCTGGGCCACCTGCGCCCCCACGGACTCATCCTCCGGGCGCAGCCCCACCTGCATGAAGAAGGCACCCGGCTCAAGCCCCAGGGCCTGGGCCAGATACCGGTATTCCGAACCGATGCGACGGGGATCGCCGCCCCGGGGCACCACCTGGGTCATGAACACCCCGCTGCCCTCCCGGGACCCCAGTCCCACCCGCTCCCGCGCCCCCGACAGGCGGGTGAGCAGACCGCTTTTCAACAGCCCCTGCAGATCCACCCCCATATCGTAAGGCTCGGCCCGCAGTTCCCGGACAAACCGGACCACCTCCCGCCCCAGACGGATCCACCGCAAGCGGCGGAACAGGGCGCGCCACTGTGCCTTGGGCCAGACCACCACCCGGTCCACCTGGGGATGCCGGGATACCAGCTCCGCCACCTGAGGCTCCACCAGCCAGGTGATGCGCACATCGGGCCAGGCGGCACGGAACACGGCGGGCAACGGTGAGGCCATCACCACATCGCCGATGGCGGAGAGACGAACGATCAACAGGGACTGCATGGGAGGCTTTCCGAAAATGGCGTCGGCGGTATTTTATAACAGCGCCTCAACCGCACTTCAGATGTCCTGCTGCTCCGCGGCACCCGCCTTGAAGTACCAGGCCAGCCCGATCAACGGCCCATAGGCCACCAACACCCCGATCACTCCCTCCAGCCGGCCCAAGGCCACCAGAGTTGCCAGGGGCAGCAGCCAGAACAGGTTCAGGGCACCCACCGCCAGGGACACCGGCCCATGCCCACCCAATCGACGGGCGGCGTACTGATAGGCATGACTGCGATGGGCCTGATGCAGGGGTAAACCGCGCCGCCATCGACGCACCAGGGTCAGGGTGGCATCCACCACGAATACCCCCAGCAGAATCACCCAGGCCCAGAACAGGGCCGGTGCGGCCCCGGCGGCATGAATCAACAGCAGACCCAGCATCAAGCCCACAAACCCGCTCCCCCCATCCCCCATAAAAATCCGGGCACGGGGAAAATTCCACCACAGAAATCCAGCGCTGGCGGCGGCCAACAGGGCCGGCAACCACCCGCCGGGGCCGGTGGTCGTCAGCCAGAACAGCAGGGCCGCCCCGACACCGACGGTGATGGCCTCGATCCCGGCGATGCCGTCAATCCCGTCCATGAAGTTGTACAGGTTGAGCATCCACACCAGACATACCAGAGCCAGCAGATGCCCAACCCAGCCCGGCTCCCAGATCATCCCGCCCAGCAACAGGGGAGGCAGACCACCCAGCCAGGCCAGCCCCCAGGCGGCGGCGACAAAATGGACCAGCAGACGCCGGGACGCGGGGACGTGACCCCAATCATCCAGCCAGCCCACCGCCGCCACCAGCCCACCGGCACCCCATAGCCCCACCAGGGCCTCGAAGGTCAGCGCCCCTGCCAGCCAGAGCACCGGCAACAGGGCCAGTACCGTGATGACGATGGCCAGACCGCCGCCCCGGGGCGTGGGCAGGACATGGGAACTGCGATCATTGGGCAGATCCAGCAGGTTCCGGCGCAAGGCATGGCGACGCAGCAGGCCGGTCAGCCCCAGGCTGATCACCATCGCCAGCAGGATCAGCAGCAGTCCCGACATGAGCACCAGGGAGACGGACGATGGGACATGCAAGGACAGGGCGCGGTGTCTTTTTTCTCGGGGGAACTGGCTGTCATGTGGTCCTCGATCATAGCACGCCCGCCGCGCCCCCCACTGCCCGGCGCAACCCCTCTGGCAAAGATACCGGCGGTTGCCAGCCCAGACGCTGCCGGACCGGATGGGCATCCACCTGCAGGCAGCCGCATAGCCGGGCCACCGCCGGCTCCCGCCCCAGCCATCGTCCGGCCCGGAACAGCCAGCGGGGCGGCAAGGGGAACAACCGGGGCTGGCGGCCCAGGGCCGCCGCCAGATGACGGACCAGGTCCGGGGTGGAAAGATCGACGCCATCACTGACCAGAAAGGTTTCGCCGGCGGCGGCGGGATGCACCGCGCACAGGCTCAGCAGGTCCACCAGATTGTCCAGCCCCACCAGACTGCGCCGGTTGTCCACACTGGCCAGAGGCAGGGGAATCCCCCGCCTGATCCAGCCCATCAGGCGGGCCAGATTCCCCTTCATGCCGGGGCCATGCACCAGCGGTGGCCGGATCACCACCACCTCAAGACCGGTACCGGCGGCCACCTCCCACAGAGCCTGCTCCGCTTCCCACTTGGACCGGCCATAGGCATCCTGGGGCGCTGGCATCTGCCCCACGGCAAAGGGCTGACCTGGCGGGGACTTTTCCCCATGCACCTTGACGGAACTGAGAAACACCAGCCGACGCACCCCCATCGCAGCGGCCTGGATGGCCAGTTGCCGGGTACCGAGCACATTCACTTCCGCGAAGGCCGCCGTGGGATCGGCGGCGGTTTCAGTCATCACATGCACCCGGGCGGCGGCATGGATCACCACATCCATCCCCTCCAGCAGCCGCCAGTCCGTGGACGGCCCGATCTGGCCCACCACCTGGTCACCGGGATGACGCAACCGGCGCACCAGCCGGCATACCGACCGGCCTTCCCGTTCCAGCGCGGTGCAAAGGGCCGATCCGACAAAACCGCCGGCGCCGGTGACGGCAATCCGCGGGGAATCCGGCGGGGCCATGGTCCTAATCCTCGGCCATGTGGTCGGCCATGGCCTGTTCCAGGGCTTGGCACTGGGCCTTGAGGGCCGGTAGCTGGGCCTCCAGGGCCGTCAGGTCTCCCTGCAGGCATTGGCGCTCCATCACCAGAGTCAACCCATGCAGGGCATCCGCCCCCATGGTGCCGGTCATGCCCTTGAGGGTGTGAATCATCCGGTGGGCTTCGTCCAGATTGCCGCTGCGGACGTACCCCAGCAGAGCGTCCAACTGGCCGGGCAGATCCTTTAAACAATGCTCGATCAAGGACCGGGCCAGTTCCTCATCCCCCATCGCCCGTTCCAGCAGGCCGACGGCATTGAACACTGTCGGAGCCGCGGGGGCATTGTCCGATGTCTCCTTCATGTCGGGGCGGTGGATCGGCAACCACCGTTCCAACACCTCCGCCAGCCTGGCCGGATTCACCGGCTTTTCCAGATAATCGTCCATCCCCGCCGCCAGACAACGCTCCCGATCCCCCTGCATGGCATGGGCCGTCATGGCAATCACCGGAATATGCCCGCCGTCCTCCCGTTCCGCCTCGCGGATCGCCTGGGTGGCCGCCATGCCATCCATCTCGGGCATCTGCACATCCATCAGCACCAGATCGTAGGGGATATTGATCAGGGCGTTGAGGGCTTCCAGACCATTGGCCACCGGGTCGGCCCGCAGGCCCATTTTTTTCAGCATCCCCAAGGCCACCTGCTGGTTGACCACGTTATCCTCCGCCAGCAACACCCGCCCGCCCCGGGCCTGGAGACCACGAATGATACCCTCGGTGAGGTCTTCTTGGCGCAAGGTCACGGTGTCCGGGTCTGCTTCATCCCCCATGACCAAAGACAGGGTTTTGAACAGTTCCGTTTCCGGCACCGGTTTACACAGATTGCCGGCAAACCCGATCTCCCGCAGACGGCTTGCCTGACCACGACGCCCCACGGAAGCCATCATCACCAATGGCATGTCCAGCAATCGGTCATCAGCCTTGATGGCCCGGCCCAGGGACTCGCCATCCATGCCCGGCATTTCCATGTCCAGGATGGCCAACTGGTAGGGATCGTCCCCGCCCAGGGCCTGATACAACTGACCCAGGGCGGAGGGACCATCGGCCACCGCATCCGGGCGCATACCCCAGTGGCTCAGTCGCGCCACCAGAATCTCCCGATTGGTGGCATTGTCGTCCACGATCAACACCCGCATGCCCTCCAGTGCCGCCGGTAGCGGTGGTACCTGGGTCAGGGAACCAGCCCGGGCCGTGAGGCAGACGGTGAACCAGAAGGTGGACCCCTCTCCCTCCACGCTTTCCACCCCGATGTCCCCGTCCATCAGACGTACCAGTTGCCGGCAGATCGCCAGCCCCAGACCGGTACCGCCAAACTCCCGGGTTACCGAGGCATCCACCTGGGAAAAGCTCTGAAACAGTCGGTCCATCCGCACTTGGGGGATGCCGATGCCCGTATCCCGGATCTCGAACCGCAGTTGCACCGGCCCTGGCACTGTTGCCACGTCCTCCGGACTGACCCGCACCGTCACCTCCCCGGTCCGGGTAAACTTGATGGCATTGCCCACCAGATTGGTAAGAATCTGCCGCAAACGACCCACGTCCCCCGAAAGCAGGACAGGCACCCTGGGATCCGCGGCACAGATGAACTCCAGCCCCTTTTCCTCGGCCTTGAACACCATCATGGAGGCAAAGTCGTCCAACATGACCCGCAGGTCAAAGTCAGTGATTTCCAGTTCCAATTTACCCGCCTCGATCTTGGAAAAATCCAGAATGTCGTTGATCAGGGACAGCAGCGATTCGGCGCTGGCCCGCACCGTGTTGGCATAATGCCGCTGTTCATCATTGAGGGTGGTATCCAGTAACAGCCCGGTCATGCCAATGACCCCATTCATCGGGGTGCGGATCTCGTGGCTCATGTTGGCCAAAAACTCGCTCTTGGCCTGGCTGGCCTGCAGGGCCTGGAGCAGGGCCTGATCCAGTTCGATGTTCTTGCAGGCCAGTTTCTGGGCGTAATCGTTGAGTTTTTCCTCGTCCTGCCGGCGCTGATGGACATCCCGGGCCACGGCGTAGATCATCTCGCCCACCGGCAGGGAGCGCCATTCGATCCAGCGGTAACTGCCGTCCTTGTGACGATACCGGTTCTCGAAACGGATCACTTCCTGCTGGGACTTCAACTGGACGATGGCCTCCAGGGTGGCCTCCATGTCATCCTCATGGACAAAATCGAGAAAGCTGCGCCCCTGCAGTTCCTCGACCCGATAGCCCAGCACCTGCTCCCATAGGGGATTGAGGCGCACGAACAACCCTTGGGTATTGGCAATGCATAACAGGTCCAGGCTCGACGTGAAATAGCGGTCCAGTTCGGCGCTTTTCTCCCGCAGGGCGAACTCCGCCTGCTTGCGCTCGGTGATGTCCATGAAGGCGCCGATCATTTCCCTGGGCTGGCCGTCCTCGTCCCTGGACAGGCGAAGACGGTCTTCCACCCAGATCCAGTGGCCGTCCCCATGCCGCAGCCGATAACACTGCACCAGAACGCCAGGGCTACCCGCCTCGCGCCACTCCCGCTCCTGATCCAGTATCTCCTGACGGTCATCCGGATGCAGGTTGGCGTGCCACCAGTCCGGTCGGCTCAGGATGTCATCCGCGCTCAGCCCGACCACGGACCTGACATTGGCGGTGATAAAACGGGCCGCGGGGGCGTCCAGTCCCGTGGTGTAGACAACCGACGGACTGTTACTGAGCAACTGATCCAGGCGCTTGCGGGAGGTAAATGCCTGCTCAAGACTTTCCAGGGTCTGATTGAAGGTCAGGGCCAGGGTGGACAGTTCATGGGGCCCCTGCACCGGCAACCGGTCGGACAGGGACTGCCGGGTCGCCACCTGACGCAGATTCTGCACGAAGCGGCGCAGGGGGCGGGCGGTCAGATAGGTGGACAGCACAATGGTGGAAATGACGATCAGCAGGCTGATGAAAAAGATGATCACCATGTTCTGCCGCAGCATCGCCATGCCATGAAAGGCGTCCTGCCTGGGCATGGCAATGGCCAGTTGCAGATGCTCGACACCCCGCAGGGTCAGGGGGGCCTGACGGGATAGCCAGTCCGGTGACGCCGGTGTCCATTGCCCCTGGGCCTGTTCCCTGAAAAAGCGGTTGCCCAGAATCGGCACCTGCTGATGGTCCAGCACCACCACGGTGTAGTCCTGCCGATCCATGAAGGCAAAGAATCGCTGCAGGGATGGCATGTCCAGGGAGATGGCCAGTGCCCCTTCCGGATGGTCATGGACGAATACCGGGGCGGCAAACAGGAGGCCGTCGGCGTCCACATGCCAGGCGTTGAGACCCGCCTGGGGCAGATGCTCAAGCCCCAGGCTGATCAGGTCATGGTGTACTGGCCGGTTGTTGCTGACGATCTCATTGCCCTGAAAATCCAGCAGGGCAAAGCGGGCCGGGGATCGTTGTCCGGCAATGTCGTTGAGGGACCGAAACAGGACCGGCAGATAACGATACCGGTCCTCGGTGTCGATCAGACCATTGACCACCAGATGATTGATTGCCAGGGTCTGGGCGCGGGACTGAATCGCATACAGGCGATCCTGAAACAACTCCAGGTTGTAGCCCAGCATGCTGTCCAGGCGCATGTCCAGTTCCCGTTCCAGGGTCTTTTGCTGGACATGAAACAACACCCCGCCGGACAGACTCAGCAACACCATTGTCAGTGGCACCGCCCATAGGGAAACCTGGGCCGGCAGACTCAGGGACCTGAGGCGCTTGAGCATATCAGTCGCACCGGGCATGGGGCATGATCACCCCGTCCACAAAACGGGCCATGCGAAAATCCGTGATATCCAGTGCATCGTGACGGGAGGGGGTGAAGGGGGGCGCATAATCACGTACCAGGCCGGCATGATATTCGATCCGCTCCAGGGCATCCCGCACCTGGGCCCGCTCGGTGGTCCCCGCCAGGGTGATGGCCCGGGCCAGCAGATGAATCAGGTCATAGGCATGGGCGGCCCCCGTGGGGGCAAAGATGTCCTCAATCCCTCTGGTGTCGGGGAACAGGCGCTGATACCGGGCAACGAACGCCTCGGCCCGATCCGGGAAGGGTGGATCGAAAAAGGAGAAGGTCTGCAAAAAGGACAGATTGATGTGGTGGAGTGCGTCCTGCATGAGTCTTTCAAAGTCGCTGCCCACAATGCCCCAGTGGGAAATGATGGGCAGATTGCTCTCTTCGGGCCGGGCCTGCATGGCACGGATGAACTGGACGGCGTCGGGAGAATTGCCCACGAAAATGATTGTGTCGGCACCGGCGGCATGGATCCGTTCCAGGGCGGAGGAAAAATACTGCTCTCCCCAGTTGAACCATTCCGTCCTCACCGGCGCCAGACCCTGCCCCCGCAGGGCCATCACCAGGGCCAACTCGTTGGAACGGCCCCAGCCGGTCTGTTCCAGCATCAGGGCCGGACGGCGGTAACCCTGGGCCAGGGCATACTGCATCAAAAACCGGCCAGCCAATTCATCGCGCACGGACACCCGGAACACGAAATTGGGGTGATGATTGTTGTCCACCAGCTGAGTGCCGGCGGCCCAGGGAATGAGATAGGGAATACCGTACTCGTGGATGGTATCAAGTTCGGCAAACACCACTGGGGTATGCTTGCCGCCGAGAATCGCCACCACATTGTCGTCTTCAGCCAGGGCGCGGGTGTTGTACACCCCACGGGCCGGATTGCGCCGATGGTCGTAGACCTCCAGGGTCAGCGGACGCCCCAGCACACCGCCGGCAAGGTTGATTTCGTCGATGGCCACCAGTGCCCCACGGCGAATGGACTCGCCCGCCTGGGCATCCTGACTGGAGAGGTCGGCATTGAGGCCGATGATGATGGGGTCGGCAGGGGATTCGCTGGCGGCGATGGACAACGGTGCAAACAGGCAGAAAAGACAAAGCACCCACCACCAGTACCACCGAATGACAGGCCGGGGGCCAGAGAGAACAACACCGTACAGCCTTTGATCCATGACCACCTACCACCTACCCTGAACCACACAGGTTATTGCAACCACCTCAAGCCCCACGGGGTACACCCGATTTTTGAACAAAGGGATGCACGCGGCAAAATATATGTGGGATCAGTCTAAATACCCGGCCAGTTTAGCGGCGCTACGGGAATCCTCGCAAGGGGAGTTTGCGTCGCTGTCCATCATGCCGTCCAGATCAGTTGCATGGCCCGGATTGGCACAGGGCAGCATGGGTGCGGGCCAGGGTTTCCTGGATATTGACCTGATGCTCCACGGCAAAGGCCAGGAAAGTACGGGCAATCAAAGACAGTTCACGCCCCTTGGGATGAACCAGATACCAATCTCGTTGAATGGGAAAACCTGCCACATTCAGCATGGAAAGACGGCCTGCACCAGCGTCCAGATTCAGGGAATGCAGGGACAGGATGGAAATCCCCAGGCCGGCAATGATCGCGTGCTTGATGGCCTCGTTACTGCCCAGCTCCATGCGAACATTGGGCTTGAGACCATGTTCGCCAAATAAACGGGTGATGGTATCCCGGACCCCGGACCCAGGTTCCCGCAGAATAAAGCGTTCCTGAACGATCCGCTCCAGCGGGATGTTGCTCGCTCCCACCAGGGGATGATCGGCGCGGGCAACGATAATCAGGGGATTGGGGGCCAGATAGGTGGCTTCTACCGGCAGGCCAATGGTGTCTGGTTCACCAAAGATATATAGATCATCCTCATGGTTGGACATGCGCTCGATGACTCGGTGCCGGTTACTGACTTTAAGAGAGACATCAATACCAGGATAGGCTTCACAGAACGCCCCCAGGATTTCCGGGGCAAAATATTTTGCGGTGGTGATGACCCCCAGACGAAATCGCCCCCGCTTGAGTCCCTTGAGGTCTGCCAGACGGATTTCCAAATCCACCAGGGCGTCCATGAGGGTACGGGCCGCCCGATATACCTCCCGACCGGCTTCGGTGGGTTCCACATTGCGCCCCGCAGGCATGAACAGGGGCGCTCCCACAGTCTCGGACAGTTTTTTGATCTGCATGGAGACGGTGGGCTGGGTCAGGAACAGTTCCTCCGCAGCCCGGGTGAAGCTGCCCAGTCGAACGATGGCCTCCAGAATCTGCAACTGGCGCAGACTGGCATGGCGAATGAACCGACTGGGCATGTCAGGCCGCGGGGTTTCATCCCCGGACGGGGGCTCTGCCCTGCTGTCCTCCTGGTCCATGCTGGTCAGTCGGGCCAAACCCGCCGTGGCGCCATATATCCGTGATCTGTTGCCTTGGACTGCCGGGATGAACGGGGCTTGGTGGAACCGGAGCGACGGGCCGGGGTTTTGGCGGCTGTACTCCGGGAAGGGGAGGGTGTGCTGGTGGTTTTCACCACAACCGGCGATGCATCCGGGGCTGACGGGGATTTGGGTTCGGTCACGGGTGCGCCTCGTTGGTGTCCGTGGGCTGCAAGGTATCCAGGGCGGTGACGAAACGGTGCTGTGCGTCACTCAGCTCGGTGGCATTGTCGTCGGCATGCAGGGTCATGTTGACATAGGTACGGCCAAAACTGATGTCGGGATACACGCCTTCCCGTTCCGACAACGCCCCGGCCTGCTCCAGAAAGCGGCGTGTGGCTTCATAGTCCGGAAAAGCCAGACGACGTTCCAGCCGCAACGGGCGTTCACGGCGGGTCCAGTCGGGATGCATGGGCAGCTCTCCTCATTAAAAATAGACACGGTCCCCGAAGTCATGATGCCGTGGCTGGGTCAGAGATGCCAGCCACTGCTCCAGGCCGCGACAGCCGTTGACCTCCTCATCCAGCAGCGCGGCAAAAAAGTCTTCGTGGGCAGCGTCACCTAAACGGCGGCAGCTCAGTACCGCTTCCTGGTAAAGCGCGATGATCTCCTGTTCCAGGCGCAGATCTTCCCGCAGCAGGGCCACCAGATGCGCACCGGCCCGGGCCGGACGCAGCTGGGAGGCAGCGGGGGCGAAACCCAGCGCCAGCATGCGCTGGGTGAGACGGTCGGCATGGTGCATTTCCTCCACCATCTCCCGGCGCAGCCGTGCGGCGGCTTCCGGTAGACCCCAGGCCTCCACCAGCGAGGCCTGGGTCATGTACTGCTGGACCGCCGAAAACTCAAGGCTCAGGGCGCGACCCAGATAGCCGGGAATGCGGGGATGAATGCGGCCGGATGGTACCGGACGTCTCATCATCGTCAGGCGGCGTTGCTACCGCCGGTCTTGCCCAGGATCGGCTCCACTTCCCGGTGGGGACGGGCAATGATGTGGGCGGCCACCAGGCCGTCTCCCACCCGTTCGCAGGCATCGGCACCAGCCCGCACGGCGGCGTTCACCGCGCCGGTCTCGCCGCGCACCAGCACGGTCACATAGCCGCCACCGACGAATTCCCGTCCGATCAGCCGCACTTCGGCGGCCTTGGTCATGGCATCGGCCGCCTCGATGGCGGGGACCAGACCCCGAGTCTCGATCATCCCAAGGGCGATACCGTAATTGTCATTGGCCATCTTCAGTTTCTCCGATCATTCACTTTGGTGTGTGTTCATCCCGGATGCCGGGTCATTCGGTGCTGGGGCCACCCACGGGGAGGATGGGTTCCACTTCCCGGTGGGGGCGGGCGATGATGTGAGCGGCCACCAGGCCGTCGCCCACCCGTTCGCAGGCATCGGCGCCGGCCCGCACGGCGGCGTTCACCGCGCCGGTCTCGCCCCGTACCAGCACGGTCACATAGCCGCCGCCGACGAATTCCCGTCCGATCAGCCGCACTTCGGCGGCCTTGGTCATGGCATCGGCCGCCTCGATGGCGGGGACCAGGCCGCGGGTCTCGATCATCCCCAGGGCAATGCCGTATTTGTCGCCACTCATGGTGTCTCTCCTGTGTTGTTTCGGATCATCGTTATCAAAAGCCCTGTCATGCCGGTTCCCACTGGTCAATCACCCCGCCCACGGTCAGGTCGGTGAGGATGTCCGCGTTGCCCATGGCATGGCGGGCCGCGGAACCACTGACCAGGAACACCCAGTCACCGGGGCGGGCGCCCACCGGATCGGTGGCCACCGCCTGTCGGCCCTGGCCGTCCTGCACCAGACGCAGATCCACATGGGCCAGTCCCGGAATTCGCTGGGTACAGACCACCGACCCCACCACTTGCCGGACTTCCATCAGCCCGACTCCCCGCCGCCGGCTTCGTGTTCCGGCGGCCAGCGGTCGATGATGCCGACGATGGTCAGGTCGCTGGGAAATTCCTTGCTGCCGGCAGCCTCCCGGGCCGCCGAGCTGCCCACGCAGATCACCCAGTCACCGGGGATGCAGCCTACGGCGTCCACCGCCACCTGACGGGAACTGCCGTCGCGCACCACCAGTAGATGCTTGTGCTCAAAACCGGGTATCCGGTTGGTGGAGACCAGCGGGCGTTCCACCTGACAGATCTTCATCAGTGTCCTCCTCGTCCGCTTGGGTCCGTGGATGTGGCCACCCGCTCCAGACCGCCGCGGGTATCACAGTCCCGTACCACCAGCAGACGGTGCAGCAGGCCGTCCCGGATCAGGGGGGCGTAGCGTTCAGTCACGGCCCGGTCCACCTGCTGGCAGCGGGCGATGGCCCGTTCCCGGGCGCCAGGCACCTGGCCGTGGTAGTCGAACCGGATCACCACCGGGATGGGCAGGCCGTGGGGGTGATTGAGTCCCCCCAGGATACGGCACCCCACATCCAGGTCGGCGGCACCTTCTTCCACCGTGTGCAGGTAGGCGAAGAAGGTGAGGTTGCGCAACTGGATCTCCTCGAAACCGATGCCCACGCCGATGAAGCGTTCCGCATGGCCCTGGTCCGGGTAGGTGCCGTCATGTCGACGCACCACATAGTCCAGTTGGGACAGGTTGTTTTCCACCAGCCGGGCGATCAGTGTCACCATGCCCTCGTCCGGGGTGGCGGGGGCCTGGCGGCGCACCTGCTCCAGAATATGGCGCCGGGCGGCCTCCGGTGTCATGGACAGGGTTTGATGGTAGATATGGCCGGTGTCCAGACTCCGTTGCAGGTCCGTGTGTCCCTGGGCGTCGGGGACATGAATCCGCAGGGCATCGGTGTCCGTGTCCAGGCCGATGAGCAGCAGGGCGACAGAGGCACCGCAGCAGAACCCGTTTTCCACCGCCTGGCGGAAGGCCCGCAGGCGCTCCAGGCCGGCTCGGGCCGCGGCATCATCGTCGGAGCCATGGGCCGCACAGCCCTCGTGGGCCGGGTTGCGGGAGCTGAAGTGGTAGACCACGGTCTTTAAATAGCGGGTGGGCGCATCGGCGGTGTTGGGGACGCCGGCCCGGTAGCGGGCATGTTCCACCTCCACCCACTTGCTGACCGTGTCTTCCACGTCGAACAGGGCACCGGCAAAGGAGCGGCGCCGCACGGCGCCAAAGGGCAGGCGCAGCACATAGCTGATGGTGTGAGCCAGACGCCCGTCGGCGCAGGGGGTGACGTCCATCAGGTGAAAACCGCAGCTTTGCAGGAAGGTGTCGAATTCCCGGGTGTCGTGGCCCTTGAGGGGATCATGGGCAAAGAAGCCGTCGGCCATGCGGCCATAGGTCTCGAACAGGCAGGCGGCGTGGAGCCGGGGCAGGTCCAGTCCCTTGATCCAGGCATCGTTGAGCAGATGATCCGGCAGCCGGAATCCCAGGGTCTGTTCCGCCAGGGCCTGGGCCTTGCCGATGAAACCTTTGTCCCGCTGCAGGCCGGCCAGGTCGTGCAGTACCGGCAGGATGCGGTCAAAGGAGGACTTCACCGCAGTCTCGTAGGCCTGGAGCCGATGGTTGGCGGCCTTGTCGGTGAGCGGATGCAACCGGGCCTGGGATCGAGCGCCCTTCACTGGGGATGACAACCGATGCCCATGCGGGGGCGGGGCTTCCCCCATCGGTGTCGCCTCGGCCGGCTGCGCCGTCCGGGTGATCGGTGAGGGTTGGGGGGATGCCGCGCCACGGCCATGACGATGGACCGTCGGGGCGGTGGCCCAGATCAGACTGTCACGGCGTGAGCGGCGGCGGGTGAGCATGGTCTACGGGTCTCGGCTGTGGGTCGCTTGGTTGCTGTGGTGTTGTCAGTGATGTTGAAGCAGTCGGGTTTGGCGTGGGTCAGCCCCTTGCGCCGCCCGAGTAGGTGACCAGTGATCCTTTTTCCGTATTGCCGCTGCTGCCGGTGACGCGACTCACCGGTGGCGGCACATCCTGGTTACGCTTGTGGGTGACCGCCGGCATGGCCCCCATCAGACCGGGCCGGGTGGGATTGCGGCGGCGGGCGGAACTGCCCTCGGTGCCGGTCACCCGGTCGCCCCGTTCCCAGTCATCGCCGGTGATCTTGCTGCCGCTGGACTGGCCTTCCCCGGTGATACGGGCACGGCGGGGTGTTTCCGGTTGGGGGTCAAAGTCCACCGGCGCCCCTTCCGGCAACCCGGTGTCCAGGTCTTCCAGAACAACGGGGGGCCGCTGCAGACGGGCCTGATCCGTGCCGGTGATCTTGTCCGTTGCCATGTCGAAGGGGCCGGTGATGCGACCGCCTTGCTGGTCGTAGCGGGTACCGGTCACACCCACGTTGTTGCGCCGTTCCCGTTCTACCTGGCGGGCCGGGGAGGTGACGGTAAATCCCTGTCCGGGTGCGGTGTCCAAAGGCTGTGGAAAATCCGGCTGACCGGGTTGGGCGGCCAGGGAAGTCCGCTGCTCGATCCGGGCCTGGGCCTCGGGCGGGCAGTAGTCCGCGATCTGTTCCGGGCTGGTGTAGGGGGTGCCGGTCACCGCCTGACAGGTGCCCGGCTCGTCGCCGGTGACCTTGCGGGAGCGACCGGGCATGTTGCCGGAAACGGTCTGCCCCCGGGCGGTGGTGGCCTGGGTCACCTTGGGCGGTTGGGTCGGCCCTGGCGGCGGGGTGTCGCAGAACTGTTGGTACTGCTCCTGACCCACGTACTCGTTTCCGGTCACCCGGCGGCAGGTGCCCGGCTCGTTGCCCGTCACCCGGGCGCCACGGCCCAGTTCGTTGCCGGTCACCCGGCTGCCCTGACCGGTGCGGGTGACATGCACCTTTTCCGGCCGGCTGGGGGGGGTGGTCTGACAGAATTCGTGAAAGATCTCCGCACCCAGGTATTCGGTGCCGGTGACGGCGCGGCAGGTGCCCGAGTCATTGCCGGTGACCCCCTGACTGCGACCCACCAGGGTGCCGGTCACCGCCTGTCCCGCGGCGGTTTCCGATACCCCCACCTTCCAGGGTTGATCCTGGGCCGGTTCGGGGCGGGTGCGTCCGGTGGGAGGGGTGCGGCGGGTGCCCATGGCACCGTTTTGACTGCGCTGTGCCCGGACGCTACGGGCCAGTTCCCGCCCGGACAGGCGCGGATTGGCCTGGCGAGCCAGACTGGCCGCCGAGGTGGGGGTGCTGGCGGCCGATTTGCCCCGGCTGGCCAGGGCGGACCGTCGGGCCTGGGACTGCAGGCGGCCCGCCGGCTGGGTATTGGGCGTGTTGCGCCGGAGTGTATTCCGACGCCGATCCTGGCCGGTGCCGGGGCGATCATTGCCCCGACGGGACAGGGAATGACTACGGGTTACGGCCCGTTCCGGCTGTTGTGGCGAGGATGAGGATTCGCTATGACGGCCACATTGCCCACCGCATTGGCAACCGGAGGGTGCAGATGGCGGTGCCGGTTCGGAGGCCGCCACCACGGCGGCCTGCCGGACCCGGTCGCTGGAGGTGTTGGCCCGCTTGCCGGCCCGGGACAGGGCGGCGCGACGGGCCTGGGCCTGGGCGCGACCGGAGGCCTCGGGCATCACGGCACGGGGGGCCGTGGCCCGACCACGGGCGGGGGGGGTCACCGTTGGCATGGACCGGCGGGCAGCGGGTGCCGGCCGGTTCACGGTCGGTGCCGGTGCTGGCCTGGGCGCCGCCGGTGGAGGGACGGCACTGGTGCTGCCCTTGCCCCGGCTGGCGAGGGCCTGCCGGCGCGCCAGGGCGGCCTGACGCCCGCTGGAACTGCTGGATGGTCTGTTAGCCATGGTCTCTCCCCGCTCGTGGTCTATCTTAGGTCCGCGATCAGCGCCGTCCCTCGAACACCACGAAAGAGGCGCCCTGGCACTGGGTGTAGTTGTCGTAGCCCGTGAGCCGCACATGGTGATCCGGGTAGGCCCGATGGCAGGCTTCCAGCTCGGCGGCCACATGGTCCAGATTCACCTCGCCAAAGAAGGGCAGTTTCCACATGGTCCAGTAATGGTTCATGGAAAAGTCCGGGTGCACATGCTCGATGCCCGGCGTCCAGCCCTGGGCAATGATATAGGCGATCTGGTCAAAGACCTCTTCCTGGGTCAGCGGGGGCAGGAAACCGAAGGTTTCCAGGGTCTGTCGGGTCTGGTAGTCACCCATGGTGTTCTGGAAAGGCATGTCTGCAGGTCCTCATGTTCGGAAGGGGGAATGATCCGGCCCGGTGCGCGGGATCAGCCCGCGTCCAGCTTGTCCACGGTGTCGAACTCGAACTTGATCTCTTTCCATGTCTCCATGGCGATGGCCAGTTCGGGGCTGTGACGGGCTGCGTCGGTGAGGATCTCGCGGGACTCCCGCTCCAGATCACGGCCTTCGTTGCGGGCCTTGACGCAGGCTTCCAGGGCCACCCGGTTGGCGGCGGCGCCGGCGGCATTGCCCCAGGGATGGCCCTGGGTACCGCCACCGAACTGCAGCACCGAGTCGTCGCCGAAGATGGTGACCAGGGCGGGCATGTGCCAGACGTGGATACCGCCGGAGGCGACGGCGAACACGCCGGGCATGGAGCCCCAGTCCTGATCGAAGAAGATCCCCCGGGAGCGGTCTTCGGGGATGAAGGATTCCCGCAGCAGGTCCACATAGCCCAGGGTGGAGGCCCGGTCGCCTTCCAGCTTGCCCACCACAGTGCCGGTGTGCAGATGGTCGCCGCCGGAGAGGCGCAGGCACTTGGCCAGGACGCGGAAGTGGATGCCATGCTTGGGATGACGGTCGATGACCGCGTGCATGGCCCGGTGGATGTGCAGCAGCATGCCGTTCTTGCGGCACCACTTGGCCAGGCCGGTATTGGCGCAGAAGCCGCCGGTGATGTAGTCGTGCATGATGATGGGCTGGCCCAGTTCCTTGGCGAACTCGGCCCGCTCGTACATCTGTTCCGGGTCCGGCGCGGTGACGTTGAGGTAATGGCCCTTGCGTTCGCCGGTTTCCGCCTGGGAAGCGGCCACGGCTTCGGCCACGAACTCGAAGCGGTTCTGCCAGCGCATGAAGGGCTGGGAGTTGACGTTCTCGTCGTCCTTGGTGAAGTCCAGGCCGCCGCGCAGACATTCATAGACGGCGCGGCCGTAGTTCTTGGCCGACAGGCCCAGCTTGGGCTTGATGGTGCAGCCCAGCAGGGGGCGGCCGTACTTGTTGAGCTTGTCCCGTTCCACCTGGATGCCGTTGGGCGGACCCATGCAGGTCTTCACGTAGGCCAGGGGGAAGCGGATGTCTTCCAGGCGCAGATGGCGCAGGGCCTTGAAACCGAAGACGTTACCCACCAGGGAGGTGAGCACGTTGACGATGGAGCCTTCCTCGAACAGGTCGATGGGGTAGGCGATGAAGGTGTAGAAGGATTCCTTGTCGCCGGGCACGTCCTCGATGCGGTAGGCCCGCCCCTTGTAGAATTCCATGTCGGTGAGTAGTTCGGACCACACCGTACTCCAGGTCCCGGTGGAGGACTCGGCGGCCACGGCGGCGGCCACTTCCTCCCGCGGCACCCCCGGCTGTCCGGTGACCTTGAAGCAGGCCAGCAGGTCGGAATCCAGGGGGACGTAGTCCGGAGTCCAGTAGAGTTCGCGGTATTCTTTCACACCCGCGTCGTAGGTCTTCACGCTCATGGTCATCAGCTCCTGTGGTCTGTGCCCCGCCTTTGACGGGAAGGCGATGTTTACTCTATGGGAAAATTACATGAATTGGGAGTATATCCATAAATTGATTGTTTCTATTCAATGGATCAATATTAATCTATGTATGGATGGGGTGAGCCTGTCAAATGTTGATGGGTGGCCGGTTCGTCAGCCTTGCCCCATCGGACCCTGGTGGCGTCTCCATCGAGGAAATTCATAGACAAAATTAAATGAATTTCTTCATAAAATTCGATTATTGTTGAACAAAATCCCCTTCGATAATAGACCCACTCAATGAGGAAGCCCAGATGCGAGTCTTCAACGAGATCCGGTTCAATAACCTGAAGGGGGATCTGTTCGGTGGCGTGACGGCGGCGGTGATCGCCCTGCCCATGGCCCTGGCCTTTGGCGTGGCTTCCGGCGCCGGCGCGGAGGCGGGGCTTTACGGCGCCATCCTGATCGGCCTGTTCACCGCCCTGTTCGGCGGCACCCCCACCCTGATTTCTGAACCCACCGGCCCCATGACGGTCGTGTTCACGGCGGTGATCGCCTCCTTGATCGCCGCCAATCCGGAGCAGGGCATGGCCATGGCCTTTACCGTGGTGATGCTCACCGGCGTGTTCCAGATGGCCTTCGGGGCCATGAAGCTGGGGCGCTACGTCACCATGATGCCCTATACCGTGATCTCCGGCTTCATGACCGGCATCGGCATCATCCTCATCATCCTGCAGTTGCCTGGTCTGCTGGGCCATGCCACGCCGGCGGGGGGAGTGATCGGTACCCTGCAGGGGCTGCCCGATCTGGTGGCGGCCATCGAACCCCTGGAACTGATTCTGGGAGGCGTGACCCTGGCCATTTTGCTGTTCATGCCGGCCCGGGTGAAACGCTATCTGCCACCCCAGCTCATCGTGCTGGTGCTGGGCACGGTGGCGATGATGTACTGGCTGGGGAGTGAGCAGGTCCGGGTGATTGGTCCCATCGACATGGGGTTGCCCACCCTGCGCCTGCCCGTCTTCACCGCGGATCAATGGCTGATCATTGTGGTGGATGCCCTGGTATTGGCCCTGCTGGGATCAGTGGATGCCCTGCTGTCCTCGGTGATCGCCTCCAGCATGACCCGCAAATCATCCAGTTCCGACAAGGAACTGGTGGGGCAGGGCATGGGCAACCTGGCCTCGGGTCTGTGCGGTGGCCTGCCGGGGGCCGGGGCCACCATGGGCACCGTGGTGAATATCCAGGCCGGGGGGCGCTCGGCCCTGTCCGGGATCGTGCGTGCCCTGATCCTGGTCATGGTGGTGATCTGGGCGGCGGAACTCACCGCCAACATTCCCCTTGCAGTACTGGCGGCCATCGCCGTCAAGGTGGGGCTGGACATCATCGACTGGCGCTTTTTGCGCCGCGCCCACCGGGTGTCGCCCAAGGGCGCCCTGATCCTCTACGGGGTGATCGCCATGACCGTGTTCGTGGATTTGATCACCGCCGTGGCCATCGGCCTGTTCGTGGCCAACGTGATGACCATCCGGCGGCTGGCGGATGTGCAGGCAGAATCGGTCTGCATCCTGCCGCCCCGGCGACCCGGAGACGATGATACCAATGGTCACTGCGCCGACCTGTCACCGGAGGAACGGGCGCTGCTGGCCCAGGGCAAGGGACGCTTGAAGATCCTGCATCTGAGCGGTCCCCTGGTGTTTGGCGCGGCGGAGGCGATCACCCGTCAGGAACCCAAGCTGGACGGGGCCGGCGTACTGGTGGTGGATCTGGGGCGGGTACCCCATCTGGGGGTGACCACGGCGGTGGCCCTGGAGGCCGCCATCCGGGGTGCGGTGGACGATGACGTGCAGGTGATCATGACCGGCGTCCAGGACCAGCCCCGGGCGCGACTGGCCCAGTTGGGGCTGGACGCCCTGCTTGGTCCGGATGCCTGGATTCCGGATCGGCATCAGGCGCTGGCCCAGGGCGCCCAGCGTCTGATGCCGCCGCTGCAAGGCCAGTGAGTTAGCGGCTTTCCAGCGGGGGCTGGTGGCGACGGGCCTTCCACCCGTCGGCCATGTCCTCCAGCAATTTATAGAACAGCGGCACGAACAGGAGGGCCAGAGTGCTGGCCGCCAGCATGCCGCCCACCACCACGGTGCCGATCTCCTGACGGCTGGCCGCGCCGGCACCGCTGGCATACACCAGCGGCAGGCTGCCGACGATGAAGGTGAGCGCGGTCATCACGATGGCGCGGAAACGCTGCCGTGCCGCCGCCGTGGCGGCCTCGGTGGTGGACATCCCCTGGCGCCGGTTCTGGGCCGCAAACTCCACGATCAGGATGGCGTTCTTCGCCGCCAGACCGATCAGCACCAGCAGGCCCACCTGGAAATAGATGTCGTTGGGGAAGCCCCGACCAAAGGAGGCGATCACCGCCCCCAGTACCCCGAAGGGCACCGCCGAGGCCACGGCCAGCGGCAGGGTCAGGCGCTCGTACTGGGCCGCCAGGATCAGGAATACCATCAGCATTCCCAGGGCGAAGGCGGCACCGCCGGCCCCGGCCCCCGCATCCAGCTGGTAGGCCTCACCGATCCAGCCCAGCACGGTGTCCGCGTCCTGATTCAGTTGCGTCGCCACCGATTCCAGGGCTGCCTTGGCCTGACCGGTGGTGTAGCCGGGTGCCGGGTCAGCCAGGATCTTGGCCGCCGGGAAGATGTTGAAGCGGTTGATGATGTCCGCGCCGCTGGTGCGTTCCAGGGTCACCAGGGAAGTGACTGCTCCCCGCCCTAAGCGCTGACGCGCCACGGGCGGGGCTTCCCACTTCTCAGGCAGCAGCCGGCGATGTGCCGGGCTTACGCAAGCCTCCATGGGCAGAGACGGACAGCCCTTCCGCCTTCAACTTTACTATGCCTTGATGCTTGATGTTCAGCGCCGCGTTGATATCCCTGTCATGTTGTGTGTGGCAGGCCGGGCATTCCCACGACCGGACGTTCAACGGCATGGCGTCCCTCTTGTGCTGGCAGACATGGCAGGTTTTGGAGCTGGCAAACCACGGGTCGATCTTGACCAGATGCTTGCCCTGCTCCCTGGCCTTGTAGTCCAGCTTAGTGGTCAAGGCATGCCAGGACGCATCGCCGATGTGCTTGGCGAGCCTGGCGTTCTTCATCATGTTGCCGACCTTC